>CALWJV010000001.1 GCA_944381115.1 uncultured Clostridia bacterium
TTTTCTGTGTTCTCGCCGGGATAGAGCATCTCCTTGACTCGAGGCACCCATGCTTCTGCCTCCTTACGGTCATGAACCTGAATGATAATCTGCTTGCTATCCTCGCTTCTAAAAAATGCTCCAACTCTGTAATATTTGCTATTTGTCATACATCTTTTTCCTTTCTCATAATACATTTTGTCAAAGGAATCCGTCGATTCCACGCTCCTCCTTCGACTATTCTATTTTCAATGAACGCCTTTGAGGAATAACATTATAGCAGATATTATGAGAAAGTGTTAGGACACGTTTTGTCCTATAAAAAGGAGAAACCTCCTCTCGTTCTGAGAGGAGGTTCATGCGGTCTATCTTAAAGAAGTGCGCGATTTCGTCGATGATGTAGACCTTTTCGATCCCACTGCTCACCCATCTTCTGACGGTTCGCTCGTCGACGCCGAATGCATAGGCAAATTCCGCTTGCGTACGGTACGCTGACCCTTTAATCAGACGCCTTAAATTTGCCCCTACAACTTTTCCTAAATCGGTGCGGTTTTGTGTCATAATGTACCTCATTTCTTTCTTCATACATTTTACAAAAACCTCTGTTTAAGAGACATACAGTTTCGGTCAAAGATCCCCGCATTGACCTACTTTACCGCTTTTAGCGGTCATCTGATTTTATGAAAATATTCAATTTCACCATCCGAATGGCTCGATGCGCTGCGTTAAAACGCACCGTGCTATCCCTGTTGCCAAGGATGCTTCAAATGGCTCGCCAATTATTATAGCACCTTTTGCGAAATTTGTCAAGTAGGTGAATGCCTTTATAAGTTTTAGAGTTTTTGTTTTTTTATTGTCGCACGGTTTTATTGACATTTTTCGCAATATATGATATAATTCTACTAGAAGCAGAATTTCACGGCGCTCGTTCCAAAATCCAAAACCCCCGCATCAACGAGATGTAGGTTTACATTTTTTCGAACTTGTGATAGAATTATATCAACAAAACACAGGAGGTTTCTATGGGACTATTTGATAAAAAACATAGCGTGGGCAAAACCATCGCTACACTCAGAAAAGAAAAAGGATGGACTCAGGTCGAGCTTGCAGAAAAATTACAAGTCAGCGACAAGGCGGTTAGTAAGTGGGAGAAAGATGATGCATTCCCAAGCATAGAATTCTTTCCGGTACTTGCCGAATTGTTTGGTGTAAGCATTGATTATTTGATGACGGGTAAAGCACCCGAAAAAGAAATTGTCGTTATGTCTAAAGCCGAACTTTGTGCGAAGACTGACGATCCCTCGCTCCTAAGCGATATCAATGTAACTACCAAGGACGAAAACGGAAAAACGGTGTTGGATTATGCTAAACAATATCAAAGCAAAAAAGTGATTGGAACTATTATTCAAAAATATGGCTTTGATGTAGTTTTGAAAAGAAGATACAGTCCTACATGGGAAAGCACCGCATTTGCCGACGCATTGTATTATGCTTTGTGGACGGATAACCTTTCCAAACTCATAAGCGTTATAGGTGAACGCAGCAGAAACAAGGATGAAGAATTTTATAAAATGCTCTCATCTATTACAGAAAAAGAACTGTCCTCTACACAATTTCAAAAGGTTTTCGATTTGTTGATCAGTGATACTACAATTGACGATAGTATATATCACACATTGTTTGGAAAACGCACAGCAGATATCCTTTTAAATAACTACCCTGTTCGCTTTTGTAAACCCGTTTGGGATGTGGGATTGCTCCATTTGATGGAGGTAATGCTTCGACATAAAAAGATTGACTTTTTCGATGAATGCTTTCAATATGTTGAAAGGATGAACGAAGAATCCCTTCCTTTTATCCAAGATGCCGAGAAAAATTTCCGCCACTATGGAGATACAAAAAGACAAGCTTTGGAAATTGCAAAGCAAAAGCATCCTTTAATAGGTGTTTCAAAAAAAATTATTGAGATTTTGTTGGAAAGCGGCGACATCAAGCGAGCAGAACGCATGCATTTGTTTAACAAGCACTACAATATGCCATCCATTGAAGATGATACATTACGATTGGCAAAGCTGAAAGCAGACAAAAAGATAGACGCGGATGAACTTGCAGTACAAGCCACAATTCATAATGGCATCATTTGCATCAAAGAACTCACAGTATTAAAGAATTTCAAGGCTATTAAGAATGCTATTTTGGAATATCCTATTCACGAATTAGAATTAATTTGTGCATGGATAGAAAAGAAGGATTTACGCACTCTATTCCGTTATGCCGTTGATAACAATCTTTCTTGGATGAAAGATTGGGCAATAAAAGGAAAAATTGATGCTAAAATTTTGAAAACTCCTTGTAATGATGATAGAATGCTAACCGGAGGATCCGACGATATTGCGATTTTAAATGGAGCTGTTGATATCATTGATAACTCTTTTGTAGCATCTCTTATGCAAGCTTATTGGAAGCCGAGTGGAATTAATCAAACACATTTTTATTATGTTGAATCGGGAAGGAGAAAAGAAATATTTTCACTTCGCTTTGAAGGACATAAATATCCCAAAACGTTAGAAGAAGCGTTGTTATTATTTAAGCTTTGTAAGCAACGTGTTATTGATGAACTTGCTCTCAAAATGGATAAAGAAAAAACTACTGGAGAGTTAACTCGCGAGTATTTTGAAAAATTACTAGCCAAGGGCGATATTGATATGTTAATAATCAAGCTTTGTGTTCGCCTTGAAGCAATTTTGCGGTGTGATTATCACTATGAGGGTGATTTTTCAAAAATGATTGATAGGTATTGTTCAACATTTAATACATATGACGACGAAGACAATAATTACGATCCGCACACGCCTCGTTTGTTACACAAATTGAGGATGAGGCGAAACAGCATTGTCCACTCCGAAAAAAACGGCGAGGATTTGACCGTCAGCGAGCTTCGCGAATGCATTGAACATATTTGCAGAATAGGATGAAAGGGTAAAGTTATGGATGTATATCAGAGTGCTTTATTTAAATCAAGTAACATTCGCTTTTTTGCGAGCAAGCGAATGACAACCGGCAAATATTCTTTTGAAAACGACACGATTGTTTTAACCCAAGACGAGGATATTACAATTGATGGGTATACCCTGCGAATTTCAAATAATTCCATCCAGTCAATATTTGTTGTAAAGGAAAAACAGGAAACTCTTATCGAGCCTTCACCGGAGGTTGACATCTCCATTGATTTTAATAATCCGATTGCTGCTATTCGCATCACCTTTAAAAACAACTTTGCAGATGATCTTACATTAACTGTCGTATGCCACAAAGCGAGCGCAGAAGCTTACTATGCCAAGCAAGAGCAACAACGACAAAATCAGCTGCTTGTTAACGCTTCCGTAAAATATTCAACAGGAACCGACTTAGTTAATATCTATTTTCAACCGTGTAGCGATGACTATGCAAGAGCTGAAATTGTTCTTTATCGTGAAAAACAAATGCTTGCAAAATACAAAGTAGACGAAGATTGCTTCTTCAAAGCAATAACGGGCTTAGCTTTTGGAACATACGGTTTTATTCTCAAGCAATTCGATAAAAATAATGCTTTGGTTTTGGAAACTCCTTACACTGCATTCAAACTCGTATCCACAAGGCACAGTTCCGGTGAAGTTATTATGCCGTATGGCGGTGCGCCGTCCGATTGGTTTTTCAAAAAATGATAAAACATTATTTGTTTTGGGATACAGAGCGCATTAGAAACACAAAGATTTATATGCTTGCTTACATCTTAACGGATTGCGATTTTAATGTGCTGCGGTCGGAAATTCTTATAGATTCCAGTATTGATGTATCTAAGCGACATAGTCCTCGAAGGAAAGTCGAAGCATTAAAAGCGCAAGCGAATATTCTGACTTCCTTTAATTCTTTTGCTAAGTATTTTCTGAATATTTTGTGTGATGAAGATACGATCGGCGTGTGCTTTGGCACAGAAGACTATATTGCTTTAAACGATCAGCTTAAAATACACAATTGTCCTATAGTTGAAGGACAGTTCTTTGACGTAGAAGACATCGTGAAAAAGCATTCGTTAGCGCTTCCGTCAAATCTAACAAATATTGCAAAATATCTTGGTGTACAACACGATCCTCATAATCCATTAAGCGACTCATCAGTAACTATGACAGCGTTTAGACATGTAGCAATGGAAAAAGGTATTTCGATTGAAGATATATCTAAAATTCCTAACAAAACCAAGATTTTAGATATAACGGTTAATCCAAGCAACACGCAGTAAAAATACACGTAAATAATCCATCATTGCCTAAAACCAATGATGGATTATTTGTTCTTATTTGGTTAATACAGCTATAGCCATCTGCATACCAAGCTTAAACGCATATTTGAAAATGGTTGCTTCGGCGAGGCTCATGTATTCGCTCCAACAATCGTGGAACTTTTCGAATGTTTCTTTCTGCTCGTCGGTGAAGCTCTTTTCGAGTTCTTCGTGATGACTTGCCATATATCCGAGGAGTTCCTTCATCTCCTTGGAGTTGGTTCGGCTGTCTCTTGCGGAATGATGTTTCCATGCCACAATTCGTTTATTATATTTTTCATAGGTTGCACCTCCTGTTAGCACAACACACTACCACAGAAGGTTGCGGAAGTCCAGCACTTTTTCGAAAATAAATCCAACTTTTTTGCCAGAGCTATTCTTTGTTTATAGCTCCCCAACAGGTTGGTGGCGAAAATTACCTTTTATTTGATTTCTGCGTATCAATTTTTGAGTGGTGAGGGGATAAAGAAAAACGCAACACAGACTTTTCGTCCATGTTGCATTTTTCTTGGTTCAGCCACTCTCAATCGGCATTTTCTCTTGGATTTAACTTAATATCCTTATGAGAACCTGCCTTTCGCAACCTTTTTTATTTTATCTGTAATTTTTGACTTCGTAGAAGTAGGTCGTCCAGACATGCTCGCTGTTATAAGCCGACGTTTTACGGTTCCAATACTCAGACCAGCGGCTTGTGTTGCAGCCGTTTTGTATGTAGATCGTCGTTAGTTCGTCACATTAGGAAAAAGCGTTCTGCTCTATTTGTTTTACCGTATTCGGTATTCTGATATTGTTAAGTTTTTTGTCTTTTGAAAACGCCTCGTATCCAATTTCTTCAAGTCCGGCAGGAAAATTTATGCTTGTAAGTTCTTCACAGCTCTTAAAGGCACCATTGTCTATTTTTTTGATACTGTCGGGAAGTGTTATACTTGTAAGTTTACCGCATTGCTCGAAAGCATAAGCTTCAATTAATTTCAGCGTGTCGGGCAATGTTACGATTGTAAGCTCTTTACAGGAATAAAACGCGGATCCTCCTATCGTCTCGACTCCTTCGGGAATGACGATCTGCGTAATGTCGGTTTCTCTAAAAGCATTTGCCATTATTTCGGTTATACCGTATTCCGCCGGAATAATACTTGTCTTACATCCCATTACAAGTTTTTTTGTCGCCTTTTCTATCAAACAGTTATTTACTACCTCATAGTACTGATTGTTAGGGTCAACTTCAATGGAAACCAGTTCTTTGCATCTCAAAAATGCGGTTGAGCACACATATTCAATGTTTGCAGGAATAAATATCGAAGTTATATTGGGGTTTCCGGTAATAAAGCCGGCTTCGATACCTTTTACATCGGAAGATGTGGGAATTACACTTTCCTTACATCCGAGAACCACTCTTTCCGTCGTTTTGTTTATAATGCAGTTGCCCTCTGCCCTAAATGCCATATTGTTCGGGCTTACGGTGATCGTCTCGACATTGTTCGTACCTTCCAGTAAATATGTACTGATTTCATCTACACATCTAGGCAACTGAAAATGTTTAAGACCGCTACAATTATGGAAGGTACTGTCTATATTCGAAACAGCGCTGTTATCGTCTATCACGACGGTTTCAAGGGAATCACATCCGGAGAATAAATTGCTTCCGAGTGCCGTTATTTTAGCTGGAATGTACACAGATTTTATATATTTGTTATTGGCAAACACATAAGAGGAGAGTTCTACCGTTTCATTAGGTACCGTAACATTTACCCTCTCTCCGACGTATGCTACTATTTTTCTGTCTGTCGTCGTTTGTAAATATACGAACTCGCCTTTTCTTGAAAGTACGTGCCCGATCGGGTTTACATAATAAAAACTGTACCCTTCTATTTTGGCAGGCCCATAATATTTGATGACACAAAGTCTTCCGCAATCTTTAAACGCGTCCAGTCCTATTTCTGTTATACCGTCATATATATTTGCCTGAAGTAAGGTCGAAAAACCTTCAAATTCCTTTTCGGCTATAGAAGTTCCGGCGTTTACATTTACAAACATTACCGTAGTCTTCGGAAGATATTCGATAAAATTTGCATGGATTGTTGCGGTTATTATGTTAAGTCCGTCAAACGCGTCGGTGTCAGCGGTAAGATTTTGATCAAGTGCCGTAATTGTTCTGAGTTTTTTGCATCCGGCAAATGTCTCTGCCGTTATATTTCCTCCGCCTGTTACAAAAATACTTTTCAGTGATTCTTTCGGAATATATGCAATCTGTGCCAAAGCTGCCGAGGCACTGGACGGACTTGCACCTTCAAATGCAGTGGGATCCACATCGGTAAGCGTAGTCGGCAGCGATATATCAAAAAGATTGTTGCATCCCGCAATAGCCTGTGCGCCTATTTTTACTATTCCTTCGGATATAGTAAGTTTTCTTAGTGCATTATAACCATAAAACGCTCCGTCTCCTATTTCCTTTACGGGAAGTCCTTCATACATTGTCGGAACATATATAAGTGTGTTTCTGCTCTGACCGAGCCCCACGACCGTATAATATTGTCCGCCGTATTCAGGACCGTATTTTCCATCGTTAAAAAGACGGTATTCAAGAGACGAGGCAGAACTTACATCTCCAATTACACTTACATTAGACTTTACATTCACTTTATCGCCGTAAAAGTATGTTTCCTCACCTGAAACGCTTACATCTACGGTTGCCTGACCTTGATTCAGAGGCATAAGTTCTACGATAAATGTATAGTTTTTCTCCTGATTGATCTGTTCCGGAAGTTTAATGGTCGCCGTAATGCTCTTTGTATCATTCAGTTCCGTTTCAAGACAATCACCGGCAGTCGCTTCCTCCAAAGTCGCATAAAGGATACCGGTTGCTCCTATATCTATATTCATCGTAGCCTCTCCGATTTCATCTCCCGCCTTTTTAAGAGAGAAACTTGTCGTAATGACCGCGTAATAAATATTGCCCACCGACATATCAATGTATTCTTTTTGCGCTGTGTTTACATTTCCGTTTTTGTAATCTGCTTCCTCTACGAATCTTATCGTGTTGGTAATAAAGCCCTTCTTCTCCGTTTGTAAGTACCGATATTGGTTTGGTTGAAGCAGCATTTTTTATTTCAAGATTTACACCGGTTGTCATAATCGTGACAATGTTTGATTCTTCGGAATTCAAAACATTACCTCCGCTCGAAACAAATCTTGCAACTATTCTGTTTATACCGGAAAGTTTGTCTATATTGTCTATTGACCATTCTTCTCTTTCTCCTGAGGCAAAAACTTTATAGTATTTTAAAGTTCCCCCTTCAACCGTTTCCGGGGTACAGGTTATAGTTCTTTTCGGTGTACTCGAATAATTAAGTTCGGGGGAACGAAGTTTTATTACGGTAATTGCATTTGATCCGCTTGTCAAAGAGACAAGTTCACCTTCGGAATTTGCTCTTGCAACTGCATAAATCCTATGCTCTCCTGCAGGCATTGCGGAAAGAGTTTCAGTTAATGCTCCGTCCACATACCAAGAAAGTTTCGGTGCCTCGCTTAAAGGATTTCCGTTTACGAAAAATTCTCCGTCATTCACCGTAATTACGGGATCCGCAAGTCTTGTAACAGTTATACTGAACGGGTCTGAATTTACCTCATTAAGCGTATTTGCCGCAACTTCTATCCTTATTGTATAAACACCTGTGTCAAGTGACGGAAGGTTAAATATTCTCCCACTCTGTGCAGATGCAACCTTCGTAAAGTTCCCACCCGCTCCGTCATCAATATACACATTATAATAATTTGATCCACTTGAAGCGGTCCATGTTATACTGTTACCTATATAAGCAATACTTCCCGCATCTATGGGTTTAAGTTTATGTACTGTTTTTGAAGTTACGCTCATTATAACGCCAGGTTCTGCGGGAATTGCTGAAACAGTAATATTGTTATCTCCTTCATCAAGTTTGAATACCAGTTCTGTTAAAGCTATATCAGAATTTATTGTCTTACCGTTTTTAGTCACAGAATAACAAACCGCACCTGCAACCGGATCCCATGTAAGTTTTCCGTCGGAATATTTTACATTGTCCGGTGCTGAAAGTTTTGTAACAGCAATTTCGGTTGCCCTATCGGAATCTTCATATATCTTAACACCGTTTTTATCTTTGGTATTACTGAATGCAACAACTGTTGCATAAAAGGTCGTTGATCCTTTATCAACAGTGGTAAGATCGTAAACAAGAGTCGCATTTCCGTCAATATCATCAACAGTTGCATATTCTGCTTCGCCAAGGGCACCGGAGGTATTTAAAAAATATATATAATATCCCTGTGCATTTGCAACTCTGTTCCAAGTAAGGGTATATCCCGAAACAGACACTTCCGTTTTTTTCAATTTTGAAGGATGTATCTCAACTGTTACTTCAAATGTTTTTCCCATGTATGTAATATTTGCCTGTTGGATTCCCATTGTATCTTTATCATACCCGGAAAGCATATCCGGAGTAACCGCGACTCTCTCCACAGTTCCGTCTTTTTTGGTAAATACGATGGTATATCCGGTCAGATCGGGATCTTGGTCATGCACAATATCTATTATCGATTCACCTTTTTCAAGGTCTATGCTGTCTTTATCCGCTGAATTAAGGTAAATAAGAATAGACGATACCGCTATTGCAATCGCTGCCGCCACAGAAGAAATAATTATTATCATCTTATTTTTTCTTTGCTTACGTACTTTTTCGGCATTATTCCATACAAGAGTATCACGCAGTATGACCTCTGCATCCTTAAAAGTTGCTCCGACATATACCTTTAATCTTTTTGCAAAATTTCTTCCTTTTGCTTTTTTGAAAAATTGAACATTGAGTATTTTTGCTATTTCCTCGTCGTCGAGAATACTGTTAAGAAATTCTTCTCCTATATCCTTGAAATCAGAAGAATATTTTGCAAGCACGTTTACAACATTTACGATAAGTCTCGGTTCATTTTTTTCTTTAACGCATTTTATTATGTTATTTTGCAGAAGCGTAAGATCCGATTTATTTTCTCTTGCTTTTTCAAATTCGACCTTCCATATTGTCAATATTTAAATAGTAAATATTATTTTAATTATGGTATTATATAATATTAAAATAAAACACCCTCTTTCACAAAGAAAAAAAGTTACCTTTTCTTTCGAAAGTGGGTGTTTCTCATCTTTTACTCACGAATTAAAAATTTATATTTCTAATCTGTCCTGTAAAAGTTTAAAGACCGTTGTTTATTTAAATCTTACAGTAACTGTTACAACCGAAAAGGGCTCGACATTTACAATAACTTTGCCGTCTGTTATCTCTGCTTTTTCTATAATGTTTTCAAGTAAATCGGTTACAAATGCTTCTTTAGGTGTTACTGAAAATGTAAACTGGACTTTTTGCGCCTTGCCTGTCGTATCGTAGACTCTTACTGTTTCACCGTTCCCGTCCTCAGAATTTTTAAAACAGGAAACCTTTACATCACCTTTAACTGTCATAGCAGTATTTTCAAGCGGGAGAATACCTTTATTATTCTCTGAAGATATGTAAGCGATCGGATGGGTAAAGCATGCGGACAGTTCCGGCAGTTTTTCGTGTGTGCACACTGCAACACCGATCTTTATATCGTGAATTCCTCGTTCCGGGTACGGATCCGGATCATATGCGCTTCTTATAAGCGTTACGGAACCCGTATTGTTATAATAACGATAACCGTATTTTGTATCGGTAATGATTCCAAGTCCGCTCTTTATCTCTCCCCCTATTCCGAGAAAACTTAATGCGGGAATATCGTGCGCTATTTCCGCTCTTTCAATTATACCGAACGGTATATCACAGTAACATTTTCCGTTTGTTTTGTATGAGACCGGGAGCGCAAAACTGATTTGAGGTATTTTTTGTCCTTTTACTGCCGGTTCATTCCAGTCTATATTTATTTTATATTCCAGGACCCGGCTGTTCTTTTTAAGTGTTATATATGCTTTTAAAACAGAAGAACCGAACGGCATTTCGTAATGAATCCTGTCAAAAATATGATTTGTACCGTTGAACGTAACTTTAACATTCTGTGTTTTATTCAGATTTATAACATTCATATACGGTCCTATTCTCCAGGAAGTCATTCCGTATCTAACATTTTCGTCAATAAGAGTAAAATACCCGGACGGCTCTGAAATAAGCAATTCGCCTGTTTTTTTATCGGTAAGTTCTTTAATCATTACCGTTTCCGGATCAAATACCGCCTTAATATACTCGTTTTCAAGAACGATTGGTGCATCGTTTATATGCTCATCTGTTAATTCATAATTACGGATTTTTATATCAAGATTTTTTTCAGTATCCTCTTTTTGTGATATTATAACAGTCGTATAAGAAAACGCCGGTACACTTACTTTTACGGCAATTTTCATAAAGCGGTGTTCCCAGTATCCAGTGCCGTTTTCAACTACAATATAAGGCAGTTCGTTACCTTTCACATCCTTTATCACCATCTGAGCTGCATCGTAAAAATAATCCCAGACTAAAATTTCGGTAATTTCTTCTCTGTCATAAGCGGTTGTATTAAACAAATGAAATGCTCTTACTTTACCGCGCCCTCTTTCGGCAGACGGAAAACCGTATCCCGTGCTTTGTCCTTGAAAATAGCCGACACCAGCCCCTTCTGAAACTGTTTCCTCTGCATTGTCAAAAGCAATTTGTGATGTATCGATTTTTGAAGCTATTGCACGCATAGATGCAGCGGCGTAATTATTTACAGCGGCAAGAGTATCCTGAAATCTTCCCATGGCATACTCTCTTGTTTCTATCGTACCTGAACCCGGAAGAATATCATGAAAGTGATTAAAAAGAATATTTTTCCACGGAGCATCGAATTTTCTTACATTTGCCGGAACATCTGCAAAAATTTCCGCTTCGGCAGAAAGCACCTCCGCTTCGTTTATACGTGCTTCGGAAATACGGTTTGCCATTTTGATTCTGGATTGCGTAGTATAACAACCGGTAAAAATACAGTTAAGTTCTCTTCTGACGTCAGGATATACATTTCCGCTTTTTTCTATAATTTCAAAAAATTGATTCATAGTACCGAATTTAATGTCAGGAGTAAGAGGCCATGAGCGGTATTCCATTATATGCTCTATATCTCTTCTGGACGGTCCTCCTCCGTGATCGCCGACACCGTAAACGCAAAGAAATGTATCTAAATTATTTTTCTGACAGAATTCCGGGACTATTTCAAATTTATCGGGCTGCACTTCTCCGCTGTACCAGCATAACTCCCGGTAATTAAGTGTTTTTTTGCCGGACGGTGCAATAAAGTTATATATGTTAGGTCCATCTGATCCGCGGCAGTGGTACATGTATTTTATTCCGGCATCTGCAAGTATTTCCGGAACATTTGCATTGTGTCCGAATGTGTCGGGAACAAAATCTATGCAAAGCGAATCTGCAGAGATACCGAGAAGTTTTGTAATATACTTTTTGGCTCTGAGTATCTGCCTTGCGAGCGATTCTCCGTTTGGCATATTTTTATCAGGTTCGACCCACTCGGCGGCAGTAACTTCCCAGCGACCTTCACTAACCCTCTTTTTTATCTCTTCGAGCATTTCAGGGGCAAATTTTTCTATTATCTCATAAGTAGACGCCTGAGACTGCATAAAAGTAAATTCAGGATACTCCTCCATAAGTTTAAGAACGGTCCGGAAAGTATCTATCGTTACACTTGCCGTTTCATTATAACCCCACATCCAGTTCATATCGATATGAGCGTGAGATATAAATAATTCCTTATAACTTTTTGCAATCGGTTTAAACTCGGAAAGAATTTCTTCGGTATCTGCAACGGTTGTATTTGTGATAACACCGTCTTTACTTATTTTACTCAATACAAAATCAAGCGCTTTTTCAAGTTTACCGTTATATTCCCCTCCTTTTATCTTTGAAATTCCGTCAAGGTAAACAAGTTCGGAAGCAATGCGGAGGGCGTTCTTACTTTCAGTTCGTTTTGCACTTACCGCTTTCAGTTTTTCAATATATTTCATAAACATATTGCCTTTCATGTTAAAGTATTTTTATTTTTTAAAAAACAAACAAGTTGCCTATTACCTATTTTTTAAAACTCCGCTAAGTGCCGGAATTTCAAATTTTTTGCCTTCAAAAAATACAGTTACCGCACTGTTTGTATGATTTACAAATATCTGTACACTTTTTCCGTTTTTCTCCCATGCGGTTGAAAGAACTTTCGGAACCTCAATTTTTCCGCCTCTCGCTCTTGTTACATAGGTTTTTTCGCATTCATATGCAAGAGGTTTTATCATTTTTCCGTCAATAAGATAAGTTTTTGCATATTCATTGTATAATTTTGTCATATTGGATATAAATTCAAGCGCTTTGTCTTTATCAGGTATGTAACTGAAATCGTGACAGCCCCAATTCGGAAAAATATTTCCGTCAGGCATCAGAACAACAGTTATACAGTCACCTGCCGTAAATGAATATGCCATACGGTAACAAAGATTTTCTTCTTTGTTGGAAAGTCCGCATGCACACTGATTACCCATAAAATTATGAAGGTATTCGTGATACAAGTATGCATAAAGCGGGACCGGCTTACCTATATACCAGTTTAATTCAAACCGATTATCACTGAAAAGAAGATTGGGGATAAATGCCTCAGATGCCGCCGATTCACAACCGAAGATCGTCTTACCTGCCTTTTTATTCCAGTTCTCGAGAAATTTCTGCATATTTTCAGTCATCCATGTCCCCGGCGCCGGAGGATGTTTATGATCACGGCTGTAACAAAAATACTGTCCTCCTCCGTGGTTTTGGTCAAGTATCTGAACATAGTCGATATTGTTTTCAAAAAGTGGTTCATACGCTTTATTCAATATTTCTTTTGCTTTTTCAGAGGCAACACAAATATCGTATCCGGATCGCTGTGCCCGACATATGTTACTTAATTCGACTTTACCTGCCGGAGATGCACACATTGCCGATTCATATCCTTTTTCGGCATACTCTTTTTCGTTATCATAGTCAACAAGGTTACTCTTTTTCGTATATCCGAATCCGGAACAGTAAACCCCTAACAGATGATTTCTTTCATGTAATTTTTTTTGAAAGGCAAAGAACATTTCTTCTCCCCCGAACGGCGGCCATACGTACGGAGGTGCCCATGGAGCAGTTCCCTCCCAATGCATAAGGAGCACAAGTATCTTTGATTTTGTTCTTTCTGCGATTTCATCGATAATGGACAGTGCATTTTCATATGGAAAGAGCGCGTTCGGTGTCATTATATCTGTATCGTGAACTCCTCTGACCGGGTAACTTACGACAAGCGGAGATTCTTTATACCATTCGGGGAGCACTGTATTTTCCTTAACTTTTTTTGTTCCTTCAGGAAGATGGGTTTCAAACCACTTTTTATATAAATCCGCTCCGTCCTGCCACTCTCCGTCGAACATCTGCCATACTATCGGATATTCGGCAGTATAATCCTGACCAAAGTCAAGACCTCTGTATATTCGGATCTGCATTGCAACTCCGTTTGCGGTTTTGTAAAAATCTATCTGTTTAAGTCCGCGCTTTTCGTCATGTGCACCAATGTAAAGCCCTTTTCCTTCAAACAGATAGCAAAGAAACTGGGAGCATATCATGTTCGGAAATACAGAATAACTACCATGAGAAGGATAAGACGGCTCGCGGTGGCTAAACCAACCGCTGCTTTCACGGTATTCCATATCGTCTATAATTGCGCCTTCATTGTACGGATAAAGAATTTTTCCTATTCCTCCGTTTGCAACAAGCGGTTTTAAAGAAATATTAGAATATTCCACCCATTCGATAAGTTTATCTGTATTATTTTTTACATTTAAATACCACTTTATTTTTTTATCACATTCAACTCTGATTGTAATCTCAATGTTTTCTGAAAATCCGCCGTATGTTGCCCCGTTTCCGTTTTCTATAAAAGAAGTTGCCTCATCGGAGGTTAAAACTTTGTGATTTCCCGATTTATCCATAAGACAAATTTTGAATATCGGTATTTCATCCGCGAGAATGTCAATTTTTTTGTAAATTAATGATTTTAATGTTCCTTTTCCAAAATCCACACTAAAACTTGTATCGTTTTGACAATATGTAAACATATTTTTCCTTTCCGTGCATTTTATTATTTATTATTTTAGAAACTAATTATGCCATCTAATATTATATCTTACTATTTATAAAAATTCAATTTGCATAAAGGAGAATTACAAATAATTAATATATGCAAAATGCATAAAATACGGGTTTTAAAATATATGCATGTTTTGCGATTGACATCCTTTATTTGATATGTTATAATTACAGTATATTTTTAATGAAAAGCCTTTCATATCAGTAAATAACATAAAAAATCCCGAATACATTAAGTATCCGGGATCTTTGGAGCTGGTGATGTGACTTGAACACACGACCTGCTGATTACGAATCAGCTGCACTGCCAACTGTGCTACACCAGCATTTTTATGGTCTTATAAATTATATCATACCAAAATTATTTTGTCAAGTGATTTTTTCAAAAGTTATTTCGCACTTTTTTAAAAGTCATTTTTGAATTCTGATGTTTAATAATATTTCATAACGATCAAATATATTGCTTACGATTAAAGACGCATTTAAACTGATACATAAAAAGATTTTTAAGATTTTTAAAAATTACGGAGATAACTATGAAACTTACCGAAATATCTACAATTAAGGCACTTTGTTCACAGTTTGGATTTGATTTTAAAAAGAAATTCGGACAAAATTTTATAATATCTGCAGATATTCCCGAAAAAATAGCGAAAAATGCCTCTGGTATCTGTGTAATTGAAATAGGTCCAGGATTCGGCACTCTTACAGACGAACTTTGCAGGGTAGCGGAAAAGGTCGTATCTCTTGAAATAGATACCTCACTTATCCCGGTCCTTGAAGCAACGGTAGGAAAATATGAAAACTTGAAAATTTTGTTCAAAGACGTAATGAAAATCAACATTTCAGAACTATGCCGTGAGGAATTTGGAGATAAAGAAATTGCTGTTTGTGCAAACCTTCCGTATTACATTACGACACCCGTACTTTTTCATTTACTCGAATCCGAAGTAAAATTTAAAAATATTACTGTTATGGTACAAAAAGAAGTCGCTGAAAGACTATGCGCCGATGCGGGGACATCGGAATATGGCGCCATAACTCTTACATGCCAAAGATACGGCAAAGTCAAAAAACTTTTTGATGTTCCAAAGTACTGTTTTTACCCAAGTCCCAAGGTTGATTCTTCCGTCATAACAATAATTCCGGAGGAAAAAGAGGATATTTATGTTAAAAATGAAGAATTGCTTAAAAAAATAATTCGTGCAGCATTTAATCATCGAAGAAAAACACTCGTCAATGCGCTGTCTGCCGAATTTGGACAAAAAACAAAAAAAGAACTTGAAAAAATTATCGTGCTCAACGGATTTCGTGAAGATATCAGGGGAGAAAAACTGTCTCTTGCTGATTTTGCCAAAATAGCAAACAGTTTATGATTCTTATCTTTAATAAAACAGTTTGTATTTTAAGAAAATTAGTGAATAATATGTAAAAAACTGTTTTTATATGAAATATCTCTTGAATTTTCCGGTGAATCATGATATAATGTATAATGGGTAGAGATTTGATTTACCAACAGTGAAAATAATAATATAATGTAAAGGAGAGGAACCGATATGACGACAAACAATAAAAAAGTTCTGGCTTGGATCGACGAAATGTCTAAAATGACCAAGCCTTCAAAGATCGTATGGATCGACGGAAGCGAGGAACAGGCTGAAAAACTCAGAGCCGAGGCTTGCTCCACCGGAGAACTTATAAAACTTAACCAAAAACTCCTTCCGAACTGTTATCTCCACCGCACCGCTGTAAATGACGTTGCAAGAGTTGAGGACAGAACATTTATCTGTACAAGAAAAAAAGAAGATGCAGGAAATATCAATAACTGGATGGATCCCAAAGAGTGCTATGAAAAACTTTCTAAACTTTATGACGGCTCAATGGCAGGAAAGACAATGTACATTATTCCCTATTCAATGGGTATTGTCGGATCTGATTTTGCTAAAATAGGTATTGAACTTACCGATTCTGTTTATGTTGTACTTAATATGCTCATAATGACAAGGGTCGGCAAAAATGTTTTGGATGCTCTCGGTGATAACGGCGATTTCGTAAAGGGACTTCATGCCCGCGCTCAACTTGATGAAAAGAACCGTTACATCGTTCATTTTCCAGAAGACAATACTATTTGGTCAATAAACTCCGGTTACGGCGGAAACGTGCTCCTCGGAAAAAAATGCTTTGCGCTCCGTATCGCATCTTACCTCGGACGTAAAGAAGGCTGGATGGCAGAACATATGCTCATTCTAGGACTTGAATCACCGGACGGAAATATAAAATACATTTGTGCTGCTTTCCCTTCTGCCTGCGGAAAAACAAACCTTGCAATGCTTATTCCTCCGGAAATTTATGCCAAAAAAGGCTACAAAGTATGGTGCGTAGGTGACGATATTGCTTGGCTCCGCGTCGGTTCTGACGGACGCCTTTGGGCGGTTAACCCCGAAAATGGATTCTTTGGTGTCGCACCCGGCACAAATGAAAAATCCAACCCCAACGCTCTTCATACAACTAAAAAGAATACCATTTTCACAAACGTTGTACACAACCTTGACAATAACACGGTTTGGTGGGAAGGTCTTGATAAAAATCCCCCGGCAAACGCAATTGATTGGAAAGGTAATAAATGGGATTATACAAAATACAACAAAAATGACAAATCCACGTGTGGGGCTCATCCCAATTCACGCTTCACCGCTATGGCAACCAACTGTCCCTGCATTTCCAGTGAATTCAACAATCCTGCCGGAGTTCCTATCACTGCTATCGTATTTGGCGGACGCCGTGCAAAAACTGCTCCATTGGTATATCAGTCAACAAGTTGGCAGAACGGTGCATTTGTCGGTTCCATTATGGCTTCAGAAACAACTGCGGCGGCGGCAGGAGCGGTCGGCGTAGTACGCCGTGACCCTATGGCAATGCGTCCATTCGTCGGATACGATATGGGTGACTATTTCGCACATTGGCTTTCTATGGGTACAAGAATTCCTCATCCACCGAAAATTTTCCATGTCAACTGGTTCCGTACCGATGATGAGGGTAATTTCATATGGCCCGGATTTGGCGATAATATGCGTGTTCTTCTTTGGATTCTCGACCGTTGTGCAGGCAACGTAGACGCAGATATCACTCCTATAGGATATATCCCGAAACCTGAAGATATTAACATTGAAGGTCTTGATATCGCGCTTGACACAGTAAAAGAACTTCTCAAAGTTGATAAAGCATCCTGGCTTGAAGATATTGAAAACATTAAAGCATTCTATAAGCAAATAGGAGACAGAGTTCCGGTTACTATGTACGATGAACTTGCTGCTCTAGAAGCAAGACTCAAGGCTTGATCGGGTCATAAAAGTCATAAAAACAAAATTGCCTCAAATGCTGATTTCCGTGCATTTGAGGCAATTTCTTGTTTTAATTTTAGATTTATTTAAATGTTTTTGTTTCCGCTTCGTATCAATCCAAAATTTATAATTAATATTTTTTCTACTGCATTTCTATTATGTATTTCTCGGAATATTCTTTGACTTTTTTATCGTAATTTTTGTTATCGCTTTTCAGACTCTGAGTAAAACTATGCATTCCAAGGCTGTTGTGTGATATCTCTATAATACATCCGGCAACATTTGAACAATGGTCTGCAACTCGCTCAAGATTCGTCAGTATGTCTGTAAGTATAAATCCGAGTTCGATCGTACATTCATTATTTTTAAGGCGGTTTATATGACGAAGTCTGACCTGCGCCTGCAATCTGTCTATTATCTCTTCAAGCGGCTCTACATTATATGCCGTATCTATGCTGTTATATTTTATACAATAAACAGCCATATCTGTAATTTCGTCAATCGCTGAAACAAGTACTTTTAAATCTGAATACGCGGCTTCAGAAAAACTTAATTTTTTTGTATGCATTTCCTGTGCCGATTCCGATATATTTACCGCATGATCGGAAAGACGTTCAAGATCACTTATAAGGTGAAGCATTTTTGTAACCTCAATTCCGTCCTGAGCGCTAAGATCTTTAGAAGAAAGTTCCAAAAGGTAAGAACCAAGTTCATCTTCATACATATCAACTTCATTCTCTTCATTTTGAATATTTTTAAAAATCTTTTCATCGTAATTTTTAATCAGATCAAGTGATTTTTTTATTGACGCAACAGATGTTTCTGCCATATTTAAGGTTACAACACGGCACTGTTGAAGCGCTGCCGCGGGAGTTGCCATAAGGCGGCGGTCAAGAAGGATATTTTTTTCTTCATTCTTTTTATCCTTGACAATGAATGTTGCAAGTTTGCCGAGTTGCTTCCCGAAAGGAAGAAGCATTGCAGTACAAAGCAAATTGAACATAGTATGAATGATCGCTATTGAAGAAGCCGTAACCTTTTCAGGAAAAGGAAGAACAAAGATCGCATCCACAATGGTATATGCAGTCAACAGTATCACAGTACCGATTATATTAAAAGAAAGATGAACCCAGGCAACACGTTTTGCGTTTTTATTGGCGCCTATTGAAGAAATCATAGCCGTTGCACAAGTTCCTATATTCTGACCCATAATAATCGGAATGGCAACTACAAAAGGAATACTTATATTCGTTGCAAGTGTTTGAAGGATTCCAACAGACGCAGATGAAGACTGAATGATCGCAGTTATGATTGCGCCGGCAAAAACACCGAGGACCGGTATCCCTTCAAAAAACAGCATAAAATTTGTTAAAGCATTTATTATCACGTCACTGTCATTTATAGCGTCGCTCATAATATCCATTCCATAAATAAGTGTAGAAAAGCCAAGAAGTATCAGGCCAAGATCCTTACGTCTAGGATTTTTAAGAAAACAGTACATGATGACACCTGCTACTGCAAGTATAGGTGTAAATGTCGACGGTTTACAGAATGTAAGGAGTATCTCAATGAAACTTGTCCCTCCGCTCTGTATATCCATAAGAGAAAGTATCCAAGCGGTTACTGTGGTACCGACATTTGCACCCATTATGACCGGAATTGCATAAGGAAACGCCATTATACCGGAGTTTACAAACCCTACCAACATGACTGTTGTTGCAGATGATGACTGAATTATTGCAGTAACACCTGCACCGAGAAGAAACCCTTTTATAGGATTTGAAGTGAGTTTGCTTAAAAGTACGCTAAGTTGATTTCCGGCGCTCTTTTCAAGCCCGTCACCCATAGTCTGCATTCCGAAAAGAAAAAGAGAAACTCCTGCAAGCATTGTTAATACGGGAAGTAAAATGTCCATTTTTTTCCTTCTTTCTTAATAATTTGTGTCTTAATATATTATTTTTTTACACGTTATATAACTATTTTAATATGAAATTATGAATAAATATACAATATATTCCACATAACGTTCTTTTTTCACAAAAAACGGCATTCTGCACAATAAACAATTATTTAATTTATATTTTATAAAATAACTGTACAAAATAAAATTTATACTGTTTTATGCTACATATATAGCATATGGCACTGGTTTTTAACCTTGACTGTAAAATCATTTTTCTTATTTCCATTGACAAAATCTTCTCATTATAATATAATAAATCATGTGAAAAAGGGAATCAGGTGAAAATCCTGAGCGAGCACGTCGCCGTAAGCGTTAAAAAAGCAGTTTTTGTTTAAAAACTGCTTTATAGGAAAAACCGTATATTTCTGCCGCAAGAAATGAAACGCCATTGGATTTTTCAATAAATTATTTTGAAAATTCTGAGAAGGTCGGTTTTTTGACGTAAGCCGAAAGACCTTGCACATAAACAAAAATTTCTGCGAGCGCCTAATTTAATTTCTGTAAAATTAATTTAATAAGGAGAAAAAAGAAAATGAAAAAAACAAAAATTTTAAAAAAATTCTTATTCATTTGTCTTTGCCTGATACTGACTGCGGCTACGGTATTTGCAATGGCAGCATGCACGGGTGAAGAAGGTAATTCCCAAGAAGTATCATTTACTTTAAAGGTGGTCACACTTGACGGAGCAGAAACTTCCACAGTCATAACAACGACTAAAAAAACTGTCGGAGAAGCACTTCTTGATAAAGGTATCATTTCCGGAGAGGACGGACAATACGGTCTGTATATTAAATCGGTAAACGGAATAACTGCCGATTACGATACAGATAAAACTTACTGGGCATTTTATATTAACGGTGAATACGCCATGACCGGAGTCGATAAAACCGATATAACAGACGGTGCTACATATATGCTTAAAGTAGAAAAATGATAAAAAACAAAACACGGGAACTGATTCTGTTTTCTTTACTCGGTACAACAATGTTCGTTTCAAAAATAATAACAGAAGCATTGCCTAACATACACCTTATAGGACTTTTTATAGTTGCCTTTACAGTAGTATTCAGGGTAAAAGCCCTCATACCGATATATGTTTTTGTATTTTTGACCGGTCTTTACGGAGGTTTTTCTTTTTGGTGGCTACCTTATCTTTACATTTGGGATATTCTCTGGCTTATGGTAATGATAATGCCAAAAAACTTGCCGGCAAAATTAGCAGCACCGTTATATATGGCAGTATCAGGAATATTCGGGCTTTTATTCGGAACACTTTACTCGCCTGCACAGGCCCTGCTATTTGGATATAATTTTGAAAAAACGATTGCATGGATCATTGCAGGACTTCCCTATGATATGATTCATGCGATAAGTAACTTTTTAATAGCAACATTGACTCTCCCGCTTATCAAAGTGCTTAAAAGAGGAATAAAAAGCATGTGAGATAAACTCATATCACAGTATAAAATCACAGTATAAAAATATTTTTGCACCGATATGTGCATGTGAAACGGAGGAATTTATGAAATTAAGCGATATCTTCGGAAATGCTAAATGGATAGGAACAAAAGACAAGGACATTTCCCCGATAATAAGGGACTCTTTCATTCTTTCAAAAGTATATGAAAACATTAAAATTAATATCATAGGACTTGGCGGATACATTCTTTACATAAACGGGAAAAAAGCAACGGATAAATATTATCTACCGCTCAATTCCGATTTTGAACCGCGAAAAAATTATCCCGCAGGCGAGGTGCTGTCCCACAGAATTTACTCCGACAGTTTTGAAATTTCTCACCTTCTCAAAAAAGGAAAGAATACTGTTACCGTTATTTTAGGTGACGGTTGGTACTCCAGAAAAAACTCTTCGTGGGAAGATACATGCATAACTTACGGAAACAAAAAATTGATATACCGTATATTTGATGAAAAAAATGATATTCTGCTTTCGGGTATAAAGGCAAAGTATAATATCTCTTACGTAAAGGAATGTAATTTTTTAACCCACGAAATACAGGACTATACAGGTTTTTCCGAAGATTTTTTTATGACTGAGTACGATGATAGCAAGTGGAAAAACGCCGTTGAAGAAGAAGCCCCGAATACCGAATATTATTTTTCAGACTGTCCCCGTGACAGCGTTTCTGAAAAAATCACTCCTGTAAAAATTAAAAATATGGACGGTTCGGTAATATACGATGCCGGAAAAAATCTTTCCGGCATCCCGCTATTACGGTCCGGAAAAGCGGGACAATCTGTAACAGTTCTTTTTTCTGAAGAACTTGATAAAAACGGCGCGCTTGATATGAAATACAATCACGGGCAACGCTTCGTTTTTACCGCAGACAAAGAAGGCAGAATAATTGCACCTTCTTTCGTTTGGTTCGGTTTCAGATACTTTTCTGTATCAGGTAATGCAGAAGCAATATCGGTTTATAAGATTCACTCTGACGTAAAAATATCATCGTCATTTAATTCAAACAGTGAAATATTAAACTGGATATACGGTACTTATCTAAATACTCAACTTTGTAATATGCATGAAGGAATTCCTTCCGACTGTCCGCACATTGAACGTAAAGGCTACACCGGTGACGGTCAACTTTGTGCAAAATCCGCAATGCTTACCCTTGATGCAAAAGAATTTTATAAAAAGTGGATCTCAGATATTTCCGACTGCCAGGACAGAGTAAGCGGTCACGTTCAGTATACCGCCCCATATACAAAAAACGGAGGAGGTCCCGGAGGATGGGGAATAGCCATCGTTAATGTTCCTATAGATTATTACATCCGATACGGTGACATAAATGAGGCTAAAAAACTTTACCCTCAGATGCTACGATTCTTTGATTACCTTGAGGCACACAGTCAAGAGCACTTGGTAACAAGCGATATTCCGGGTGCATGGTGCCTTGGCGAATGGTGTACTCCCGGTCCGGTAATTTTGCCTGCGCCGTTCGTGAATAATTATTTTTATATAAAAGGTCTTACAAAAGTCATCCGTCTTGCTGAACTTATCGGAAAAGATCAAGATATACCGTATCTTGAAAAAAAACTTGCTGAACGTAAATCTGCAACAACCGCTGCTTACTTCAACACTTTTGACAGTAATTTCATAGGGAATGTTCAAGGTGCAAACGCCTTTGCTCTTGACATAGGACTTGGAAACGAAAAAACAAAGAAAAATTTTATTGATTATTACAAAAAAAATACTTTTTATGATACCGGTATCTTCGGTACCGAGATAGTTACGCGGCTTCTATTTGAATATGGAGAAGCGGAAACTTCATTCAAACTATTAACATCTGAAGTACCGGAACGAAGTTTTGGGTACTGGAAAAATACTTCTGCCACCACATTTAGAGAAGAGTGGGGTGTTGCACGATCCAATAATCACCCGATGTTTGGCGCAATAATCGCTCTTTTTTACGAATATATTCTCGGAATTAATCAGGAAAAAGGGTCAGTGGGATACAAATCACCTGTAATAAAGCCATTATTAATAAAAGGTCTTACAAATGTCTCCGGATCTATTGAAACCAAGTATGGAAAAATTGAGGTTGAATATAATAACCTAAACGGAAAATTTACCCTTAACGTAAACATTCCTGATAAACTCACTGCTACGGTAATTTTACCAGACAAAAGTAAAAGCAATGTAAATGGAAAAGCAGTACTCACCTGTGATGTTTAAAATCACCATGGCATAAACCCACTTTTTATTTGATCGTTTTAAAAGAGATTTTAAAAAGGTGGGTTCATTTTTTTATTTCTATTGACAAAAATAATATCGAATGATATAATGGTTAAAATTCTATAAAAAATGTTTTTTACATCAAAAATCTTAATAATATCGGTATTGCAAACAGTTTTTGTCAAAACACCTTACCCCGGAAGTAAATTTTTTATACTCGGAAATTAAAAATCAACAGTCCGCCTTTGGCGACAGATCGGAGAACGTTCATGGATACCACCGATATTTTCAATTCAAAGGATTATCGACGCTCACGAAACGGATACAATGCTTTTTGCGCATTTGAGTATATGATCAGCCTACTCGTAACCGATGCTTTTTTGGCAAAATTGCTTTTAAACCTTGGAATAAGCGATTCACTGATAGGGATAATTTCTTCAATAGTATCGCTTGCCTGCGTTTTCCAATTTTTTTCAATTATTATCTGCAGAAGACGCCTGAACACAAAAAAAACAATAATTACTTTTTATATGTTGTGGGAATTTATATTCATGGCGCTCTATCTTATTCCGTTTTTACCAATCAAAAACGGAATAAAAATTATCATAATGATATTGATCATTCTTGGATACTTTATTAAGAATGTTTTTTCAAATATACTTTTCCGTTGGGCAAACGCCTATGTATCACCAAATGAAAGAGCGGTATTTTCAGCAAAAAAAGAAATAATTTCACTTATCTCCGGTACGATTTTTACCATTGCTGTCGGATTTATATTCGACAAATTTGAAAAGACAGGCAATATTGACGGAGGGTTTATTTTCATTGCCATTCTTATATTGATTTTAACATCTCTGTGCTTTATCACTCTTTATATGATAAAAAACGAAGATATTTCCGAAAAAAAGATAATAAAAAAATCTGTTTCAGATATATTAAAAAATACTCTATGCAACAAAAAACTTATTCCTGTTATCTTTTACACCGTCTTATGGTATATGACAACGTATTTTACAACAGGTTTTATCGGCACTTTTAAAACAAGCGATCTTCTTATTTCTCTTTTTCTTATTCAGGTAATCAACATGATAGCCAATGCTGTAAGGATCTTTGTATCGGTACCTTTCGGACGCTTTTCAGATAAAACTTCTTTTGCAAACGGAATAGAACTTTCACTGGTCATAGCCGCGGTAAGTTTCATTTTTTTGTTTTTTACAACAAAAACCACATGGTATTTTATTATAATTTATACTGTACTTTTCGCCATTACACAGGCGGGGATAAATCAAAACTCATTTAACATCGTATATTGCTATGTGAACAAAGAATACATAACAGAAGCACTTTCCGTTGTACACGGTATAGGCGGTCTTTGCGGATTTGGGGCGTCAATAATTGCAAGTTTTATTCTAAGTTATATTCAGGAAAACGGAAATCGCTTATTCGGAATTAATGTATATGGTCAGCAGATCCTTGCATTAATTTCTTTTGTCCTTTGTATCGCCGCGACGTTGTTAGTACGACTTGCAATTATAAAACGCGACCCAAAACAAAGACATGAAATTTAAAATTTAACAAAAAAGAGTTGATTTTTATGCATACCGTGACTATGCATATAAAAATTCAACTCTTTATTTTTAATTATACGATTTTATTACACTAATTATTTTAAAAGATCCGCTTTCATAATTTTGTTTTTATTTTTTACCGTAACTGTCATATACCTCTTTGAGTCGATGCGGATAATCCGTCATTATACCGTCTGCACCGATATCAATAAGTTTCTTCATGTCCTCAGGTTCATTAATTGTCCAGTAATGAACTGCAAAATTATGACGGTGAGCGGTTCTTACAAAATGCTTTGTTGCAAAATTAATACCCATCTCCTTCATTGGAATCTGAAAAACGCAAAGTTTATCCGTAAAAAATAAATCAAGACCTAAAAGAGTCTCAACGGTAAATACCGTAGCAGCATCGTATGCAGGAGAATACATGAATGTATCCGGTACTTCTTTTAATTTTTGAAGTCTTTGAAATTCATCGTATATCTCTTCATGAAAACTTGCAACAACAACGCGGTCAAATGCGTCATGCTTTCTAAGGATATCAATGACGCTTTCAAGTGCTTTCATTCCAAGTTCTCCCGACTGCTTTATTTCAACATTGATACGATTGTCTGGAAAAGAGGTTATAAGTTCTTCAAGTGTGGTGGCAAAAAATATTTTGTCATCTCTTGGACTTACTCCTTCTGGATAAGATACATCTGTCGGATAACGTTCCTTTCCGTCATCTGTTTTAAAATGTTCACGTTCACCATTTAAACGGTCATTTTCATCTGTCGGATTTGTGTACCCGAAATCAACTCTCTGTGATATAAGATCGCTGTAATTCCAATCCGAAATGTTACCGGTAACATTGGTTTTACGGTCAAGCGTAGTATCGTGTGAAAGTATGACGACACCATCTTTGGTTATGCTGACATCAGTTTCCATCATAACGTTTTTGACTATACTGTATGCATTATAAAAAGCCTCAAGCGTATTGTCGGGAAACTCTCTGTTTCCTCCTCCGTGAGCAATAAAAATCGGCATATCTCTGTCTTTTCTCATAGGATTGTCAAGTTTAAAATTATTTGGCCTTGGAAACGCAAATATCGCTCCGTAAATAATTAAAACAGATGCAATTACAATCAAGGTTATTTTTTTCTTTCCGTACTTTGTTTTTAACATGATCTTCTCCAATTTTAATCCGTTAATAAAAAATAAAATTAAAATCGTATTTTTTCAATTTATCTATCATATAACACATATAACAAAAAGGAACGCATCTCCGCTGCGTTCTTTTCCGTTTGATTTTATTACGCATTGGCATCAAGCCATATTTTTGCTTTTTCTGCACTCATACGGGTAATATCTTCTTTTTTATACTTAGATTTTTCTCCGCCGTTTGTGTAGAGAAAAAAGTTTCCGCTTTCCGTCTTATAAAGGCTTTCTTCATAACCTTCCGGACAACCGAATGTTCCGCATGTTACTTTTTTAATCAGAACAGATTTTTCGGTATCGTAAACTTTTTTGCAAATTATCTTTTGCATATTTTCCCCTCCTTTTGTTTATTTTCACAAATTATTATACAATAAATTATGCAAATTGTCAAGTACTGTAATAAAGTTTTTACGCTTTACAATAATATTTCAAATATTTTTTTATTTTGTATTGACAGAAAGTTAAATTCATGTTAAACTTTATACTGTAATTTAATATTAAAAATTACTTCTTGATGTCTGCGAAATTTATTTTTAACGGTCCGTTTTTTCAAAACCTATGGCCCTTTTCTTAATTGAATTTTTATAGGAATTCAATAGATTTTGAAACACGTATCTCTTTACCAAAATCAATTTTTATATTTATTAAAAACAGATAATGATTTTATAAATTTTTTAACGGAGTAGGTTTTATGATAAATAAATATGAATTAATAGTGGTCGGAGGCGGTTTTGCGGGAGTGGCAGCATCTATTGCTGCGGCAAAAAATGGTATAAACGTACTTCTGGTAGAAAAATACAACTGTCTTGGAGGGGCTGCTATAAATGGACTGATAATGCCATTCATGCCATTCCATACAATTATGCCCGATACAAAAGAAAAAAAATACCTGACAGGAAATATTTTTTTGGAAATCATTGAAGAAATGAACAAAATATCCGGTACAAAAAATATTGATGAAAAATTTGACGAGGAGATTTTAAAACTCGTACTTAACAGAATGACTTTAAAATACGGCGTCCATCTTCTTTTTGACACAACAGTTACTGAGGTTTTTGTTTCAAACGGTAAAATAACTTCTGTTAAGGCTCTGGGCAAGTCTGCCTTGCTCGAGTTATATGCTGATAATTTCATTGATGCCACAGGCGATGCTGAACTTTCCATGCTTGCAGGATGCGGATATAAACTCGGGAGAGAAAAAGACAGTCTTTGCCAGCCTATGACGCTTTGTTTCAGAATGAGCGGAGTT
Source organism: uncultured Clostridia bacterium (assembly GCA_944381115.1). Classification (GTDB taxonomy): domain Bacteria; phylum Bacillota; class Clostridia; order Oscillospirales; family CAG-272; genus SIG673. Next base: position 27,476 of record CALWJV010000001.1, read on the forward strand.
GACAAAGAAAAATACCGTAAAAATCATGCTAAAATAAACCCACTTTATAAAGAATTTAAAGAAAAAGGATTGATAAAAAATCCTCGTGAAGATGTACTTATTTTCAATAATTTTAATGAAGGAGTTTTACATTTCAACAGTACAAGAATCGTACAGAAAGATCCTACTGATCCGTTTGAAGTAACGATGGCCGAAATCGAAGCAAGAGAACAGGTATTTGAATTACATAATTTCCTTAAAGAAAACATTGAAGGTTTTGAAAATTCAAAAATTCTTTCTACCGCGCTTCAAATAGGAATAAGAGAGAGCCGTAAAATAGAAGGAGAATATACTCTTACAGAAGAAGATCTGAAATCTCTTGCCAGATTTGATGACGCCATTGCGGTCGCAAATTATGATATAGACATACATAATCCGGAAGGTACCGGTACAAGCCACTATTTCTTTAAAAACGGAGAATGGTACGAAATTCCTTACAGATGTCTTATCCCGAAAAATATGAATAATTTACTTGTGGCAGGACGCTGTATATCCTCAACACATGAAGCCCAGGCCTCCTACAGGATCATGCCATTTTGTGCAGAACTCGGTCATGCTGCAGGAACAGCAGTTGCCGTCGCAATAAAAAACAATACAAATGTAAGAGATGTTGACATAAAACAATTACAGAATATACTCCGTAGCGAAGGATTTCAAATATAAAATTTTATAAGATCATATTATTTTCAGATTACTTAAATTTTTAATTTGATTTATAAAAATGAAGGTAAATTGCGAAAAATTTCAGTGTTATAATGTTTTTATAAAATAAGTTTTTTACTTTATTGAAATAATTAAGAACTTCGGACCCGGTGCTTATTAGTGCCGGGTTATTTTTATGTATTTAAATAATTTCTCAAAAATTTATACAATCAAAGGTATATCAAATATTAATTTTTCAAAAATCACTCTTATAGCATGATATAATGTGAAAAATTAAATATTTATTACTCAATCAGGTTTCGATTATTGTAATGATTTTTATTTACATATATAAAAAATTAAAAATTACAAGTATCTTTAATTAAAAAATCTGTGATATAATTTTAAACACAGTTTTGGTAGTGTGTCGATGCATTGCTTACTATTATAAATTATTATTATATTCTACATAATAATTATAAGAAATTATAAGAAACTTGACAAAATTGAAATTAAATGATAAAATAAAAGTAGTTTGAAAAAATAAAAATTATTATAAAGGAAAAAAATGAAATTTCCCGTAAAACAAAATTTCTGTAAATTGTTTTCACTGTTTTTATCAATGCTGAAAGTCGGATTATTCACTTTTGGCGGAGGGTATGCAATGATCGCACTACTCGAAAATGAATTATTTAAAACTTTTTCTTACTTTTCTTGAAATAGGTGCTTTTTCCTTTGGCGGCGGATACGGAATGATATCGCTTATCCGCCAAAAAGTCCTTGAACAAGGATGGCTCAGTGAAGGAGAATTTCTTAATCTTATTGCAGTATCTGAATCTACACCCGGACCGATTGCGGTTAATATGGCTACTTTTATAGGTTCGACACAGGAGGTGTATTGGGATCTTTATGTGCAACGCTTGGTGCGATACTTCCGTCGTTCGTTATCGTTCTGATCATAACCGCGCTGGTCAGTAACTTTCTTGAATACAACGGAGTAAAGGCCTTCCTCGGAGGTGTACGTCCTGCTATCATCGCACTTATAATCGGTACCTCTATAACAATGTTTTTATCTACAGTCTTTAGTTACAAAATTTTCGGCGATCCTGTTAACCTAGATTTCAAAGCCTTGGTAATCTTTTTAATACTTGTCGCATCTTCTCTGATATATAAAAAAATAAAAAAAGAGGAATTTCGGCAATTATAATGATTCTGTTTTCAGCTGTGCTGGGAATCGGTGCATACGGATTTATGCCGTAAATATCAGGAGTGATAAAATGAATTTTTTAGGTATGTCGATTGCTTTTTTCGTGGGAATATTGATAGGTACTATAAATTACCGAATATCAATTATATTTATAAAAAAGAAACCGGATGTTTTGGCTTATGCAAATATTGTTCATCAGGCAGTTGCGATCATATTTTTATTGATAGTTTACTTTGCAGGACCCTTAACACCGTTTGACCGTTTCTATCTGCTAATAGGTGCAGTAATCGGAATAACGGTAATGATAGTTTTCACTACTGTAAAACTTTTGAAAATTACGTCTTCGGCCAAACCCGAAAAAAAAGAGATACAAAAATCTGATAATAAGGAGGACACAAAAAATGGGGGAAAAATCTGAAGTTTTACTGAAAATATTCGGTATTTTCGATATAACCGGCGAAGTGATCGTAATGTTCGTGCTTATTGCAACAGTGGCTTTGATTTCTTTGATCGTTACACACAATCTTAAGGAAAGACCCGGTAAATTTCAGAATGTTATGGAATACGTCGTCGAATACCTTGATGGTTTTTTTGCTGACATTCTCGGAAAAGAAAAAAGCCGGAAATACATTAAATATTTATCGACATTTTTCGTATTCATTATTTTGTCAAATTATTCCGGACTTTTGCCTGTTGTCGGTGTTACACCTTATCTGAAAGCACCAACTGCTTCACTTTCGGTCGGAATTGCGCTCGGCGGCATTGCATTTGTTTTTTTACAGATCGCCGGACTTCGTGCAGGTGTAAAAAATTATTTCAAACGTTTTGTAAGCCCAGTGTTTTTTATGCTTCCACTTTTGATACTTGACGAATTTATAAAACCTGCTTCGCTTGCATTGAGACTTTTCGGAAATATATTTGGTGAAGAAACTGTTACAGATGAACTTTATAATATTTTACCAATCGGCGCACCCATAGTCATGATGGGACTCTCAGTCCTGTTCTGTGCAATACAGGCTGTAGTATTTACAATGCTCGTCTCAATATATCTGGATGAAGCGACGGAAATCGAAGAATTACCTGAAAAATCCCGAAAAAAGAAAATTAAAGAAAATAAAAAGCAGGTCTTAAAATAAATTACTAAATATAAATATAAAGGAGATTAAATCATGACACAAGGATTAATAGCAATAGCGGCTGCACTTTCAATGGCATTCAGTACATTTTTTCCGGCAATCGCACAGGGCCTAACGGCCAAAGCAGCAATGGAAAGCATAGCAAGACAACCTGATGCTGCAAAACAAATTAGGTCAACACTTATTATTTCGCTTGCGCTTATGGAAGCAATGGCTATTTACGGACTTCTTATAGCATTCATGCTTGTAGCAAAGGTCTGATATCGCAAATAATGAATTTTGAAAGGAAAACATAATGATTGAGATACAACCTTCTTTGATTGTTTGGACCGTCATATGTTTTTTTATCCTCATGCTGACATTGGATAAATTGCTTCTCAAACCGATACTCAAGTTAATGGACGATCGGCAGAAAAAAATCGACTTTGCTGAACTAAAAAAGAATAAACTTGAAGAATCAATAAAACTTAATGAAGAACAAAAACAAAAATTTATTTCAGATATGACTCAAAAACTTCAAAAAGAAAAAGAAGAAGCAAAACAGAGGATGATAACGGAGTGGGAACGCAGACTTTCGGAAACTTCCGACATGAAACAGAAAAACATTGATGAATACCGCAGTAAACTTGAAAATGAAAAAAAAGTTATATCGACAGAAATAGACAGCAGGACAGATGAACTTGCTGAAAAATTTGTAACGGGATTTTTATCCCTGGCGGATAAGATATGAAATATGTTATATATAGAATAATAAACTTTCTGATATTGGTGGCTCTCATTGTTATCTTCGGTCGAAAAAAAATCTCTGAGATATTTGAAAGCAGAAGATCCAAAATAGAAAAATCGCTTGACGAAGCAGAAAAAATTGAAAAAACGCAAATACCGGTATTCGATCCCGGATCAGTTGAAACTCCTAATGTTAATAAAGAATTTCCAACTGAAGAATCCGAATATACAGATAAAATAAACAACATTAAAAAATCCGAGGAAGATACATGCCTTGAAATGAGAAAAGAAATGCTGTCTCAAGTACGAATTGACGCAATAAATAATATAAAAGAAAAAGCCATTAAAATGTTTTCAATGCAGTCTTACAGGTCAATGCTCGCAAAAAGAGAAAGCCAAATGGCAGTCAATATTCTGAAAAGTATTCATCTTACCCCAGGCGACATTGCATACCTTAAAACGCATGACGTGCTTTATGTTACCCTTACATCTGCTTATCCCATGCCAGACAATGTTGTAAAACAGATAGGCGATTACACAGAACAAATGCTCGCCGAAATAGGCGGTAAAACTTCATATTGGGTAAAACAGGATCCCTCACTTATTGATGGGTTCTGTCTTAGAATAGGTGACACAATTTATGACTGTTCAATAAAAGAAGAATTGTACCGCCTTACGGAAATCACCCAAAAGGAATTTTTGTCCGGAGACGAGACCGTAAACGAAATCTTGAGTAACATTGACAGAGATATAGTCAATATGGGAAACAAAGTTCATATTTACCAACTCGGACGCGTACTTACCGTTTCCGACGGAATTTGCTGGATGGATGGTCTTGCTGATATAATGTATGGTGAGGTAGTTGAATTTGAGCGCGGACAGTTAGGAATGGTCCTAGATATCAAATCCAACAGGATCGGATGCGTAATTTACGGCAACTACGACCACATCGAAAGCGGAAGCAGGGTCAGAAGAGTAGGACGCATTGCCTCCGTTCCTGTCGGAATTCAACTTCTCGGAAGAGTTGTAAATGCACTCGGTCAATCAATTGACGGAAAAGGGCAAATAAGAACTACCGAACGCAGACCTATAGAATGCCATGCACCGACCATTCCCGAAAGAGCACCGGTCGATACCCCTTTGCATACCGGTATAAAGGCTATAGACTCACTTGTACCGATAGGAAGAGGACAAAGAGAACTTATTATAGGCGACAGACAGACCGGTAAAACATCCATTGCGGTCGACGCAATATTGAATCAAAAAGGTAAAAATGTAATTTGTATTTATGTTGCCATAGGACAAAAGGAAACAACTGTAGCGGAAGTACGCGAAAGACTTGAAAAATACGGAGCAATGGAATACACAACGATTGTTTGCGCAACCGCATCGGATTCCGCATCCCTTCAATACATTGCGCCTTTTGCGGGTACTGCTATGGGCGAATATTTTATGTATGCCGGAAAAGATGTACTCATCATTTATGACGATCTCTCCAAACACGCAGTAGCATACAGAGAACTTTCACTTTTGCTTCACCGTCCGTCCGGAAGAGAAGCATACCCCGGAGATATTTTTTATCTGCATTCAAGACTTCTCGAAAGATCGGCAAAACTTTCAGAAGAACTTGGCGGAGGCTCTATGACAGCACTTCCGGTCATAGAAACTCTTGCCGGGGATATATCGTCATATATTCCGACAAATGTAATCTCAATTACTGATGGACAGATATTTCTTGACACAGAGTTGTTTTACGAAGGTCAAAGACCTGCCGTTAATGTTGGACTTTCCGTTTCGCGTGTCGGCAGTGCTGCACAGACAAAGGTAATGAAACAGTTTTCTGCTTCTCTGAGAATGAAACTTGCTCAGTACAGAGAACTTGTCGGGTTCTCCCAGTTCGGAGCAGATGTTGACGAATCGACCAAAAAAACTCTTGACTCAGGAAAAAGGATGATGAATGCGTTAAAGCAAGGAAGAAATAAACCTCTACCGGACTGGAAACAGGTGTTGCTGATATTTGCAGTGTCTGAAGGGTTTGCTGATGATTTCAATACTGAGGAAATTGAAGATTACGAAGAAAAACTTTTCGGATATATAGAAAATTACAGATCTGATATTAAAGAAAGACTTGAATCCGGAAAGAAACTTTCACACGAAGAAATTGACAAACTGAAAAAAGTACTAGAAGAAATGTGTAAGGTGATATAATGGCGAGTTTACAGCAACTGAAAAGCCGTTTAAAAAGTGTTAAAATTTCCAAGCAACTTGCAAATGCAATGAAAACAGTTTCTTCGGTTAAATATTCAAGACTGACTTCTATGGTAAACAGTTACCGAAAATATTCGGAAATTTGTGCATACATTAAAAGCCTTTTGAGTATCACCGATAATGAAAATAAAGACGGACTGCCTGAATGTGTTATTGTAATCGGTTCAAATAAAGGACTGTGCGGAAGTTATAATTCTGAGTTACGCAGTTACATCGAAAATAATAACGTTCTTTGCAACGATCCTCTTTTAATTGTAGTCGGAAAAAATACATATTCTTATTTTTCCGATAAAAAAATCCCTGTTTATAAAGATATTGTATTACCGGATGTACCTTTTGAAAATGACTGTGGAGTTTTAACCGAAACAGTAAAATCTCTTTATTTCGGAGGAAAAGTAAAATCAGTAAGCCTGGTATATCAAAAATATGTAAACACTTTTACTCAAATACCGGGAAAAACCGAATTGTTACCATTTACAACCGAAAAAGAAAAAGGAAATTGTTCAGATGTTCTGGTGTTGCCGGACAAAAAAACATTTTACGGGTCTGCTATTGACAAAATAATTTCTTCAGAAATTTATTACGCGTGTCTTGAAGCGGCGATCGGGGTGCAAGCAGCGACTCTTCTTGCTATGAGAAATGCTTACGACAACGCCGATTCAATTGCAGAAATACTCCAAAACGAGATAAACAGAAAAAGGCAAAATGCGGTAACTTCCGGCGTACTTGAAACATCAAATGAAAATTTTAAAAAAGGAGAGGGTAACTGATGTCGTCCGAAAAAAAAGGAATAATCACAGGAATTACCGGGCCCGTAGTTGACGTCAGATTTGACAAGAACGGTGTCCCCGACATATTTAACGCCCTCAAAGTTGAAAATAACGGTAAAACTTTCATTCTTGAGGTACTTGAACATCTCGGAAACGGTGAAGTAAAGTGCATATCCATGCATTCAACTGACGGAATATCGAGAGGTATGCCCGTTTCTGATACAGGCGGTCCAATATCAGTCCCGGTTGGAGATAAGATACTCGGACGTATGACAAACGTAACCGGAGAACCTATTGATATGCTCGGTCCGATAGAAAGCGATGTTACCTGGCCGATACATCACGATGCCCCGGATTTTACAAAAATAATTACTTCAAACGAAATTCTTGAAACGGGAATAAAAGTCATAGACCTTATGACTCCTTATGCAAGAGGCGGTAAAATAGGACTTTTCGGAGGTGCGGGTGTCGGTAAAACAGTTTTGATAATGGAACTTATCAGAAACATTGCATTTGAGCATAACGGATACTCAGTTTTTGCAGGGGTAGGCGAACGCTCCAGGGAAGGCAACGAACTTTGGCAGGAAATGAAGCAATCAGGGGTACTTGAAAAAACCGCGCTCGTTTTCGGACAAATGAATGAAACTGCGGGTGCAAGACTTCGCGTACCGCTTGCCGGTCTTACCGCAGCAGAATATTTCAGGGAAAATTCGCATAAAGATGTGCTCCTGTTTATTGATAATATTTTTAGGTTTACACAAGCGGGCGCAGAAGTTTCTGCACTCTTAGGCAGAATGCCATCTGCTGTCGGATATCAGCCAACACTAGCATCTGAAATGGGACAGCTTCAGGAAAGGATCGTTTCAACTTTAAATGGTGCAATAACTTCAGTACAGGCTGTTTATGTACCGGCAGATGACCTTACCGATCCCGCCCCGGCAACAACATTTTCCCATCTTGACGCGACAACTGTATTATCAAGAAGTATTGTGGAACTCGGAATCTATCCGGCTGTATCTCCGCTTGAGTCATCTTCCAGGATGCTTACAGCGGACATTGTGGGAAAACGTCACTATAAAACTGCAAAAGAAGTACAAAGAATACTTCAGCGTTACAATGAACTTCAGGACATAATCGCCATACTCGGAATGGACGAACTTTCGGCAGAAGACAAAAATACCGTCAAAAGAGCAAGAAGAGTACAGAGATTTATGAGCCAACCATTCCATGTAGCCGAAGGATTTACCGGTGTAAGCGGAGCATTTGTTCCGATTGAAAAAACAATTGAAGGATTTGAAGCAATATTAGGCGGTGAATGCGATAATATTCCGGAATCCGCGTTTATGCTAAAAGGTACAATAGACGATGTCAAAAAGGACAGCATTTGATTTCCGAAAAATTATATCAGTCACCCTGCTCTTCATTATAACCCGATCAATCCATATAAAAAGATTAATTATTTAAGAGGTAAATTCGTTTATGAACGGGCAAACCGGCGAAAATAATTTAAAACTGCTTTTTTTGACACCTGACGGCGAAAACGAAACTGTTATCTGTGACAGTATACATCTTATGCTTAAGGAAGGTACTTCAGGTAATGAAGGCGGAAGCATAGGAATAAGAAAAGGACATATAAGATCTGTCATGGCTTTACAAAACGGAAATGTTAAGGCATATTTTGAAGGGAAAATCGTTTTCAATAAAAAGGCGGAAAAAGCCTTGGCATATGTCGAAAACGACACTGTAACAGTACTTTCAAACTGATCCATAACTAAAAACTGTATTTCGATTATTCCGTTAAAAAATTGAAATTTTAAGTAAAAAATCCTTAAGTTTTTGAAACCTAAGGATTTTTCTATTATAGTTATGAAAAGTAAATCGTCAAAGATTACATTCTGGCTATGTAATTTAAAATTTAATTGCGCACAAAAAGTAAAAAGTATATATAATTACGAAAAATTGCGCGTTGAAAATATCGATTTGTTCATAATTTGTGGTAATGATAAACAAGAATTCAATTTTATTCAAATACAATATGCTTTACAGGTGCACTTTACAAAAACTCATGTATTTAATAAACTTAATAAACAGTTAATTTCATCACTTGTGTCCGTAAAAATATAAAATTAAATGATGTTTCTTACAACTTAAACTTATCTTAACAACTTTTTATATTATACTAAAATTGTATTATCCTATCAACGTTTTCCTTATTTCAAAGTACAAAGAAAACGAGCCGACTTTGTCGACTCGTTTTTTATTCCGCTGTCTCTGTAACACTTAAACCACCTGTTAAGAAAATAACTATTTTCTTGTCCTTCATTACCCTTATTAAATCGGCAAGCCGGATAACCATCACATCGCCGTATTCTCGAAAACAAAGTTCTGTGTTAGATAAAGTTCCTTTAATATCTTCTATCTGCATTTTCAAATTTGGATTAGCAGGAATTTTTTCTCTCTCAGTTTTAAGTTGTTTGTTAAGAACAGCAATTATATTCATTTAACATTTCAACTATTAGTTCAATACACGTTAATTGACACTGAAATTCTGATTCTCACTTTTCGTAAAAATATAGATTATATTCTTTTATTGAAATGATTAAAGTTGGAATTTCAGTTTTATCCTGATATGTCGTTTTACTAACAGAAGCGATACCTTTCGTGCCATTATTTTCAATATCATAAATTGTACTTTTCCCTAATGAATTGTTTTCATTATAAGAAAATTCAAATGATTCTTTGTTATTCAAATTTACAATCGTAAAAGAACCTTCTTCAATTTGAATTGACAAATCAATAATTTCTATTCCATCTGATACCCATTGACTATCTTCCGAACAGGCAATTACAGCGCCGTCATTTGCTGTACCTTGTACATTATCAAATTTCCATTTATGGTTTTGAATTGTGTTACTTCCGTTACTGCAACCACATAAAGCAACGACACAACTCAAAACAAACAGCATCGCGAAAACTGCTGTAACATGTGCCAATACGTTTTTTCTCTTTCCTTCAAACATTACAAAATTCTCCTTTATTAGTTTTAATCGTTCAATCACCTTTTTCAAATTTTTCTCGTTTTGCTCATCTAAAACCTTGGGATCTTTTTTAATCGTTCACAGAGGAGATGATCGCATGTTCCGCAGTTTTTGTGCCTTTTCTGATTCACGCAAAACAGTCATACACTCACACCCATCCCTGCTCGTGTATTGCAGCCAATACACTTTCCCCTTTATTTTTCGGCGACCTTCGCAAGTTTTCGGAAACAACGCACATTCCGCGCATACTGCTCCACATGGAGAAGGCTCTACAAACTCATCCTTCCAAAACCACCACGAACATTTGAAAATACAGGGTTTATAGAAATTTACGAAATATTCAACACAACGGAATAAATACAACTGACAGCGATCTATTATTTCTCCGTACAACGCTCTCTCTTCTTCGTAAAGTTGCGCTGCTGTTTTTCCCTTCAACGATTAAATGTTGTATACCCCATTGCAATAAGGTTTTTTCCGTCGTTTTTCCCACATTGGAAATTTTGCTAAGTTCACTCATATCCTGCTCCTATCAAAACCACTAAATTCCCGTTACACCTTATCTCGTTTCAGTTTTTGCCAATCCTTTGCATAATCATAATCTATTTCATTATTAAGAGCTTTGAAATGCTCTCTGGCGAAAAAAACCCCGAAAAACTCATCGTTTTTCGGGGTTTTTGCAGTGGAGAGCATTTTTATCCACTAAACATGGTGCGAGAAACGGGACTTGAACCCGTACGGTGTGAACCACACGCCCCTCAAACGTGCGCGTCTGCCAGTTCCGCCACTCTCGCATATCAACGATTGAAATTATATCACAATTATGCTCATTTGTCAAGAGTTTTTCTTTATTTTTTGAAAAAATTTCAATTTTTTTATAACATTCTGTTTTTTCATTTTTTATCTATTGACAATGACTTAAACATAGAGTATAATTAATTTATTATAATAATTTACAAATTCTTATATAATATCAAAAGGATATTCTAAATATGGATTTTATAAAAAAAGAAACTGCCAAAGCAGTTTATTCTGCCATTTCCGATATAGGTTATTCCGATTTATTTGATATAAACAACATTACAGAAATGCTTGAATATCCTCCGAATCCGGAGAACGGAGATCTCGCTTTTCCATGTTTTCGTTTAAGCAAGATAATGCGTAAATCTCCAGCCGCTATTGCAATAGACCTTGCCTCCAAAATCAAAATTTGCGGTACTATAACACGTTTCGAAACTGTCGGCGGATATCTTAATTTCTTTTTTGACAAAAACGGATTTACAAAAATCATGCTTTCCCAAATACTCGAAAAAGGCGAAAAATACGGATCTTCTGACGAAGGAAAAGGTAAGACGGTAGTTATTGATTATTCTTCACCCAATGTTGCAAAACCTTTTCATATCGGACATCTCGGAACAACGGTCATCGGTCATTCAATAAAAAAATTACACGAATTCTCCGGCTACAAATGCGTTGGAATTAACCACCTCGGGGACTGGGGTACACAGTTCGGAAAACTTATTGTTGCTTACAGAAAATGGGGAAGCAAAAATGTTATTTCAGAGGGCGGTATTGACGAACTCGTAAAACTTTACGTCCGTTTCCACACCGAAGCTGAAAAAGACCCTTCTCTTGACGATATGGCAAGGGCAGAATTCACAAAACTTGAGCACGGTGATGCGGAAAACCGCAATCTTTGGAAATGGTTTATTGACATTTCGCTTACCGAATATAAAAAAACTTATGCACAACTCGGAATTGAGTTTGACAGTTATTGCGGAGAGTCATTTTATTATGACAAAGTTCCGGCAGTAATTGACAAAATGAAAAAATGCGGAATATTGACCGTTGACAACGGTGCAACATTGATAGATCTTGAAAAATACGGTATGCCTCCTTGCCTTATTCTGAAATCTGACGGTTCAACACTATATGCTGCAAGAGACATTGCAGCAGCATTATACAGAAAGAAAACGTATGATTTTTCAAAATGTATATATGTAACTGATGCCGGCCAAAGTCTGCATTTCAAACAATGGTTTAAAGTCATTTCTCTTATGGGATACGACTTTGAAAATCAACTTTTTCACGTCCCTTACGGAAAAGTTTCAATAGGCGGAGCAAAACTTGCAACAAGAACCGGAAACGTTATTCTTTTAAAAGACCTTTTTAAAACCGCTATTGAAAAGGTAGAAAAAATCACTGAAGAAAAAAATCCCGGCCTTGAAAACAAAGAAGAAGTTGCGGAAGCAGTCGGAGTCGGAGCAATAGTATACAACTACTTAAGCGGAGGCCGTATTAAAAATATTGATTTTACAATTGAGGATGCCCTGAGTTTTGAAGGTAATACAGGTCCGTATGCACAATATACCTACGCAAGAACGTGCAGTATCATCTCCAAGGCAAAAGAATCCGGAAAATATAGTTTGATACACAACAAAGAATTTACAGTCAGCGCAGATGAAGAATTTCAACTTTTAAAAACACTTGCACTTTTTCCGGAAAAGGTTAAATCTGCTCTTGACGGATATGAACCTTCTGTAATCACGCGATATATCTTTGATACTGCAACTGCGTTTAATCACTTCTACCACGGCTGTCAGGTCTTAAATAATGAAGACAACAGTGTTACCGCAACCCGGATTGCTCTTACTGAGGCAACCGGAAATGTACTGAAGTCTGCATTTGGTCTTATATGTATGAAAGCACCGAAAAAAATATAATCATTGTTAAAAATACAACTTACGGAGGATCAAAAAATATGTCAGGACATAGCAAATGGCATAACATACAAGCAAAAAAATCAAAGACTGATGCCGCACGCGCAAAAGTTTTTACGAAAATCGGAAAAGAGATTGCGATTGCAATAAGAGAAGGCGGTCCCAACCCAAACTCCAACAGCAAACTCCGTGACCTTATTTCAAAAGCAAAAGCAAACAATGTTCCGAATGATAACATTGACCGTATTATAAAGAAAGCAACTGAGGAAAAGAAAGATTATAAAGAACTTACCTATGAAGGATACGGTCCTGGCGGAGTCGCTGTAATTGTTGAAACTGCAACAGATAATGCAAACAGAACAATAGGTAATATCCGCTCTTATTTCTCAAAATATCACGGTAATATCGGGACAACGGGATGTGTAAGTTTTATGTTCGAGGAAAAGGGTGTTATTACAATTGATAAAGAAGAGTGCCAAATAGACGAGGACCAACTTATGGAAATAGCCATTGAAGCAGGTGCCGAAGACTTTTCCTCTGAAGATGATGATTTCTTTGAAATCACCACCTCATCTTCCGATCTTATAACAGTGCAGGAGGCACTGTCCGCAAAAGGAATCAAACTTTCAAGTGCAGATCTTTCGAAAATACCCACAAACTATGTTGACCTTTCAAATGAGGATGATATAAAATATATTACACTTCTACTTGATAAACTTGAAGAAGACGATGATGTACAACAAGTTTACCATAACTGGAATGGCCCTCAGGAATAATACGTATATTTCTTTTACGGTTTGTTATTACCCAAAAATATTTCAGTATATAAACATAATATTGAAAATAAAGCATATTTTTACATAACAGGCAAAATATGCTTTATTTTTTTATACTTATTTTCTTGAATTTTCTTTTAAAAAATGGTATAATTTAATTATATAATAATCGGGTTTACAGTAAATGGAACAGCTATTTAAGACACCTGGGCATTAAAAACATATTTTTAAATAAATTTTTTTATAACTTTATGGATGATATTTAAAAACAGTGAAAATATATTTATAAAAAGTATAAATTTTTAACTAAAACTGATAAAAAGGAGTGTTGCAAAAGAGAACGTCTCTTTCGTCAACAAAATATTTACACAGTGAAAAAAATACTTGACTGCAAAACGTGGAAAAGTGAATTTGACGCTATTATTTGTGATATAATAAAAACCGATGAGTTTCAAAAACTCAAAAACTACCGTCAGCACAAAAAAAGCACAACATACGAGCATTCAGTTAAACTTTCAAAGCGTTGCTTTATTTTCAGCAAGACACACCCTTCTTTGAAACTTGACACAAAAGCATTGGTTCGCGGAGCATTGCTTCATGATTATTTTTTATATAACAGACATTTTAAAGATAAGCCGGATTATAAGAAAATATGCGGTATACGCCATCTTTTCTCACACTCCGGAAAAGCGTTTGAAAACGCTAAAAAAAGTTACCCCTTTCTTTCCAAAACGGAAAGTGATATAATAAAGCGTCACATGTTTCCGCTTACTCTCATTCCACCGCGTACAAAAGAAGGATGGGTGGTATGCATTTTTGACAAGTTAGTCGCAAGTAACGATTACATAAAACCCAAAAACAAAACTCCGGTCAATGTAAATAAGGCGGCTTACAGTGGGAATTATAAAAAAAACAAAAAAAAATTTTTCTTCAGAGACAAAACCAGGTCTAAATCCCCAAAAAAAGGGCAAAAGATCAGTTTTTTCGGATTCAGACACAAAGTCAAAGAATTTTAATAATGAAACCAATATAAGTTTCAAAAAAAAAAATCCTGATCATTCCTATTTTTCGGCAAGATATATTTTTGCCATATTGCTTTCGGTTTTTGAAGTTCTTACAGTAATAAGCATAGTTGTTGCGCTTTGCTATTTTGTACCCTTTTTTTACATCTCCGCGCTAATCATTTCCGTAGGATGTATACTAAAAATAATTGCTTCTGACGATAACCCGGAATACAAAATTCCTTGGGTCCTTTTGGTTTTGGTCATTCCGATTGCTGGTTTTATGCTTTATATAATGTTTTATTCGCGTAAACTGCAACCGAAATTCATAAAAAGACTCAGACTCCTAAATGAAATGGGATACAAAAGATGTGACATTGTTGAATTTGAAAGTCTCAAAAAAGATGACCGTATCGCTGCCTCTCAGGCAAAAATGCTTTGCAGAATTGCAGACACACATCTTTTTACAAATACTTCACAAATGTACTTTCCTCTCGGTCAGGATATGCAAAAAAAATTGATCGAAGACCTGCAGAAAGCAGAAAATTTTATATACATGGAATATTTTATAATTAAGGAAGGAAAATTTTGGAATTCAATCCTTGAAATTTTAAAGCAAAAGGCAAAAAAAGGTGTTGATGTCAAGGTACTTTATGATGATATCGGCTGCATGTCAACTTTACCAGGTAATTATCATAAACAACTTGGTAAATACGGTATTCATGCGCGGCCTTTTTCCCGATTACGCGGAAATGCCGACAGTGAGGTCAATAACCGCTCACACAGAAAGATCACTGTTATTGACGGTAAAATAGGCTATACTGGAGGTATAAATTTAGCAGACGAATATATTAACGAAATTATACGGGCCGGGCACTGGAAGGATACCGGTATACGTTTGGAAGGAGAGGCTGTTTGGGAATTCACAAAACTCTTTCTTACCGATTTTGGTATAAGTTCAAAGACAGTCCCTCAAATACGCGATGATTTTTACCCTCACTGCGATATAAAAGAAAACGGCTTTATTATTCCGTTCGGCGACGGTCCGCGACCAATATATAACCGTAACGTTGGAAAAAGCGTTATTCAGAATATACTTGGATCCGCTTCTGAATATGTATATATGACTTCTCCATATCTTATTATTGACAACGATCTCTGCGTAAGCATAGAAAATGCTGCTCTTCGCGGAGTAGATGTTCGTATTATCATGCCGCACATTCCTGATAAAAAACTTATTTTTACAATGACAAAAAGTTTTTATCCCCGACTTATGTCAGCAGGAGTTAAAATTTATGATTACACGCCCGGATTTATCCACGCAAAATGTTACATTGCCGACGGCAAATACGCCATGATAGGTACTATCAATCTTGATTACAGAAGTCTTGTCCATCACTTTGAAAACGGTGTCTGGCTTTATAAATGCGATTGTATTGCAGATATTAAATACGATATAGACAAAACTTTGACAGAATGTAATCAGATAACACCCGAAATGCTTAAAACAAGAGGGCTCACACGAATTGTATGTGCAGTTGTCAGAATCTTTGCACCTCTTCTGTAAATTCTGTTATATAAATTACCTAATAAATTTATTTTATTAAACCAGGTAATTTAAACAAAAACCTCACTTTCGGATATCTCCGTGGAGTGAGGTCTGTTTATTTTTTAAGATAAGAATAATATTACAGCGATCTTTTGTTCTTTTCTCTGTCAAGATAATCCTGAAGTATTATTTCGGCGGATAGATTATCAATGACCGCCTTACGCCTTTTTCCTCTTGTATCGGTCATATTCAGAAAATTTGTCGCTGCCATTGTGGTACACCTTTCATCAAAAAGTGTTACCGGTATTTTTGTAATCTGCGATATTTCCCATGCAAGTTTTTTTATCCTTTCGGAACTTTCTCCGAACGTACCGTTCATATTGATCGGATGACCGATTACTATAAGCCTGACACTGTATTTTTCTGCCTTTTCCTTTATCATTTCCGCAAGTGCGCGGATTCCCGATGCTTTTAAAGTACAAAGTGCGCTTGCGAGAAATCCGCTTTCGTCGCTTATTGCCACACCGGTACGCACCGTCCCGACATCTATACCGAGAACACGGCCTTTTTCTATGTTTATTTCTGTCATCTGTTTTCTCCGTTTAAGAGGTTGCTTTCAACCCATGTTCCAGATCATCTTTTCTTTGACTTTAAAAACTAATATTTGAAAATATTTTATGCCTTCTTGTTTTTTAAAGAATAATATTTTTTTCAGCAATGAATTTTTCAAGTTCTGCTTCATCCGGTATCGCATCCAACGCTCCCTGTCTTGAAACCGTGATCGATGCTACGGCATTTCCGTACCGGCAGGCACGATAAATATCCTTCGACCGCATGTATTCGAGTGTCATCGCAGCCGTAAAAGAATCACCGGCCGCAGTCGTATCAACAACTTTTACATCATATGTAGGTATTATATTTATCGTCTTTCCGTCATATACTGCAACGCCTCTTTTTCCGAGTTTTAGAACGTAATACTCTGCTTTTACAAGAGTTTGAAGTTTTCTTGCCGCACATAACATTTCATTTTCGTTTTTCGGCTCTGTTCCCGTGTATATTTCAAGTTCTGTTTCGTTAGGCGAAAAAACAAAAACCGGTGCAAGTTTTAAAAGGTCATAATCTTCAGACGCCGGACCAGCATCTATAAACATGGGGATCTTGTTTTCATGACAGTAATGTGAAACCGCTGAAACTGTGTCGTATGGTATTTCAAAATGGCAGAACACAGCATCTGGTTTTGATTTTTCTGCACTTTTTACAGCATGTTCTGCCGAAAGAGCAGCATTTGCTCCGGAAAAGACAACTATACGGTTGGCTCCGTCTGCTTCCACCGTAACCGTCGCAAGACCTGTAGGAGCATCTTCGAGTACAAGAATGCAACTTGTATCTATTCCTGTTTTTTCGTATATGCTTTTAAGTATTTTACCGTTTTCGTCATTACCCAGCGCAGCACAAAAAACAGATTTTCCACCCAGTTTTGCAACAGCAGAGGCAGAATTTGCACCTTTACCTCCGGAAACATAACTGTAACTGTCTCCTATAATTGTCTGACCTTTAAGGGGGCATTCATTTACCCTCATATTTAAATCCATATTTGCAGAACTAACCGTAAGTATTTTAATTGACATAACAACTTCTCCCATGTTTTTGACGTTTAAACATATGATTTTTTAATATGAATTCAATTTGTTTTAAAACGGAAATTTGCAAGCATTCCGGCAAAATCTGCAGAATAGATTTCGTAAACAGAAGGTTCGGACAAAAATGTCAAAATATAAACATATCCTCCGTATATAACCACATGCTGTGTACAAAGATATTCGACTCCGCTTTGAGTTATCTTATATGAATAGCATCTTGCTCCTTCAACCTGACCGAATACAGATCCGGTATATTTTGACTCTTCAGTGTAATTTATATTTCCAAATGTAGAAATAAGGTCTTTTTCATAATTTGCCCAATAGTCATCAAGGCTCATATATGTTGTATTAAACGCCGTAACATTTGCGGTAACTTTTTTATTTTCGGTCGCAAACGCAGCACTCATTCCGGTATTCACTGACGGTGTCCAGGTATTCGGGATAAAAAAGTAATAATCAACAAATTTATTAGAAATAAGAGTATACCCTTCCGGAACTTCTATGCCTTCTACGGACGGTAAATTTATCTCTGTTTTGTCTGTCATAGGTATTGGTTCGGTTACAAACTTAAAATTGTCATATACTTCATCCAGCGTTTTAAGGTAATTTTCATATACCTCCTCAATTGCACTGTACGTTATAATAAAAAGTGTTTTGTCATTGCTATTTTGAAAAAATGCCTGTTTAAATTTAAGACTTTTTTCGGTAACTTTTCCGGAATATACGTATATATAGGCTGCAACACCACCGATTAAACGGGTTTCGTAATCTGAATCATTTTCAGATGCTTTTATTATTTTGAAATCTTTAAAACTTTGCTCAAAAGAAGTACGGAATGAGTTAAAATATTCGGGTATACTTGCACCTACTCTATCTCCGGGCACCGTCACCAGAGTGATACTTGTACGGTTATTGGCGGAAACATAGGCGGTCGGAATCCCGGTCGAAGTATCAACGCTCCAGGATATCGGAACGTAAGCTATACCGCCTTCTTCCCCCTCATTTATCGGACGCATTCCGTCAGGTGCCCCAACATACGATTTGTTTACGGTACAGGAAGAAAACACGCTGACAAGAATACTTAAGCATATAAATACCAGCAGTCCTTTTTTTAGATTTCTGTTCATATGATCTCCAATTTTGAAATATGAAAATTTTTCTTGTTCTTAATTTACATTGATTTCTTTATATAATTATAACATTTAAATATATAGATTTAGCGAAAATTTTGTAAACAACTAAATAAATCGTAAACATTTTTTATCAGCACTTGACTTTTGACTTAAATGAGATATAATATTAACAGTAAAGCAAAAAGGAGAAAGTCAAAATGAAAATCACCAAAGATACGATTATAGGAGATATACTTGATAATCATCCGGAAACAGAACCTCTTTTTCTTGAAATTGGCATGCACTGTTTGACCTGCCCTTGTTCAAGAGGCGAAACAGTTGAAGAGGCCTGTGAGGTTCATGGAAACGATGCCGATGATTTTGTAGAAAAGCTTAACAAGGCTATCGCCCATTAATTGATAAAATTAAAAATGACGCGGATATGTTTAAATCGGCATATCCGCATTATTTTATTACTTTGATCAGGAATCATATAATGTTAAAAAACGAAAGAATGTCTCTTATTTACAAGTTGGTAAGGAACGGAAAAAATGTACTTGACGTCGGAACAGATCACGCAATGATACCGATTGAACTTGTAAAAAAAGAAAAATCCAAAAAAGCATTTGTAACCGATATCAGCCGTTCTTCTCTTGAAAAAGGGATAAAAAATATTGTGTCATCAGGTCTTTCAGACGAGATCACTGCCTATTGCACCGACGGTACCCTCGGAGTTCCGTTATGCGAAGTCGACGATATTATAATAGCAGGAATGGGCGGTGAATTAATAGCAAAAATACTTTCACAGGACGAAAGACTTAAAAACCGAAAACTGCACTTTATACTTCAGCCCATGTCAAAACCTGAAGAGACCAGAAAATACCTTTACGAAAACGGGTTTTTAGTGTTATCCGAAACAAAAGTTTTTTCGGAAAACCGGGTATACCCAGTAATATCAGCAAGATTTTCCGGGGGAAAAACCGTATATTCTTCAATTGATCTTCTGCTTGGTCCCACCAGGAACAAAGAAAACCGGTCTGAAATACTGTACGCCGAAAAACTTTTATCCGCTCTAAAGATTCGTCTTCGCGGTCTTGAAAAAGCAGAATGTCCGGATAATAATCTTATAAAATCCGTTTCCGCAGATATAAAAACTATCTCAGATTTTCTAAAGTAATTTTTACAAATTTGATTCTTAAAATATTTAATTTTAAAAAATATAATCCGCACCGTGGGAAAAACCACAGGTGCGGTATTTTTTATTTCAGTGCTGTCCGTCCGAGAAACGCCTGCAATATCGGACTTTTGGGGGTTTCAAAAACTTCTTTAGGCGTTCCCTCTTCCTCTATAACTCCGTTTACCATAAATATCACCTTGTCTGCTACATGCTTTGCAAACTCCATTTCATGGGTCACTACGATCATTGTTGTATCATTTGATTTTAAGTCTTTTATTACATTAAGTACTTCGCCGGTAAGTTCCGGATCAAGTGCACTCGTCGGCTCATCAAAGCAAAGTATATCCGGAGTAAGAGAAAGCGCTCTCGCTATTGCGGCACGTTGCTGCTGTCCTCCGGAAAGTTGACAAGGATAAAAATCCGCCTTTTCGGTGAGTCCTACCTTTGCTATGAGTTTTCTTGCGTTAATTTCAAGTTCTTGGGAAAGTGCTGCTTTTTTTTCTTTATATTCATTTTTGGTAATCTGAAATGTCTTCAGTGCCGTTTTTAGTTCATACTTACGGAGAAGTCTCGGCGCAAGAATAAGATTTTGTAAAACCGTATACTGCGGAAACAGATTGAACGACTGAAAAACAAGTCCGAAATGAAGTCTGCGCAGACGTATCTCTTTTTCGCTCAGACTCCTCTGCTCATTTGCATCAAAATACGAGATCCCGTTTACATTAATTGTTCCTCCGTCCGGAATTTCCAGATAATTCATGCAACGAAGAAGAGTCGTTTTTCCGCTTCCCGATGACCCGATTATTGCAAGTACCTCGCCTTTTTCAAGCGTAAAACTTATATCCTTTAAAACTTCGGTCTGACCAAAGTTTTTTATTATGTTGTTTACTTCAAGAATTGACATCTGCCGCCTCCTCTTTAAATTTTGTAGTAACCCTGCTTCTTTTCAAGATATCCGAAAAGAAGGGTTAGAGCACCCACAAACGCGAGGTAAAATACGGCAGTGTAAAAAAGCGGCCAGATTATTGCTTTTGACATCAGTTGCTCTGCGCGCCATATTATCTCCACGACTGTTATTACACGGGCAAGAGCCGTGTCCTTTACAAGCGTTATAATCTCGTTTCCCATTGGCGGGATTATGCGTTTTATTACCTGCTGCAGAGTAACATAAGTAAATATCTGTATCCTCGTCATACCGAGTACCAGTCCTGCTTCCGTCTGTCCCTGCGGGATAGCCTCTATACCAGCTCTGAATATCTCGGAAAAATAACAGGCGTAATTAACTACAAAGGCTATTATCGTTGCGGTAAATCTTCCGTATATCGGACTTCCGAGAACAAATCCCGGAAAATAGTAAACGATAAACAGGAACAGCATAAGGGGTACACCTCTTACTATCCAGACGATAACCTTGAATGTATACCTGAGCGGCTTGAATTTAGACATCGTACAAAAAGATATAAGCAGTCCGAGCGGAAGTGCGAGGAGGAGCGTAAGCGAAAATATCGCAAGCGTCATTGAAAAACCGCTCAGAAGTTCAAGTGTTACTTCTAAAAATGACATCTTATATTATTTGTCAGGCAGTCTTTTTTGCCAAAAGAGACTCGGTTACTGTTACACCGTACTTATTTGCAAGTTCCTCGAGTTTTCCTTCGTTAAGAAGTTCAACAAGTGCTCCGTTTATCTTTTCGGCAAAATCAGAACCTATTCTGCATCCTATGGAATATTCTTCTTTTTCAATTGAAATGTTTGCCTTTGCAAGAGCGGCAAAATCTCCCTTTCCTACAAGTTCGTTTGCAAGGAGAACGTCAACAACAATAAAATCGACGCTGCCTGCCTTGAGTTCGGTAAACGTATCTCTTTGAGATGTTTTTCCTACTATTTGCGCTTTTACGGAAGATGCATAAGTTTCACCGGCACTTCCGAGTTCAACGGCTGCCTTTTTACCCTCCAAAGATGCCGCTGAAGTAAATTCCGCAGCCCTTGAAGAATTTATAACAACGCACTGCGCATTATCAAGGTATGCATATGTAAATTCAACTTTATCACTGCGTTGTATACCGTCAGCATCTGCACAGTTTGAAGTAAATCCGTTCCAGAGGCAGTCAACCGCACTTGATGAAAGTTCAACATATTTGTTTCCCCAACTTATAATCTGGAATTTTGCCTCTACCCCCAGTTTTGCACCGACGAGCTGTGCAAGTTCTGTATCGAATCCGGTAAGTTCACCGTCTTCATTCAAATAATTCATAGGTTCATAAATTGTAATTCCGCATACAAAATATCCTTTTTCTTTGATATTTTCCCAATCTGATTTGGATTTGCATGCACTGAAAGAAAATGCAACGCCGAAACACATTATTACGACGAGTACAAAAGATAAAATTCTTTTCATTTTTTGCTCCTTATTATTTACAAATATTTTTGCATTCACATTCCTTTTCCGTAATTTAATTTACGGCGAATATAATTATATCAGTTCTTTAATAAAAAGTCAAGTAAATTTGAAAAAAAATTCAATATTTTTTCATAAATTCACGCTTTTCGGTTACCGAAATCAAAGGTCACTTTTCCTTCTTCGAGTTTTAACGTTGCAGAAAATTTTTTTCCTGCTTTTGATATAAAGCCATCAATATTTTCTGCTTTTCCGGTCTCAAGGAGTAATTTGGCAATCGGTAAAGTAATAAGCCTCTTACATAGTGAAAGCGGTATCCTCAGTTTACAGCCTTCTTTATATCCGGAACATCCATAGCCGTACCGATCCCGTTTTACAGATTTTCCGCAAATAGGGCATATACCGACCTCATCTCCGTAAATACCTATATCTTCCTGCTTTGATCTTTGTCCGTTTACGTTATTTCCGAACACAAATGCAATTTCATGTTCAGCAAGTTTAAGGCACTGCCGTATGCTTATCTGTCCTTTATATACTTTTTTAAGCGCCTGTCCCAGCATAGAAGTCTTATATTTATCCATTGATATACTGAGTAAAGAGAGCGTTTCTATTAGATACTCCCCTTTCGGCAGTATAGTGTAAACATCTTTATTTAAATTTATATATCCGCTTTGCCGCGCATTTTCTATTATTCCGGTTCTTGTTGCCTCTGTTCCGAGTTCTAATCCTTCAAATATTGCCTTATAATCTTCTTCGTCATTTTCCGAATCTTCAGTTGAGTTTGAACGTTCACTGTCAGTAAGATCTGTTTTTTTTCGGACTGCTGCCGAAATTGATGCTTTATCTTCTTTAAATGGATTTTTAAGGTAATTATTCAGCGTTTCAACAGTATAATGCTTCGGCGGCGATGTAGTCTTTTCAACAGGTTTGAAAACGTGCTCAATAAGATCGCCTTTTTTCAGGTCAGGTAAAATTTTATCCTTTTGAGCACAGTCATCATATGCCGTCCATCCCTTTTCAAGAATCGCCATTCCTTTAAATGTAAACTCTTCGCAGTTGTCTCCGAGAGTTATTACTATATCCGTTTTATTTACAACACAGTCTTCTGCACAAAATACAGCAACAAAACGGCGTATTACCGTCGAATAAAGCAGTGATTCCTTTTCGGTCAAAACATTTTTATCAGGTATTTTGTAAGTCGGAGTGAGCGCCGAGTGTGCCTCAATCTTACTGTCATCAAAAATGCTCTTTCCCTCTTTGAACTTGACTTTATAACCTAATCTTGACACGCTTGCTATTATCTGCTTCATTTTGTCCTTTTCAGCAGTGGCAAGATATTCCGAATTTGTACGAGGGTATGTCAAATATCCCTTTTCGTAAAGCCTCTGAGCAATCTCAAGACTTTCGTTCATTGGCATTTTATACTTTCTTGAAAGTACATTTTGAAGTTTTGTAAGAGAATACAGTTTTCCCGGTGCAAGTGTTGTTTTCTTTTTTTTGACCGATGTCACAACTGCAGTCCTTTCATTGTAATCTTTACAAAGTTCTTCCGCATTTTTCAGGCTGTCTTTATCAAAACGGCTTTTTGAAACAAGTTCGATTTCTTCTCCGCCGGTTTTCTCCTTGCTTATAATGGCATAGTAAGGTTCCGGAACAAAGTTTTTTATAGCCATATCACGGTCGTAAATGGCCTTTACTATAGGAACTATTACTCGTCCGACACGAAGAAATGCCCCACTTTTCAGTGTTGCATATCTTGTAAGATTGGTACCGTATAACCAATCGACAAAAGTTCTGGCGTACCCTTCGTGAGCAAGCAGATCGTATTCTGAAGAATTTTTCATATTTTTAAGCGCTGATCTTATCGTCTCAGCGGTCTGATCCGGAAGCCAGAGCCTCTTAAGTTTCTTTCCGTCTTCTATACCGGACTTTGAAATACAAAGACGTACTATTATCTCGCCTTCTCGGTCGGCATCCCCTGCGTTTATTACGGTATCAACATCGGAACGATTACAAAGCGTTTTTATTATCTCGAATTGTTGTGCAACCCCTGAATCGGCTTTCCCGGTGTCATCAACGCGCAACGAAAAATTATATTTATGCGGAAAACACGGAAGGTTTTCCATTTTCCAGGAAACTTTTTTTGACGGATCGTAATTTTCTTTTTCCGTGTAATATTCTATATCCGACAGAGAAAAAAGGTGTCCAAACGCCCACGTAACGATATATCCGCATCCTTCATAAAATCCGGCATTTTTTTTCATGTTTCCCTTTCCGAGTCCGTTTATCGCATCTACTATATTCCTTGCAAGACTCGGTTTTTCAGCAATTATAAGTTGCACATTTTTTCCTTTCTCCGATCCTGAATTATCAGCGCGTTATCATTATACTTTTTTTGAAAATTATTAGTCTTTTTAAAAAATCTTGCATTATATTTTCTTTACAAAATATGCGGTCTTTATCCTTTGATCCTCATAAGGTTTGTCCCGAAAATCGGTTTTTACTGTTGCAATAGCATCAACGGTCTCCATTCCTTCAACAACCGCCCCGAACGCCGCATACTGCCCGTCAAGAAAAAGTGCATCTTCATGACAAATAAAAAATTGGCTCGACGCTGAATCCGGAATCTGAGTTCTTGCCATTGATATTACTCCTCTTTTATGTGAAATTGTATTATTTACACCGTTTCCTTTAAATTCTCCCTTTATTTTCTTTTCAGAGCCTCCCATACCAGTGCCTGTCGGATCTCCCCCTTGGATCATAAAACCGGAAATAACTCTGTGAAATATTATTCCGTCGTAAAAATTTTCGGATACGAGGTTTTTAAAATTCTCAACTGTTTTCGGTGCTGCATCGGGGTAAAGTTCAAGTGTGATCTTATTTCCGTTTTCCATTTCGATTGTTACAAAATTTGTCTTTTCCTCTGTTTTTGCGTACATTTTCATTACCTTCCTTAATTTTTATTTTTACTATTATATCTTTATTTTGTGTACACAGTTTTCACTTTTAATTAACTCCAAGTTAACAACATAATTTTGTATTTCCGTTTTCTTCTGGTTATTTCATAAAATATTTTTATTTTTCGACCAACTTTTGGTAAATATTGTCAGATATTTATAATAATTATTTAAAATTTTTGGTAGTTTTATTTTACGTAAAGGTATTGCAAAAATTGGCAAAATATGGTAAAATATAACCAAATTAATGGCAAATAATGCCAAAAAGGAGAAGTGAAATGGAAAAGATGGCAAAAATACTTATTTGTGATGAAAATGAAGATTTCAGGCGTATTACAAGCGAATATCTGAAAAATGCCGGGTTCCGTATACCGGACGAAGCGGCAGACGGCGAAGAGGCAATTTTCAAAATCGGTAAAAATCATCCCGATATTGTAATAATTGATATCTGGATGTCAAAACTTGACACTGTTTCAATAATCAAAAGCTGTCACAAAATTGATTTTACCCCCGACAGTATACCATCATTTATTGTTACAAGTCAACTTAATAATCCCTCCATGCTGACAGAAGCATCCGAAGCAGGTGCCGAATATTGTGTATTAAAGCCGATCAACTATCCCGGCCTTGCCGAAAGGATCAGAAGGCTGCTCCGTCAAAGAGAAAGTATTTCTACTCCTGATAAAAAAGAAAATCATGATAACCTTGAACTTGAAGCACAGGTAACTAAAATAATACATCAAATAGGTGTTCCTGCTCACATAAAAGGGTATCAGTACCTTAGAACTGCAATAATGATGACCGTAAACGATAATGATATAATCAATTCAGTAACAAAAATTCTGTATCCGTCTGTTGCCAAACGCTATCAGACCACATCTTCAAGGGTAGAAAGAGCAATAAGACACGCAATTGAAGTGGCTTGGGACAGAGGAGATGTTGACACACTTAATTCGTATTTCGGGTATACAATACAAACCAGCCGCGGAAAACCCACAAATTCAGAATTTATTGCTATGATCGCTGATAACCTGCGCCTTTCCAACAAACTGACAGAAGGTTAATTTAAAACGAAAAACAAAAAAAGCGCGTACCGGGTCAAAATTGACTGGGTTCGCGCTTTTTAAACTCACTGTTTTTAAGATCAAAATCCTTTTGATTTTATATCTCCTTTTTCGAATAGATACATCCGCAGTAATTCTGACGGTAAAGCCCGTATTGCATGGAAAGTTCGCAGGAGCGCTTGTACCCGTTCTTTTTTTTGAAGTCTGAAAACAAATAAGGTATGCCATATATTTCCGATACCTCACGTCCGATACCGTTTAACACTCCGGCATCTTTGTGAGGGCTTATCGAAAGCGTTGTCGTAAAAAAATCATAACCTTTTTCTTTTGCATATTTTGCTGCGTGCTCAAGTCTGAGACGATAACATTTAAAACACCTTGCTCCTCCTTCGGGAATGTGTTCAAGACCTTTTGAAATATCTTCAAAATCTTTTGGCGTATACGGTGTGATCAAAACATTTACATTCTTGGTCACTCGCATCTCCCGAACAAGTTTTGAAAGTTCCTCTGACCTTTTTTCATACTCTTCAGCAGGTGAAATATTCGGGTTATAGTAAAAAAGCGTTATATCAAAATATGAAGACAGATATTCTACAACATAACTTGAACACGGTGCGCAACATGCGTGTAAAAGAAGGGATGGACGGTACCCATTGGATTTTATATTGGCTATCGTATCATCAAGTATTTTTTGATAAATAATATTTTTCATTCTTTTTTCTGCATTTTTCAAACTGTGATCCGCAATACCGTCACTTTCTTTTTTTATGCCCATTTTATTTTTCTGCCTCAACCTTTTTCAAAAATTTTTCAACTGCCTCTATATACGGCTGACTGTTTGTTTTAACAATATTGTGCCCGCCGGGTATTACGGAAAGTTTTGAATCCGGAAATGATGCACAGATAAGTTTTGTGTGTTCAGGATCAATGACGTCGTGGCTACCGACAAGTACCAGAACCGGAACACTTATTTTCCTGAGTTGTTCAGGTGTGAGAGATGGTTCGTTTATCATTAAACTGAGCAAATCGTATTCGTCCCGGATCTTTTTGTCATCAGGATGAAATTTAAGACGGAATGCTGCTTTTCTGTATGCTCTTTTCATCGCTTTGAATTCTTTTTTCATAATACCTTTCGGAAACATGTTTGCACCGTTTAAAACCATAGCAGACACCATTTCCGGATGTTCCGTCGCAAATATCATTGCTACATTTCCGCCGTCGCTGTACCCTATCAGGACCGCCTTTTTTATATTTTTACTGACCATAAAATTGTAAAGATCAAGTGAAAACTGTTTCAGCGTAAACGGTGCGGTACCCTTAAGGGAACGGCCGTGTCCACGGCTGTCCAATGCTATTACTCTTCTTTGCTTTGAAAAATAATCCGAAACATAAAAAAAACTTGAAGAATTACCGCCGTTACCATGTAAAAGTATTATTGGCGGAAGTTCGTTTTCTTTACCGTTATCAGTATAAAAAAGTTCTGTATCCATTCTGACATTCCTTTATTCAACCTTAATGTAAATCATTTTGCCGTCCTCCGTTATTTGTTATTCTTATATAGAGTTTCTAAAAATCCGATTATAAAAAAGAGTATTAAAAGTATAGGCAAGGCGTATCACCTCTTATTTCAAACCTTATTGTAAATAATAAAAACTTTATCGGTCATAAATCAAAGTTTTATGTCCTACTATATAATTTTTAAACTTTCTTTCCGATCATGGATATTATATCACAATTTTTAAAATGTGTCAACATTGGGCAGTACCTATTCTTGCGTTATTTCAGATAATTTAAAAATTAAAATATATCATTTATGCCTTTATGGCATTAATTTTTCTGTACATAAAAAACAGGCCTTTTTGCCTGTTTTTTTATTGTCCGGAGAGTATAAACGCCGGAGTTCTCAAATACATATTGATCGAACTGAACAACATCCTGAAAACCTTTTCAGTGGTTTCTTCATTATCCGGATATGCTCCCTTGCCTACAAGAACTGCATATTTTACCACATTTTCAATAAGTTGAAGCAAAACCATTATCAGATCGGTTCCGTCTTTGAAAAGAGGTATTATTTTGTCAAGGACCGCCTGCATGCAGTTCCGGCTAATGTCACTTACATAATCTCTCGGAAATACAAAATTATAATAATACCTTAGAAAAAACTCATAAAGTTTATGATTTTTCTTTATATCGGTCCCATATTCCTATAAAAAAATTCTTTCCTTTTCCGCAGTAAAAATACCGTCGTCATACATTTTGAGATGTTCAAGCGCCGTGTTTACAAAAACCCTGTTTACATATAAATATGCCTGAAGTTGTACATCGTATACATCATCAAAAGTACTGTAAAGGTAATACTGATTTATCTTTGATGTTTTTACCAAATTTCTGGTCGTGATTGCGAAAAGGCCTTCACTTGACCCGATCTTAATGGTTGCATCTATAAATGCCTTCTTTATTGTCTCTGCGTCCACTGTTTACTCCTATGTATTTTATACATTTGACAATTTATTATTTCCTTTCCGCCAAAAAGATCGTACCCACATGTTTGCCGTCAATAAGATCATAAAGATGTTCCGGTCTTTCTCCGTTAATTATAAACATCGGAATGCCGTTCCTTGTTACGATCTCCGCTGCATGGAGTTTTGTAACGAGTCCTCCTGTTCCTCTGTTGGACCCTGTTTCCCCACCGTATGCAAGTATTTTTTCGTCAACCTTCTCTACTGTCGAAATTAGTTTTGCATTTTGGTTTTTATGAGGATCCGAGTCATAAAGACCGTCTATGTCGCTTAATATTATCAGCGCGTCCGCATGGCAAATAAGCGAAACATAGGCGGAAAGAGCGTCATTATCACCGAACTCGATCTCCTCAAATGAAACAGAGTCGTTCTCGTTTACTATTGGTATACATCCCATACCGATAAGAGTTGAAAACGTATTTTCGGCATTCTTTTTTGCAATGGGATTTTCCATTATATCCCGCGTTACCAATATTTGTGCGACAGTATGACCGAACATTGAGAAAAAATGCTCATAAATACTCATAAGATCACACTGCCCCACAGCCGCCAGTGCCTGCTTTTCTTCAATCTTATTCGGACGGTGATCAAGTCCCATTTTCGCAATACCCGCGCTTATTGCTCCGGAACTTACGAAAACCACTTCTTTTCCTGCATTGCAAAGTTCGGAAAGAACCTTGGCTATGCTTTCAATCCTTCGAAGGTTTATTTTAAAATTTTCGTGGGTAATTGTTGACGACCCTATCTTAACCACTATCCTTTTTGCGTCCTTTATTATGTTCATAAAACACTCCGTTTCACCGATTTATGATTTTCTGATAAATACATGCCCCTTTTTTCACTGCTAAAGCACTAAAATAATTTTTAAAAATATTTTTTAAATTCCACTTTATTTTTTCGACAAAGTATGATATAATAACCGTATATTAACCAAAAAACATTGTTGTCGGTACGTTAATAAAAAGAGTTTAACAGTATTATATAACATCAAATTCAAAAAATCAAGAGTTTTTCCGTTTATTTACAGATAGTTTTTAAGTTTTACAACTGCCGTTTTTAAAAATTTCTTTTCTTTGAATTTTTATCTGTAATATCTGTATCGATCGCTCTTTAGAATATTATGTTGCCAAATAAAAAGATTGGAGATTATTATGTCAAGAGAAAAAGTAACGGTAACCGTAGCCGGAATAAAAATGACATTGAGTACAGCCGATAAGGAAACTGTTGTCCGAATGGCCAATACACTTGATGCCACTGTACAGCGAAAATTACCTTACGCATCAGGACGTCCTGACGTTGCCCTTTTGATGGTCGCTATGGAACAGTCAGACAATTTAAAAAGAAATGCCGAACTTATCCATAGACAGCAGGAACAAATTTTTGCCTTGACAACACGTAATTCCGCTCTTTTAGGTGAGGCCGCAGAAAGTGCTCCAATAAAGGAAACAGAAAACATTATATTTGCGGAAAACCTTCGCCTGATAAGAAAAAATGAAGAACTTGCGGACGAAATAGAGCGTTTAAAATCTTTGATTGATGAAAAGTAAATTCTTCTGAATAAAAATCTTTATATTGCGGATCTTATCAGACATCAAAATATTGCATTTTACTGATGTTAAGTAAATTTAACTGATCGCAAATAGACTTTTGGCAAATTGTCTGCACATCAGACTGTTCCAGTAAAAAATAAAATTCGTGCCTTTTACTCAGTACTGAAATAAGTTTTATTTTCTGAGTTTTCGTCAAAATATCCGGAATATTTCCGGGATTATTTTTTGAAATGGAAAAAAGTTATGAAAAATAATAAACTTCCCGAACTTCTTGCACCTGCAGGATCTATGGAAGCTGCCAACGCTGCTGTTCTTGCAGGGGCAGACGCAATATATGTAGGCGGCAGATTTTTAAATGCAAGGATGAACGCTAAAAATTTTTCCGATGGAGAACTTATCTCTTGTATTGAAAATTGCCATAAAAAAGGCGTCAGAGTTTATGTAACTGTAAATACCGCCGTTCTTGACAAAGAACTTTCCGAAGCAGTAAAATACACCGATTTTCTTTACAAAATAGGTACAGACGCCCTTATAATTTCAGATCTCGGCCTTGCAAGCGCAATCAAGGGACGTTATCCCGGTATGGGAATTCATGCAAGCACACAGGCATCCGGACATAATGCTGACTGTGCAAAGGCTTTTGCAGATCTCGGATTTGACAGAATGGTATGTGCAAGAGAACTTTCGTACAACGAAATAACGGCTCTTTGCAAAACTTCGCCGATAGAAATAGAGCAGTTTATTCACGGTGCAATATGCGTAAGCCAATCCGGACAGTGTCTTTTAAGCGCGGTGATGGGCGGCAGAAGCGGAAACCGAGGTGTTTGTGCACAACCCTGCCGTATGAAATACAACGGATCTTACCCTTTAAGTATGAAAGACATGTGTCTTGCGTCCCACGTTACAGAACTTATAAAAAGCGGTGTCTCTTCGCTTAAAATAGAAGGTCGTATGAAAAGTCCGTCATATGTATATAAAGTGGTAAAAGCATACCGGACCTTTTTTGATGAACATAGAAACGCATCTATAAAAGAGATGGAGGACCTTGCTTCTGTTTTCTCCAGAAGCGGATTTACGGACGGTTATTACACAGGTAAAACCGACTCAGAAATGAATGGTATCCGTACAGAAAACGATATAAATGCAACAAAAAACAATGTTACCGTTTTCAAAGAAGTCAAAAGAGAAATTTTTGCTATAAAAACAGAGAAAAGAACACCCCCGCCTGAAAATTTTTTACCTCCGAAAAAATCAAGGCCAATCGGGAAAAAACAAAAAACAATTTACACTGCTCGTTTTTCAAACGCATCACAGGTAACCGAAAACGAATTTTTTTCACACATATACCTCCCGCTTGAAAAATATGAAACAGGAGTTGCAGATGGTATTATATTCCCGCCGTCGATTTTTCCTGATCGTCTTTATGATTTTTACAGGCAACTTGAACGTGCGGTCAATTTTGGTGCAACCCACGCACTTATATGCCACATCGGACAAATTGAAACGGCAAAAAAGTTTGGTCTTATTCCGCACGGAGATTTCCGATTAAATATATTCAATTCTCTTTCTGCGGAGCAATATATTGAAAGCGGTCTAAGAGACATGATCCTTTCCCCGGAACTAACTTTACCGCAAATGAGAGACATATCTGCACCCAAAGCGGCAATAGTTTACGGACGCCTTCCGCTTATGTTACTGACAAAGCCGGTCGGTGCAAATTCGCTGACAGACAAGACCGGCACCGTTTTTCCTGTAATAAAAGAGGCGGGATATGATATATTGCTTAATTCCGTACCGCTTTACATGGCGGACAAATCCAACGATCTTGATAACTGCGGAATCAGGGGAAGACATCTTATTTTCACCACTGAAAGCAAAAAAGAAATTTCTTCAATTGTTTCCTTATACCAAAAAAAAGGTAAAGGAGTCTCTGTACCAACCAAAATCAAACGAATTTCAAAATAAACAGTCCGTCATTTTATGCTAAAATTTGAATGGTATCTTCATAAACCGGAATAAGGGAGAAAGACATTGAAAACCGTACCTAATATAATACTTGCTTCAAAATCGGCAAGAAGAAAAGAAATATTTGAACATCTTGGACTCAGACCTACTGTACTTGTAAGCGGAGCCGATGAAAATATTCCTGAAACCGATCCAAGACTTTTTGTCGAGGAGGCCGCAAAAAGAAAAATTGATGCGGTAAAGCATTTGTGCAGTAAAAGCGATTTGATAATTGCATCTGACACAATAGTTTTCTATAACGGAAAAATCCTCGGCAAGCCAAACGGAAAATCTCAAGCCATTGAAATGCTTTCGCTCCTTTCCGGAACTACACATAAAGTTATAAGCGGGATAGCCGTCACCTACAACGGTAAAACAGTGACCTCACACGAAACTACCGAAGTTACATTCCGTAAAATTGACCAAAAAGAAGTTATTGCATATATAAATACCGGTGAGCCATTTGATAAGGCAGGGGGTTATGGTATACAGGATATTGCCGCAATTTTCACAGAAAAGATAAACGGCGATTATCTGAACGTTGTTGGACTTCCGGTATTTCGTCTTTTTTCTTTGCTCAAACTTGAATTCCAACTTGATTTTTTTGATTTTTTACCTGAAAAAAATAATACCATTAAATATTGATTTATAAAAACGGAGAATGTATATGACAAAAAAAGAACGAATGGCAGGCGTCATTCAGATATTGAAAAATACGGTCAGAAGCGACTGTGCTCTTGAATTTAACGGCGATCCGTTTAGACTTGCCGTTATGGCAAGGCTTTCAGCACAATGTACCGATGCAAGAGTAAATATCGTAAGCCATGATCTTTTTAAAAAATATCCTAATGCACATGATATGGCTGAGGCCGACATTACCGAACTTGAAAATCTGATAAAGCCATGCGGTCTTTACCGTACAAAGGCAAAAAGTTTAAAAGAAATGTCTGTTTCTTTGGAGGAAAAGCATGGCGGAAAAATCCCAAGCGATATGGAAAGCTTACTTGCACTGTCTGGAGTCGGCAGAAAAATTGCAAACCTTATACGCGGAGATCTTTACGGACTTGGCGGAGTTGTTGCCGATACACATTGTATCCGCATATGCGGACGTCTCGGGTTTTACCCCGAAACATTAAAAGATGCAGTTAAGGTTGAAAAAATACTCACTCCTCTTATACCTAAAGAAGAACAAACTGACCTATGTCACCGTCTTGTCTGGTTCGGACGTGATACTTGCACTGCAAGAAATCCCAAATGTAATGGTTGCCCTCTTGCAAAATTTTGCAAGCATAATGAGAATATTTAAATTTTTATTTTATAATCTCAATTAAAATAATGGGTAAACCATCTGTACTATACATATACAGTTCTTTAACCGAAAAAAACTTTTCTTATTTTAAGGCAAAATAAAACGGAACAGAAATTTCTGTTCCGTTTTTTATTTGAAAATTTATATAAATGAACGGCAAAATCGCTTTGAATTTAAAATTAAATAAATGCTTCAATTTATTTTATCCTTTTGTTCTTCAGTAAAAAGCGTGATGTCATTGACATTTCATTGGATTTTTACTGTATGTTTAAAATAATCTGCTGCTCTTTTTATATCCGTGTCAATGGTCTCTTTTAATTCGGAAAGCGTACTGAATTTAACCTCTTCACGCGCATATCGGTAAAATTCAACTGTAATCTCCTTCTTATATAGATTTATGTCTTCACCGATAATGTGAGTTTCGTATGTTATGTCCCCGGTATCTTCATTGACCGTAGGGCGCATTCCCACATTGGTAACGGACGGATATATTTTGCCGCCTGTTACCGTAACTGTATAGTAAACACCGTGTTTTAATTCTACACGTCCCGATTCTGTTTTCTGATTTACCGTCGGAATATTCATAGTTCTTCCTATTTGCTTTCCGTGTAAAACTTTACCCGTTACAGAAAACGGTCTGCCAAGAAGTTCGTTTGCTTTTTCGTTATTTCCCGATCTGAGCAAGCCCCGTATAAGGGTTGAACTTATTTTCTCTCCTTCGTTCATAACTGGCGTAACTATCTCTGTTGATGCACCGTATTTTATAGCACAGGTTTTAAGCATCTGTGCGTCCCCGATACGGTTGATTCCAAAACGAAAATCCTCCCCGCAAACCATGTGTTTTACGTTGTAAGATTCCGTCATATGCTTTAAAAACTGTTCGGGAGTAAATGATCTTATAAGTTCAAAATCTTCGCATATCGCAAATTTTGCTCCGTGTTTTCCAAAAATAGAGAGCCTCTCCTCAACAGTGTATATAAAAGGAAGAACCAGCGGACTTGAAAATGTCCATACTGCAGGTAAAAGATTTTTTTGCGCTGTTGCATGGTTTATAAGGGCGCAATGTCCCCTGTGTACTCCGTCAAAGCAACCGAGCGCAACCGAGAGTCCCGCTGTTTTATGAAAATCAACTTTTGACATCAGTGAAAATTGTCCGTCTTTATTGAGTTCAAAAATCACTTTTTTCCCTCCGTTTCCTTACTTTTTTCCGAACCATCTCAACGTATACATCTGTTATATCCATTTTTTTTAATTATTTTAACTTTCAGAATTTCACTAAAATATGCGTTATAAAAATTTATTAAATGCAATATCCGTCAGGCTACTTTTTACATACACATACGTTTTTAAATACCGATCCGGTCTATATGGTTACGTGATGGATATTAAAACATTGTTTTCCGTCTTTTTCGAAAATTTCAAGAATTCCGTAGGACGGGCTGCTTCCGCCCCTTGGATCTCCTATACTTCCCGGATTAAAAAAAACTGATTTCTTTCCGTCCGGATAAACAAATTCTCCCTTACATGGTCTGTGTGTATGCCCGTACAAAATAAGATCGGCACTTTCTTTTTTTGCGTAATAAACCAGCGTTGATATGCCTTGCTTTACTGAAAATTTATGTCCGTGACACATAAAGATCTTTATTTTACCGAATGTTACCGTTTTTAAAACAGGTGCATCAAAAGGGAAAAAATCGCAGTTTCCTTTGACGCCTATAAATCCCATTGCGGGATATAATAAAGACAATTTCTCCATTTCTGCAAACCCATCGCCGAGGAAAATCAGGCACTCTGAATCTGAATTTGCTTCTATCACCGCTTTTGCCATCTCCGTATCATGATGCACATCAGAAATTATAAGTATTTTCATTTTTACCGTGTAGTCTGTGCTTCAACAAGTCTTTCTCCACAGTAAATCTCACGAAGCTTGGGTTTTTCGATTTTTCCTGTAGGATTCCTCGGCACATCGGCAAATATTATTTTTCTCGGACGCTTATACCTCGGCAAATCGTTACAAAATTTTACGATCTCCTCTTCTGTACAGTCAACACCCGGCTTAAGTTCTATTATTGCCGCGGCAATTTCGCCCAAGCGCTCATCAGGAAGTCCTATTATCGCTACATCTTTAATTTTTTCGTTTGCACGCAAAAAATCCTCTATTTGCACCGGATAAAGGTTTTCTCCTCCGGTAATTATAACATCTTTTTTACGGTCTACAAGATATATAAAGCCATCTTTGTCTTTTTTTGCCATATCCCCGGTATACAGCCATCCATCCTTAAGTACCTCTTCTGTAGCCTTTGGGTTTTTATAGTAGCATTTCATTACACCGGGACCTTTAACTGCAAGTTCACCGACTTCTTCCTCTCCGACTTCTTTTCCGTCATCTCCTATTATTTTCGTCTCCCAAAGGTATCCCGCAACACCTATGGCACCTACTTTATCTATATTTTCAACTCCGAGGTGTACACATCCCGGACCTATGGACTCCGAAAGTCCATAATTTGTATCGTATTGATGATTCGGAAATACTTTGAGCCAACGGCGTATAAGACTCGGTGGAACCGGCTGTGCTCCTATATGCATAAGTCTCCACTGAGAAAGCCTGTAATCATTCAAGTTTATCTCTCCGTTATCAATTGCGTCAAGAATATCCTGTACCCACGGTACAAGCAACCAGACTATTGTTGCCTTTTCCTCCGAAACCGTACGGAGTACCCATTCCGGCTTAACACCGCGGAGAAGCACGGCGCGGCTACACGAAATAAGTGAGCCGAACCAATGCATTTTTGCGCCGGTATGATAAAGCGGTGGTATGCAAAGAAAAACATCATCTCTTGTCTGACCGTGATGTTTTTGTTCCGTTCTGCAGGAGTTTATAAGAGAGCGGTGAGCATGCAATATCGCCTTAGGAAAACCTGTCGTTCCTGAAGAAAAGTAAATTGCCGCATCATCGTCCTCGGTAATTTCCAGTGCCGGAGGAGTGGTGGAACAATAATTAGCCATTTCTTCAAGACTATGTGAAAACCGCGGAACACTGTCTCCAACAAAGAAAAAGTGCTTTATTCCGATAAGTTTGTCAAGCACTTGAGTCACTCTTTCGGTAAAGTCGGGGCCGAATACAAGTACGGATACATCGGCAAGATCTGCACAGTAAAGTATTTCATCTGATGTATACCTGTAATTCATTGGTACAGCAATCGCCCCTGCCTTAAGTATTCCGAAATATATCGGGAGCCATTCAATACAATTCATAAGAAGAATTGCCACTTTATCTCCTTTTTTGACTCCTCTGGAAAGCAAAAGATTGGCAAATCTATTTGCCTTTACATCAAATTCCTTCCAAGTCATCTCTCTGCGATATTTGTCACTGGCTGCCGATTCTATAAGACTGAATTCTTTCCATGTTATATGATCCTCCGGACGATGGATCGGATTTATTTCAACCAGGCTGATGTCTTTAGGATGAAGCCTAGCATTCCTTTCAAGAAGTTCTGTTATAACCATTTTTTCTCCATTCCGCCGCTCCTGCAGCATTATAATTTAACATTATTTTGATATATAACGATTTTTATTTTCCTTGTTTTTGTTACGAACATTTCCGGTCAGCAAACCGTGATTTATTTCGGCAAATACCTCGTTATAAAAATCCTTTTTGTAAATTTCTGTTTAATAAAAAAACGTTCTGTTACATTTCCATAAAATCTGGCTGCATAAAACAAAAAATCCCTCTGTAAAACAGATACTGCTTTACAGAGGGCGAATTTTTCGCTGTACCACCTCGTATTTGTCAAAGCCTTACGGCTTTATAACCTCTTTAAGCGCCAGATAAGCGCTTCGATTTTTAACGGGTATCATCCGTTCCGATCTACTTAAATTACCGATTTGAAAAAAGTAATTTTCATTTTTTATAATATACGCTATTTACTTTCTTCTTATTTATAAATAAATCTCGGTATTTTGTTCGGCGGGATGCTCTCGAAATGTATTCAGAAAGCACTGCATGCCGTCTTACACCCACCGACGGTTCTCTGAAATGCATTTTTACTTTCTTACTTGTTTTCGGTCATCGCATTTATTCTTATTTTTTTAATATTACCAGAGTTCGGTAAGTCCAATATAAGGTACGGTTTCATTTTCGTCTAAATCTGACACCTCCGCACTTGTAGTAATTATATCGGATTTTTTTAATTTTATAAATTCCAATGAAGGAATTTGATAAGATTCTTTTTGTGTTAGCACTTTCTTTTCCAACAATCAATTCCTCCTGACTTCAATTTATGCTTATTTTCATTATATATGATTTAAAAATATTTTTCAAGTAAATTTTATTAATTTTACGTTTTTAAGACAATAATTTAATTATTTATACACATTTAAAAAATCATGAACCAAAATCGCTTTTTTATTTTTAATGTTTTAAAATATATTTTTACTTTATAAATATTTCTTTACTCCAGACATTACATCATGCTCAAATTCATGTGATGCCTGCTCTCCGGATCCTCCTGCATTTGCAAGGTTTACCATATATACACATGTTATCCCGTTTTCTTTGTCTACCCAAAAATGTGTTCCGTATGCTCCGCTCCATCCAAATGTACCTTTAGGAAGAACGTCCCCTTCTCGGCATACACGCATGGAAAGCCCCCACATAGTCTCTTTTTTTATACCCTTACTCGGTTGCACGGTTTGGTTCTTGCTCATTAAGGCCACAGTATTTTTTTGAAGTATACAATATCCGTTGAATTCTCCGTCGTTAAGAAGCATTCGGGCAAATTTACTGTAGTCGTCAAGTGTGGAAAAAAGCCCTGCTCCTCCTCCGATCCAGCCTTCGCCCACACACCAAAATCCGGCTTTTGCAGGCATACTTTGCATTTCTATACCATGGTCCGTTCTTTTGCAAAACGAAACGGTACGGGCGCACTGTTCGTCACTTGGCATATAAGTCGTATCAAACATTCCAAGCGGATCAAAAATATTTTCTTTTATATATTTATCATACTGCATACCGCTTATGATTTCAATAATACGTGCCAGCACATCAAATGCCCAAGTACCGCTGTATGCCTGACATGTCCCAGGTTGAAATTCCAGTACTCCGGTTGCATATTTTTTTACTGTCTCTTCAAGGCTTTTGCACTTACTTATGTACTTAGACTGTATCAATAATGTATTTCCGCTGCCAATTCCGCTTGAATGAGACAGTATCATCCTCGGTGTAATGGCATATTTTATTTTTTCTGTTTGCTGTATTTTTCCGTTTTCCGTTTTGGTTGACACCTGCACGTCTGCAAACTCCGGAATAAAACGGCTTATCGGGGTATCAAGATCTATCATTCCTTTTTCACATAATTGCATAAATGCACACCCCGTTATGGGTTTTGTCATGGATGCAAGCCTGAACATA
This sequence comes from uncultured Clostridia bacterium, assembly GCA_944381115.1. Lineage (GTDB taxonomy): Bacteria > Bacillota > Clostridia > Oscillospirales > CAG-272 > SIG673. The sequence goes on from CALWJV010000001.1 coordinate 66,485, forward strand.
GAATTTTGCTTTATTTCCTTTGTTCGTTCAAAATCGGAAAAACCTTGGCTTTTTCCAAAAAGTTTACCGTTTTTATCCCATATTCCGCATATACTTCCGAGAAAATACTGCTCCTCTACTCTTTTTCGATTATGTTCCGTATAATTTTTTTCTATAATATTAAAATCGATCATATACTCACCGTTCATTTTTTCAATGTTGTTTCTTTGTCTATAACAGAAATTTTCATTTTTGTTACAAAATTGTAGTTCGAAACCATCATTTATGAGTTTATTAAATTGTTTTGCGTATAGCATCCGAAATACTTTTTGACGCAACCTCAATTCCGGCATCGGTCAAATGTATAAGGTCATCTCCCCGTATATATTCCGATATATTTTTCTCGATTAAAGTGAAAAGGTCATTTACAGTTACACCGTTTTCAATCAAAAGTTTAACAACAGCCGAATTATATTCTTTTATATCTGTGTTATCGTTATAAGGATTTTCAAGACGGCAAGGTGTTGTCGTTGAAAATATAATAGTTTTGACCCCATATGATTTCAATGTATTTACAATACGTAAAACGTTGTCTTTGTATTCTTTGAAACTTGTAAACGGCTCACCGTCGGAATAAAGTCTGGTAATATCCCAAAGACCGCAGTTAAAATGTACAACATCTGCCCCCACTATTTTATCTTTGCAGTCAAAAATAAGCCTCAAAAGGTATTTTGAAAAACGACAATTGTCTTCAGGCTGCCATGTTTCAAATTCATCCTTTAATATTTCTGCAACTTTTTTTCCGTAACCGATCAGTCTTATGCTGTCACCAAGAAGAACAAGTTTTTTCATGTTATCCTCCGTCAACTATTTCTATTTATATGTATAAATACAGTTAATTAAAAAAGCACTTACAGATATTTGCAAGTGCTTTTTTTTGGTGGGAGAAGGTGGATTCGAACCACCGAAGGCAATGCCAGCAGATTTACAGTCTGTCCCCTTTGGCCTCTCGGGAATTCTCCCATATTAAAGCCCGCATTGTGTCGGGCTTGGAGCTGGTGATCGGAGTCGAACCAACAACCTGCTGATTACAAATCAGCTGCTCTGCCATTGAGCCACACCAGCGGATATTTTGAGTTCATAATATTTTGGGTTAACTAACGGCTATTATTATATCACATTATTTTTTATTTGTCAAGTATTTTATTGAATTTTTTTATTTTTGTTTTTAAGTTCCCGCAGACTTGCTTTATCTGATAAAAATCCCGTGAAAAGTTTTATGCGTAATAATATTTTTATTATAACTTTTTCTTCTTTTTATTTTTTTCGCGAAGCACTCTCAAGGCATTCATAAATGTTTCGACATCTTTAAATTCACGGTATACAGATGCAAATCTTACATATGAAACTTCATCTATTTCCCGTAATTTTTCCATTACCATATTACCTATTTCTTCAGATGTAATATTTTCCGTCAGTTTATTCGCAAGTTCATTTTCTATTTCATTGACAATCGCTTGAATCTGTTCGTCAGTCACCGGTCGCTTATAACAGGCACGGCGTACACCTGCAATTATTTTATTCGGATCGAATATTTCTAACGTCCCGCTTTTTTTTATAACGTAAATCGGAACTGCCTCAATAATTTCATATGTTGTAAATCTTTTTTGACAATTCTGACATTCACGGCGGCGACGGATCGTTTTACTGTCTGTCGGACGGGAATCAAGCACTTTAAAATCGTTACTTCCGCATGATGGACATTTCATATATCTACCTCATTTGTTTTATAAATCTCTGAAAACTGCCTGACTTTACTTTAAATTTTTTCCTTACTTTACCTGTATATATTATACCATAAAATTTTTGCATTGTAAATAGAATTTTTAAATATTCATCACAAGTTTTTCTTTTATACGCTATATCACGTCTTTTTAAAAGTCCCTTTTTCTATGGCCTTGCATAAAATAAAAATAGGCGAGCAGATATTATCCGTAAAAAACGAAAATTAAATTATTTTGTCGAAATTTTCATGTAAGATGTTTTTAATATTATGTTTAAAATATATGTGTTTAAGGTAAAAATAAAAACAGACATATGACAAAAACATCTGAGATTAATAAAATGATACCAAATGAAAGGATGATGTTTAAAATGATAGTTAAGCGGGGAGATATTTTTTATGCCGATCTGAGCCCTGTTATCGGTTCGGAGCAAGGCGGACTGCGCCCGGTACTGATAGTTCAAAACGATGTCGGAAACAGATACAGCCCTACTGTAATAGCTGCCGCTATAACAAGCAAAACAGGCAAAACAAAACTTCCCACCCACATAGATGTAGCAGGCGACTCAGAACAAACTCTCGGCCTTGCCAGAGACTCTGTAATACTTCTTGAACAAGTACGTACAATAGATAAACGAAGACTGCGTGAACGCATTGGACATCTTGATTTTTTCACTATGCAAAAAGTCAACTCCGCGCTTTTTGTCAGTTTCGGTCTTATAGAAGAACCCATGCATGCGGCGGTAGCTTCTGTTGAAACAAATTTCCCTAACGTTGCATCAGTTACAGAACCAGCCGCATATACTGCTGCTGTAAAATCCGATGTTTCATCTACTCAAGCAACAACATCGGACGTCAGTGAAACACCTCAACACGCGGCAATAGGATAAAAATTAAAAACAGATACACTTTGAAATAAGTGTATCTGTTTTTTATAACGTTTTATTCCTTTATATATTATTCATAATATATTTTTTCTTATTTTTCAGCACAATCCACAGTATATTGAACTCATCTTATCGGCTTTACAGTAAAAGTAAAACTGAAATTCTTTTCGCTCAATCTGTACTTTTCATCGAGTTGCGGGCCACAGGAGTTAGAGCCAATTCCTGATTGCTTATAATCTATTGAAACAAATGTGTTTACCGATGGTTTAAGTTCATAATCATGTCTGGCTTCCGTAAGTTGCTTTGCACTGTAATGACTTGCTCTGAACTCAAAACTTGTATCTGTATCAAATGAAAGACCGTGACCTGTTATGCCCTTTACACTTGCTGTAAGAGTATTATAATGTGAATTATTTTCCTGAGGGAATATATAATGCTCTATATTTTCTGATACCTTACCTTTAAAAAGTCCCATACGGGCTGCAAGACGTTTATCTACGTAACTTTCCATTGGTCCATAGCCAAAATAACTGTAATTTTCCATATTTTCGCAAAGCGTAAAATCATATCCGAACTTTGGAAGAAAAGTAAGGTTATCCCTGACTTCGACATCAGTTTTTATAGTAAGAACACCGTTTCCGTTTATTGTATAGGTTATTTTTGCCTTAAGAATAACAAATTTAGCCTTTGCACCAAGAGAAATCTCCGATATGATATCAATTTTATTTGTCCCCTTTTTTTCACTTATACTGTAACATTTTGTTTCAGCTTTATGGTATCCCTCTCTGCACCATTCATTCTTGATGTTCGCATCATTATCCGTCGGCGCTCGCCAAATATTTGGATAAACGGGAGCACAAAGCATTTCTTTACCATTATCGGTTATTTGAGTTAATACACCTTTTTGCTTCGAAAAACTGTATACGGTTTCTCCGCAGATTACCTTTATTTCGTTATCATCCTGCTCTAAAACCGGTACATAAATTTCAGGCTCTGATTTCTTTTCTTTCTTTTTAGCCGGAAGTTTGTACTGATTAAAGCATATTTCACTGCCTTCATCATACCATTCAGTCTGAACATTTGTTTTAAATGATATGTTTATATACACTTCTCCTGACAGTCCGGTAATATCATAGGGGACTACCACCGTGGTGGTTTCTCTTGGAGCGGTTCCAATAGAAGGTATCACACCGTTCTGAACTTTCTTTCCATCTTCCTCAATACTCCAGAAAACATCTATATCGTCAAGAGTGGTAAAGTTGCGAAGACTGTGTATTTTAAATTCTCCTGCTACAAGGTCAATCGCTTCTGCATAAGCTTGCGCATATGCTTGCTTCATTTCAAGAATTCCGTTATGAAGTCTTCTGTCAGGATAAACAAGACCGTCAATACAGAAATTTCCTGAATTCGGAGTATCCCCAAAGTCGCCTCCGTATACATAATGATAACTTCCGTCCGGTTGCTTCACTCCTACCGAATGATCAGTAAACTCCCATACGCACCCACCGAAGAAACAGTCATATTTGTATATAAGATCCCAATATGCACTCATGCCTCCTGGTCCATTACCCATTGCGTGACAGTATTCACACATATAGTAAGGCACATTTCTGCTCGTATCGTCAAGAATTTCTTTAACTTTCTCAACTTTAGGATACATGGTACTTTCAATATCACTTGACAAAAGCATCTCTTCAACTGTCGTTTTCACGCTTAACGGATTTGAACCCTCATAATGAACAAGACGGTTGTGATCAACATTTCTGAAATACGCTGCCATTGCTTTGTGATTACGTCCGTAACCGCTTTCGTTTCCGAGCGACCACATTATTATACATACGTGATTTTTATCTCTCTCATACATTAGTGTTGCCCGATCAAGAAATGCATTTTCCCATACCGGATCGTCCGATACTCTTTCCCATACCGCTCTTTCCCAGTATCCGGCTGCGGCAAAACCATGTGTTTCAATATCGGTTTCATCAATTACATAAAATCCGTATTTATCACATAGACCGGTAAATCTCGGATCATTTGGATAATGTGAAGTTCTTATGGTATTGACGTTATGTCGCTTCATAATCATAAGATCTTCAACCATATGGTCATACGGCGTTGCATGACCAAGGAGCGGATGGCTATCGTGTCTGTTGACACCCTTTGATTTTACTTTTTTGCCATTTATGTAAATTACTCTGTTTATTATCTCTATCCTCTTAAATCCTATTGGAAGTTTAATATACTCATTTCCGGAGTGAAGATACAAATTGTAAAGAACCGGAGTTTCATCACTCCAAGTACTGACATTTTCAATATCAAATTCCGCTTTATAATCCTCTTTACAAACTGTTTTTTCCGCAATCTTTTTACCGCAAGGGCTACATAGTGTAAGAGTAACATCAGTCTTTCCGTTTAATTTAAGAGATACCCCAAGGTGTCCGTTTTTAAAATCATCGGAAAGCGTTGGCTTTGCGTCTATATCAACTATACGTGTTTTGTCTCTGAAAAGTAGATAAACTTCCCGGAATATACCGCTCATTCTCCACATATCCTGGTCTTCTAGATAAGAACCGTCGCACCATTTAAAAACAAGAACTTTTACTGTGTTATTACCGCTCTTTACATACTTTGTTATATTTATCTCGCTTGTCATATGACTTACTTGGCTGTATGCAACAAATTTTTCATTTATGTAAAGGTAAAAACAGGAGTCCACCCCTTCAAAATTTATAAATACGTCTTTATCAGATATCTGATTTTCAGTAACCGTAAAGTCACGTTTATAAAAACCGCAGGGATTTTCGTCCGGCACATGCGGAGGGTCAACCGGATATGGATAATCTACATTTGTATAATTTGGAACGTCATAACCGCGTCCAAGAGCCATCTGCCAATTACTCGGAACATCAAGTTTATCAAATCCTTCTGAAGGGAATACAGGAACCGTTGTACCTTCTATGGAATAAACAGACGAATACCATTTGAAATCCCATGTTCCGCAAAGTGTTTTAAAATAAACAGAATCCTCTCTGTTTTCACTGTCTACACTTTTTTTATCCGGAAAAGGTATATAATATGATCTTGGTTCTTCGCAGTTGTAATGAAGAACATCTGTCGATTTATGAAAATCTTTAAGTTTTAACATAACAATCTCCTATTAAATTATTAAATTTTCTATCAGTTATTCAGTTTTCCAAACTTCATAATAAAGTAAAATTTACAGATATTTTAATATTTTACTCTTCGATTCCTTCGGCAAGTTCTTCAAATACAGACTTTGGTTGATGTTTACATCCTGAATCCCTTTTTACGCAAAGATTTGGCGCTGCCCAGTGAACCGCGTTCTGTATAATACGACGAACATATTTATTGTAAAAACTTCTGCACTCTTCGTGTCCCGGCTGGAAGTAAAATACTTTTCCCAGTCCTTTATAGTAGCAACAACCGCTACGGAATACATTTCCCTGCTCGTACCAAGAGGAAAAAATCAGTTCATCGGGAGCGGGTATAAAGAAAGGCTCTCCGTACATTTCCTCTTTAAGTTCAAATCGAACGGGAATTCCTGCTGCAATCGGGTGCTGTGGCATAATATTCCAAATAAGTTCTTTTTGATTATTTCCCCATGTAAGATCGCCCGTCGTACCTATTATAGCCTTAAATACCTTTGAATGGTGTCCTGAGTGAAGCGGAATAAAGCCCATTCCGTCTCTTAAAACTCTATCTTTTACCTTTTCAACTACCGTATCCAGAACTTCTCCGTGTGCCATATGTCCCCACCAAATGAGAACATCAGTATTATTAAGTACTTCGTCGGTAAGACCGTTTTCTGGCTCGTCCAATGTTGCAGTCGTAACTTCAATATCATCACATTCAAGAAGAATATCCTTTATTGCTCCGTGAATACCATCTGGGTATATCTCCTTTACTTCTTTATTTTGTCTTTCGTGACGAAATTCATTCCATACAGTAACTTTTATCTTTTTCATATCTTATCCTCCTAAAATATTAACATTATTGATTGTACATTATAATTTTGTACTATGTCAATTATTACATACAATAAATAAAAAGTCAAGTGTTTTCAAAAAATAATTAAAATACTCTTATAGTTAGTATTCTTTAATAAAATTTACCTATTTTTTACAGTAAATTCCTATATCTTCACGCATTCATTAAAAATAATAATATTTTTCGTACGGTTTTAGAATTTAAAAAATTTCAAAGACATAAAATATTTATTTTTTGTTAATTAAATAACATGAATTAAATTCACAAAAAAGTGATATACTATTTAAAGTGTTACATGTGCGTTATTTTTTACCGCCTGACAGCGTTCGGTCTGTGGGACACGAATGCAAGCGGTATCCTTCAATGTTAAGCCGTTATTAATTACAAAGATCGCTCCGCTTTGTAATTTTTCGGCTTGCCGTTGGAATTACATAAAACTGACAAGTTATAAATTTTTCAGTCAGTATATTTTTTTAAAATCTGCCGGAATTTTATTCTTGTAAGGTAACATCTGTTTACGGATACGGTTTTTTACCCTACCCGCTTTTATTTGTTGTATTTGAGCAGCAACAGCCTGCCGTATAGCGCCGATTCCGACAAAAAATAGACAGCAAGGATACTGTCGGCATTTTGTCGGTAAAATCGGCAGAATGGAGATTTTAATGACAAAAAAAGAAAAAACAAAACTTCTTCCGCTCCGTATCTTTTCCTTAGGAGGAATTGACGAGATCGGAAAAAACATGACGGTTATAGAGTACGGTGACGACATCGTGATCGTTGACTGCGGACTCGGGTTCCCGGATGATGAAATGTTAGGTGTCGACCTTGTGATTCCGGATATAACATATCTTATTGAAAATGAGGACAAAATAAAGGGCATTGTACTCACACACGGACACGAAGATCACATAGGTGCACTTCCATATGTATTAAAAAGCATCTCCCCTCCGGTTTACGGCACCCGCCTTACTCTCGGGATAGCAGAAAATAAACTTCTTGAGCATCGGTTTGAAGTACAACCAAAACTTTTCTGTGTTGATCCGGGAAATAAAATACGGCTCGGCGTTTTTACGGTTGAATTTATACACGTGAACCACTCCATTGCAGACGCCTGCGCCATATCTATTTCAACTCCACAAGGAACTGTTTTTCACACCGGGGACTTTAAGCTCGATCTGACACCCATAGAGGGCGATGTTATGGATATTGCCCGCATAGGCGAGATCGGGAAAAAAGGAGTCAGACTGCTTCTTTGTGAGTCTACAAACGTAGAACGCCCGGGATATACTCCCTCTGAAAGAAATGTCGGACGATCACTTGATGATATTTTTGCAAAAAATACGGATAAACGTATAATTATTGCTACTTTTTCTTCAAACGTTCATAGAGTTCAGCAGATAATCGATATAAGCGCCAGAATGAACCGCAAAGTAGCAATAACCGGACGTTCAATGCAGAATATTGTCAGCGCAGCGATCAGGCTCGGCTATATGAATGTACCAAACGGTGTCCTTGTTGACATAAACGAGATACGCCGGGTCAAACCGGAAAACCTTACTCTTATCACTACCGGAAGTCAAGGCGAACCCATGTCTGCTCTTTATCGCATGGCAATGTCCGCCCACGACAAAGTTGAACTCGGCGCAAAAGATCTTGTTATAATTTCGGCACATGCTATCCCGGGAAATGAAAAATTAATTGACAAAATAGTTAACGAGATGTTTAAAAAAAGTGTGACCGTTCTTTATGATTCCTTGGTCGAGGTGCATGTCTCCGGCCACGCCTGCAGAGAAGAAATAAAACTTATGCATGCTCTTACCAAACCGGATTATTTTATGCCGGTCCACGGAGAGTACAAGCACCTTATCTGTCACAAGGCTCTTGCCGAAGAAATGGGTATGCCGTCAAATCATATATTTGTTCCGCCTGCAGTCGGACACGTTCTGGAAATAACTGAAAACGGCGCCAAATGGAATGGTACCGTACCCTCGGGAAAGATACTCGTGGACGGATACGGCGTTGGCGATGTCGGAAATATTGTTCTGCGCGACAGAAAACTTCTTGCTGAAGACGGACTTATAGTAGTTGTTGCCACCGTTGACAGCCAGGACGGATATATTGTTTCCGGACCGGATCTTATTTCCAGAGGATTCGTTTATGTAAGGGAAGCAGAAGGTCTCATGGAACAAACACGGCTGATTGCAAGAGATACTCTAAACGATTGCCTTGACGCTAACAACCACGATTGGACTGATGTTAAAAACCGGATAAAAGATGCAATGACACGCTTCCTTGCAGGAAAAACAGGAAGAAAACCAATGATACTCCCGGTTATAATGGATATATAAAAAATCTTTTTGCTTCACTGATCAAAAGTATTTTTAACACATTTTAAAATGCATTTTTTATATACCATTTATAAAATCTGTTATGTAATTTGGCTTTCCCCGAGTTTTACCTTCAAAGCCGCAATTATAAAGTCAACACACTGTTCAAACGTATATGCATCTGTATTAAGACAAAGATCATACTGCCTTGGTTCCGACCACTGCTGATTTGTATAAAATCTATAATATTCACCGCGGCGGCGGTCCTTTTCATCTACCTTTATTCTTGCCTTGCTTAGCGGAATGAAACTTCTCTTACTCTCACGTTCCGCACAACTTTCTTTATCTGCTCCTATAAATACCCGAAGCGTGTTATATCTGTCACGCAGTATCCAATCTGCACACCTTCCAATTATAATACATGACGAACTGTCAGCAAGTCCTTTTATAACTTTTGCCTGATAATCAAAAAGGTTTTTATCGGCTGTAAAATTACCGCTTTCCGGCTGTATCGGCTGACCGTCGTAAGCACCTCTTGAAACACGGAAAAGGAGTGAGTTTTTAAGATGTTCGTCTGCAAGGTTAAACATCTCTTCATTTATCCCGCTATTGTCCGAAACAAGTTTCATTAGATTTTTGTCATAAACCTCAACATTAAGTCTTTCAGATAGCATTTTTGCAATTTCAGAACCGCCGCTTCCGCAGTTTCTGCCTATCGTTATAACAAAATTTTCCATATAAATAACTCCTTCCCGTACCTTTATATACAAAACGTATCATTTTGTTTTATATAGTTTTGTACTTTATATTATACATTTTTTTGTTTTGCTTTCAACCCTTTTTTAAAAAAATTAACGGAAATTAAACTTTTTAGAAATTCGTTTTTTGTATTGACTTTAATTTTACTTTATGGTATACTTTGGTTAAAGTAACCGTTATAAAGCATATTTGCAGAAACAGAGCCATTTATGAAATTCGGATTATGGGGACATCTTAATACTGGAATATATAACGCCGGCTACTCAGAATTTAATACCGGCTTTTACCTTAAATATGAAAAAAGAGGATTCGGAATCATTCAAGGCACGTATTAAAAAAACGAAATAATTCCTTATGCGGCAAACTGTCTAGTAATGGGTTCACATAAGAATTACCGGAGTTGTGAATCTTATCGAAGTAAAAGATTATGCCGAAAAATGTTTTCTACCATTGAATGATTTCGGTGTGAAAATAATTGTTTTCGGATCCTGTGACGCAAAACAAGTCCCGAAAGACTTTACCATGGAAAATGCTTGGGAGCAACTTTTCAAAGTCGGCAGCGTTTTTTCCGGTGCTGCAGAAAAACATGGACAGATTATCGCTGTTTAAGGACTTAACCGTAAAAATTTTCTCATGCTCGCAGATTTTTACCATATGTATGAAAACGGTAAAAATATCTCAGACATTAAAAAATATAAAGACTCGCTTGTTCATTGCCATATTGCCGGATATATAACAAGATCCGTTTTTGACAGAAGAAAAAAGTTTTTAAACTTAAAACTTAAATATATAACATTATTTGTGTTTATGGAGGTGTAAAATGAACAATTCAGATTACATAACCGAGCAGGACGCTCGTTTCAAAGAAGGATGGGAAGCATTTCGTGGTAAACCGCTCGTAAAGGTTCCCGTTAAACCGCCAGTGTTTCAGGGACATCCGAGGTTTGCACGCGATTTTTCTTATCACATTGCAGTATTTGTGATCCGCGTTTTTCACAACCGGGAAACAGAGTTTTATAAAGACGCAAACGATGCAATTATTGAAAACTGCCGTTTTTATATTGAAAATACGGATGTGCGGGATGACCGTGATTCTTTTTACTGGAACATAAGTGAGATCTGCCGTTCCATTATCCGTTACGGAAAATTCGGTACAGATGAACCGGGTCTGATCTCTCCTGAAGCAGAAAACACTTTTCTTGAAATGACGCTGGGATATTGCCATGATATATCCCGCCTTTCAGATGCAGAGGCGGAAGGTATGGCTACATGGCGTATTTACGAAAGCGAAAATCATCATGTACAGCGTAACTCAGCAATTTGGCAATTTTGTTACATCCTTTCAAAGTACGGAAAAGGAAATGAGGTTCTCGGAGACGGAGGTACGGTAGATCAGCATTTTGCCGCTTGGAGCAAATTCTTCCGCTACTGGATGCGCGAACGTGCCGGAAGATCAATGTTCGTTGAGATTCACAGCAAGTGCTACGGTGTTCACACTATCAAAAATCTTTACCCGCTTTACGATTTTTCTCCCGATCCGGAACTTCGCCGTATGACAGGCGATTTTCTCACCTTGTTCTGGGCGTTATGGGCAGAAGAACAGATCAACGGTATGCAAGGCGGAGGTCAGACCCGTGTATACCCCGACAGTGCTATGTACACAGACAGTGAAACACTTACATGGGCATGGTATTACTCCGGTATAGACCACAGAAAAAATCCGGGCGGTATGGATTATGTACTGCTTGATTGCTCTTACCGTCTTCCCAAACTTATTGTAGATATGATACACGGCGACTTTAAGCGCGGTACTTACGTAACCGAAAGCCGTCCTTTCGGTCGCGCTTCTGCAGATAACCATTTTCCGAATTACAGATTCAATACTGAATGGGGTCAAATTTACCGATATACATTCGTTACCCCGCACCTGATTCTTGGTACTCTTATGTGTCCGCAATTATCAGATAACGAATGGTGCGGAATAAGTTCACAGAACCGTTTTCAGGGAGTCGTATTCCGTGAAAGAAATTCAATGATCCTCCCTCTTCCACGTCCGACACAACTTCATAATTTGCAATCAACTTCTCCTACTATTTCATATAACGCATTTTGGAGTGAACAATGCGAAGGAACGCTAATAACGCAGCGTTGCCAAAAATATGCAGGCGGTATGCGTGTTTGGTTTTCCGGAGCAGGAGGAGTATCAAATATTAAAGAAAAGAACGGCTGGATCTTAACCGGCTGCGGAGAAGGATATGCGGCACTTTGCGTAACTCGAGGTACATGGCATATCGAACCCTCAGACAGCGAAAAATTACCGGGAATTTGGGTAGCATGTGATGAACCGAATACACCTGTAATTCTTGAAACGGCAGACAGTAGCCTTTTTGCAACATCATCAGATTTTGAAAACGCCGTTACTGAGCACTCTCCTGTTTTTGACGGAAACACTCTGCATTACCATTCCATTTACGGACATGATTTTGTATTTATATCAGATGCAGACGGAAACTCAACAATTGACGGAGAATACTATGTAAAGAAACCTTCCTTCAGTTTCCGCAGTCCGTTTGTAAACTGTCCGTGGGGCGGCGACAAGGTAAAGATTACATTTGACGGCAATGAAATGACTCTTGATTTCTCTTTTAAAGAATAATTTCAGTTAATTTTGCTTTAATTTTCAATATAAATATAAAGCAGATATGAACCTGGTATCCAGGAACATATCTGCTTTGTTTTTTACATCTGCTTTTTATACAGTGGATTTTTAAAATGCCGGCTTATACTCTTTTCCGTCACGCTCAAGATAAAGCGTGTCATATACATTTCTGAAAGGTATAACGTCTTCGGAGATTAATACTTTAAGATTTCCGAATGTCGAAACCATTTTACCGTCCTCAATATCTGTTACAGTATTTAATCCGCTGAACTCTCCGTCAACCATTTCAATAGAGCAAACAACCCCTGCTTTTTCAATATCTGGAAGTCTGATATCTATCTGATCTCCACTGTAAAGAACTGCATCCACAGAAACCATCCTGTCTGTTCTCAGTACTTCAAACTTTACGTCATTCTTGCCGAATTTTGCAAAAGCATAAACTATCTTTACCTTAACATTACTTTCTTTGTTTGAAACTATAAATGTACTGCCGTCCTGATTTACATCTAAATCCCCGACCGCTCCTTCGAATACGTAACGCACCCTCATATCCTTTGCCTTAATGGTTCCATCCTTAATTCTATCAATATTGCAATGTGTATCAAAACCGTCAGAACTGAAATTAATTGCCGTAAGCGCCCTTCCTTTATCCTGAACTGTTGACATAAATGAGCCGCAGTAGTCCCAGAAATCATGCTGAGATCTGATCGTTACCGCTATCGGTTTCTTTACCGTTCCAAAATATCCGAGGACATTTCTGTGTTGGTTCCATGCCATTTCTCTGTGTAATGAACCCAGGGAATATGACTTATTCATATAAGTATATGCCATTCTGCCGGGAGCAAAGGTATCGTCCAATATTCTCTCTTCCGTGATTTCAGTAAAATACGGTATGTATTTTTCCGGACAGGTCATATTCAATGAAAAGGTATTTGCACTCGGGACACTTCTTTTTAAATTTTCCGCATCTGTAATATTTATTTTATAGTCAAGAGATCTTTCTATGTTGAACCGCGTTGCATCTCCGATAAGCGCTCCGTACGCTCTGTCATGAGGGCCCGCAAGTTGTCCTGTCGTCGGATGATAATGAAGTGCTATTGTTTTCCAAGCAAGGTCTAAAAGCCCTTCGGCAAGTTCAAGACATTTTTTGTCTTTGATATCTTGAAGTATTCTTGTAAGTTCATCTATACAAACAAAGGTATATGTCGGACTGTTGAATTCCCGGAAATTTCCGTTTCCCATATTATATTCATAAAGTGTTTCAAGTCTCTTTTTTCCGTATTCTAAAAACTCTTCGTTCGGTAAAAGTTCGCCTGCAAATATGGTTACATATGATCCCATTACCGATATATTTGTATAACCCGGTCCTACATTTCTTTTAATAATACTTCGACACGCATGAAAAATCGAATCTCTTATTCTCATTTTAAGATCATCGGTTATTTTATCGCTATGCTCATTAAGTATATAAAGGAGCGTTTTTCCGTTAAAATCTGCCCAGTTCCAATCCGGGGGGTTCATTTCTTCAAGATCTTCTTCAAGATAATACTGCCATATTCCATACGTATTTCTTGCAGGGTTTACGTCCTGGAGCGGTATTACCCTGTAAAGAATATCATATGCTGTTGCTCTGTCGCCTTCGGCATCGCGGTTCAAAAGCATATATGCATATTCCAATGACGCACGTATTTCGTGAACTTCACAATCAGAAAGGCGGCTGTGATAACCGTTTTTCCCTCTCCATGCTTTTACCATTCTTACTTCCGGATCGTACGATCCCGAAACTCTTTCGACTCCCTTTTCAAACAGCTCTTTTTCAAATTCATTTTTTAAATAAAGCATTGTTTTTCTCCTTTTTAGTATTTATATTAATTTTATACTTTTTCTTTCCGGAAAGCGCGACAATTTTTTAAATCAGACTTTAAAATATATTCATTTGCATTTTCATATATTTTATTTATTATACAACTAAATATATCTAATACAAAAAACGGACACCGCTTACGGTATCCGTTTTATATTTTAAGTTAAATCAGCGGATACTCTTTATTTCGTCTTATAAATCGTCTTATAAAGTTTTTTAAACCTTTCTCGATTTGTTTAATTTATAATGACATAAAAAGCATTACGCTTACAAACACTGTTTTTTTGATAAAAATATCAGTGTACTATACAACGCTCTGTATCTTTATCAAATACATGAACTCTTTCAAGTTCAACAGCAATCTTAATTGTATCTCCGGCTCTGGACTCAGAACGAGGTGAAACTCTTGCAATAAGATTCTGCTCTTCCTCATCTGCTCCAGATGTAACAAGATAAAGATATATTTCTGCACCCATAAGTTCGGTTACTTCAACATTTGCGGAAATAACGGATTCCGGAAGTGCGTTGATATAACGCTCCTCATCATGAAGTGCTTCCGGACGTACTCCCAGAATAACCTCTTTACCGATATACTCTTTAAGAGCAGGATTATTAGCCTTTTCTGCAGGAACTTTAAGTACGTTTTCACCGAATACGAAGAAGAGGTTCTCTCCTCTCTTCTCAAGATTACACTTAATGAAATTCATCTGAGGCGTTCCGATAAATCCTGCAACAAATATGTTTACGGGGAGGTCATAAAGGTTCTGAGGTGTTGCAACCTGCTGGATAAGTCCGTCTTTCATAACAACTATTCTGGTTGCCATTGTCATAGCTTCTGTTTGGTCATGTGTAACATATACGAACGTTGTTCCGAGTTTCTGATGAATCTTTGTAAGCTCTGTTCTCATCTGTGCACGCAGTTTTGCGTCAAGGTTGGAAAGCGGCTCATCAAGAAGGAAGACCTTTGGCTCACGAACTATTGCACGTCCGAGCGCAACACGCTGCTTCTGTCCTCCTGAAAGAGCCTTCGGGCGTCTTTCAAGTAAGTGTGTTATATCGAGTATACGTGCGGCCTCTTCAACTCTTCTCTTTATCTCTTCCTTCGGTGTTTTGCGCAGTTTTAATCCAAATGCCATGTTATCGAAAACCGTCATATGAGGATAAAGTGCATAGTTCTGGAAAACCATCGCGATATCTCTGTCTTTAGGGGCGATGTCGTTAACAAGGGTATCTCCTATATGAAGTTCACCTTCCGTGATCTCTTCAAGTCCCGCTATCATACGGAGAGTTGTTGTTTTTCCGCATCCTGAAGGTCCGACGAGAATTATAAATTCTTTGTCTTTGACTTCAAGACAGAAATCTGAAACTGCGGTTACTCCGCCGGGGTATTTTTTGTAAATGTGCTTAAAAGAAAGACTTGCCATTTTATATAACCTCCTGTGGTTGATTTTAACCGTACCGCAAAATCGGATTTTACGGAATTGGCAAAATACATTTTTACTTGTATAATATTGTATCAAATTTTTCGCGAAAAATAAAGTGTTTAATTACCCAAACTTTTATTTTTAATTTTGTGCATTATATCTAAAACACTTATCTTACAAATCGTTTTTTTTTAAAACCAATTTTTTTGTTTCTAATATATTAGATTGACTCCCCGGTAAAACGGCTATAAAATTCATCCGTTTGCGGTCTGAATTTATATTTTTTACTCTTTAATCTTCATCGTAAGCGCAATACGTTTTTTATTAAGATCTACAGAGAGCACCTTTACATCAACCACGTCTCCGACAGAAAGAACTTCGCTCGGGTGCTTTATAAATTTATCGCTTATCTGCGAAACATGAACAAGTCCGTCCTGATGAACTCCTATATCAATGAATGCACCGAAATCTATAACGTTCCTTACAGTTCCTTTTAATATCATATCCGGCTTCAGGTCCTCCATGGACAGAACATCGTCCCGGAGAAGCGGGGGCGGAAGTTCGTCACGTATATCTCGTCCCGGCTTTTCAAGCTCATCGATTATATCTTTTAATGTCGGTTCACCTATCTTCAGTTCATCACAGAGTCTCTTTACTCCGTATTCTTTTATATTCTTTCGAAGTTCGTTAAGTTTTATGGTCCCTATATCTTTTTCCGTATAATTAAAAATTTTAAGAAGTTTTTTTGCTGCATCGTATGATTCCGGATGAACTCCGGTATTATCAAGTATTTCTTTTGCACCCGGTATACGCAAAAATCCTGCGCACTGCTCAAATGCTTTAGGTCCGATCTTAGGCACTTTCTTTATTTGATCTCTTGATCTGAACTCTCCGTTTTCTTCACGGTACGTTACAATATTTTTCGCACACGTGTTGTTGATCCCGGAAACATAAGAAAGCAGTGAATAAGAAGCAGTGTTTACATCCACTCCAACACTGTTGACGCAGTCTTCTACAACTCCGGTAAGGGCTTCATCTAGTCTTGCAGGTTTCATATCATGCTGATACTGACCTACACCTATCGCTTTAGGTTCTATCTTTACAAGTTCCGCAAGCGGATCCTGAAGCCGTCTTGCAATCGAAACAGCGCTTCTCTGCGTTACGTCAAAATCCGGAAATTCCTCTGCACCGAGTTTTGATGCAGAGTATACGGATGCTCCTGCTTCGCTTACGATCATATATTTTGCATTTGTATCAGCCTCGTGTAAAACCTCTACAATAAACTGTTCGCTTTCTCTTGATGCTGTTCCGTTCCCTATTGCGATTATTTCGACACCGTATTTTTTGAGAAGTTTTTTTACCGTTACTTTTGCTTCCTCGTACCTTTTGTCAGACTTTATTGTCGGGTATATAACTGCGGTATCAAGAACCTTTCCCGTTGCATCTACAACGGCAAGTTTACACCCTGTACGGAATCCCGGGTCAAGTCCGAGAGCAACTTTTCCTTTGACAGGCGGCTGAAGAAGAAGAGGCTTCAAGTTTTTGGAGAATACCTTTATCGCACCTTCGCAGGCATCATCAAAAAGCTGGCTTCTTATCTCTCTCTCTATCGATGGTGCGATAAGTCTTTCGTAACTATCAACTATTGCGGCGGAAACGTACTTATATGACGGACTTTTTTGGTTTTTTACTACCTCACCGAAAAGATAATTTAGTACAAGGTCTTCGGATATTTCAAGGTTGACCTTCAGATATTCTTCCTTCTCTCCTCTGTTGATTGCAAGTACACGGTGTCCGGGTATAGTCTTCACCTTTTCCGAAAAATCATAGTACATGCTGTACGGTGAGTCCTCATCCTTTGCTTTTTTGGATGTGATAACACCGAAATCAAAGGTGATCGCTCTGATCTCCTTACGAAATTCAGCATTATCGGAAATATCTTCTGCAATTATGTCATTTGCTCCCTGAAGTGCTTCTTCGACTGTATTTACACCTTTTTCTTCATCAATGTATTCGGAGGCTGTCTCTTCAATGGAAGGAGTATATCCGTTCTCCTGCCTGATGATAAGTTCGGCAAGTCCCTCCAATCCCTTTTCTCTTGCAACAGATGCTCTGGTCTTCCTGTGCGGCTTAAACGGACGGTATATATCTTCAAGTTCAGTAAGTATGGCAGCGGCATCTATTGCAGCATTTATTTCATCAGTCATCTTTCCCTGTTCGGTTATAGATGCTCTTACCTCTTCCCGTCTCTTATCCAGGCTACGCAGGTATGCAAGTCTGTCATTAAGATCGCGAAGAACTGTATCGTCAAGTGACCCTGTTACCTCTTTACGGTAACGGGCAATAAACGGAATCGTGTTGCCTTCATCTATAAGCGCCACCGTTTTTTCAACCTGATCTTGTTTTAAGTTAAATTCATCTGCAAGTGTTTTTAAAATGTCCATGGTTTTATCTTTATATCCTTTCGGGTTATTTATATGCCTTTTGCGTTATCCGCTGATTTTTTAAGGGTCTCTTCTTCTGCTTCGGTAAGATACCTCCATTCTCCGGCTCTTAATGACGGATCAAGTTTTACGCCACCGAAGGAGATCCTTTTAAGATAAATTACCTTACTCCCCGCCCTTTCAAACATACGTTTTATCTGATGATATTTCCCCTCGGTCAGGGTTATCGTGCCGGAGAGTTCATCCTGCATTTCGATTCTTGCCGGCTTTGTCAATTTTCCGTCCATTATAATACCGTTTTCTATCCCGGCTTGTCTGTCATAAGGCTTTGACAGTTTGAAAAAATATTTCTTCTCAGCGTGTTTTTTCGGTGATAGGAGTTTATGCGAAAGTTCACCGTCATTTGTTATCATAATAAGACCGACGGTATCTTTATCAAGACGTCCGCACGGAAACAGTTCCATACTGTCAAGCGGAGGAGGCAATATTGACACTACAGTTTTTTCTTTTTTGTCGTTTGACGCACTTAACAATCCGGACGGTTTATTCATCATTATCCAAACATATTTTCTGTATACAACGGGTTGACCGAAAAAACATATTCTGTCATTTTCCGGATCAACATTCACAGCAGTATTTTTTTCAACTGCTCCGTTAACCGTAACATTTCCGCTTTTTGCCGCTTTAGAAGATTCCGAGCGTGTGGCGGTCTTTGTTACCGACAAAAATTTATCAAGCCTCATTTAAATCTCCGTTTGTCTTTTAATTCAAATATTGTCTTATAAGACGTATATTTGAAAAACATCTTAAGATTTATTTTATCACATTTTTCCGACCGTGTAAAGTGTTTTTATAAAAAATTAATATTTGTTTTATAATTATAATGCGTACGCTCTTTTAAATCAAAATCTGACACATCGTTAACATTTAAAAATTAATCTTTTAGCACAAATTTTTAACCCTTATACAAATGACTGTTATGTATCACGGATATTTTTTCCATTACCCTTGACAAAGTGAATACGAAGTGCTATAATTGTCTCAAATGAGACGGTTTAAACAAAAATTGAAATCAAAGCACGATCTACCTGACTAAGTTCACGGGTTACAAAATGAGTTATGATTTTAAATTTACATAGCCATAAAAAGAGGTGATTTAAATAGATAAAAAAGAGGCGTTGACAATTTTAAAAACTATACCGCTTTTTTCCGTGCTTACAGATCGGGAAATATTAACACTTGCCGACGAATCGGAAATTTCCGTATTCTCAGCAGGAAGGAAAATAGCGTCTGAAATCTGTGAAAATTCAGTTAAAGTTGTTATTGGCGGATCGGTTTCGGTAATCAAAAAAAACGGTAAAAAAAATCTTTTGATGCGTATTGTAGGTTCCGGCGGTATTCTCGGAGTTGCTTCTGTATTTACCGAAAAAAAGGAAAATATTTCATGTATTTATGCAATTAAAGAAGCAACCATACTGTTTATAACACACGAAAAAATGCAGCATCTTATTTTAAAAAACAAAAATTTTGCTGAAAAATATATCCGCCTTCTTACATCCAAAATACATTTTTTAAACCACCGTGTAAAGGCATACACATCCGGAAGCGCCGAAACAAGGCTCGCATTTCACATTCTCTCTCTTGATGAAAGTCGCAACGGCTGCGTTGAGGTAGGCGTCTCCAAGACAGATCTTGCCGACATGCTCGATATCGGGCGTGCTTCTTTATATCGTGCACTTGATGCGCTGACCGAAAAAAAAATAATAGAATACCGGAAAACCGAAATAATAATACTTGACAGAGAAAATCTTAAAAAAATTTCAGAAGCCTGATGACCTGCTTTTTTAACTGTTCTCATAAAATGATCAAAATAATATGAAAGGAATTTTATAACATGAAAAAAATCAAATCGCTTTTATTATTAGTACTCTGTCTTACCCTTATCCTGCCGGCTACCCTCACTTCATGCAGTAACGATGAAAAAGACATTGCAGAAACGGAAATAAAGATCGGAGTACTTAAAGGTGCAACCGGTATAGGTGCAGCCAAACTTAAAAAAGATTCCGATGACAAAGTAACAACCGGAAATTATAACATCTCATTCTACGAAACCGCAAATGTCAAAAATCTTACTGCTGATATCCTTAACGGTACAGTAAACATTGCGGCGCTTCCCATTAACACAGCCGCAGCACTTTTCAATGAAAGCGGAAAGGTACAGGTCATAGCTGCAAATGCTCTTGGTGTTCTTTCAATAATTGGTAAAGATACTGTTGCATCTGTTGCTGATCTGCAAAATAAGACAATCCACACAACTGGACAAAGTGCAACTCCTGAGTATATTTTAAATTATATTCTCACTAATAATGGCCTTATTCCCGGAACAGATGTGACAGTCAAATATTATGCAGACGGTACAGCGGCTGCCGCGGGTATGCTTGCAGAAGGTGGAGTCGCAATGCTCCCTGAACCTGCTACTACCGCAACACTTGCAAAAAATCCCGATCTGAAGATTATTTTCGACGTAACAAGTGAATGGAATAAGATCTCAGAAACAAAACTTATTCAAGGCTGTCTTGTTGTTAACACGGAATTTGCAAAAAATCACGGTGCCGCAGTTGATAACTTTTTAAAGGAGTACAAAAACTCAATCACATTTATGACCTCCCCCGAAACAGTTGCCGAAGCTGCAAACCTTACCGTAACATACGGACTTCTCCCGAATGCAAAAATTGCTACAGAATCAATAATACGCAGTAACATCGTATGTATTATCGGAAAAGAAATGCAGAACGACGTTTCTGCGATGCTTACCGTTTTATTTAATGCAAATCCCGATTCTATAAAAGGAAAATTACCGGAAAAAGATTTTTATTATGTATAACGGGCAAAAAAACACCAAAATCAAATTGCTTCCAAAACCGGCAGTGATCGCCTTAACTGCTTCGGTCACTGCCGCCCTTTGGGTAGGCATATGGGCAATTGCCGCTTTTGCAATCGGTATTGAACTTATTCTCCCCTCACCGCTTTCAGTTCTCAAAAAACTTTTCGAGATAATTAAAGAAAAAGACTTTTTCATTACGGTACTGTTTTCTCTTTTGAGGGTACTCGGAGGTTTTTTGATAGGAGCATTTTTCGGGTTGCTCGGAGCATTTTTAAGTTACTTTCTGCTTCCTGTTAAAATCTTTTTTGCACCGCTGATAAAGGTGGTACGGGCTACTCCGGTCGCTTCGTTCATACTTATCGCAGTACTTTGGATCCCTTCGACTTTTGTGCCCGTCTTTATTTCATTTCTTATGGTTTTTCCGATCGTATACGGAAATGTACTTACCGGACTCGAAAACACTGATATACTTTTAATAGAAGCATCAAAAATGTACCGCTTTTCGGTAAGGAAAAAAACCATGTTTCTTTACCTGCCTTCTGTATTGCCCTATTTTGCAAGCGCCTGCATAACCGCCTTAGGCCTTGCATGGAAATCAAGTGTTGCCGCCGAGGTCTTGAGTGTCACCAAAAAATCAATCGGTGAAAAACTTTTTCTTTCAAATCTTTATCTTGAAAGCGCTGAATTGCTCGCATGGACCGTAGTCGTCATACTGCTCAGCATAGGAATGGAGTCGCTTATTAAGATTATCGCAATACAAATTAAAAAAATTACAAGGAGACGGTATGAACGGGATAAAAGCTGAAAATCTTTGTAAAAGCTTCGGTGGCAAAACAGTACTTGACCGACTTTCTTTTTTTATAGAATACGGAAAACTTACTCTTATTGTCGGACAGTCAGGTATTGGTAAAACAACGCTTTTGCGTATTATTTCCGGACTTGAAAAACCTGATCACGGAAAAATAACCGGTCTTGAAGGGAAAAAAATTGCTTTCCTTTTTCAAGAAGACAGACTTTTTCCTTGGCTTAGTGCAATTGAAAACATATGTGTCGTAAGTAATGACAAAAATAAAAAAAAGACAGCGTCTATTCTTCTTTCTGAACTTTCACTTGACGGAGAAGCGGATAAATTCCCAAATGAACTTTCCGGAGGAATGAGCCGGCGTGTCGGTATTGCAAGAACTCTTATGTACGGCGGCGATATAATTATCCTTGACGAGCCGTTTCGGGGTCTTGATTCCGAAAACGAAAAAAAAGCCCTGCATGTAATTATGGATCATTGCAAAGATAAGACCGTTATTGCGGTAACACATGACGCTGGGTCTTTTGAAAATTACAGCCACAGCATCTTAAAAATAAGTTAGTATAAACGCCGTAACGTATACATTTTGTTACGGCGTTGTTTTTTCGTTTGTGAGCAATAACACCAGTACCCTTGAAACAAGCAGACCGGGTATTGAAATAAGTATCCACATAAGTGAAAAACCGGGACATATCTGACCGAGGAAATTAAACGGTTCATTATTGTAATTCCAAATTTCAAGACCGAGAAAAATATTAAAAAATATACCACATATAAGTTCCGTCAGTGTTATTGCAACACCGCATATAAGCATTTTTATTAAAAATTTCGCCCTTGGCGTGATCAGATCAATAATAGTTATCAAAACAAGGCAAAGTCCGCCCGAAAAAAACATACTGATATGCGTATATTGCCGGTATATTATTTCTATGGTACTGTAAAGGCTTCCGCCGATCAAAAAGATCACAGTATACAAAAAAAAATTTTTTCTAATCTTTTCCATGGTACATCTCCATTCCGGATACAAAAAAGCCCCCGTTTCCGTTATTGTTTCCGGTTACGAAGGCATATATTCACTGTTTTTTAAAATCCCGATAATTTTTCGTTTCAATTGTTACATTATCGCAGACCTGATATTTTAATTTTCATACTTTAAAAGTTCTGACTTAACCGACTGCATGTCCTTTAGCATATCCTCTTTTTTCCTTGGATCACGTAAAAGAAGCGAAGGATGGTAAACTGCACACATCTTGTATGCTCCTTTGTTAAACCAGATTCCGTGTTCTGCGGTTATCTTGAAATCCGGTTTTATAAGTCTCATCGCAGATATTCTGCCGAGACAGACTATCATCTTCGGTTTTATTAGTTTGACCTGGCCTCTCAAAAAATCTATACACATATCCTGTTCTTCCGGTTTTGGATCGCGGTTTTTCGGCGGTCGGCATTTAAGCATATTTGCTATGTAAACACTTTCCCGCGGTATATCCACCGCTTCAAGATATTTGTCAAAAAGTTTTCCGGCACGTCCTACAAACGGAATTCCCGTAAGATCCTCCGTCTCGCCCGGAGCCTCGCCTACAAACATAAGTTTTGCATTCTTATTGCCGGAACCGAAAACAACTTTTGTCCTTGTTTCGGAAAGTGAGCATGCTCGGCACTCTTTACATTTTTTTTCCAATTCTTCAAAGGTAAGTTCCATTTTATCTTCCTTTCTTTTTATATTTTCTCCCGGCATATTTTTAATTCAGTAGAACAAAAAATTTTTTAAATATCTTTCTTAATTCTTTTTTACAATGTTGAAATACGCTCCACTGCGTCTCCGTCACATATGCATCTGCAGTGCTCATTTATGTAAAGCATTATACCCTCGGATTTTTGAAATTTTCCGTATTCATCTATAAATGACTCTCTGTTCCCTACGGTCTCAAGTAAAAGGTAAAAACGGACTCTTCCTTCACTGAACGCCGAAGACCTTTTACAGTATCCAATATGCCTGAGCCTTTTACAGACCAAAATAAGTTCATCCATTTTTTCAAAGCAGTAAACTGCGTTTTCTGTTCTATTCTCTTTTTCTGTTTTTTTCCCAAGCCCCCGTAACAAATCGACTGAAATTTCATCGGCAGCATCTTTTTTATATTGTCCGGTTATCTTTGAAACATAAAGTTCACATCCACCGTCCTTTCCGGGATATATCTGTATGAATATCCGGTTTTTTGCTGCGTCAAATCCCGTTTTTCTTTTTGCTTCATCAAAAAGCGTCCAAAAAATTTTGCGCGTTTCGGTATTATCGTAATCTATATCGTCGCATTTTATGTTATATTTATCAAGATCCGCTTTTGCAAGGGAAATTTTTATTTTATTTTCGGATATAAGCAAAAACTCCATTTATAATTAACCTTTCAAATACTTGTTAATTATATTATAATATATTTATGAAAGTATTGCTACCGTTAATTTAAGGCAGAACTTCCTTTATCTTCTTTTTTTCTGCATTTTTTACATATTTTTAATTTTACGGAATATTTTACATAGAATATTATACTTTTTTTTGTTTGCTTGTCAAGCAATTTCAAAAACATCATACTTGCATGGTTAACATTATTTAATTAAGGTCATTTTGCACTGAAATTTTATGTTTAAAACTTTAATTTTCAAGAAAAAATAACTTACCGATATTGTTGACAAATCTGCTTTTTCGGAGTATAATAAAATAAGCAGTATTTTGACGGATTTCCTCGAAAAAAATTCAAAAATACTGAAATAATTTATTTAAAAAGAGGTGAAAACGAATGGATTATGGATACGGCAGTCAATCGGGTGACGGGCGAAGTACACCCAAAATGTGCGGACTTATTCAAGGCCGTTCGTTTTCGGTTTATAATAAATAAATTTTTCCGCCACCCTTTATAAGACTTCCTTTCTGCTAACACTATTTGTAAACACTCTGGTGTATTAAAAGTGTAAATTACGGCTAATACCCGTTTTTCATTTAATTTGAAAGGAGAAAAATTATGAAGGATAAAGCACTGACACTTTTGGTCGAACACAAGTTTGCGGAACTCAGAACACTTTTGACATCTCTTAACGCTGCTGACCTTGCTACTCTTCTTTCGGAATTCCCCGAAAGCCTTTTGCCCGTTGTTTTCCGCATATTACCAAAGGAACTTGCATCAGAAACCTTTGTGGAAATGGACGCAGAATCAAAAGAACATTTGATTAAAGCATTCAGCGACCTTGAACTTCAAACCGTTCTTGAACAACTTTTTATTGATGATACAGTTGATATTATCGAGGAAATGCCTGCCTCTCTCGTAAAAAGGATTTTAATAAACACAGATAAAGAAAAAAGGGCTGTCATAAATGAGGTACTGAACTATCCCAAAAACAGCGCCGGTTCTGTTATGACTACCGAATACGTCAATCTCAGAAAAGACATGACTGTAAAAGATGCATTCACCAGAATAAGACGTATCGGTGTAAATAAAGAGACAATATATACATGTTATGTTACTGATGAGAGCAAAATTCTGCTCGGTATCGTCACGGCAAAAGCTCTTATGCTCGCCTCACCTGACGACTTGATCGAAAACATAATGGAAACAAACATTATTTCATCAAATACACATGACAGTGCTAAAGATGTCGTTAAACTTATTGAAAAATACGATTTTCTCGCAATTCCGGTAACCGATAACGAGCACAGACTTGTCGGTATCATCACATTTGACGACGCCATGGATATTATAAAAGAACAAACAGATGATGAATTTATGAAAATGGCTGCAGTTGCTCCCTTGGAGGACAGTTACCTTAAAACTCCGGTTTTAACCCATGCAAAAAAAAGAATACTTTGGCTTCTTTTCCTAATGGTTTCTGCTACGTTTACCGGAATAATAATTACTAAATATGAAAACGGTCTTTCTGCACTTCTTATTTCTTTTATTCCTATGTTAATGAGTACCGGCGGTAACGGTGGTTCTCAGAGTTCGGCTATCATTATCAGGTGCCTTGCTACCGGAGAAGTAAAACTACGCGATTTTTGGCATGTTATGTTCAAAGAATTAAAAATCGGTCTGATTGCCGGTGTTACACTTGCCGTTGCAAACGCTGCAAGACTTTGGATACTTAATGCCGTTTATTATCATGTTCCGG
Source organism: uncultured Clostridia bacterium (assembly GCA_944381115.1). Classification (GTDB taxonomy): domain Bacteria; phylum Bacillota; class Clostridia; order Oscillospirales; family CAG-272; genus SIG673. The sequence goes on from CALWJV010000001.1 coordinate 92,457, forward strand.
GCGGACTTGGAAAGGAAATGATTGTTGTCGGTATTTCCCTTATCGGAACAGTCGTAATAGCAAAACTTCTCGGATGTATGTTGCCAATGCTTGCGAAAAAGATCAATCTTGATCCTGCTCTCTTTGCCTCTCCTATAATAACCACTCTTGTTGATACTATATCGGTATTCCTGTATTTTAACATTGCTGTTTCCGTTTTTTGATTAACAATATTAATATTTTGATATTTCCTTTTTGTCTTCTGAGACTTTAACATTCCGATTTAAATGTTTTTAATATTTCAATATTTTTTAGTACGAGTTCCTTTTCTTTTGAGGTAAACGAATCTGTCATTTCTTCAACTTTTTTTAAAAAATAACTCTGTGATGACTTTTCGTTCAGTTCACCAAAAAGCAATGCGTCCGCTGAAACTTCAAGAGCATTTGCTATATTTACCAAAGTTTCTAGCGACGGCTTTCCCGTTGCACGCTCTATTTGTCCCATGAATGTCGTTGAAACTTCAATTTTTTCGGCAAATTTTTCTAATGTATATTTTTTCTGCTTTCTGTATTTTCTCACTCTCTGACCAAGCATTTCGTAATCCATTTTTCCCGCCTTTTAAAAATATAGTTTTAAAATTTTTATAAATATTTCTATTCAAAACTAAAACAAAGAACTGCCTTGATTTTTTCACGGCAGTTCTTTTTATTTTTAATTGTAACCCGTCAATTAATGTTCGGAATTTACTGCAAAGATTATTCAGATTCTTTTTCTTCCTTTACCGTCTTTTTTCTTGTTATATTTTTTTGGGGCTTTTCCTCTTCGGTCTTCTCATCTGATTTTGCCGTTTCATCGTTTTTTTCTTCTTTTTCCACGTCTTTATTTTGTTCTTCTGCGTCTGTTTCTTTGTCATTTACATCGCCTTCGCAAATATCGCAAGAATCGCATGCGCCCTCACAGCAATAGTCCTCTTTCATATCATTTTCGTCACCGTCACTGTTTCTATGCTTGCTTTTTATTTTAGCAATAATCGCTGCTATAGTTGCGGCAACAGACGCAATTATTCCGCATATGGCCAAAAATTTTAAAATTCCTTTTAATTTTTTCATATCATTTCTCCTTTTCATAATAAATCCTTATTTATTCCTGATTATAGTATACCATATTTTCCGTTTTTTGTATATCGTCTGTTTCATTTTTTTGTAAATATTTTTTTAACACTGTGCAACTATATCAGTTTTTTAGAACTCACTTTCAAAATACTGATGTTTCTTTTATAACTATTTAAATCAGGTAAAAGTTCTACAAATATTATGTTCCTCGCAATTTTTTTACTGCTTCCTCTACATCCTTTGCACGGAAAACAGCCGATCCTGCAACACACACAGTAAGACCTTCATTTATAAGTTCAGTAATGTTCTGCTCAGTAATGCCGCCGTCTGCCTCTATTTCTGTTTGCAAATTGTATTTTCTGCAAAGGGACTTTACCTGACCTATCTTTTTTATAGTTTCCGGAATCAGTTTTTGACCTCCAAATCCCGGTTCAACTGTCATTATAAGTATAAGGTCACAAAGTTCTATGTACCTTTTTATTTCAGATACGGGAGTTGCAGGCTTTATCGAAAGACCCGCTTTCATCCCCAAAGAACGTATCTTTTCAAGTGTACCTGACACATCGCTACATGCCTCAAGATGAACTGTCACACCGTCTGCACCTGAATTTTTATAATCCTCTATATATCTTATCGGCTCATTTATCATAAGATGAACGTCAAAATAAAGTTTTGATTTTTTTCGTATTGAGGATATAACACACGGTCCGAATGAAATGTTCGGTACAAACATGCCGTCCATTACGTCAAGGTGCAACCATTCCACACCGGCGTCTTCAACGGCTTTTATATCACTTTCAAGATTTGCAAAGTTTGCCGCAAGTAATGACGGCGATATTTTAAGCATATTTATCTTCCTTTTTATTAATAATTATTTTTATACCGTTTTTTTTGATTTTGGCCCATGGATAAACTTTTTTTTTTATTTTTGTTTCTTTATATTATTTTTTTCATTTTCAGTAAACTATAACGAGGTGTCATCTGTATCAAAAAGCCATATTATATTAAGAGCAAATCTTTAAGATCCGCCTATTTCGGTTTTGAACGGACAGTTTAAAAAAAAGATGTGAAACTTCAAAATCAAAACCGGAATGGCTTATATATCGGGGCTGTTATTGAAACAGCCCCGATACTGTTTACATAAATTCGTGATAAAGTGAATTTTCCGGCAAAAGATCCGGTGAAATCCCGTCCGCGTCTTTTAATATTTCAAGTATATTTTGTGCTTTGCAGTAATATTTATTTTCTTTCCTTACCTCTGGAAGAATGGAGAAAAGTCTTTCCTTTAACATGCCGGCCTCATATCCCACAAGCGAATCTATTTTAAAGTCAACACTATTTGTAAAAGGAAGGATATTTATATCCTCGTTTTCAGTTACGCTCTCCCAAAGATGAAATGTAAACTCCGGTGTCGCGTTCCGGTATTTATAATCTCTTACAAGACGTCTCCATAGCCTTATCTCTCTCGGTTCAATCTCTCTTTCCCCTACCGTAAGACTTTGCATTGGCGAAATATAAAAACTTTTTACGTTGGCACCGTCCTCAATAAGAGATGTAAACGCGGGGTATATTGCCTGTATACCTTCAAAAATCACTATATCGTTTTTTTCTGCAAAAAATTCATCGCAACACACCCTTCTTGCCTGAACAAAATCAAAATGAGGAAGAATTGCTTTTTTACCTCTTTGTATATTGTGCATAAATTCCGAAAGCATTTTAATGTCAAGCGCATTTTCAGAATCAAAGTCAAGTCTTCCGTCTGATCTTACCGCTTCTTTTTCCAGTTCCGTTCTGTCTCTGAAAAAATCATCAAGTGAGATTATCTTAACCGTTTTCCCTCTTTCCGAAAACTCCGATACCATCTTTTTTGATGCAATGGTTTTTCCCGAGCATGTCGGTCCTGAAAGGGTTACGAACTGCAGGTCCTTTACCTCGCAAAGTTCCTTCATTACCTCGTCCAAGTGTTTTTCAAAATCAGCATCGCACCCATGTACATATTCTTTTTTCTCATTTTCTGATGCAAACTTCAGTTTTGCTATCATAAGCATATCTCCTCTTTACAAAATCAAAAATGTTCTTTTGCAAAGACCTCGATAAGTTTTTCGCGCTCCTGAAGATTTCTTACGTATGTCTCTTTGTTTAAATATTCGTAAGGATATTTCGGCATCGCTGATCTTTTTATTATCGAACGGTCTTTTGCCACAAGTTTTGTTACTGCTCCGGCGCCAGCAGCGAATACCGAATGAACCTCCTCCATCATGTAAATGTTATAAAGCCCCTCGGCACCTTCAAGTGAAAATCCCACGTTTTCAAAATTTCCAACAGTATTTTTCTGTCTGTAAATATAATACGGAACATATCCCGCATTCCCTGCTGCTACCTGCGAATAATCCACGCTTTTTCCGGTCTCTCCTCCGCTCCTTGAATAAACTTCGGTACCGTTTCTCAGAAAATCCGACGCCTTTTTGACACAAAATGTATGAAAGGTTATATTATCAGGACGAAGCGATATTATATCGTCAACCGAGCGTGCAAAACTTGAAAAACTTTCGCCCGGAAGCCCTGCTATCATATCAGTATTAATATATTTTATGCCGCTGTTCCTTGCAATATCGTATGCCCTGTAAAAATCTTCGGTGGTATGATGCCTTCCTATACTTTCAAGGATCATATCGTTAAGCGTCTGTGGGTTTACACTTATCCTTTTTACTCCGTTTTCGACTATCTCCTTCATTTTTTCGGCAGTTACGGTATCCGGTCTTCCTGCCTCGAATGTATATTCGGCAAGAGTATCTGGGCTTACATGAGAGTTGATCTTCTTTAAAAGCGTATTTATCTGTTCCGATGTTAAAACGGTCGGTGTACCTCCCCCAACATACACCGTTCGCACCTTAAGACCCACTCTTTTTATATTTTCAAAAATATTGTCAATATCATTGTAAAGTTGAACAAGATAATCGTCAATCATTGAAAGAAGCCTTTTGGTTGAGTAAGAAACAAAAGAACAGTACGCACATCTGCTGGGACAAAACGGTATTGAAATATAAACTGAGCAACTGTCTGATGGAGTACGCTTTATTATCTGCGCCTCCTTTTTTGCAATATCTGTAAGAAGACTTGCCTTTTTCGGGTTTAAAAAATAATCTCTGCAAAGTTCTTTTCTGATTTCGCTGTAACTTTTTCCAGAATCAGCAAGTTCAGCGGCTATTTTGGCAGGACGTACACCTGTAAGTATTCCCCACGGAGGTGTACAGTTAAACATCTCCTTACCTGCCGCAAGAACCGCTACCCCGCATGCAATTTTTGCCGTTCTTTGCTTCGTTATCCCCTCTTTGTAAGACTCAAAATGCTCTTTACGCGATTTTTTCCCTTCGCTTTTTATTTCGGCCGTTGCAGTAACACCGTTTTCACAGTGTATCACCGACAGATAAAGAACATCCGAGTTTTCAGTCAGGACTTCCTCCTCGGAAAATTTAGCCCCCGGGAAAAATATCATACACAATGTCTGTGCGTAATATTTATTAATGTCTCCGTTTACAAACAGTTTCATTTAAAAACTCCCTTTATTTTTACATCTTATTAATTGTAAATATCTTTTCAGTATACCGTTATTTGTACCTGAAGTTAAATCCCGTCATACTTTGGCAAAGTCTTTGTCTGAGTCAAGTATTATCGTGACAGGTCCGTCCAAAACCATTTCAATTTTCATATCGGCACCGAAAATACCGCTTTCTATATGCAACCCGCTTTCTGCGATCTTTTTTATAAAATATTCGTAGATACGTTTTGCTGTACCGGTATCTGCTGCCCCAAAAAAATCAGGACGGGTACCGTGACGGCAAGAGGCGCAAAGCGTAAAATTCGATACTACGGATATTTCCCCGCAGATATCTTTTACAGAAAGGTTCATCTTACCGTTTTCATCTGCAAATATACGCATTTTCAGTATCTTTTCCGCCATTTTTTCCGCTGTCTTTTCGTCATCTCCCTCTCTTACTCCGAGAAGAATCAAAAATCCATCTTTTACCGCAGAAACGGTTTTCCCGTCAACGATAACCTCTGCTTTTTTTACTCTCTGTATTACTGTTGTCATATTCTTTCTTTTAATCTGTTTTTTATAAATCTTGATTTACAATCCCTGTTTTTATTTAACACTTAGAATATCAGTTTACCATCTGTTTTTTTAAATTTTTGTATCTGGGCACTCCGAAAAGATTTACCTTTTCGGAGGTTTTTGAAACCGAAATCCTGTAATTTTCCGTTCCCGAAAGCGACTTTGAAGGTAAAATCATAAAAGATATAATTCCGACATCGGAAAGTACTTCAAGCGAAAATTTCAACTTTGCAGCACGGATATCGTAACCGAGCTTACGTACCCTTTTATGAAGTCTGTACAATGATATATATTCGCTTTCTTGCATCGCACTTCTTACTGCACGGTATATCACTGCAAAATCTTCTCTGTCAGGAAGTAGCATATCTGAATATCTGAAGCTTTCTCCTTTTTCCTTACTGTTCAGAAATTCACATTCCGTTTTATAGTAATCTCCTATACCTGAAATCTCTGAGTCCAAAAGGTGTAGTTGTGCACTTTTTCTTCCCATAAAATCATTAATTTCCAAATTAAAGACAATATCAGTGAAGTCTCCTTTTTCAAGGTCTGATTCCCATGCAGAAACATTGAATGCAAGCGCATCTATATCTTCATCTTCTGTCTTTAAAATTACTTTTGTATGCTTTCCGCAACTTATCGGATTGACACCGCTGACTTCAATATTTTTTACTAAAAACACAGGCTGAGGATTATCTGTTCCGCATGGTTCGAGCTTCATAATATCCTCTGCGTTACATAGGTTAAGTTCAGAAACCGATACCTCACAATCTATATCAATACTTGATTCATTATTTTCAATGTCTATATGTTTCACAGCATATTCGTTTATTCTTTTTCTGAACTCATCTATATTCTCCGCCTTTATTGTAAGCCCGGCAGCAAGATCGTGTCCGCCGTACCGTTCAAGAAGATCCTTACAATATTCCAGTGCCTCGGAAATATTAAAACCCTTTATGCTTCTCCCGGAACCTTTTCCTATACCGTTTTCTATTGAAATAAGTATACTCGGAAGATTATACTTTTCCGTAATTTTTGAGGAAACTATTCCTATTACGCCTTGATGCCAATTTTCGCCCGCAAGAACCAATACAGGATCGCAAGCAAAGTCATGTGTTCTTTTAGCAAGCGCCAGTGCTTCCTCCGAAATCCTGTTTTCTTCGCTCTGACGGTCAAGATTAAGTCTGCAAAGTTTTGCCGCTATTCTTTCGGCATCTTCTTTTTCGGTACAGGTAAAAAGTTCTACGCCCAGACGTGCATCATCTATCCGCCCGGCAGCGTTTATCCTCGGCGCTATGGTATAACCTATAAAGGAAGAATTTATCTTTCTTTTTTTTGGGTACTTTTGATTTTTTTTATCGGTTGCCATGTCTATAAGTGCTTCAAGACCTATTCCGGCTTTTTTCTCCATCATTGAAAGTCCTGCTGCACATATCAGACGGTTTTCGTCAGTAAGTGTCATTACATCGGCTATAGTTCCTATGGCTGCAAGAACTATATAATTATTGCATATCTTTTCAAGAAAATCGCTTTTTCCGCTGTTTATCAGACGCTGACATCTTTCATCAGGCGAGTATCCGTTTGCATAATTTCCGAATATCTTCTTTTCCTGGACTGCAATTTCCAGCGCAGTAAGAAGTTTAAATACTACGCCGACTCCGGCAAGTTCTTTAAATGGATAATTGTCATCGGGTCTTTTGGGGTTTACAACCGCGACTGCGTTCGGTATGGTATCCTGACATCTGTGATGATCAGTAATAACCGCATCTATCCCGATTTTTTTCATATATTCAGTCTCACATACCGCAGTTATACCAGTATCAACGGTTATTATAAGAGAACTTCCTTCTTTTTTCAGCAAATCTATTGCCGATGTGTTAATTCCGTATCCCTCGCTTGATCTGTTAGGTATGTAAAAATTAACATCTGCACCAATGTTCTTAAGATACATGTAAAGTGAACTTACCGATGTAACTCCATCAACGTCATAGTCTCCGTAAACAGTTATCTTTTCTTTGTTTTCAACAGCATCAAGTATCCTTATGACCGCTTTTTCCATGTCCTTCATCAAAAAGGGATTATGAAAATATTCCGCTTCATTATTTAAAAAGCGTCTCGCCTTTTCCGGTGTATCATACCCTCTCAAAACGAGTATTTTCGCAAGCAGACTTCCAATGGAAAGGAGCGACGAAATTTTTACGGCTCTTTCTGCTTGTTCTGCAGTTTCGTGTTTTACCACCCATTTATTTCTTTTTGGCATTGCTAAAAATCCTTTTTATATTGCTGTATCGGAGAAGCCTGTTTTGTACGCTCTTTCATTTTCGGCGTACTTCTTATAAAATTCGTGTTAATTTAAAATTTTACCCTAACGGTGCGTACTTCTCCATTATTATCTGTGCTCTCGATATTCCGTCAACTGCGGCACTTGTTATACCTCCGGCATATCCGGCTCCTTCTCCGCATGGGTAAAAATTACGGTATGCGGCAGTCTCTCCGCTTTCAAGGCGAAGTATCCTGTACGGCGAGCCGGTCCTGGTCTCCGCGCCTGTTATGACCGCATCGGGAGCATCAAACCCCTTCATACTTTTACCAAAACGGCGTATTCCTTTTTTCAGCATACTGTTTACAAAGTCCGGAAACAAAACTTCAAGTCTCGCGGATTTTGTATTTTTTCCGCCCATATATGTCGGCAGTATCCTTGTCGGCTCGTGAAGAATCCCTTTAAAATCAAGAAAATCTCCCACAGTTTCGACAGGGGCTTTATATCCTCCGCCTCCGACTGCATATGCTTTCCTTTCAATAGTCCTGCAAAATTCCATTGTCCCGCCGAATGCGGCACAGTCCTGCGGCGTAACCGAAACACATACTGCGCTGTTTGAATTTTTACCGTCTCTTGCATAACGGCTCATTCCGTTTACAACGACTCCGCCTTCTTCACTTGCACCTGCCACCACCTCTCCGCCAGGACACATACAGAATGTATATACACCTCGGTCATTTTCCCGGTAAGAGTACTGATATTCGGCGTGCCCTAAAAGCAAACGAAGTTTTTCATCATTTTCCGCCTTTTTCATAAGTTCAGGACCAAAAAGTGCGTTTTCAATATCATTTCGCAGGTGCTCTATCCGAACACCGACGCTCATTGCCTTTTCTTCAATCTCAAAATCAGACGTTTTTAGATATAAGTAGACATCTCTTGCGCTATGACCAGTGGCAAGTATTACGGCTCCGGCAGGGATCTGACCGTCCGAGGTTTTAACTGCGGTAATGTTTCCTCTGCTGTCAGATATTATACCTTTAAATGCACACCGGAATCTTATCTCTCCGCCCAGTTTTATTATCTTATCGCGTATTCTGGAAACTATATATGTAAGTTTATCTGTCCCGACGTGAGGTTTTGCTTTGGTCATTATATCTTCAGGTGCTCCGAAATCGTTAAAACGTTTCAAAACATACCTGCATCTTCTGTCATTTATGCGCGTAACCAGTTTACCGTCAGAAAATGTTCCGGCTCCACCGGCACCGAACTGTATATTACTTTCGGTGTCAAGTGTTCCCTCATCGTAAAATTTTTTCACCGCTTTTATTCTTTCTTCGGTATCGTCTCCGCGTTCAAGTACAACCGGATGATATCCGTTTTCCGCTAAAAGCAGTGCACAAAACATTCCGGCAGGTCCGAATCCCACGACTACCGGTCGCGCGGAGAGTTTTTCTTTTCCGTATTTTACGCTTATATCGGGATCGGCAATAAGCCTCAGTCCTTCTTTTTCGAGGCGTTCTTTGTCAGGGACAGCCGAAACGGAAACCGCGATCGACCAAACCGATGTGATATTTCCTTTTCTTCTTGCATCAATTGATCTTCTGTATATCTCTGCACCCGATACATTTTCTTTACCGATAATTCCGGCAACCCTCTTTTGGGCAAATTCGGTTGCCGTCTCGGATCCTTCCGAAAGCGGCAACCGAATATCTGTTACTAAAATCCAAAACAATTTAAATTTCCTTTCGGCTTAATACCTGTTAAAAAGATAAATGCATGTTTTTATCACCTATAATATACGCTTTCAGGTATTTTGCCTGAAAATACCGTAGAACTTAAACATACGGTTTCGTTATCGCCAATTAATCATGTAAAATTTGCCTGATATACCTTAATTAAATGTCTTTCGTTTTTGGCATAAGGTCAATTTTTAGAATTTTTCGGTAATCACAGCGGTCCGGCAAATACCCAGACAAGAAAAGCCGCGGCTACGCTGACCAAAATGGCTGTAATATCAAGGGCTGCAGATTTTTTTATCTTAAAATCGCTTCTTGCATCGGAACGCATTAAAAACGACTTATGTTTTAACTTTTTTTCCTGACCATTTTCCATTTGGTTCATTGCATGCTACCAACCTTTCTTTTTTTTCCAGATAATCCATAATACTTTTCGAGTATGGTTCTCAATGTGTTTTCATCTATTCCTCTGAAAAGTTCTCCTGCAAATGCGTAAGAAATTTTTCCGTCCTCTTCACTTACTACTATAACCCCGGCATCGCTTGAACGGCTCATACCGATTGCCGCTCTGTGTCTGGACCCGAATGAAGAATTAAGTTCGGGGTCGGAATAATTGGGTAGAAAGCAACCTGCTGAATTTATACGCTTTCCGCTGATAACAATTGCACCATCATGAAGGGGGGCAAGCGGAAAAAACAGATTGCATATGAGTTCGTGGGAGATAGACGCATTGATTTTTATTCCACTTTGGCATATATCGTCTATACCAGTATTGTTTTCAAGGACCAAAAGTGCTCCGGTTTTACTTGCTGAAAGCCTCATAACCGCTTTAAGGATCGCTTCTGTCTCCTCCATTCCTGACTGAGCCCTGAGTTTACCGGTGATTATTTTTGCAGTCCTTATGAAAATTACTCCTATCTTTTCAAGCACCGCACGTATATCCTCTTGGAATATTATCGCAATCATTATCATTCCGTAGGCACAAAATGCGTTTAAAAAACTGTATAAAGCCGCAAGTCTCAATACATATGCGATCTCTTTGATGATAACAACGGCAAGCACACCTATAAGTATTGAAAACGCTCTTCTTTTTCTTATAAATCTATAAACAAAGAAAAAAAGCGCAGTGAGTAAAATTATATCTATTATTGCAATTATTGCGTTTATATATGAAGCCGAAAATGACGAAAATTTATCTTTAACAAGATTAATGAATGTTGTCATATTTTCTGTTTTTACACCTTTCTTTAAAAATTTAGAAAGATCTACAGCCTTTAATCTGGATTAACGAACTTTATTAATACATATTTATCAAAAAATATTTAAATTATATTTTTATATTTATAATAATATGGTATCACATCAGAAAAAAATATTTTAAACAAATATGTTAATATTTATTAAATTTTTATCCGCTTTTGTCATTTTCTCTTTATTTTAAATGTTTTTCATGTTATAATATTTGTAAATAACGCTTGCAATATTGAAGATAAGTATTCAAAAATTTTTACTGACCGCGGTAAAATATTTTTGTTTTTTAATTTTAATGTTTATTATTTTATCGGATCACATATAAGCAACCGTATTTTAAGAAGGAATTCATTCAAAATGAAAAAATGCAAATTGATTGGTGCTCTTGTTTCAACACTAAAAAGAGTACACCCGAAAAAAATATATGTTTCGGCAATTATTCTTGCGGCAGGAAACAGTATACGCATGGGAGGTCCCGTAACAAAACAATGGATGAATATTGGAGGTATTCCGGCGGTAGTACGTTCATTACGTGCATTTGATTCTTGCAAAAGCATAAAAGAGATCATTCTTTGCGTAAAAAAAGATGAGATCGCACAATACAACGGCATTGCAAAAAAGTACCAAATAAAAAAACTTAAAAAAATTGTTTTTGGCAGTAAGTCAAGGCAACTTTCCGCACTTGAAGGTTTTAAGAATATATCAGATAAATCCTCTTATGTAGCCATTCACGATGCTGCCCGCTGTCTTATTACCCCGCAGATGATAGAAAAAACAGTACGCGCTGCAATTATAAACGGATCTGCAATCGCTGCCTCCAAAGCAACAGACACCGTTAAAGTGGTAAATTCCCGTCTTCTTGTAACTGAAACTCCAAAAAGAGATTCTGTTTGGCTTGCATCAACGCCTCAGGTGTTTGAAACGGAAATATACCGTGCTTCTGCATACGTTGCTTTAAAAGATAATATCACTGTCACTGACGATGCCTCAATGGCAGAACATGCAGGGTTTGCTGTCAAACTCGTTGATGTCGGAAAAGAAAATATAAAAATTACTTCTCCGGAAGATATTTTTTTGGCAGAAGCAATACTTGAAATGCGCGGTTCTGCTTTTTCAAATAAAGAATAATTATTATTTTTGTCTAAAATAAGCAATTTAAAACTAAATTTCAGCAATTTTTATCTTATTATATTGGTTTTATAAAGGATATCAAAAATGAATTTTAAAATAGGCCACGGATATGATGTCCACCGTCTGACAAAAGGAAGAAAAATGGTCCTCGGAGGCGTGGAGATCCCTTATGAATACGGACTGCTCGGTCATTCCGATGCCGATGTACTTTTACACGCCGTAATCGATGCGGTTTTCGGTGCACTCGGTATCGGAGACATCGGAAAACATTTTCCTGATACCGATCCAAAATATAAAAATATATCTAGTATGGAACTTTTAAAAATTTGCGCAGAAAAAGCACGCCAATGCGGATACGGTCTGGTAAATACAGATGTAACCGTTATTGCTCAGAAACCTAAACTTGCAGACTTTATTCCGAAAATGGTTAAAAATATTGCTTCTGTTTTCGGTGTGACTGATAACTCAGTAAATATAAAGGCTACGACGGAAGAAGGGCTCGGATTTACAGGCAAAGGCGAAGGTATTGCTGCGCACTGTGTTGTACTTTTGGAAAAAAAATTTATTTGACCGATATTATCTTTATTTTCACATTTTTAAAAATTTAAAAATATCGATATTAATAACTGCAATAGGACTGTTTTATGAAAGTACCAGATAAAAAGGACTTTTTAAGTATGTCATTTGAAGAACTTACTGAATTTATAACGGCATCCGGATATCAGAAATTTCGGGCTAAGCAGATATACGAATGGATGTATCGCGGAAATGATTTTTCTCAAATGAGCAACATTCCGGAAAAAATGCGTATTGACCTTGATGGGATGGCGGTAATAAATTTACCTAAAATAAGAAAAAAACTTGTTTCTGACATTGACGGAACAATAAAATATCTTTTTTTGCTTAATGACGGAAATTTTATTGAAAGCGTTGTAATGAAATATAATTACGGTCTTTCTGTCTGTATTTCCTCGCAGTGCGGCTGCCGTATGGGATGCCGGTTTTGCGCCTCAACAATAGGAGGAAAGGTACGGGATCTTCTTCCATCTGAACTTATTGGGCAAATTATTGTCGCCTCTGCCGATATTGGCGAAAGGATATCCCATATCGTGATGATGGGGATAGGTGAGCCACTCGACAACTACGATAATGTAATAAAATTTTTAAAACTTGTAAACCAGCCTGAAGGACTTGGCATAAGTTATCGTAACATATCTCTTTCCACCTGCGGAATAGTTCCTAAAATTTCAGAACTCGCAAACCTGGCTTTTCCAATAACTCTTTCAATCTCACTACATGCATCAAATGATATTTCACGTTCAGAAATTATGCCGATAAACAACACATACAGTATTTCCGAACTGCTTTATGCATGTAATAATTATTTTAAAAAAACCGGTCGTCGCATATCTTTTGAATATACATTGATTTCCGGAAAAAATGACTCAAAAGAAAATGCAAAAGAACTTGCATCTGTTTTGAAAAAGCATATAAGCGGGCCGATTCATGTAAACCTTATCCCACTTAATCCTGTAATTGAGCGAGATTTTAAAACGGTCGACAGGCATTTTGCCCAAAAGTTTGCTGATATCCTAAAATCCCTCGGAGTAAACGCAACAGTAAGGAGAACATTAGGTCCGGATATAAACGCCTCATGCGGTCAACTTCGCAGAAGCGAAGAAATAAACAATAAATAACTTAAAACAAATGATATACAACAATAAAAGAGATTCTTTCTAAACAAGAATCTCTTTTTTTATAATAAAATTATTTAATCTTCAAAATTGTATACGTAATTCAATACTTTTGCCCCGCCAAAATCTGACAATTCTGTTTCTTTATCAAATACTACCGAATATCCTTGATCTTCACAAAAATTTACTATTTTTTCTCCGTCTCTATGTTTTTTTATATTTCCAAAAAAAACCACAATGTTTTCTTCTTCCAAAACAACCGATGCTCCTCCAATAAAACCGCAGTCATATCCGTTTAAGTAAATATCTCCACTGCTGATTTGCAGAACACGGTACCCGTTCTCCGAAATCGCATTATATATTCCTTTATCCGAAGTTATTGCGGAATTTTTCATCAAAAGAGTCGAGCAAAGTGCATACCCTTGCTTTACGTTAATTGACCTTATTCCTTCTGAAAAAAGTTCCGGTGCAGTATATTTAAGGTTACCAATCAAAATTTTATCCGTTTTTACTGCGTCAAAAAGTATATCATTCGGATATTTATCTGAAAGTCTTTTTTCACTGCACACCGTTTTTAAACCTATCTTGGAAAGTTGATTAAAAAATTCCGCATTTTCAGCAAAATAATTACCGTCAGTAAGTATGGTACGCTCATCCGTAATTGAAAACAGCATATCCGGATGGGAGCAAACCGGTTTTGCAAGACTGCTGCACTTTGGTATATAAAATATACGGTATTTATTTTTTTTTAAAATTTCTTCCGTTTTTGCGCTGATTTGACTGTTGCAAAGTAAAATTTTTATACTTCTCATAATTTAGATAAAATATTATTGTTATAATCCTATTATAGATATTTTTTGCCGAAATTTTAAATATTCAACATAAAATTTATATTTAACTTTATAAAAATTGTTTCAAGCAAAAAACTGAAATTATCATTTATTATAACTTACTAAACAAATATCTTTGCATTACTTTTCAAACTAAAAAATATTCAATCAATTATGTTCGGTTTTAGAATACACAAGCGCTGTTACGCTATCTGCTCCGGCTTTTATCAGTTTTTCTCCGCAAACCCCGATACTGGCTCCCGTTGTAACTATATCGTCAACAATTATAACATTTTTATGCGAAAAGTCATATACTCCCTTAATAATGTCATAACTCATTTCTGCATTTTCCATTCTTTTTTCTTTATTTAAAGATTTCTGTGCCTGTTTTTCTTTGCTTATCAATGCATCTGCAAGTTCTATTCCGGTCTTTTTTGAAATAAGTCGTGCAAGTTCATATGATTGATCATGTCCGGAATCGCGTTTTGCTTTTTTACTTCTCGGAACCCAAACAATAACTCCAAGTTTTGGTACTTCCGCGATTTCAGGAGCACGCCTTTTCAGAACACGGCACATTTCATCAGCCATCATTTCAAATGCTGCATGGTGTTTATTGTCTTTGACACCCAGAATCATCTGTTTTGTTACAGAATTTTCTTTAATTTTATATCCTGTAACACGTAACATTTTGAAAATATGACCGCCGTAATGCACCGTACATTTACAATATGGGTACGGCATAAAGCAATCTGTGCACAGTTGCTTACTTTCAAGATTGTAAATATATGCACATTTATCACAAAGCGCCTTTTTTGAACTGTCGATCGCAATCCCGCATGCGGCACATTTCGGAATAAATATAAGATCAAGAATATTATTTGCGACATTTGATAAGTTCATTTTTTCTTCCTTTACCATTTTTTATTAAATGTCTTTTTCATTAAAATCTTTATATATGTTTCCGTCTGATTCAAGTATATACTTTAGTCCTGTATACCTTTTTACATGACGGTTATTTTGTACCATACGATGGATAAGTTCTGCACGACCGACAAGCACTACCATACTTTGTGCTCTGGTTACAGCAGTATAAAGAAGATTTCGTGTAAGAAGTCTGTCACCGCAGTTATATATCGGTATTATTACATACGGATATTCACTTCCTTGGCTTTTATGCACGGTTATTGCATAAGCATGTTCAAGCTCTTCAAGCATTGTAAAATCGTATTTTGTCATACGTCCGTCAAAATCTATAAGCATTGCCTCATCGTCGTAAAGCACAGAAATTATTATACCGATATCTCCGTTAAAAATTCCGTACCCGTCATCTCCGTCCCTTGTCCAAAGAATATCGTAATTATTTTTTATCTGCATAACTTTATCTCCCTCTCGAAAAACAGTTTCACGGTACTTTTTTTCTTTCTTTTTAGGAGACGGAGGATTTAAATACCTCTGAAGCATAATATTTAACGCATCCGTTCCTGCAGGTCCTCGGTGAGACGGGGTTATCACCTGGATCTCGCTGAACGGATCTGCTCTGTATTTTTTCGGTATCCTGCTGACATACAGGGCAGCAACTGTTTCGGCTATCGAATTTTCATCTTCCCTGCTTACAAAAAAGAAATCGTTATTTTTACACAAAAGTTCAGGATCTTCACCTGAATTTATAGCATGTGCGTTTGTAACAATAAGGCTTTGTCCGGCCTGTCGGAAGATCTTTTTAAGCGTAACTGTACGGTAACGCTCTGATCTAATGATTTCATTCAATACATTGCCTGCACCCACAGACGGAAGTTGATCAGAGTCACCTATAAGTATCAGCCGGCTGCCGGGCTTTATCGCTTTCAAAAGCGCAGACATAAGAAGGGTATCTATCATCGATGCCTCGTCGACTATAATAAGATCTTCATCAAGAGGATTGTTTGTGTCTCTTGAAAAAACGTGTTCCCGGTCATCCGTATACATTGTTTCAAGCATTCGATGTACTGTCTTTGCTTCCGCTCCTGTGGCTTCTGTCATTCTCTTGGCAGCACGTCCGGTAGGTGCAGCAAGAACATATTTTTTTCTCATTTCTTTGAAAAGTTGTATAATACCTTTAATTACCGTGGTTTTTCCGGTTCCCGGTCCTCCGGTAAGCACCAGAACTCCTCCGATCAGAGAATGCAAAATCGCTTTTTTCTGCATTACCTCATATTTTATTCCGAGTTTTTCTTCTATCCCGTTTATAAGATTTTCTGCTTTCGGAGTTTCGATCTTTTCACAGGTTGCCTCCAGCATGTCAAGTTTATCTTTTATGTAAAACTCTGCATCACAGTATTTTGAAAGATAAACACACTCTCGTGTCCCCACTTTTTCAACCACAATCTTTTTTTTAAATAAAAGTACGTCTATTGCATCGTCACAAAGTTGCTTATCAACATTCAAAAGCACGGAAGAGAGTTCTATAAGACGATCTTTTGGTACAAGCGTATGCCCATTTTGGGACGCATTGTAATTTAAAACGTATATTATCCCGCTCCTCACCCTTTGCGGAGAATTTTGCTCTATTCCAAGACTCTTTGCTACCTTGTCTGCCTTTTCAAAACCTATTCCGCTTATTTCGTCGCAAAGTATATACGGATTGTCCTTCATAATATCCACGGCGGCTCCGCCAAATCGCTTATAAATTTTAACGGCAGTGGCTGGTCCGAAGTAGTCACGGCAAAACATCATAACGGCGCGCACACCGAATTGCTCTTTAAAATTTTCGCTTATTTCTTTTGCTTTTTGAATAGATATTCCGGAAACCGTAGCGAGACGCTCCGGGTCCTTTTCTATAACTTCAAATGTGCTTTCTCCAAATGCACCTACTATTTTGACTGCGGTCTTCGGACCTATCCCTTTTACCGTTCTTGATGATAAATATTGGAGGATTGCTGAAGTTGAAATCGGGAGATACTTTTCAAAATATTCGACTGAAAACTGTCTGCCGTAAGTCTGGTGAAAACTCCATTTCCCTACTGCATTAATCGTTTCTCCTACCTTTACCATAGGCATAATTCCGACGACCGTTATAATCTCGGAATTCTCTTTATCTTCTTCAGATATGCTGCATACCGTATATCCGTTCTCTTCATTACGATATGTTATATGTTCAATAACACCGCTTATCTTTTCTTTGCCGTCAGTATCATGCATTTTATCCACTTCGCATCCCCCTTTCTGCTTTTTTGTCCCTTTTGACAAGTATATTTTATCATAATTTTATTAAAAAATCAAGGATTATAAAATCATAAATCTTTTTTCAGAAAAAAATAATAAGTTTTTATTTTTACTTTCGTGCGCATTTACTTTACAGAAAATTTTGAATTTATAATACAATTCTTATATTTAAAAAGAGGTACTGTTTATTAAAAACAATACCTCTTTGATCTTTGATATCGTAACTTAAATGATTTTTTTTAAAATTTTTGAAAAATTCCGTATCAAACCACAAACGACTCCTTAATTTTTTCCGCAAGATCCGTTTTTTCCCATGGCAAATCAAGTTCTGCCCTTCCCATGTGACCGTATGCTGCTATATTTCTGTATATCGGGCGGCGAAGATCAAAGTTCTTTATTATAGCCGCCGGGCGAAGATCAAAAAGTCCTGAAAGTTTTTTGGCAAGTTCTTCCTCGGAAACTTTTCCGGTACCGAACGTCTCTACCATTAATGAAACAGGCTTTGCTACGCCTATTGCATAAGCGATCTGGATTTCACATTTTTCCGCAAGTCCTGCTTTTACTACATTTTTTGCAAGGTATCTTGCGGCATACGCTGCCGTTCTGTCTACCTTCGTCGGATCTTTACCTGAAAATGAACCGCCTCCGTGTCTCGACCAACCTCCGTATGTATCAACTATTATCTTTCGTCCGGTAAGTCCGGAATCTCCGCACGGTCCGCCTATGACAAAACGTCCTGTCGGATTTACAAATATTTTTATATTACCTTTGCAAAGTTCTTCGGGTATTATCGGTTTTATAACATTTTCCACAATATCCTTGCGCAGAACATCCATTTCTACATCTTCGGAATGTTGCGAAGATACAACAACCGTATCAACTGCTGTCGGACGTCCGTTTTCGTAAATTACCGTTACCTGTGTCTTTCCATCGGGACGCAGATATCCGAGTTTTCCGCTCTTCCTTACTTCGGTCAGTCTTTTTGCCAGTTTATGCGAAAGAGAAATCGGAAGCGGCATAAGTTCCGGAGTATCATTGCAGGCATACCCGAACATCATACCTTGGTCTCCGGCACCGTTATCAAGTCCGTCTTTTATTTCGCCGTTTTTTGCCTCCAAAGATTTATCGACACCCAAGGCTATATCCGGAGACTGGCGGTGTATAAGATTCAACACAGCGCATGTATTGCCGTCAAAACCGTATTCTTCTCTGTCATAACCTATTTCACAAACCGTTTTTCTTATTATCTCCTGATAATCCACATTTGCATTTGTCGTTATTTCACCCATAACCGTAATTATACCGGTAGTAGTAGTGGCCTCGCAAGCAACACGCGCCTGCGGATCTTGCTCTAAGATCGCGTCCAAAATTGCATCTGAAATGCAATCACAAATTTTATCGGGATGTCCTTCTGTAACAGATTCCGATGTAAAATACATTTTCTTTCCCATTTTTCTTTTCTCCGTATATTTTTTATTTTCTGATTTTCCAAATAAAACTATATTTTTAAAACTTAAAAATCTTGTTAATTTTATTTTTCAGTTAACTTTCAAAAATGTTTTAATTATCAAAAAAGATCCCCGTAGTTTCCGGGGATCTTTAGAGTTATTGAATCTCATCTCCTCGGAATTAGCACCTTGCGTATGCAGGTTGCCGGGCTTCGCAGGGCCTGTCCCTCCGCCGCTCTTGATAAGACCACAAAAGATATGTTTTTTTTGCATAGTTATTTACTGATAAACTAATTATAGTATCATTATATCACATTGTATATTAAAAAGTCAATAGTCATAATTGATTCTCAAATTACTTCTTATATTACTATTTTAAACCCAAAATAAACGCCCGTAACTATTGCAGCCGCAATAACTACACCAAGCGATATTGGAACAGCTGCACGCCAAAATTTTATTTTCATTAATCCCGCTACCATCGATGCTGTCCATACACCTGTACCCGGAAGCGGTATCGCAACAAAAATCATAAGTCCTACAAATATCAGATCCTGTATCTTTTTTGAATTTTTTTCAGCACGTTTTTCCAGCCAATCCGCTATTTTTGCCGTAAATTTTATCTTTCTCATAATATCTAGGATTTTATTAAAAAGAAGAACGACAAACGGTATTATAAACAAGTTTCCGCCAAGGCTTATAAGCAGCGTTTTGGTAAAACCAAGTCCCATTTCAAAACCAATGGGTATTGCGCCTCTGAGTTCTATGATCGGAAGCATGGATATTCCGAATATTATCAGACATTTTAAAAATTCGCTCAAATACATCCCTCCTTTTACATATATTTTTATTATTTAACCGATATATATTATTAATGTACCGCATTTTAAATATTTTACTCTTTTGGATTAAACCATGTTATGTTTGCATCCAGTACATTAATAAATATAACTATACTTAAAATTATAATTATCAATGAAACTATGGTAACAATAATTACGGTTTTGCCGAAACTGTAATTCCCGAAACTTTTTATTACTCCTGCCCGCCTGAGCGCTGTTATTATCGGCTTGTAAATGAGTAATGTTATTGCCGCGTTTAAAATAGCTTTTGTCAGATTAAACGGAAGAAGTAGCGTTGGTATAAGACCGACAACTGTGGATCTGTCAACAACCATGTAGAACGGTGTTATAAAAAAGTTTGCCAACAGCATTACCGCCGTTACAGCAAAAACTCCGCATAAAAGTCCGATAACTGCTCCGAACATATTCCTTTTATATTTATATATCAGCGATGCCGTGACTGAAAACGAAAGCGTTGACAATACATTCATAACGAATCCATAAATAAAGGTACTACTTATCGTTATCATTTCAAGAAACGACACACAGACAGACATTGCTACCGCAGAAATAGGCCCGAAAATCATTGCAGCAACCGCTATTATCGCATCTTTTATATCAAGTGTAAGAAATTGGACATTTATGCGAAAAGCGCAAACTGCGACAAATGCAATAGCGGTAAAAATGGCCAGTGTCACAGTTTTTAAAATATTTTCCTGCTGTTTTGTTCTGTTATTCATAATAATTTCTCCGTATTTTTTCGGAGTTATGATGTTATTTGTTACGCAAACAAACATTTATAACTTTATTAATACAATTTTTTCATTTATGATCCATTGTAAAAATTATATCAAGTTTTCAATCCCGGTTATATTACCGAGTATTTGCGAACACTTTCTACCATCCGGACTTTAACCGTCGGTATAGGATTTTCACCTATTCAACCGTCTAAAACGGCTCGCGGACTTTACCGCCGATGTGGAATTTCACCATCCCCCGAAAATATTTTGTTTGCTTAACAAATAACCCGGAGGAGTCATATCCTCCGGGATAGTTGTAAGTATTTATACGTAATATTTATATTTCACGTATTAAATACAAATGATGTTTTTTCAGGATCAGCCAAGAATCTCGGTAACAACACCGGATCCTACTGTTCTGCCTCCTTCACGGATAGCAAAACGAAGTCCAACTTCAATAGCAATAGGAGTAATAAGTTCAACATCCATTATTACGTTATCGCCGGGTTTGCACATTTCAACGTCAGCCGGAAGTTTGATATTACCTGTAACGTCAGTTGTTCTGAAATAAAACTGAGGTCTGTAACCATTAAAGAAGGGTTTTTTACGTCCTCCTTCTTTCTCGGTAAGAACGTAAACCTGTCCTTTAAACTTGGTGTGCGGGTTAACGCTTCCAACCTTACAGAGGACCTGTCCTCTTTCGATCTCGTTCTTCTGGATACCACGGAGAAGAAGTCCGATGTTGTCTCCGGCTTCAGCCTGATCAAGAAGTTTACGGAACATCTCAACGCCTGTAACCGTTGTCTGCTTTCTTTCGTCGGTAAGTCCGATGATCTCAACGACGTCGTTAAGTTTAACTGTACCTCTCTCTACACGGCCGGTAGCAACCGTTCCGCGTCCTGTGATTGAGAAAACGTCCTCAACAGGCATAAGGAAGGGCTCGTCTGACTTTCTGACAGGAGTAGGAATATACTCGTCAACAGCCTTCATAAGTTCAAGGATAGGAGCGTATGCAGGATCGTTGATATCTGTGCTTGTGCATTCAAGAGCATTACGTGCGGATCCTTTGATAATCGGAACATCATCACCGGGGAAGTCGTACTTACTGAGGAGTTCACGAATGTCCATCTCAACGAGTTCGAGAAGTTCTTCGTCGTCAACAAGGTCTGTTTTGTTCATAAATACTACGATTGCGGGAACACCGACCTGACGTGCAAGAAGAACGTGTTCACGGGTCTGTTGAAGCGGACCGTCTGTAGCAGCAACAACGAGGATAGCACCGTCCATCTGAGCAGCACCGGTTATCATGTTTTTAACATAGTCAGCATGTCCGGGGCAGTCAACATGAGCGTAGTGACGGGCTTCGGTCTCATACTCAACGTGACGGGTGTTGATTGTAATACCTCTTGCTTTCTCTTCGGGAGCATTATCAATTTGATCATATGCAAGAAATTCGTTTTTGCCGTTTACAAGAGAAAGTGTCTTTGTAATTGCGGCTGTAAGGGTGGTCTTACCGTGGTCAACGTGACCGATCGTACCAATGTTTACGTGGGGTTTGTTTCTCTCAAACTTTTCCTTTGCCATTATTAATATCCTCCTAAAATGGAAATAATTTTTATTTAATTAGTTTATTTTTAGTTTATTTTTATTAATTGTTTTTTGCTCTGCTCTTTATAACTGCTTCCTGAACAGACTTCGGAACCTCTGCATAATGACTTGGTTCCATTACATAAACTCCTCGTCCTTGCGTGGATGAACGGAGTTCCGTTGCATATCCGAACATTTCGGACAGCGGGACTTCTGCGTGTACAACTATCATTCCGAACTCTTCGTCACTGGACATGATAGTTCCGCGGCGGGAACTTATAGTTCCTGTTATATTACCCATATATTCTTTTGGTGCAGTTACAACAACTTTCATTATCGGCTCGGTAAGAACAGGGTCTGCCTTTGCCATTGCTTCTTTGAACGCCATTGATCCTGCAATCTTAAATGCCATTTCATTTGAGTCGACTTCGTGGTAAGAACCTCCCGTAAGTCTGACTTTTACATCAACGACATTATATCCTGCAAGTATTCCTGTTTGCATTGCACTTCTGATACCGGCATCGATTGCGGGGATGTATTCTTTCGGAACTTCTCCTCCTACGACTTCATCAATGAATTCGTAACCCTTACCGAGTTCGTTCGGCTCAATGGTGATCTTAGCATGTCCGTACATACCATGTCCACCTGTTTGTCTGGCGTACTTCGTGTCAGCGGATGCTGCCTTACGGATTCCTTCTTTATATGCTACCTGCGGCTTACCTATATTTGCGTCAACTTTGAACTCCCTCTTAAGACGGTCAACTATTATATCAAGGTGAAGTTCACCCATTCCGGCTATAATTGTCTGACCGGTTTCTTCATCCGTATAAACCTTGAATGTCGGGTCTTCTCTGGCAAGTTTTGAAAGAGCAATTCCGAGTTTTTCCTGATCATTTTTTGTCTTTGGCTCGATTGCTTCACGGATAACAGGTTCCGGAAACTCCATTGATTCAAGTATAATGGGGTTGTCGTCGAAACAAAGCGTATCTCCGGTCGTTGTATCCTTCATTCCTGAAACAGCCGCAATATCACCCGTGTAACATCCGTCTATATTTTCTCGGTCATTTGCATTCATAAGAATTATACGTCCGAAACGCTCATATTTACCTTTTGTTGCATTATAAACTTCCATGCCTGTCTCAACCTTTCCGGAATAAACACGGAAGTAACAAAGTGCACCGCCTCCCATTGGGTCGTTCATTATCTTGAATGCTAGAGCGGAAAACGGCTCGTTATCATCGGCTCTTCTTTCGCAATCTTCATTTGTTTCGGGGTTTACTCCCTTGATAGGCGGAATGTCAATCGGAGAAGGCATATAATCTATAACGGCGTCAAGCATTTTCTGTACGCCCTTATTTTTATAGGAAGATCCGCAAACGACAGGGACAAGTACGTTGTCGATACACGCCTTACGAAGTGCAACTTTGAGTTCGTTTACTGTTATTTCCTCGCCCTCAAGATACTTCATCATAAGTTCGTCGTCGGTAGCGCAAATGTCATCCACCATCTTTTCGCGGTACTGCTTTGCCTTTTCGAGCATGTCATCCGGAATAGGCTCTACACGCATATCTTTTCCGAGATCATCGTAATATATGTCTGCCTCCATCTTCATTAGGTCTATAATACCTTTGAAAGAAGCCTCAGAACCGATTGGAAGTTGTACAGGTACCGGTTTACAATGGAGTCTTTTCTCCATCATATCTATAACTCTGTAAAAGTCTGCACCCATTATGTCCATCTTGTTTACATACGCCATTCTGGGTACTTTGTATTTGTTTGCCTGACGCCATACGGTCTCAGACTGCGGCTCAACACCGCCCTTTGCACAGAATACCGTTACGCTTCCGTCAAGAACACGGAGCGAACGTTCGACCTCTACCGTAAAATCAACGTGACCGGGTGTGTCGATGATGTTTATTCTGTGACCGGCATATTGACCGACTGATCCGGACCAATAACATGTGGTAGCCGCGGAGGTGATCGTTATACCTCTTTCCGCTTCCTGTGCCATCCAGTCCATCGTTGCAGAACCATCATGAGTTTCACCGAGCTTATGCTTCTTACCGGTATAGAAAAGTATTCTTTCTGTGGTAGTAGTCTTACCGGCATCTATATGGGCCATGATACCGATATTTCTTGTGTGTTCAAGTGAATATTCTCTTGGTTTCATAATTTAAAATCCTCCGGCACAGCAAACCTTTCAAAGTTTGGTGCTCGCATTTATTAATATCTGTAATGGGCAAAAGCCTTATTTGCTTCAGCCATTCTGTGTGTCTCTTCTTTTTTCTTAAACGCACCGCCGGTGCTGTTTATTGCGTCCACTATCTCTGCTGCAAGTTTTTCCGCCATTGTTTTTTCGTTGCGGCTTCTTGCATACGTGCGCATCCAGCGAAGACCCAATGTAAGTCTTCTCTCTTCATGGACCTCCATAGGAACCTGGTAAGTTGAACCGCCTACACGTCTTGCTTTAACTTCTAGTCTCGGCATTACGTTTTCAAGCGCTTCGTTGAATGCATCAAGCGCACTCTTACCGGTCTTGGCTTCTACTATCTCAAAAGCATCATATACTATCTTCTGAGCTACGCCTTTCTTGCCGTCTTCCATTATGTTATTTATAAGTTTTGTTACAAGTTTTGAATGGTACATTGGATCCGGCAGAACATCTCTTTTGGAAATCTGACCTCTTCTTGGCACTTTTCTTCCCTCCTTCACATAATATGAATTCACAGGTACTCGTGAATTACTTTCCCGTTGTTGCCTTGGTCAATGGACTCCGTTACTCTTATATAATTATAATCGTTTCCGATTTGACTCTGGCAATTTTTCCCGGATTACTTCTTTCCGGCCTTGGCTCTCTTTGCTCCGTACTTGGAACGGCCCTGATTTCTTTTAGCCACTCCCTGTGCATCAAGAGTTCCGCGGATAACATGATAACGTACACCAGGCAGGTCTCTTACACGTCCGCCTCTGATAAGAACTACGGAGTGCTCCTGCAAATTGTGTCCAATACCGGGAATATACGTCGTTGCTTCCATTCCGTTTGATAGTCTTACCCTTGCTATCTTACGAAGTGCAGAGTTAGGTTTCTTCGGTGTAGTCGTTGTAACCTTTGTACATACGCCTCTCTTCTGCGGTGCATGATGATCGGTCGTAACATTTTTTATTGTGTTTACACCGTGCTGCAGTACGGGAGCCTTAGACTTGTATTCCGCTTTTTTTCTTCCCTGTCTTACGATCTGATTAAATGTTGGCATTTTCTTCCTCCTTTCTTCAAACGACGCGGCATTTTTTGATTATTCAAAACGAATATTCATTAAGCCGAATTTATGAATATTATACCATTAATTAACATAAAAAGTCAATATGATATTAAATTATTTTAAAAATTTTCTCCCTTTTGCACAAACTTCACAATATAATATATTTATTTTATATAAGTTTTAACTATGCATTTATTTATTCTTCATTATAATGATTATGTATTGAATTATTTTTTTTAACGTGGAAATAAATGGAAATTTTCAAATTACAATTATGTGTTAAATTTATTTTAAAACGCTGCAGAAAATACTTTTTAATTAAAATCGGGAGCCGTTTTGATCCGGCTCCCGTTCAATATTTACTGAGGTCATTCCTCTGTTTCTTCTTGAAATTCTTCTTCCTCTTCAGGCGCAACCATAACTTCTACATTACGGTAACATTCCATACCCGTACCTGCAGGTATCAATTTACCTATTATAACATTTTCCTTGAGTCCGAGAAGGTTATCTGTTTTTCCTACGATTGCTGCCTCTGTAAGAACCCTTGTTGTTTCCTGGAATGATGCTGCAGAAAGGAAAGATTCCGTTTTAAGAGAGGCCTTGGTAATACCGTTGAGAACAACAGATCCTTTTGGAAGGGTAAGTCCTTCCTCACCTGCATCCTGTTTTGCAATAATATCATCACATTTAAGTTTAAATTCGGATTTATCTACTTCGCTGCCCTGCATCATATCTGTGCTTCCGCTGTCGTCTATATGCATTTTTCTTGTCATCTGGCGAGCGATAACTTCAATGTGTTTATCATTTATATCAACGGACTGACTACGGTAAACTTTTTGTACCTCGCGTATGATATAGTCAAAAACTTCGTCTACTCCGCTTACTCTCATTATATCTGCGGGTGCCAGGCTTCCTTCTGTTATCGGCTTTCCTTTTGTAATTATGGATCCATCTTCAACAATAATCTTTGAATTATAAGGAATGGTATAAGAAGCAAGCGTCTCATCGTTTTCATCAACTACACTTACGCTACGTGTTCTCTTGACTTCAATTATTTTAACTTTTCCCGTATACTCTGAAATTATTGCTGTCTTTTTGGGTCTGCGTGCTTCAAACAATTCTTCAACACGCGGAAGACCGTTTGTAATATTGGAACCCGCAACACCTCCCGTATGGAATGTTCTCATGGTAAGCTGTGTACCGGGTTCTCCTATTGACTGTGCGGCAATTATGCCGACCGCCTCTCCGATATTGACCTTTTTTCCCGAAGCAAGATCTGATCCGTAACAATGTGCACATACGCCGTGAAGCGATTCGCACTCAAGTATACTTCTTATACATACTTCTTTGATTCCTTCTGAGGTTATCTTTTTTACTTCATCCTCTGTCATTAAAGTATTATCCGGAACAAGAACGTTTCCATTGTTGTCAAGAACATCTCCCTGAGTATATCTGCCAAGAAGTCGGTCTTCAAGTTTTTCTATAACCGATCCTTCGTCAACAATCTCAGATACAATTATACCTCTGTCTGTTCCGCAATCTTCCTGGCGTATTATAACATCCTGAGAAACGTCAACGAGACGTCGCGTAAGGTATCCTGAGTCTGCTGTACGCAGTGCGGTATCTGAAAGTGATTTACGTGCTCCGCGGGCAGCTATGAAATATTCAAGTATTTTAAGTCCTTCACGGAAATTTGATTTTATAGGTAATTCCATTGTTTCGCCTGATGCTTTAAACATTAGTCCGCGCATACCTGCAAGTTGACGCATCTGAGTAATATTACCACGAGCTCCTGAGTCGCTCATCATCTTAATAGGATTGTATCTGTCAAAACGTTTTTGAAGAGCTTCGACAACTTCGTTTGTGGTCTTTTCCCAAATCCTTATTACGTTATTATAACGCTCATCTTCAGTAAGTTCTCCGTCCTCATATGCGATACGAATCTTCTCAACATCTTTTTCGGCTTCTGAAACAAGGGTATATTTTTCATCGGGAATTGTAACATCTGCAAAAGAAATTGATATACCACTTCTGGTCGAATACTTAAATCCCTGTGCCTTAATTTCATCAAGAACTACTGCTGTTTCAGAGATAGTATGCTTTTTTATACAACTGTCGACTATTTTCCCCAAGACTTTTTTGGTAGCGGGGCAATTTATTTCAAGTTTGAGAAGATTTTCCGGCTTACTTCTGTCAACAAAACCCAGATCCTGAGGGATAGGTTTGTTGAATATCATACGTCCCAAAGTTGCATTTATAAATCCGCTGTGTACTACACCGTTTATTTCTTTGCTTACACGGACCTTGATCGGAGCATGAAGTCCGAGTTCTCCGTTTTCATAAGCCATCACCGCTTCATCAAAATCTCTGTAAACATTTCCTTCGCCTGGCTCACCGGATTTATCTATTGTAAGATAAAATGATCCGAGAACCATATCTTGAGAAGGGACTGAGACTGCACGTCCGTCTGCGGGCTTTAAAAGATTGTTTGCAGAAAGCATAAGGAATCTTGCTTCTGCCTGTGCCTCAGAAGAAAGCGGTACGTGAACAGGCATCTGGTCTCCGTCAAAGTCCGCGTTGAACGCTGTACATACGAGAGGATGAAGTTTTATTGCCTTACCTTCAACCAAAATAGGCTCAAATGCCTGGACTGAAAGACGGTGGAGCGTCGGAGCACGGTTAAGAAGAACAGGATGCTCTTTGATAACTATTTCAAGAGCGTCCCAAACCTCAGGCATCACTCTCTCTACCTTTTTCTTTGCCTCTTTTATATTGGAGGCCTTCTGAGATTCCACAAGACGTTTCATAACAAACGGACGGAAAAGTTCAAGCGCCATTTCCTTAGGAAGGCCGCATTGATATATTTTAAGTTCCGGACCTACAACTATAACCGAACGTCCGGAATAGTCAACACGCTTACCGAGAAGATTCTGACGGAAACGTCCCTGTTTTCCGCGGAGTATATCGGAAAGCGATTTAAGAGGACGGTTTGAAGAGCCTGTTACTCCCTTTCCGTGGTGACCGTTATCTATAAGTGCGTCGACCGCCTCCTGAAGCATTCTTTTTTCATTTTTTACTATAACATCAGGAGAGTCAAGGTTCATTAATTTTGACAAACGTTCATTTCTGTTTATAACACGCCTGTATAAATCGTTGAGGTCCGAGTTTGCGTATCTGCCGCCTTCCAACGGAACCATAGGTCTGATGTCCGGAGGGATGACGGGAATAACATCAAGGATCATCCATTCCGGCTTATTGTTTGATTTGCGGAATGCCTCTACTATTGTAAGACGCTTTATTATCTTTGCTTTTTTTTGACCGGATGCTGTCTCTAATTCTGCCTTAAGCGATGCCGAAAGAGCATCAAGATCGATTTTCTGAAGCAATTTTTTTATTGCTTCAGCACCCATTCCCACCTCAAAATCATTCTGATATTTGTTATAATATTCCTGATATTCACGGTCTGAAAGAAGTTGATTCTGCGTAAGCGGTGTTGTACCGGGATCAATAACTATATACTGGATAAAATAGAGTACTTTTTCAAGATGCCTTGGAGATATATCAAGAAGCGTTCCTATACGTGACGGTATTGCTCTGAAATACCATATATGAGCTACAGGGGCTGCAAGTTCAATATGCCCCATTCGTTCCCGACGTACTTTCTTAGAGGTGACCTCAACTCCGCATTTTTCACATACTTTACCTGTATAGCGAACCCTCTTATACTTCCCACAATAACATTCATAATCCTTTGTAGGACCAAATATCTTTTCGCAAAAAAGTCCGTCTTTTTCCGCTTTTTGCGTACGGTAGTTTATTGTCTCTGCCTTTTTGACTTCACCGTATGACCATTTTCTCATCATTTCCGGAGACGCAAGCCCTATTTTGATTGAATCAAAAATATTTCGTTCCATCGTAAGCCTCCAATTTATTATTTTTATCAGCTGTATTTTGATTATTCTTCATAACCCTTGCCTTCATCAAAATCAAACTCTTCGTCGCCGTCGGAGTTATCATAATTTTCTTCATCGTCAATGTAATCTGACGCGTCGTCATCTGCGTCAAGGTCATATCCTTCTTCGCTGAATCCGTTTGCAAGCAACTCACTTTGTTCTGCTACACTTCTTCCGATCTCTTCTTCGGTAAAGTATGAGTGCTGTTTTTTGCTTGGTTCAATTTCTGTTTCTGAAAGCGAAGAAAGTTCTATTTCCTCGCCGTCCGGATCCTGAACTCTTACTGAAAGTCCAAGCGCCTGAAGTTCTTTTACAAGAACTTTGAAAGATTCCGGAATACCCGGTGTTGGTATATTCTGACCTTTTACAATTGCTTCATAAGTTTTGGTACGTCCGTTTACATCATCGCTCTTAACAGTGAGGATTTCCTGTAAAGTATATGCCGCGCCGTAAGCCTCCAAAGCCCAAACTTCCATTTCTCCAAATCTTTGACCACCGCATTGAGCTTTTCCACCCAGAGGCTGCTGGGTAACAAGGGAGTATGGACCTGTTGCACGTGCATGAATCTTATCATCAACAAGATGGTGCAGCTTAAGGTAGTACATTATTCCGACTGTCGCCGCATGATCAAATGGCTGACCGGTTCTTCCGTCGTAAAGTATTGATTTTCCGTCGGCAAGTTTAAGGCGGCCGTTCGCTTTAAGCTCGGATATTTTTTCCGGAGAAAGTTTTTCTTCATCTGTCAATTCTACAATTCCGGGTTCTCCGGTTTTTTCGTTGTCTTCTTCTTTATAAAGAATTTTTGTGGTAAGTGTTTTAAGGCAACCTTCGGAAATAAATTTATTCAAAAGTTCCGTATCTTTCTTTTCTTCCTCTGTAAGAAGTTTTGCTTTCGGAAGTCCGCTCAAATCATCCATTACTACTTTTGAAATACCGCTTCCAGGGCAAACAGATTTTTCTATTTTATAAACAAATTTATTTTTTCTCACATCTGATACATCGGAAAGATCGCGGTAAACATCATCGCTCGGTAAAAGATCCCTGTAAAGTCCCGAACGGATAATAAATTCTGTGATATCCTTTTCTTTAGCACCGTCAAACACCGGAGTCATTACTTTCCATCCGAGTCGTTTGGCAGAGATACCAAGGTGCATTTCAAGAACCTGTCCGATATTCATTCGGGAAGGAACGCCCATCGGGTTCAGAACTATATCGAGCGGAGTTCCGTCTGCAAGAAACGGCATATCCTCAGGGGGAAGTATTCTTGAAACGACACCTTTATTACCGTGACGTCCCGCCATTTTATCCCCGACAGAAATCTTACGTTTCTGCGCAATATATACTCTTACAACTTTATTGACTCCAGCAGGAAGTTCATCCGAATTTTCTCTTGAAAATACTTTTACGTCAACAACTATTCCCGAGCCTCCGTGCGGCAAACGAAGCGATGTATCTCTTGTCTCTCTAGCCTTTTCGCCGAAAATTGCACGTAAAAGTCTTTCTTCAGGGGTAAGTTCCGTATCTCCTTTAGGAGTGATTTTACCTACTAATATATCACCTGAGTGAACTTCTGTACCTTTACGTATAATTCCATCTGCATTTAAATCTTTAAGCGCATCTTCACCGACATTATTTACTTCCCTTGTGATCTCTTCGTCCCCGAGTTTAGTATTTCTGGCTTCACAGGAATATTCTTCTATGTGGATAGATGTATAAACGTCATCTCTTACAAGTTTTTCATTAAGAAGAACTGCGTCTTCGTAGTTATAACCTTCCCAAGTAAGGAATCCTATCAAAGCATTCTTTCCAAGAGAAATTTCGCCAAGAGACGTTGCAGGTCCGTCGGCAATTACTTCACCTTTTTTGACCTCATCGTTTACCTTTACTATCGGACGCTGATTTAGACATGTGCCCTGATTCGACCGTTTGAATTTTATAAGGCGGTATACGTCCTTCTGTCCCTCTTCGGTCCTTATAACAATTTCATCTGCGCTTACCTTTTCAACAACACCTTCATTTTTTGCACATACGACTACTCCGGAGTCTACCGCCGCCTTGTATTCCATACCTGTTGCTACTATCGGACTTTCGGTAATCATAAGCGGAACAGCCTGCTTTTGCATATTTGATCCCATAAGTGCTCGGGCGTTGTCATCGTTTTCAAGGAACGGAATCATCGCCGTGGCAACCGAAACGACCATTTTAGGCGATACATCCATATATTCCGGTGTTGTGGCATCCATCTCTATGATTTCGGCACGATCGCGTCCGGTGACTCTTTTTTCAAGGAAAAAACCATTTTCATCGACTGGGGTGTTTGCCTGAGCAATAACATAGTTATCTTCCGTATCGGCTGTCATATATTCTATTTTGTCAGTTACTCTCGCTTTCTTTTCACCGTTTACATCTACAACTTCCACTTTACGGTATGGTGCCTCTATAAATCCGAATTCATTTATCTTTGCATAGGTTGAGAGATAGCAGATAAGACCTATATTAGGACCTTCCGGAGTTTCAATAGGACATATCCTTCCATAATGTGTGTAATGAACGTCACGAACTTCAAAAGACGCACGGTCACGGGAAAGTCCTCCGGGACCGAGAGCAGACAAACGGCGTTTGTGAGTAAGTTCGGCAAGCGGGTTGTTCTGATCCATGAACTGCGATAGCGGAGAAGAACCGAAAAATTCTCTGATAGCAGTCACAATCGGTCGTATATTTATTACATTTTCAGGAGTAATGCTTTCGCTGTCCTGCGTGCCCATTTTTTCTTTGACGATCTTGTCCATTCTGGAAAAGCCTATACGCATCTGATTTTGAAGAAGTTCTCCGACACAGCGTAAACGGCGGTTTCCGAGATGGTCAATATCATCGACATCGCCTATATCATAGGCAAGCCCTATCATATAGTTAATAGTTGCAAGTATATCATCGCGGGTTATATGCTTTGGAACAAGTTTTGCAATATTTTCCCTTGAAAGTTTTACAATGGTTTCCTTGTCATTTCCCGCTTCTTCACATATTTTCTGCAATTCTTCCGCTCTTACTTTACCGGTAATCCCAATTTGCGACAGATCCAAATTGAATACGGACGGGTATATCATTCCATTTGAAAATACTCTGTATTCTTCTCCGTTTTCACGCACAAGATATACTTCGTTTACTCCCGCTGCTTCGATCGCCTCTGCTTTTTCATTTGTGAGTTTTTCGCCTGCTGCGGCAACGAACTCACCCGTATAAGAAGAAACTGCATCACGGCTGAGAACTTTACCTTTTATACGGTTTGCAAGACCGAGTTTTTTGTCAAATTTATAACGTCCAACAGGTGCAAGGTCATAAAACCTCGGTTCAAAGAAAAATCTTGTAATGAGCATTTCCGCACTTTCGACTGTAGGAGGTTCTCCCGGACGGAGTTTTTTGTAAAGTTCTTTAAGTGCCTCTTCTCTTTCGGATGTCTGGTTTGCGACAGCCTCTGCTGTAATACCGTCTTTATTAATTGTTGCATTTATTCTTGAGTTATTTCCGAAAAGCTCTTTTATGTCATTATCTGTCTCAACTCCAAGCGCACGGATAAAGACAGTAACCGGCATTTTCCGATTTTTATCTATACGCACATAAAAAACATCATTTACATCAGTTTCATATTCAAGCCACGCTCCTCTGTACGGAATAACGGTTGCACTAAACATCTTCTTTCCGCTTTTATCCATCTGTGATTTGTAATAAACACCTGGAGAACGTACAATCTGAGAAACTATAACTCTTTCAGCACCATTAATAACAAATGTCCCGTTGTCAGTCATAAGCGGAAAATCGCACATAAAAAGCGATTTTTCGACAACCGAGCCTGTTTCTTTATTTAAAAGTCTTACCTTTACACGCATTGGTGCAGCGTAGTTTACGTCTCTTTCTTTACACTCCTCTATTGGATATTTCGGAGCCTCGTCTATTGAGAAATCTACGAACTCAATACAAAAATTTTCCGAATGGTCTTTAATCGGGGAAACATCGCGGAGAACCTCTTGCATGCCTTCATTTAAAAACCATTGGTATGATTTCTTCTGTACATCAATAAGGTTTGGCATTTCGAGAGCTTCATCTATTTTCGCAAAACTTTTGCGTGTGATTCTGTTACTGATCTTTTGTTCCTTGATCATTATAGGCTTCCTCTCTGTTTTAAATTTGCAACTCTTATAACTCGAGTATAAAAATTAACAGACCGCCCTGAAAATTTAACGCAGCATACAAAAAGCAAGCAAAATATCTTTTCTTTTGTGCTACCCCTACGACAAAGCTGGTTACCGTCGAATTATAAGCCACACCCACGCTACCCCTACGACAAGCTGGTTACCGTCGAATTATAAGCTGCGCTGCATTTCGCCAAAAAAATATCTTTTTCACCTTTGTTTACTGCGTAAACATCACGGAGGTCCGTCCATAAGCAAACAATTATCGCTTATTATATCAGTGTACATTTTATCATATCTTTTTTAAACTGTCAAGACGCAAAAAAATATTTTACACTTTATTAACAATTATATTTTACTTTTTGTTCACAAAAAATATTTTTTATTTTTTTTTGCAAAACCTATTGATTTTTCGAAAATGTTGTGGTAAAATAATAAGGTGAATATATCTATTTTTTTCGAAGGAGGTAATTTCCAAATGCCGAATATTAAATCTGCAAAGAAGCGCGTCAAGATTACAGAGACGAAAACGATGCGCAATAAGATTGAGAAAACCATTTTAAAAACAGCTATTAAAAAGTACGAGGTTGCTCTTGCCACAGGAGACAAGGTTGCTGCAGAAGATGCTTTTAAAGCAATGTGCAAAAAAATTGACCGCGCGGCCGCACATGGAATCATTTCCAAAAATAAGGCTGCAAGAAAAACAAGCCGTATGGCTATTAAACTCAATCAACTCGGCGCTTAATTTAATTTACACGAATTACACGAAAAAAGAACCGCTTCCAAAAGAAACGGTTCTTTTTTCTTTTTCTGACTCTTTTTTGTATATCAGGATTCATTTCCCCACTTTTTACCTTTTATATCTTATTAAAACTGTATTTTTCTGATTTGCTCACATTTAATCAGAACATTTGCAGTTCAATGTAAGGTAAATGTTTAAGATAATTTTCATCTGTCAGTTTTAACTCGCAGAGCCTTCCTATAACAACATCTTGATAATCCGGTTGCCATGTACCTTCAATCATATTTCTGAAAAATTTTGCATATTTCCCAGCATTTGCGTTAATTTCAAAATTATCTTTGGCATAATTTAATGCATTTTGGCTGTATTTTTCCAAAGTCTTTTTATTTTTTGACATTACACATATTGCATTAAAAATATCATCTGCTTCATTTTCGTCATACCCTACTTTTAGTGCAACCGAATCGGGAAATTCAGAAAAAGTTCCGATATCCGTTGTTATTATCGGCTTGCCCATACCGAGCATACGGTGTATACTTCCAGAACTTTCTCCCTGCGTCGGATATCTAAGATTTATGCATATATCGCATAATTTAATATAGTTTTTAAATTCGTCCAAAGTTACAAAACCGGTAATTCTGACATTTTCAGTCAATCCGTATTCTGCTATTTTCTGTTCGAGGTTCAGAGACGGAGACACCTCTCCTACAATATAATATATAAATTTATCAGAGATTTCTTTTTTATATCTTGCACATGCTTCTATTATTTGAAGTATACGTTTTGTCGGAGTTGCAAAACCAAACGAACCCAAAACCAAAATTTCATCTGATATTCCGAATTTTTTCTTTGCTATTTTTGTTTCATTTTTATAGTCCTCAAGAAATTCAGCAGAATGGTGCGGAATTTTTACGATAGGTCTTGTATCGCAAATTCCCAGTGCCATTTGTTTAGACATTTCTGAATGTACAATTATACCGGTAGCACTCTCTATAATTTTTCTTGCCATATTAAGTTCGAGAGGGTATTGCTCCCACGGTGCCTTTCCACCATACTTGAAAAATTTCTTCGCGATCGCAACTCCTCTTTTACCGTGGCAGTACTCTACATATTTAAGATATTCCTCTGATCCTTTTTTATCAAGGATACTTTCCGCGACCAAATGATGAAGACCGATTTCGTGAAGTTCAGCAATACCGGGATACTTCAACAGCATTTCAACAATTTGTCCGTGATAACTGTAATTGTTACCGATTTGATAAACAATAAGGTCAAGATTATCGCGAATTTTTTTTTCGTTTAATTTTGAAAGCGCGTATACTTCAAAATTATTCAAAATATCCTTATTTTCAACCTTTTCCGGTGAAAAAATAACTACATCTATATTCTGATTTTTCAGTGCAGGAACCAATTCCTCGCTGAAATCAGATATTCCGGATTTCATCGGATTGAAAGGAGAACAATATCCTATTCTCATTTTTATCACCTTTTCACCTTATACTTTTTGTTAGTTCATCAATAACATTGTCCCAACATATATCTTTAACAATGTCAAATCCGGCATTACCCATTTCTTTAGCCATTTCTTTATTTTTGTAAAGTTCATCAAACCTTTTACCGAGTTGTTCGGCCGAAACATCACATATAAACCCGTTTTCGCCCTCTTTTACGAATTCAAGTACACCGCCCGAATCACGGCAGGTAACTATCGGTTTTTTCGACAGGAACGCTTCCAATGTTATATAGCCGTAGTCTTCATCAATTGGAGGGAAACATACACCGAGACATTCAGAATAGAGTTTAAGAAGATCGCCGTCCGGCACAAAACCGAGAAATTTGACTCTGTCGGTTACCCCAAGTCTGTCAGCAAGTTTTTTTAGATTATCCATTTCTCTGCCTTTTCCGGCAATTACCGCTTTAATCCTGCTGTCACAGTATTGAAGCGCTTCAATTACAAGATAAACTCTTTTCGTACTGTCAAGTCTGCCGACGGACAGCATATAGTCACCAAGTGATTCAAAATAATACCTTCCCGCAAGTGACGGCGGATGATAAAGAGGAGTCGAATCTATACCGTTAAAATGTTTAAGTCTTTGCGTAACATTTTTCGAAATAGTAAATTTATCTTTAAATTCATTTATTCCGAGACAATCAAGATATGTTATTTTTTTTATCATTTCTTCCCCGCCCGGAACGGTATGAAACCCTCCTGCCTGAACACTGCTTGCCAGATCATATGCCGCTCTGTGCTGATGCATCAGCCATAATGCTTTATTTTCGTGTCTGATCATAAATGTAGGTGTTTTTGCAGAAATAACAAGATCTATTTTGCTTCCGTTCGATTCAGTAAGATCTACTGTCCTCCACATTGCATATGAATCCAGAAGACTGTTATTCGGGTACCATTTAAAAGGCAAAGAAACTATGTCCGCTTCGAATCCTCTTTCTCTGAGTTTTGCAGTCAAAGTTTCAATCATTATTTCGGCTCCGCCTCGTATAAAAGGAACCTGAGAATGAAGAACCGCCACTTTCTTTTTCATTATACTCACTCCTTGATCGCAATAATTGCATAGTCCATTGGTCCGTACAGTTGACGTGCAATACTGTTTATCTTATTTTCGCATTCCTTATAAATTTCATTATCCGTTTCAATATTTAATTCCTTCCAAGAGGAATTAGGATTTGATTCTATGATCCTTACGTCTTTGAAACCACACCAGTCAAAATAATACTTTATCATCTGTGGAGGAAGGATACGCTTGTGCGTCGGATCAAAAAAGAAGGTGTTGGCTCCAACCGAAATATTATCCGGGTTCGGTGTTTCAAACATCGCTATACCACCTGATTTCAGTACTCTGAGACAATGTTTAAAAAGATTCATAAGATCAGACTGATGCAGATGTTCGATAACCTGTATACCGGATATCATATCGATACTGTTTTCGGGAAGCTCCTCAATATACTTTACACAGTCGGCACACACAGTTTTATGTCCGTGCTCTTCCGCAACGGAATTCTGGAGCTTGTTAAGGTCAATTCCTATATAATCGACAGCACCGTTTTCCCTGATAACATCAAGCCACTCTCCTCTGCCGCTTCCTATATCCACAAATCTGCATTTACTGAAATCAGGAAGATACTCCTTGACGACCGGAATATAAAGTCTGAGTCTTTCAGTAATATTTTCTCTTGTGCCTCTGAACCGCTCCTCAAAGCAGTGATAAAACAGATCTTCACCGCAAGGAATGTCATAACTGAGCGTTTTTTTGAATTCTTCATTGAGTTGAAGAAGTTTGTTATTTGTTTCTGAAAGATTTATACTGACAGATTCTAAAGTATCGCTGAGTTGCTTTATCGAATCAATTAAAAGTGAATTGACTTCAGATTGCTGCTCATAAACAGGAAAAATGTACCACCCGAAAAATATCTTCAGAAGTTTTCTAAGTACTCTTTTAATAAAAGTCTTTACTTTTCCGTTTTGTATGGTATGATAACCGTCTATCCTTTGTAACGATCTTGCAGTCGATACGGTATTGTTGAGCGACGCAAATTCTGAAGAAAATTCGCTTTCCTCGTACGAAGATCCTTCTTTCTCAAGATCACCGCCCTCTGATTTGTAAGAGTTATCAATTGCCAATTTTCTATTCATAACATTTCTATTGAAGTCTTTAAAACTTACCGACATTATGATGCTCCTCTCCGTATTTGCAAACAGTTAATCCCTATTTTATTTAGTTTTATAATATTGTTATTTCCTGTCGATGTTATTGTTTATAAAACAAAATTTTACCTGCGTAATATTATAACATACCCCCGTTTTTTTGTCAATATCCGCGTAAAAAATACCTAAATGTATATGTTTTATTCTGTTATAATCACTTTTCGTCAAAATTTAATTTTTTCCGTTTTTATTTTTTCGGTTGCAATTGTATGTTTTTTATGTTATAATATATTTATATACTTGTTTTTGATTTTTTACACCCGATAAAAAACATTTTTAATAACCTTGTTCCTTTCGCATTTACGGAATGTGAAAATAAAAAAGCAACTTACAAAGGAATTTCAAAGCAAATGAATTATCTCTTTTTTGACATAGAATGTGCAAACTGCGATTATGGAAACGGAAAAATATGCAGTTTCGGATACGTAAAATTAAATGATCTGCTTGAGGTCACCGAGATCCGGGATATCATAATAAATCCCAAAGCACCGTTCCGTCTGCGCAGTTACGGTGCAAATGCAAAGGTAAATATAAAACTTGCGTACCCCGAAAGCGTATTCAAAATCGCAAAACCTTTTCCAGATCATTATGAAGAGGTCCGCTCGCTTCTTTTGGGACCCAACACACTTATTTTTGGATTTGCTCCGGAAAACGATGCCGGTTTTTTGCGCTCGGAATTCGAGAGATACGGCCTTCCTATGATAGACTTCAGATTTTACGATGTACAAAGAATATTCAAACATTGCTCCGAAGACAGCGAAAAAAATCTCTCTTCCCTTCCCACTGCCTGTGAGTCACTCGGAATAGATCCGGATATTGCAAATCATAAAAGCAGCAGTGATGCTCTTGCTACGGCGATGGTTTTGAAAAAACTTTGCCAAAAACACGGCCTTTCACCTCTGCAATTTATAGAAAATGTTCCAAGGTGCGGAGGTGCCTTGATAAACGGAAACATTACTGCAACTTATTTTAAACCCAAAACACCGCTTAAACCCGGTGAAAAAAATATGCTCAAAGGTATAAACAAGGACAGATTTAAGAATATTATACGTAAACTTGCGGTTAAACAACCGATGAACAAAGGGAAAAAATTTTGTTTTTCAGGGAATTACGAATATTATCACTTTTCGGAAATGTGCGTAATTGTTACTGAACTTATAAAAAAAGGATATCGCTACTCTGCAAAAGTCAGTGAATGCGACTTTTTCGTAAAAAAACCAGAAAAAGTCGGCGGTATATGTAAAAGATTAGCCGAAGCAGAGATATTAAATGCACAAAAGAACAAACCAAAGATAATTGAATTTAACGAATTTCTAAAAAATATCGGTATATCTTTTTACATTCTTTCAAAAAAAGCGGCCTCTGTTTTAAAAAATTTCGAAGACAATGAATCCGAAATTTGAAACATAGAATTCCCTCAAAACCTACTTATAAAAAGGCTCAAATGTCCTTTCAAACACAATTTTATTATTAAATCTATAACGAGATGCCTTACCAAAAAACAAACTGGCATTCCGTACTCATTTTATTTTACATTAATAACTAAATATTATTTAATA
Source organism: uncultured Clostridia bacterium (assembly GCA_944381115.1). Classification (GTDB taxonomy): domain Bacteria; phylum Bacillota; class Clostridia; order Oscillospirales; family CAG-272; genus SIG673. Next base: position 131,801 of record CALWJV010000001.1, read on the forward strand.
CCATAATGAAAGGCAACTTGTTTTTATGGCGGCTTCCCATATTTTAAACGATGATGAAAAACTCCTTATTCGTAAAGCAGAGGACAAAATAAAACAGTGCGTTACCCGCTATTCAATTTATTCAACCGGTTTTTTGAATGAAAGGGAGCAGGATATTCTTTTGTCCTTTCTTAATTTTGATTCCAATGTAAAATATGAATTTTCAGGAGGATATTCCGATGCTGTAAGGAGACTTATGGTATTCTGTCCGGAATATGTACAACTTGACGAAGAAAACTATCCTATATCCGCGGTGCGAGCATCGTTTTACAAAGACTATCAACTCACACATCGCGATTTCTTGGGTGCATTGATTGGTCACGGTATCTCAAAAGACAGTATAGGAGACATTCTGGTAGACAAAGAAAACCATAAAGCTGACATAATAATTAAACGCGAAATAAAAGAATTTCTTTTAAGAGAATTCGTATCGGCAGGTAGGGCAAAATTAACTGTAAAGGAAATTTCTCTTCAAAATCTTTACGTTCCGTCCGCCCAGTTTGAAATTATAACAGACACGGTTGCTTCTCCCAGAATTGACGCAATTGCTTCATGCGGATTTAAAATTTCCAGAGATTCCGCTTCATCTTTAATTAAAAGCGGCAGGTTGTATCTTAACAGACGTCTCTGCACAGAATGCGATAAAACTGTCGAAGATAACTCTATTATAAATGCTACCGGGTATGGTAAATTCAAAGTTTGTATTTCTGATAAGATCAGCAAAAAAGGCAGAATATTTATAAAAGTGGAAAAATATCTATAAAACACTCAAAATAATCAAATACATTATAACAAAAAACAGTGCGCTACAATAAAAACGCACTGTTTTTTTACTTTAATTATATAAAATCAAACATAATACGGTTATTTTTCTTTAATTACTTTTTTAAATATAGGGATCTGTAACAATTTTTCCGCTTTTGGAATAAGCCCGACATCTTCTTTTGTTATGCCGCCGAGTAATATGAGCATCAACCCATATACTATTGCCGCTGTAGCAATGGAAACAACGGTTACTACCCCGGAATATCCAATAAGTGTTATTGACGCTCCGTAAACTGCCAACCCCGCCAAAACACATATAACAGATGCCAAAAAAGGTCTCATAAATATAGATATAACCGGTACCTTTATTTTTGCGTATTTTACTATAAAATATAAATTCATAACCGTTATAGTAAGATAAAACAAAAATGTGCTTATGGGCGAAGCATACATATTTAGTGTTGTATTGCCAACAGGTACTCCTACAAGAAAATACGCGCTTACTCCTTTGACAATTGCACCGCATAACATTGAAAAAAGCGAATATTTTTGAAGTTTACACGCTTGAAGAACACCGTTTGTTACTGCCAACACACCAATAAGAAATACTGACGGTGCTAACGTTGAAAGCAATGGCGCCGCCATTTCTGCATTTTCCGCATTTGAAAATATCAGTTTTAATATCGGACCGCTCATTGCCGCAAGACCAAAAGTACAAGGCAAGGCAATAACCGATGCAAGTTTTATACTTTTAAGCATTATAAGGTTTACCCTGCTATCGTTTTTAGTTGCTCGCGCCGCGGAAAGAGACGGAATCAGTGCATTTACTATCGGATATATAAGAACCGACGGAAGATTAAAAAGAGTTACACAGTACGCTGTATAATTCCCATACAGGGCGACTGCAGCCGGTTCGGTCAGACCAAAATCCTGCATCCTTCGTATTACAATAAACGTATCAATCATAGACGACATGCTGAGCAACGATGATGATATCATGATAGGAACTGCAATTTTTAAAAACTCTGCCAAAAGTTGTTTATTTGATACAGTGCTTTCCTCTACTGAAAATTCTACCGATGTTCTCTTAGTTAAAATTTTTGAAAAAACGGCTGAAAAAATAAGTAAAACCGCTCCGGCAAATACTCCTACCGTTACACCAAAAATAGAATACGCCGCTACTTTATGAAGCGGATATCCTTTATTTAATGCGTATGCTCCCAAACCTATTCCTATAGCCAACTTGCCAAGTGATTCCAATACTTCAGAAACAGCTGTCGGGATCATATTACGGTGTCCCTGAAAATAGCCCCTGATCGTACTTGTAATGCAAATAAAAAAGAATGCAGGTGCTATGGAAAGTATACAAAGGTAGGAAAGGTCAGCCGAAATAAAAGCCGCAAGTCCGCGGCAAAAGAAAAACATAAACAGGCTTCCTACAAGACCGAATACCGAAAAAACAGCAAGAGTCAAACGAAAAATTCTCCTGCTCAAAAATTGCTTCCCTTTCGCGTTATACTCTGATATCATAAGCGAAAGTGCCACCGGAAGTCCCGCTGTTGAAACCATATAAAGCCATGTATATATTTGATATGCGGTATTAAAATACCCCATACCTTCGTTTCCGAGCATATTAGTAAGCGGTATTTTAAAGACAAGTCCTATTACTTTTGAGATCAGGTTAGCGGCAGTAAGCACCAATACACCGGATAAAAATGTCTGTCCGCTGTTCCTTTTTTCGTTTATGATAACTTCCACCGTCCTTTCTCCGCATTTAGTTTATGCTTTTCATACTTGATTTATGCCCTTTGTTTTAATTATTACCTGAAAGAACAGATTTTAAAATATCAAGTCCATTGTCAATTTCTTCATAACTTATTGTAAGCGGCGGGAGCATACGTAAAACATCTTTTCCTGCCGTCAATATCATAAGCCCTTCGGATAAGCATTTTTTGCAAATGTCCTTATGCGATAATGTTATCTGGATCCCGATCATAAGTCCCATTCCCCTGACTTCTTTTATGCAGGAAAAACCAAAATTTTTAACAGTATTTCTTATGTAGTCTCCCTTTTCATTGACCTGATCAAGAAATCCCTCGGAAAGCAATGTCTTCATTACAACATTTGCACCCGCACAGACCGCCGGGTTTCCACCGAAAGTTGAACCGTGGTCTCCCGGTTTCATAACATCTTTACATTTTTCTCCAATAACGGCGGCACCAATCGGAAGTCCTGCTCCAAGTCCTTTTGCAAGCGTAAAAATATCGGCTTTTACATCAAAATGGGTGTGTGCATATAGTGTTCCTGTACGTCCGATGCCTGTTTGAACTTCATCAAATATGAGAAGAATGTCTTTTTCGTCACAAAGCGAGCGAACTTCCTTTACATATTCTTCTTCAAGTATATTTACACCGCCTTCTCCCTGAATCACTTCACACATTATTGCACAAACACTTCCGTCCAATGCATCATTCAACGCACTTATATCGTTTGCCGGAACATAAACAAATCCTTCGGTAAAAGGAAAAAAGTATTTATGAAATACGTCCTGTCCAGTAGCCGAAAGCGTCGTTATCGTTCTGCCGTGAAAAGAATTTATAAGTGTAATTACGGTACTGCGACCGGTACCGTACTTATCGTAGCTGTATTTTCTTGCAACTTTTATAGCAGCTTCGTTAGCCTCCGCTCCGCTGTTTGAAAAAATAACATTATTCATACCGCTCGTTTTTACCAATGTCTTTGCAAGCATCACGGTCGGCTCCGAATAATAATAATTGGATATGTGTTGTATTTTCCCAAGTTGTTCTGAAACCGCTCTACACCATACTTCATTTGCAATTCCAATGGAATTTACTCCTATCCCAGCGGTAAAATCTATATATTTTTTTCCGTCATTTTCATAAACAGTGGCGTTTTTTCCGTATTCCGGGGCAAGAGGAATTCTGCCGTATATATGGGTAAGATACTCTGAATCAAGTTTTATTATTTCGTCTTTATTCATATTTTCACCTTATTTCAATTTTTTATATAACCTGTATAGGTAATTCCGAAAACCAGCCATGGGTTTTTAAAATTTTCTTAACAGCTGAACATTGTTCCGACTCCTTCATCCGAAAGAATCTCCAGAAGTATTGAATGAGGTACTCTTCCGTCGAGTATACATGCTCTTGAAACACCGTCATGTATAGCATCCGCACAGCAACGTATCTTAGGTATCATTCCGCCCTTGATTATACCGTCATTTATAAGTCCTTCTATCTCACTGATTTTTATTTCCGGGATAAGTGTTGAAGGATCCTTAGGATCCCTCATAACGCCTGCTATATCAGTAAGCAGAATAAGATTCGTCGCTCCGAGGGCAACTGCTATTTTTGCAGCCGCCGTATCCGCATTGATATTGTAGACTGCGTTACCGTCAACACCCTGTGCAACTGTACTTACCACCGGTGTGAATCCATTCTTCATATTTGCAGTAATAATATCGGTATTTACATCGGTTATCTCACCTACATTTCCGTAATCAAAGCCGTCTGCTGTAAGTTTCTTAGCCTTTATCATACCTCCGTCAAGTCCGCTGAGACCTACCGCCTTACCCCCTATTTTCTGAAGTTGGTTTACAAGTTCTTTGTTAACTTTTCCGGCAAGTACCATCTGAACGATATCCATGGTCTCGTCGTCTGTATACCTAAGCCCGTTAACAAATTTTGATTTTTTCCCTGTCTTTTCGAGCATCTCGTTTATTTCGGGGCCTCCGCCGTGAACGAGAACTATATTTATACCGACGCACGACAAAAGGACTATGTCGGAAATGACCGCTTCTTTTAGTTCCTCGTTTATCATTGCATTTCCTCCGTACTTGACCACTACGGTTTTTCCGTAATAGTTTTGTATGTATGGGAGCGCTCTGACAAGAACAAATGCTTTTTCAAAATTTGATAATTTTTTTACAGATTCCGGCATCTGCGGATTAAATATCTCTGTCATGATAATTCTCCATTATATGTTTTTCTGTTGGATTTTGTTTTGTAAATATCTCTCTTTTTTCCTCATAATTTTTTAATGTATCGGTCATTTTATACTGAGATACCTTGTTAGTTACCGCTTTCTTACCGCAGCATTTGAACATACTGCTTTTAAAACTGCTGAGGAGGCATTAATATTCCCGTTTCTTCCGGTAAACCAAAACGGATATTCATATTCTGTATTGCCTGTCCTGCGGCACCCTTTACCATGTTATCTATGACGGAAGAAACAATAACATGGTTATTTCTCATGTCAAAATGAAGTGAAATATCACAGTAATTGGACATGCGGACATTTTTTATATTGGCATAATTTCCGAGCGTCTCAAGTCGTACAAACTGTTCGTTCTCATATGCCGTTTTGAATGCTTCCACAACCTGCTCCTTAGTTACCCCATCATTCAAAGTCATGTAAACAGTAGATTCAATACCCCTGTTTACCGGAAGAAGGTGCGGTACGAATGTAACGGTGACCGGCTTACCTGCAATGTCACTGAGAGTCTGCTCAATCTCCGGAGTATGTCTGTGTTCTCCTGCTTTATATGCTGAAAAAGCCTCATTTGTGTCAGGGTAATGAGTACCCTGAGTAAGCCCTCTTCCTGAACCCGTAACTCCGGATTTGGAATCTATTATAATACCTTCTGTTTTTGCAAGGCGGTTTTTGAGAAGCGGAAAAACAGCAAGGGCAACAGATGTCGGGTAACAGCCGGGATTCCCGATTATCTTTGCCGTTTTTATCTTTTCCCTGTACAATTCGGGAAGTGCATAGACCGCATATTTATGAAGATTCGGATGGCTGTATTCTCTTTTGTACCAGTCGGAATATGCTTTTTCGTCGTACATCCGGAAATCGGCTCCAAGATCTATAAGAAGTTTGCCCGCTTCAATACACTTTTCAGCAAGGGGTTCAGAAAGTCCGTGCGGAAGAGACGCAAATATTACATCGCATTTTTTGATGACAGTATCGGAATTTTCAAGCGTATATTCCGCTATCTCTTTAAAATTCGGATAAACTTCGGAAAGTTTTTTCCCTTCGTATGTTACTGAAGAGACCGCTGTTATCTCGGCATACGGATGTGTTAAAAGAAGTCTTACGAGTTCTGCTCCTGCGTATCCGGTTGCTCCTACTATACCAACTTTTATCTTTTCCATTATTTTTTCTCCAATCTTCAAAAATGACCGTCTTGATTTAAATCTGTTTTTGAATTTTAATTTTTACAAACGGGATCATTTATTTTTCAGTAAATTCTGATTTCCTGTACGTTTTTTAAGTGCGCGCAAAGAATATCAGAGTTATGAATTCTGTGTTTTCAAAAATTCTTTGCAATTTTCAAGTTGTTTTTTTACCGCGCTCGGAGCAGGTCCTCCTATAACATTTCTGCCGTTTACACAGTTTAAAAGATCCACCGCTTTGTAAACTCCCTCTCCGAAACTATCAGAAAAACTTTTGTATTCTTCCATTGTAAGCGTTTCAAGCGTCTTATCATTATCTATACAATATGCTATGATTTTTCCGGTTATCTTATATGCGTCACGGAACGGAATTCCGTTTTTGACAAGATAATCCGCACAGTCGGTAGCATTTATAAAGCCCTTTTCCGCTGCACGACGCAAAGCATTTACCTTAACTGTCATTGTATCAAACATCTCGGTAAACACAGTAACTGAAAGAAGAGTATTGTCTATTGCATCAAATATCGCTTCTTTGTCCTCCTGCATATCCTTGTTATATGCCAGCGGAATCCCCTTCATAACCGTAAGAAGTGTCATTAGCGATCCGTAAACGCGTCCGCTTTTTCCTCTTACGAGTTCCGCTATATCCGGATTTTTTTTCTGTGGCATTATTGAAGAACCTGTTGAAAAAGCGTCATCAAGTTCTATAAACGAAAACTCAGATGAGCACCAAAGTATTATCTCTTCTGAAAAGCGGCTCATATGCATCATAAGTATTGAAAGTACCGAAGCGCTTTCAATAACAAAATCTCTGTCAGACACGCCGTCTATCGAATTGAGCGTTACACCGTCAAAACCGAGTTCTGCCGCAACCGACATTCTGTCGATCGGGTAAGTGGTAGAAGCAAGCGCCCCTGAACCAAGCGGCATGACATTCATTCTTTTTAATGTATCGTTTATACGGGTCACATCTCTCATAAGCATCTGAGCATATGCCATTATATAATGAGCAAAGGTTACCGGTTGCGCTCTTTGAAGATGTGTATATCCCGCCATTACAGTTTCAAGATGTCCTTCGGCCTTTTTTTCAATCACGGCAATAAGCGACAGGACCGCTTTACGTATCTGACTGAGCATCCTTCTAACATACATTCTCGTATCAAGTGCCACCTGGTCGTTACGGCTCCTTGCTGTGTGCAGCCGCTTTCCGGCATCGCCTATACGTGCAGTAAGTTCTGCTTCAATAAACATATGTATATCTTCAGCATTAATATCAATTTCAAGTTTTCCGCTATCAATGTCATTTAAGATCAGATCAAGTGTTTTTATTATAAGGTCACTGTCTTCTTTTGATATTATTCCCTGTCTGCCGAGCATTGCCGCATGTGCTTTGCTTCCGGCTATATCCTCTTTATACATTCTTTTATCAAAAGAAACGGATGAATTAAAGTCATTTACACGGTAGTCAAGTTCTTTTTTAAATCTTCCTTCCCACATTTTTTTGTTCTGCATTAAGGTAAAACCCGCCTTTCGAAAATATATTCACTCCCATTTTAATTTACATTATATATTATAATCTCTTTTTTTCGAAAAAACAAGTGTTATTTTTACCAAATATATACTTGCGTTTAAATATCTTTCTTATATAGTGCATAAAAATACATATTTTTGTGTATAATCAGTGATTATTCAACTTGACAGCAAAAATAATATTTATTTTTTGAATAATTATTGACTTTCAAAAACGTTTTGGGTAAAATATAACCAAACAGGACATGGTATTTTTATAAAAAATCTAAAGGAAGAAAAAAAACAATATGGAAAAAACAGATATTCAAATAATTGAAGACAAAATCACCAAAGAAAAAGAAGAAAAGAAAGCAGCAAAAAAAAGCGAAAGAAAAAAGAAAAAAAAGGCCTTTTGGGCAGATTTTAAAAAATTTATTGCAAGAGGAAATGTTGTTGATATGGCAATAGGTGTAGCGGTCGCCACTGCATTCACTGCCATCGTCAAAGCATTTACAAACGGCTTTATATCTCCGATCCTTGCTTTGCTCGGAAACAGCAGTGATATGTCAAATATGAAATGGATCATTAGACCGGCTGTATACGAACCAGGCTCAACGGAAAATATTTTAGAGCCTGAGGTAGCAATACTTTGGGGAAGTTTTTTGCAGGCAATCTTTGATTTTCTCATAATTGCTTTTACTTTTTTTATAATACTGAAGACCTTTACAAAACTTAAAGCAAGAGCAGATAAAATTGCATCTGAAATTAAGAAAATAACTGCCGAAGAATCCGAAAGAAAACGCATTGCTGACGAAAAAAAAGCCAAAGAGGAAGCAGCCGCAGCCGAGGCTGAAGCAAAAGCAAAAGCCGCCGCTGAAGCAGCGGAAGCAGAAATAAAAAAGAAAACTGAGGCAGAATTTTTTGCAAATATAAGCGAGCAAAATGAACTTCTGAAAAAGATAAAAGAACTTCTTGAAACGCAAAAATAAGAAGAAATATAACGTTTTTTGGCATGTCAGTATGAATTTTTATTTCTGCCTACCGAAAGATGCAAATTCTTCCGACCTTTTAAAATATAATTCATTCATTAAAAAACGTAAAATGAAATTAAATACTGAAAGGAATCAATTTAATGGAAAAATACGCATGGACAGGTAAAATAGTCGAAGGAAAAAAAGAAGAGTATATAAAAAGACACAATAAGATCTGGCCTGAAATGAAGGAAATTCTTACTAAAGCAGGAATTAAAAATTATACAATCTGGAATGTAGGAAACACCCTCTTTGGATACTATGAATGTGAATACGGCGCCGATTTTGCAGCAAAAACTCAGGCGGAAAGCGATGTCGTTGCCCGTTGGGACGAATACATGAAGGATATTCTTATAATGGATAAAGACCCTGTAACCGGGGCACAGCCTAAACTTTTGAAGGTTTTTGAATTAAATTAATTTTATTATTAACAAATACCCTGAATTTTTTAATACTTCAAGCCTACTTTACATATAACAATGAGCATATATCGCTTATATTAATAAAAGATACAATTGGTTATATACTAAATTAAGAGGAAAATACTATGCTTATTACAGATGAAAAATTTTTTTGCGAAGAATTGGATTCTTCAATTCCAGCTCTCTCTGATATAACAGATACATATAAAACAAAAGGACTTGCCGCTGCGGAAAAACAGTTTTGTGATTATCTTCGAAATATTCTTCCGGATATTGCAGAAAAATATTTATCTATGCCCTATCTACGAAACGGAGAAGGCGGTATATACACACTTCCCGGAGAAAGTGATATTGATGTTGCCGACAGGGTAATTGCCGGTAAGGTTATGTCATGCGGTACAATGCATCAGTTTAAGAACGGAAAAATTATATGGGAAGAAAACCCGACATATAATGATTACAAAGAATGGACATGGCAACTTTCAAGGCATCGTTCGCTTCGAATAATAGGTAAGGCTTACCGTGATACCGGTAACGAGAAATACGCAAAAGGCTTTGTTGATCTTTTGCTTAGTTGGATAGAACAGGAGCAATGCCCCGAAAACGAACCCGGTTATAACACAAAATGCTGGAGAACTATTGAAACCGGTATACGTATGACGGAAATCTGGCACTATGCTTTTTTTGCTTGTTATACTTCACCGTCATTTACAGACCATGTAATGACAACTTATTTCAAATCAGTTTGGGAACATGCATACCGACTTAAAAATTTTTTTACCGAAGGTAACTGGATATTTATGGAAATGTCTGGTCTTTTTCATATTGGCCTTCTTTATTTATGGTTTAAAGATGCAAAAATTTGGAAAAATGAAGCAACCGACACCTTAATAAACCAGGTTTATAAGCAAATGCTCCCTGACGGATTTCAATTTGAACTTTCATCAACTTATCACGGCGTAGTACTTGATAACCTTGTACGTCCATTGAAAACGGCAAAGGCAATTGAAGGAAAAGTTCCGGAAAAACTTGCACAGGCTATGATAAAACTTTGCGACATTTACCCTAAACTTACCGCTCCTGATATGCGTATACCTGCACTTCATGATGGAGTCAGAAGTGATTTTAAACACTACCTGGCAACCGCTCTTAATTATACGGATAATCCGGTTTACCAATATTTTGTAACGAACGGTACCGATGGTACTCCTCCCGCTTTTACCTCTGTTGCACTTCCTTATTCCGGGATTGCAACTATGAGGAACAGCTGGGATGCCAACGCCGTTTGGGTTTTATTTGACAGCGGTCCGTTTGGATACGGTACTATGGGTCATCAGCATGAAGATAAACTTAATGTTCTGATGTTTGCCTACGGCAAGGACGTTTTGAATGATCCTGGAAAATACGAATATGACGGCTCCGAAATGTTTTTTTTCTTAAAAGACACAAGAAGCCATAACTGTGCTATGGTTGATGACCAAAGCCAAAACCGCAGGGGTATTTATAAATATAAAGAAAACGATCCCGATATAAAAAAACTTTCTGACCTCAATTATAGTTTTACTGATGATTATGATATGGCAGAAGGTGCCTATGAAGACGGGTTCGGAAAAAATTTTATTAAAGTAACACAAAAACGCAAAGTTATATTTTTTAAAAAAGGAATTTACAACTCGCTCCCGTTTTCTCTTGTTATTGACCGTTTCATATCAAATGACGGTAAAAATCACAAATATTCGGTTTCTTATCAATTAGGTACTCAACCGTACAAATCTGAAAACAGGACCTTCACCGTTGACCACGGCGACGGTGTAACAATGAATATAATAGGATCAATAAACCATGAAATAGTGGTTGCCCAAAAAAATCCGTATTGGATAGGCTGGAGACCGATTTTCGCAGCAGGAGAACATGAACATGCTCCTGCACCCTGCATAAGATATCCGTTTTACGGAAAAGAACAAAGACTTATAACAGTATTATATCCATCAAATAACGGACATGTAGCAATAAAATCAGTTGATTGTAAAAACAGCGTTTCAGACACAAAGTTTACCTTAACCTTTGAAAACGGTGAAAAAATAACTCTTGACGAACAAAAATTCATGTGATTTTATAAAATTTAAGATAATGGCATGATAAACCTAAATATGACGTACTCAAATGTTTAAGCATTAAGTTTATTATATTTTAAGTATTATAAGGAGAAATTTTATGTTTATTTCTGATGAAAAATTTTTTTGTGAAAAACTAAACACAAAAATTCCCGAACTTGCCGATATACAAAAAACATTCAAAGAAAAAGGACTTGATGCCGCAGAAAAACAACTGTCCGATTATATCCGATCGGTACTAAAGCCGGAAAAGTATTTCCGCATGCCCTATTACGGAAGAGAAAACGTCTGGGCAAGGCCGGACGAGGACGACAAGACGGCGGCAGACAGAATAGTAAAATGCGAACTCATGTCGGTAGGATTTTTATACAAATTTCCTGACGGAAAGATCGACTGGACATACAACCCTACATATAACGGCTACCGTGAATGGACATGGCAACTTTCGAGACACCACGAATTTAGGTGTCTCGGTAAAGTTTACCGTGATACAGGCGATGAAAAATATGCAAAATGCTTTGTTGACATGCTGATGAGTTGGTGCGAACAGACAACCTGCCCAAATGATACATCGGCATATAATTCTACTTGCTGGAGAACAATCGAATGCGGTATACGTATGAGTAAAAACTGGCACTACGCGCTCCATGCGTTCTACAAATCTCCCTACATGACTGATCATGTTATGACTACATTTATGAAATCGGTCTGGGAACACGGTCATATGCTCCGCAACTTCTACACCTCAACAAACTTCCTTTACATGGAAATGTCCGGCCTTGCCCACATTGGTATGATATATAAATGGTTCATTGATGCAGACGAATGGCAACAGTTTGCTTTTGACATGATATTAAAGCAAACAAAAATTCAAGTTTATCCAGACGGCTTCCAAAATGAACTTACAACCAACTACCACGGAACAGTTATTGAAAATATTGAATTTGTTGTTAATACCGCTTTCGCTCTTGAAGTTCCGGTCCCCCATGAACTCATTACGGCACTCGGAAAACTTTTTGAAATTTACTATAAACTTTGTCAGCCTTGCAGAAGCATTCCGGATATTAACGACGGTAACAGAAGAAATGTGAAAAACGAACTGAAAAATGCTCTGAAATACACGCCTGACAGGGAAGATTTCAAATACATAGTAACGGATGGCAAAGAAGGTACACCGCCGTCTTTTACCAGTATTGCGCTTCCATACTCAGGAATGGCAACAATGAGAAATAACTGGAACTATGACGGTGTGTGGTTTTTTATGGAGTCAGCACCTTTCGGAACATTTGCTCACCAACATGAAGACAAGTTAAACGTTCTTATGTATGCATATGGAAAAGATGTACTGCGCGACCCCGGTAATTACGCCTATGACGCTTCTGAAATGCAAAAATTTATAAAGGATACGAGAAGTCATAACTGCGCCATGGTCGATGACCAAAGCCAGAACAGGCGTGGCAGGTACAAATGGTTACCTGAATACATAAATAAAAAATCTGATCTTCGCTGGAATTTTACAGAAAATTACGACACCACGGAAGGTGTTTACAATGAAGGCTACGGTAAAAATTACATTAACGTAACGCATAAAAGAAAAGCGATCTTCTTTAAAAAAGGGCTTAATGGCTCGCTCCCATTCTCGGTTATCATAGACCGACTTATATCCGAAGACGGAAAAGAGCATAAATTTGCTGTTTCCTATCAAACAGATATTCAGCCATATAAGTTCTGCGACAAAACATATACGGCGGATTTCGGAGACGGTGTAACATTCAGTATAATTTCTTCACAGACAGCGCAAATAGTTGTCGCTCAAAAAGACCCTTACTGGATGGGCTGGAGACCTATACACTCACCCCTCCCGCACGAGCATGCACCGGCCCCGTGTCTTAGATATCCGTATATCGGAAAAGAACAAAGACTTATAACGATTCTGTATCCGTCAAACAATGGAAAAGTATTAATTAAAGCCGTTGATTGTAAAAACAGTGTCTCCGATACAAAGTTTACTTTAACATTTGAAAACGGAGAAAATATTACTCTCGACGAAAAAGATTTTCCGATAAACGAAAATGCTCCGGAATCTTTTAATTTATCTTAGCCCTGTAAGGTTTTTCTTTATTTTCAAGTGTGTAGACCAAGTCCGCTCTGATGCAAAATTAAAAAAGCAGGGATCGTCGCTGCCTTTTAACATTAAGTATAATTTTTAAGTTTGGTTTTATGCAAATTGCATAAAAAATAGAAAATTTTAATCAAAGGGTTGATTATTGCAAAATTATATGTTATTATTTTAGCAGAATTAACCGGAAAAATTACTTACGGTTATTTAAAAAACAGATATACAAAAATCTTTTAGATTATAGGAGAAATAAAGTATGAATAAACATACATACTCTTTAAACAACGATGGGTACGTTACAACCTGGCTTATCAGCGGACCATTGGAAACTCCGGTCGATCCTGCTACTAGAACAATATCCAATCAAGATAAATACGAGTACCATCAGCGCATGACCATTCACGATGACAATATTAAAAGCTCCCCCGAAAAAATTGATGTCGGTATAGACGGTATCGAGGGCATGCCTTGGCGTTTTTACCCCTCAGGACCAAACTGTTTTGTGGATGTAAGTAAATTTTATTTTGTTATATACAAATGTGAATTCTGGTGTGCAACATCTATAATTTCCCCAAAAGACCAAAATATAGATGCTGACATATGGAATTACCCTTCTTATGACGCATGGTTGAACGGTGAACATATTTCTTCACGTACCGAGTGCCAATATGCACCAATGAAACGTAACCGCGTAACATTTTCACTAAAAAAAGGAGAAAATATTTTCTTTCTTCGTGCTCAAAATGCATGTACACGCGACACCCGTAACATTGTTGCTCTCTCTTTTCCCGGAAAACCTGATATAACTGTTGCTTACCCCGGAAACGATACTTCCAAAACCGAGGCAATGCGAGCAACATTGGATTGGCTTTACAGTATTAAATGGAACGGTGAAAAAATTATTGCTCCCTGTGAAGCACCACAAGGTACAAAATTTACCGTAAATGGTAAAGAAGCAAGCGGAACAATTTTTGAAATAGACCCGAAATACAGCACGGCAAAGATTTGTGCGGAAATATACGGACTCAAACTTGAACGTAAATTTGAATTTATTGAGCGTATGATTCCTGCTAAAAAGATAGAGTGGAAAAACGCCGATGAGGCACGTAAAGATTTTATAGATAAAATTGTAAGCAGAGAAATACCGTCAGATACCCAAGATGTTCAGTGGTTTTACAATATTTACGCAAAACTTGTAAAGGGAATACCTCTGACCGATAACGATGTACGTATCATCCGACTCGCTCTTTCGGATGTAGACGTACAAAAAGATTGCTCAGATTTCCGTTTCAGTTATATTTTGGCTTCTGTTAAAAAAGGTCTTTTCCCCGATTACCTTGTGGAAGAAGTTCATAAATCAGCAGTAAATTACAGTTATTGGCCTGATGAAAAAGGCATTGGAGCTATGTGTTACGGTTCTGAAAACCATGCTCTTCTTTTCCATACCAGTCAAATGCTTGCAGGTATGTTGTGGCCGAATGATCTTTTTGTATGCTCCGGACGTACCGGAAAACAACAATATGATATTGCAAAAAATCGTATTGACGCGTGGCTTACCGCAATCGAAAATAATGGATATAAAGAATTTATGAGTGGTGGATACTCTCCTATCACAGCGGCAGCAATGCTCCTTGTTATTGACTTTGCGGAAGAAAACCTTTCTGTACGTTGCTCAAAGCTACTTGATGAAATGTTCTATTCACTTGCACATAACACTTTTGACGGTATAGTTTATGCACCTCAGGGACGTATTTACCGTGGAGTTCTTTTCCCTTGGAGAGAGGGGACCCAGTCACTTATTTACTATGCAACCGGAACATGCGTTCCAAATGGTATCGGAGCACCGGGCTCATGGTTAGCAGCGTTTGCAGATACTAAATACAAGTTTCCAAGTGATCTTGAAGAACATATCCACCAAACGGGAATGTATTACGGAAAAGCAGAAGGAACTAAAATACAAACTTACAAGGGCAAAGGTTTTTTACTTACCTCTTTGCCAATTGAAATGGTAAACGGCGAATGTTTCGGAAAATACAAACCCGGGGCCGCCGGATATCAACAGCATTTAAGTACAGCGTCACTTGGAGGTCAGTGTATCGTTTACCCTCAGCATCCGGGCGGTCCTTACGACGGTGTCTCAATACGCCCCGGATATTGGTATGGTAACGGATACTTCCCGGCACAAAAACAGTGGGATAATGTTTTAGGTCAGGTATTCCCGATAGGTATAAACCATCCTATGAGGTTTACTCATCTTTATTTCCCGACACGGTGCTTTGATGAATGGGAACATGACGGACAATGGCTTTTCGGAAAAAGAAATCAAGGATATGTTGCCGTATGGTGCTCAAACCCACTTTCTCTTTATGACGGTGATATTTCTCAGGGTTGTGACTGGTATGCAGAACAGGGAGTTGCGGCTTACCTTACCGTATGTGGAGATACGACAATGAACAGTTCTTTCGACGAATTTAAAAAATATGCAAAAGATTTCGCACCCAAATTTGACAGAGACACTCTTACATTGACAACCTCAAAAGGTCAGTCAATCGGTAATGAATTTGTAGGTGAAGAAAATATTTTAAGAAACCGTATCACATTTTAATCTTTACATATAGTTTTTGCCCGAAATAAAACGTTGATATTTTAAATGTTTTAATTATTTCGGGCAAAAATTTTCGTTCACAATTTTATTTTTTAGTAATTAGACTTTAAATATTTACTTAAAATTATAGTAAAACAAAGATTTATTAAAATTTAAAATATTTGTAAGCAACATAATACATGTTGTAAAATAACTTTAAATGCTCTTTAAAACGGGTTTTATAAATATGTAACGGGAGTTCAAGTATGAAATTCATCCTTTGGCTTTTTTCAATAACTAAAAGACACCACAGAGAAATTTTAAAATATAAGGAAGGCGGATACTTTGGCCGTTTTGTGGCTCTTTTAATCGGATTTTTGTGGGTTGCAATTCTTTTTCTTTGTGAGTACGGATTTTTAAAATTGATTTATGACTTTACGATGAATCTTGTAGCACAAATATTTTCCGTTATACTGCTCGGCGCTTTTTCTTTCACTTTACTTATAATGGTAATCGAATACTTCATTTGTTTTACGTTTATCGCTTTTAAAATGGCCTTTCTGGAAAAAGTCTTAAACACTAACAATCAGAAAAATTCTGAAGAACCCGAATACAATATTGAACGTAAAATCCGTAATCTTCGTATAACGGATATACTTCTTGGTTTTATATTTTTAGCATCTGCAATCGCAGTTACAATCTTTTTCTTCATGTTTTTATTAAATTACAATAATTTTTTTAATAATGGTTAAAGACAAACATTTTTCAAAAATGATTAAGTTCTCTTGATAAAGCATAATCGTCTATATTTTGTCTTTACCATATATATTATTGACAAAGCGGACTTTACAGTAACTTCTGCAAAGTCCGCTTTTATTTTTCATTCAAATAAAAATTAACAAAACAAAATTTTGATATAAAATTATAAGCGTACAATCATTTTTACAAACTCTATGACTTTACGCACTTTACAAGGATACTATAATTACATACTTACCGTCTCTCAACAGAGTTTATAAACTCCAATTGCTCACCGTCAGGTCCTTTTACAAATGCAAGATGTAATGTTAACGGCACCGGATTTGAAGAAAGTTGTACAGTTTTCGGCGGTGTAAGAGGTTTTGCCCCCGCAACTAAAGCCTTGTTGTAGTCTTCCTCAACATTGCTTGACGTTAGGGCTAAATGTACATATTTCCCTTCTTCCGGAAACATATCTCCGCCGTCAGAAAAAAGTTCCATCATGCCGCCTTGAGGAAATTTCATCAAAACAATTTCTCTTTCCGGTGTTCCCAATCGCGAATATTCTGTAAGTCCGATCGCTTTATAAAATGCAATGCTTTTTTCAAAATCCTTACATTTAAGTGCAACATGATGAATTGCAAGTCCCGTTTTTTCCATATTTTTCTCCTTATTGCATTAAATTACGTAAAAAACTTTTTTAAAAATTAATATTTTGATCCCGTTTTTTACAGAATCAACCTGAGCCGGTAACACAATACCTATTTATTATCAAAATATTATAAATTGCGTGACAAATTCATATTTTCTCCGCATTTTCAAGAAAATCAAGTATCATATGTGAACTTTGCGTTGTTCCGTCCTCATAAAACGTTTTAAAATATGAGCAATGCGTACCTTCAACAACTTGAAAGTCAAAATGTTCATACCCGAAATGCTCTAGTGTCTTTACCATGAGCACCGTCTGCTCGTACCTTGAAAACATATCGTTATTCGAAACGATGAATCGCATCGGGGGATATTCGTCCGCCATACCCACAAAATATATAGGGGCTCGTTCGTCCGCAATAACTCTTTTAGGGTCCTCTCCCGAATATTTCAGAACATTGAAATGCGCGGTCGGCTGACCTGCGGCAAACCAATACCCCGAAATATCGTCATTCGAAAGCCCGACGGATTCAAGATATCGGGCATCAAAGCAAAGCATCATTGAGATATAAGCACCGGCAGATTCCCCTCCTATATATAACTTATCCGTGCCAAAAAAACTTTCCGCGTTATTTTTTGCCCATACCGTAGCCTGTGCCGCTGCATAGATAAAATCAGAAAAATCGGTATCGGGATATAGTGGGTAATTTATACTTATCGAGGCATACCCTTCTTTTGCCAAAAGTCCGGCATCTCTGAAAAATCCATCTTTGTCTCCGTTCTCTATTCCTCCTCCGTGGATATAGAGAAAGACGGCCTTACATTTACCGTCCGCAAAATATACGTCGAGACGCTTTTTATCGCCTTTATCTTCTCCATAACGTATATCCCTTAGCATTTTCATATAACCACCTGCTTTCAGAATTATAAAAACTTTTCCGGTCGGTCACAAATCTCGCTTGCGCGTATAAAAACGGGTTATTTAATTATTTTTTGAAGTTCTCCGGCAATGAATTTTGCAAGCGTCTTATAGCCTTCCTTGCCGAAGTGAAGTCCGTCATTCGGCTGCATTATATGCTCGTTTTCGGCGGTAAATGAAGGACAAAGCGCCGTTTCGATCACCGGCAGTCCCTTTTCTTTTGCAAGTTTTCTTACAAATAAGACCGCTTTTTCAACCTGCGAAGCGTATCCGCAATTAGAGTACTCCGGATTTTCCGTTGCGTGAGGAGGTGTACAAAGTACTATCTCAGCACCTTCCGCATCTTTTTTACAAAGATCTATAAGTTCAGCGTAACATCTGTTATCCTGGGTATCTTCTTTATCGTCATGTCCGCCGTTGGTCCCGAGCATTATAATTATAACGTCTGCACCGTCAAGATTTACGTTACCATCCTTATAGTACTTCAGAAAAGTACTTGCTCTGAATCCGCATTTGCCGTAATTCACTACCTCGGCATTTAACATATTACTTAAAAATCTCGGATAATTTTCAGAATGAACATTGGCAATTCCTCTTTTTCCTAAAATACCGTAATCTCCCTCCGTAAGACTGTCACCAAGACAAACAATTTTCATACGATGTTTCTCCTTAAATTCTATTCAAAGATCAATAAATTTAATGCTTTTTATTCGAAAAAATCCATAACGGTTCTTGTTTTCGTAAACGGTCTTACCTTTGTTTCGGCAACCTTCACATGATCGGGATTTACCGCGTAATTTTTTAATGCTTCCACACTCTCGAATTCAGAATAAAGCATGACGTCTGCATTGGATGTCGGCAGCGGATCGATCTCAACCTGTATCTTCCAAAGACCATCAACAACACCCATCAATCCTTCAAGCGCCGTTTTCATTTCATTCTTTACCAATGCGTTATTGTATTCTTCCTTTAAATTCCAAAGTATAATATGTTTAACCATATTTCTTTCCTTTCAATATTTTTCCTGCTTCATATTTTAGGAATCGTAAAATATCTGACCTTTTTCCGTTTCTGTCCTCTTTTCAGTCGGATACTCAAAACAAGGATTTGATTTCAAAATTTCAGCGTAAAGTTTTGCCTCATAAAGTGCCATATTCAGATCGTGCAAAATATAGTTTCCACAGTTGACCGGATTTGCACCGGGTACCTCTCCGTCATAGTTTGCGCAAAATTCAAATGCTCTTATCATCAAAGGAAGGATATCTTTACCGGTCGGGTGTCCCTTTACTATAAGATAACATCCGGTAAGGCATCCCATAGGGCCCCAATATATTATTCTGTCACGCCATTCTTTATCGTTTCTTATAAATGTGGCAACAATATGCTCTATCGTATGCATCGCATTAATATGAATCGCCGGTTCGGTATTTGGTTTTTTCATCCTTATATCAAATGTGGTAACATATTCTTTTCCTATAACATCAAGTCTTGATTCAAAAATTCCGGGTACTATTTTTGTGTGATCTACCTGGAAACTCGGTATTAACTCCATATTTTTTCTCCGTTTTCTTTAATATCTGATTGAAATTTTTCAATTTTACCGTAACATTTTAAACTACAGATTAATTACTTCATTTCACGTTTTTACTTTTACCGACATTCATATATTCAAACATTATACATTACAATCACACAGGTATTATATCACAAAAAAACATTGCTGTCAATATATCCTTGCACTGCTATAACCGTATTTCTTAAAGTAAAAAAATTAATTAAAAAAAGCACTTTGTCAAAGTGTTTTTTCTGCCTGTTCAATTTTATTTAAATAACTGATATTGCAAATATAAAATTACATATAACAAGTCCTAAAAATATTATAACATCAACAAAATAAACCTAAGACAATATATTTTTTCTTTTTTGATACTGTTCACTGAGTAAATAAATCTAAACTAATCTTCTGCATATTTAATGCACCCTTCGGTTGCCAAAACAGCAATCAATTGTTACTTGCAAAAATAAATAAAAAATATTATACTTAGTATTGGCATTAACTCAAATTTAAAATAAACAAGGAGTAAACCCATGAATTTATCGGAAAAAATTTTACATTTAAGATTAAAAAAATAATTTTTCACAGGAAAAATTTGCACTTAATCTCGGAGTTTCACGGCAATCGGTGCAAAAATGGGAGTCCGGTGCTTCACAGCCTACTCCAGAACATATTGTTAAAATAGCAAAAAATTTTCACATTTCTCTTGATGAATTTCTCCTTGATAAATCATTGAGAATAGTTGAAGAGAATGAGCATGAAATAATGCCTGAATATTCGTCTTTGCACAGTTGGGAAAAATATTCCGCCGGATTTGACATTGAATACCGCCAGTGTATTGAAGAAGGATTAATGGCAGAAGAATATCTGAATTTTTTTGAAGCAATAAAACTTCTTCCCGAAGGAGAACTTCGTGAAGGTGCGGCTGATATTGTTTTCAGGCTGACCCGAAAGTCAGAAATCAGGAAAAATTATCCTTACCGAGAGCCATCCTCTTACTTTGAAATATTGACATGCCGTGACATTGTGGAAAAAAGCGTTAAAAAATTACCTGACAGTGATATTTTGATCAAAAAAATCAAAGGTGCATGGTACGGAAGAATATCAGGTTGCCTTCTCGGAAAACCTGTTGAAGGAATGAGGCGAAGAGAGCTTATTCCTTTTTTGAAAAAAACAGATAACTATCCCATGCACAGATATATTGAATCGAGTGATATTACTGAAAATACAACCCGCGGTCTATGTTTTATTCCTAGAGGAAATTTTTCCGATAAACTTGACAGTGCTCCCGTTGATGATGACACAAATTATACTGTTCTTTATCAAAAATTAATTGATATTTACGGCTTTGATTTCACTTCTGACAACGTCTCTTCTCTATGGCTGAAAATGCAGCCGAAAGACGCATATTGTACTGCGGAAAGGGTGGCATTCTGTAACTTTGTCAATAGGTATAAGCCCCCGAACTCCGCAATTTACAAAAATCCGTACAGAGAATGGATAGGAGCAGAGATAAGAGGAGATTATTTTGGATATATAAATATCGGAAACCCCGAGAAAGCTGCCGAAATGACATTCAAAGATGCATGTATTTCACATACAAAGAACGGAATATACGGTGAAATGTTTATCGCGGCAATGATCGATGATGCCGGTGTATGCGATAATATTATCCATGTAATAAAAACCGGTATATCGCAAATTCCTTCAGAAAGCAGACTTTACAATGAAATAAAAAGTATGCTTGATGATTTTTCCAACGGTATAGGATATCAGGAAGCAATAAACAAAATAACACAAAAATATAATGATGAAAACGGGTATGATTGGTGCTACACCGTGCCTAACGCAAGAATCGTTACCGCAGCACTTCTTTACGGAGAAAAAAATTTTGGAAAATCAATAGGACTAGCAGTTCAGGAAGGATTTGATACAGACTGCAACGGTGCAACCATAGGGTCTGTTTTAGGCATGATGTTGGGTATAAATCTTATTGACCAATCATGGAAAAAACCTCTTTGCGGAAAACTTCAGACAAGTATTTTCGGAGTCGGAACCACACAGATTGATGATCTTGTAAATAAAACTCTTAAACATATAAAAGAAAATCCTTATTGTAAGCGTACCTAATTATTTATTTGTACTTGCAGGATCATATCGACATGTAATACTCAAAGATTACAACTCTTTTCTTTATAATTTAATATAATTTAATTAAACATTCTGGTCGTCATTATGCACTAAAAAACATTCAAATTTCATAGAAAAACAGTAAAACATAATATTGACATATTTTTGTTTATGTGATATAATTTGTTTGTTTCCGAACAATTTTAACAAAAATTTCGGTATCACAGACATGAAGGGAGGAAATATTTAATGGAAAAAGACTGTGGCATTTGGATTTACATATTATCTCACAAATTGAGAAAACGTATGAATGAAAGTATGCAGGCTCTCGGAATTACCGGCATGCAAAGCCGTATCATGCACTACATTCTTGTAAAATGTACAAATGGTCCTGTATTTCAGCGCGATGTTGAAAATGCGTTTGGCTTCAGCCGCTCTACTGCCACTGAGATATTACAACTTATGGAAAGAAACGGACTCATTATGAGACAATGTATGAAAAGCGATGCAAGACTCAAAAATCTCATTCCGACTCAAAAAGCGGTACGTCTTGATGCACAGATCGTCCAATATCTACGTGACACGGAAAAATATCTTACACAAGGACTTTCAGAAAGTCAGGTCTCTTTGTTTATGGAAACCGCTGCCCAGATGTCCGAAAATCTGGACAAATGAGTACTTTATATGACTTTATATTAAGTTTACTAAATTCCGCAGCATATCTGCGAAATGTTCCAAAGGAGGAATTTTTTAAATGATAAAAACCCTTGCTCGCAGTATACGCGAGTTCAAAAAACCTGCCATTCTGACTCCGATATTTGTAACGGTTGAGGTTATTTTGGAGTGTATAATTCCTTTAATTATAGCAAATCTTGTCAACCAAATGCAAGCAGGCTGCAGTATGGATGTTATTGCAAAGTACGGGGTCCAACTTGTCATAATGGCTGCACTGTCTCTTTTTTTCGGAGTTGCTGCGGGAAACACATGTGCTACTGCTTCCACCGGATTTTCGAGAAACCTGCGAAAAGATATGTTTTATGCCATTCAGGACTATTCTTTTAAGAATATAGATAAATTTTCAGTGTCCAGCCTGGTTACACGAATGACCACAGACGTTTTTAACGTGCAAATGTCCTTTATGATGATTATTCGTATTGCTATACGCGGTCCTTTAATGCTTATATTTTCGTTCATTATGGGATTCATAACGGGCGGACGTCTGGCACTTATCTTTTTATTTACAATACCTCTTTTAAGTATTGGTTTGATACTTGTTATTCGCAAAGCAACTCCTATTTTCCGACGTGTTTTCCGAAAATATGACGCACTGAATGATTCCATTCAGGAAAATGTACAGGCAATGCGTGTAGTAAAAAGTTATGTACGTGAGGACTACGAGAAAAAGAAATTCGGAGCCGCCGCACAAGACGTTTGCAATGATTTTACACGTGCAGAACGTATAATGGCACTAAACAACCCCATGATGCAGATATGCGTATATGCGGGAATGGCATTTGTGCTATCATTCGGTTCTTATTTGGTAATTACAAATAAAGGTGTGGATGTAGCAGTAGGACAAATGTCCGCTATTCTTACATACAGTTTTCAGATACTTATGAGCCTTATGACTCTGTCTATGGTATTTGTAATGATCACTATGTCTATGGAGTCTGCAGAGCGTATCGTAGAAGTGCTGACGGAAAAAAGTGACCTTGTCAGTCCCAATAACGCAGTCAAAGAGGTAAAAGACGGTTCTGTAGATTTTGACGGAGTCAGTTTTAAATATTCAAAAAATGCCGAGCGTATGGCGCTTGAAAATGTAGATCTTCATATTAAATCAGGAGAAATTATCGGTATTTTAGGCGGTACAGGCTCTTCTAAATCCACACTGATACAGTTAATACCACGGCTTTATGACGTTACCGAAGGATGTGTAAAAGTCGGAGGGGTTGATGTTCGTAATTACGATCTGGAAACTTTGCGTAACAATGTTGCAGTGGTATTGCAAAAAAACGTCCTGTTTTCAGGAACCATAAAGGATAACCTCCGCTGGGGAAATCCAAACGCCACTGACGAAGAAATGATACATGCATGCAAACTTGCTCAGGCAGACGAATTTATTCAACAGTTTCCTGACAAATACGATACTTGGATCGAGCAGGGAGGCGCAAATGTTTCCGGCGGGCAAAAACAGCGTCTTTGTATTGCACGTGCACTGCTTAAAAAACCAAAGATACTGATACTTGATGACTCTACCAGCGCAGTAGATACAAGAACAGATGCACTGATCCGCCGCGGATTCCGTGAGTTTATACCGGAAACCACAAAGATCATAATTGCCCAACGTATTGCATCTGTACAAGATGCTGACCGCATTATAGTTATGGACGGCGGAAGCATAAGTGCGATAGGTACTCATGACGAACTTCTTAAACAAAGCGATATTTACCGCGAAGTTTATACTACGCAAAATAAGGCAGGTGATCAAGATGGCAACCAATAAAATCAAATCTGCTCCCGCCACTACACCACGCGGGCAGCGTGCACCTAAAGGTGTTTTACGAAGGCTGCTGCGCACGCTGTTCGAATTTTATCCCGTACTTTTACCTGTAACATTAATCTGTATTTTAATCAACGCAATTGTAAGTTCAATCCCCGCCATATTTATGCAAAATATTATCGCTATTGTAGATGATAATTATAAAAGCGGCGATTGGGCCTCCGTATCAGGCAAAATTTTAGGACTTGTCGGTATACTTGTTATAATGTATGTTATCAGCCTTATAGCCGGATTTGCTTATACCCAACTTATGGCTATCATAACGCAGGGCTCTTTGAAAAAAATGCGCGAGAAAATGTATGATCACATGCAAGATCTGCCTATAAAGTACTTTGATACACGCGGACACGGCGATATTATGAGTTATTATACAAATGACGTTGATACTCTTCGTCAAATGATAAGCCAAAGTTTACCTCAAATGCTTATTTCCGGCATAACACTGTTTACAGTCTTTTGCATTATGATGTATTACAGTGCGATACTCGGGCTCATAGTAGTTGCGGGAGTCATATGTATGATGTTTTCCGCTCGCTACATTACCAGACATTCTTCCAAATATTTTCTGCGCCAACAGGTCACTCTTGCCAAAGCAGAGGCTTTCATGGAAGAAATGATGACCGGTCAAAAAGTAATTAAAGTATTCTGTCACGAAGATGGAGCAAAGGCTGATTTCGACAAGGTAAACGGAGAAATATTTTTTAATGCACGAAACGGCAACCGCTTTGCAAACATACTTATGCCCTTAATGGCAAACATAGGTAACGTTATGTATGTTGTCGTTGCCTTGATCGGAGGCGCTCTGATGTTAACAAATGTGCCGAACATCAGTATTTCCGGTATGGCTTTCGGAATCAGCATAGTAGTGCCATTTCTAAACATGACAAAGCAGTTTGCGGGCGCTATCGGTCAAGTATCCAATCAAGTCAACATGGTCATAATGGGACTCGCCGGTGCACACCGTCTGTTTGCTCTGCTTGATGAAGAAAGCGAAACCGACGACGGGTACGTTACTTTGGTAAACGCCAAAGAAAATCAAGATGGCAGTTTAATTGAATGCGAAGAACGTACAAATATCTGGGCTTGGAAACATCCTCACAGTGACGGGACTATTACATACACTCGGCTTCAGGGCGATGTGCGTTTCTTTGATGTCGATTTCGGATACACACCGGAAAAAACGGTACTTCACAATATATCCCTGTATGCAAAACCGGGACAGAAATTGGCATTTGTAGGCTCTACCGGTGCAGGTAAGACCACCATCACAAACCTTATTAACCGTTTTTATGATATTGAAGACGGAAAGATACGTTACGACGGAATAAATATCAATAAAATCAAAAAAGCCGATTTACGCCACAGTCTCGGCATCATTCTACAGGATACAAATCTTTTCACAGGTACTGTCATGGATAACATCCGTTACGGAAATCTTAATGCTTGTGATGAAGAATGTATTGCTGCGGCACAACTTGCCGGTGCCGACGATTTTATTCGCCGTCTTCCCGAAGGATACAATACCAAGTTGACCGGAAACGGCGCAAATCTCAGTCAAGGCCAACGTCAGTTACTTGCAATCGCACGTGCAGCAGTAGCAGACCCACCGGTTATGATTATGGACGAAGCAACTAGTTCAATAGATACACGTACCGAGGCAATAGTACAACGCGGTATGGATGCATTAATGCATAACCGTACAGTTTTTGTCATTGCTCACAGACTTTCCACGGTACGTAATGCAGACGCTATAATGGTTTTGGATCACGGACGTATTATCGAAAGGGGTACTCATGAAGATCTTATTAACCTGAAAGGTACATATTACCAGTTATATACCGGAAATCTGGAATTGGATTGATTTTTTAATTCTTATCCATAAAAATACCGGGCAACGATTTTCCGTAAGGAAATATGTTGCCCGGTATTCTTTTATCATTTTTTTCCTTTAATAAAGAACGATCCTGCAAATAAACATATCATAATAAATGCGTAAAGACAGTAAAAAATCTTCCATATTTCAGGACCTATTTCAAAATTTCCGATATAGAATACAGACCCAAATTCCGGATGAGTTAATACATATACCAAAAATGCAATGGCTGTTGCAAACATCAGTATACTCATAGTGCGTAAAACTTTTTTCATCATCGTTTTTCTCCATTTAAATAATGTGTTAAAGTCAATCTAATAAAAAATTGTACGGCTCTGTTTTTTCCCGGTCTCTGTATTCGTGTTTTTCATAATACCCGATAAGATTTCCGTTTTCATCCCTTAAAGCCACCATATATACATCTTTATTTTCTTTTTCATTTCTGTATGTAAATACAATATTATTTTCTTTTTTTTCAGAAAACCATTTAACTACTTTAAGTATGATTGCTTTTGAACTGTCATTATGACAGTCAAGAAGCGATCTTCCTATAAGAGAACTTCTCCCTTTTTTCGCATACTTTAAAACTGCAGATCTGTTCATATAAACAACAATATGCTCTGTATTACAAATGACAACAGGTGCCGTATCCTGTTCGACCACGCTCTTAAAAAATTTATCCACTTTCTTCTATCTCCCTAAAACAAAAATATTTTGAACTTATTATTAATTATATCACGCTTTAAAACAATTTTCAATGTTCTGTTTTTCCAAAAATGTTCCGTGTGAGATTTTTTCCACATTATTTTTAATGCAACGTTTTTTATAAAACTAAAAAGCCCTGTAATACAGGACTTTTTCAAATATTAATCAAAATCGTCTGTTATATTTTTAAAAAAACTATATCTTTTAACTGAGTTATATCCTTTATCGGAAAACGTGTTTTACTGTACTCCGCTGCTAGACCTATTCCTATCGGACAAAATCCGCCTGCAACAGCAGCATCTATACCTGCCTCTGCGTCTTCCACTACAAAGCACTCTTCTGGTTTAAGAAAAATATATTCTGCCGCTTTCAGAAATACCTCAGGATCGGGCTTACTTTTGGATATATTGTTTCCGTCAGATATCGCATCAAAGTAATCCTCAAGTCCTGTTCTGTGCAATATGGTCATTGTGTTTTTGCTTGATGATCCCACCGCAAGCCGAAATCCTTTGTTTTTCAAAAAAGCCAAAGTTTCACGTACTTTCGGATCTATGGTATCTTCATCAAGAGTATGAAGGAGTTCTTTATAGTATTCGTTTTTTTCGTTACATAAATCCTCTTTTTCTGCTTTACTGAGATATCCGTTATATTTTTCGAGCACTATCTCCAGGCTGGCTTCTCTCGATACTCCACGTAGCCTGTCGTTTATTTTTTTGTCAAACGGTACGCCAAGTTTATCTGCTATCTTTTTCCATGCTTCATAATGAAGCTGGTCGGTACTTAAAAGCACCCCGTCAAGATCAAAAATAATCCCTTTCATATCAACAACCTCCGATGCTTTTCAATGCTCCGTCCAACTGTTGTATACCATCTGCAGTAGTACCGAACATAGCCAAATAGCCCATTTCACGTATACTCATAATAAGAAACTCCTGATTTTCACCGGTCGCCATAGCATATGCCTGAGGCAGATATCGCCTGAACTCCGATTTAGCCCTCTCATCTGAAATTATATCCAAAGCCAAAGAATCTGCTGAAAAAGGATGCATAATATCTTTTTCCAAAATATATTCAAATGTTCTTTCCCCTTCTTCCAAAATTATCTTCTGATTTTCAGAATAAGGCAAAACTACCTCTGCTCGGCATCCATGAGGAATACTTACTTCAAGTTTGAAAAGATTTTCTTCATTTACCCGCCATTTTACGGTATATTTTCCCGAGGGAGAATTGTATACCATAAAGCATGATCTTACTCTGTAATTGGGAACCGGGGCTATTTTTGCCTCTTTCCAGCCGCTTTCTTTCAAACTCAATCCTCCTATGTGACTGTATACGGATTGCGCAACCGAACCGTAGGCATAATGATTCAATGAGTTCATAGTTATTCCGCTGATCTTACCATCAGGTAAAAGAGAATTCCAACGTTCCCATACCGTGGTCGCTCCAAGGTCTACTTGATACATCCATCCCGGACATTCACGATTAAATATTATTCTGTATGCATCGTCTTCCATTCCGCATTTAAAAAGCGTATCTGCTAAAAGAGGTGTTCCGGTAAATCCCGTCTTTAAACGGTAAAGATCTCTTTTAAGCCTGTCTTTAAAGCCCGCAATTACTTTGTTTCTATCGCTGTATATTTCAAAATACAGAGAAAGTACATATGCCGTCTGTGTATCGACCGCAAGCCTTCCGGACTGTGAAAAGAACTCTTTAATTATACTTTTCTTTATCTCTTCTGAAAATTTCAAATATTCTTCTTTTTCATTTATCAATCCAAGCACTTCTGCAGCCGCTGCAGCCGTCTTTACTGCATTGTAGTAATAAACAGACCTTATAAAGCAATCGTCTGTACCGCCGTGCATACTTTGCGGACATATTCCGTCTTGTGCAAGCCAATCTCCGAAAGTAAAGGGAGCGCTCAGAATATGTCCATCCCCTCTTTCTTCATCGCCTTTTCTAAGTACATCAACATATTTTTTTATACCGGCATAATGTTTTTTAAGCAATTTTGCGTCCTTATAGAATCTGTACAACGTCCAAGGAACTATAACTCCGGCGTCAGACCACACTGCTCCACCTTTTCCGCATGTACCTTTAAGCGAAGGCGAATACATCGGAAATTCTCCGCTGTAATATACCCTTTGATCGTACTCCATATCACGCATAAATTTTTTATAAAACGAATATGTCTCACTGTTATAAGATGCCGTAGCGGAAAAAACCTGTGTATCTGCTGTCCACCCCAGCCTCTCGTCACGTTGAGGACAATCGGTAGGTACATCTATAAAATTGCTTCTTTGTCCTCGCTTTATATTCGCTATTAGCATATTAAGTTTTTTGTCTGAAGACTCAAACTCACAAGTTTGTTGCATTAAAGTACTGATACGCACAGCTGTAAAATCCTCTGCTCTAACTTCACAGTCTGTATCAATCAAAACATAGCGAAATCCGTAATACGTAAAATAAGGTTCAACATATTTCTCATTTCCGTCGCTTATGTATTCATACTCTGCTTTTGCCGTACGAAGATTTTCGCGATAAAAACATCCGTCCTGTAATACTTCGCCGTAACGCAGTGTTATCTTTTTCCCTTTTTCAAGCCTGTTGAAAAATCGCACAAATCCTGCCTGATTACTTCCGAAATCAAGTATTTTTTCACCTTTAGGAGATGTTATCATACGGGCTTTTTCTTCTTCATAAACTTTTACTCCTGAAGTGTATTCCGGAATAAAATTAAATTTTTTCTCGCTTATCAAAACATTTCGAAAATCGCTTTCTCTACAAATAAAGGTATCATCTCTTTTTTCACCATCGTAAATACCGTTCTCTCGGATAACGCTTTCACGGTATTGCCATGTTTCGTCAGTCTTTAATATATCACCTTCATCTGTACGGACAACTGCATTAACATAAAAATTGTCACCGTATATACAGTCTCCCCTGCCGTCTATACCAAATCTCCCTTTATACCATCCGTTACCAAGATATACTTCTATTATGTTATCTTCTTTAAGCAAACTTTCAATATCGTAAGTTTGAAAACGTACGCATTCGTCATAATCATTCATCAGCGGCGTAAGATATTCCTCTCCTACTCGAACTCCGTTGATAAAAGCACGGTATAATCCTAATCCGCTTATTATGAGTCTTCCGCCTTTTACGCTCCCGTTTAATCTGAAACGCTTAAAAAACACCGGACTTATAACATTTTCCGAAACAGTCAATGTTTTGCCGGACAATTCATATGCCGTTTCAAAATCTATTGATGCACTGTCTCCGAATTCGTTTGTTACATATGCTCTGTATCTTTTTCCCCATTCAAATTTCATATTCGGACGGTAACCCAGTCCATCCGTCAATGTCAGGCGAAACTTAAACTCATTTTTTCCGTTATACTGAGAAACAGAGAGCAAAAAATCGTTTCCTCTTTCCGCCTTAAACGAAAACATTAAGTCTTCGGGATCTATGCCAAGACATCTTTCAGTCCTGTTTATTTTGAAATCATATAGTTTCATAAACAGCCCCTTTAAATCATGTATTTTGATTTATAACCTCGTATCCCATTTACCGCAAAAAGCATCAACCGGACTTTTACCCTTAAATTGGCTTTTTCCACTCAATTTATCAAGAAGTTCGTCAAGTATTTCATCGGTGGAACCGTATGTATTTATAAATGTCCTGACTCGTGGCACATCAATAAGGTGATAAGGATTTTCAAGCGATATGAAAACCGTGGGTACTGAATTCATATATACCGGCACATCAGCGCCCATTGGCTCCGCCCACTCCAATCTCACAACTGTCTGGTTTGATTTTGTTGCAAGATTTGCTATGTAAATTATAAGATCATAATTATCATATATTTCCTTTACGGGAGTTGCCATACCTTCCCATCCCCCACCGGGTTGAAAGACATTTACTTCAAAACCAGTCTTCTTTAATCGCGATATAAATCTATCCGCTGCACCTTCGGTTATTCCCGCGCTTACCGCACTTGCCTTACCTTCTTTTTTATATACAAGTATACGTTTATAACGATCCGGTATAATTGGCAATACCCCTTTTTCTTCTTTTACAAGGGTTATAGACATGTCTGCTATTTCACGCGAAATTTTTTTATGCTCGGCACATCCTACAACCACTCTTGCACATTCTTTCTTTGGTATCAGACCGCCTGCGTCTTTCTTTTCGTGTAATTTAAGCGATGCTTTAAGAGCCAGTATGCGGGTTACCGCTTCATCCAGTCTTTCTTTTGTAATAACTCCGCTCTTTACCCCTTCGGTCATAAACTTTATATCTTCTTGAAGATTTTTTGTAAATAGCAACATATCACAGCCTGCAGCGATAGTAAGCGGTACAGCCTTTTCTCTAGGCATTACAGTACCCATCCCCGCCATAGTAGATGAATCAGTTACTATAAGTCCGTTAAATCCCAGATGCCCGCGTAAAAGACCATTAAGTAATTCTGGGGATATAAGACCGGGCATTATTTCCTCATCCTTTAATGACGGATTCAGTTTTTTTGACCACGCCGGCTGCATTATGTGTCCGACCATAACTGTCTTGGCACCTGCATCTATGGACATTTTATATGCTCTTCCGTATGTCTTATCCCATTCCTCTGTCGAAAGAGTGTTAACCGACGCAAGAAGATGCTGATCACGCTCGTCTACACCATCCCCGGGAAAATGTTTTACTGAAGCGGCAATTCCGTATTTTTGCACCTCTTCAACATATGCTTTTCCAAATCTTGCAACACGATCGGGATCAGATCCGAAAGTACGGGTATTTGTTATGGGATTTCTGAAATTATAATCTATATCTATTATAGGAGCAAATGCCCAGTTTATCCCCAAAGCACTCGCTTCTTCGCCTATTATCCTGCCGAGTTCATGGGCATACCTTATGTCATCCGTTGCCGCAATTCCAAGTTCGCAACCTACTCTCGTACCTTCGATGCAGGCCTGGTTCAACCCCGCTTCAAGGTTTGCGGATATGAGCATAGGAACGTCGGAATATTCTTGCAATCTGCTTACCGTATTTATGAGTTCATCAAGACTCATTGTCCTTGTCATAACTCCGCCAACCTTGAGCGTCTTTGCAAGATATTTCAAATACTCTTTATCGTCGGTATAAGTTATAAGGCAAAATAACTGCGCTATCTTTTCTTCCTCAGTCATAGAACCGAGAACTTTATTTACCCACTTTATATCATTTTCTGAAAGATAAAAGGGATTTGACCGCAAATCAGTGCACATCCGTTGTCTCCTTCTTTTTATGAGCGGAAAAAATTCTGCTCCATAAATTTTTTATGCTTCCTGCACGTGCTGAGAATGCGTAAAACGCAAGCATGAACGCACCAAATATTATTTGCTGATATCCTCCTGCACCTACACCAAGGCAATCTAAACCGTAATTTAAAAATTCCATTCCTATTGCAGCAATTGCAACACCTATCACATCAACACTTGCAGAACCTATGAACATTCCGATAAATACAGGAACAATATAAGAAAACAGTATGCTTGATGTTGAAAGATTTGACTGCGGGTTTATTATCTGTTGTGAACCGTATATAAGTGCTCCGCATCCCAATATTACACCGCAAATTATATAAGTTACTATTACATTTTTATTTTCTTTTATTCCTATACTGACAGCAACTTTTTGGTTACCGCTTAAAAGTTTTGCCCTGCGCCCCTCAGAAGTAAAATATGTAAAAAACAAAAACAGTGCAAGTACCAGAAACAGCGGTATGAAAATGTAAGGGGATCTTCCGAATATGACCATTCCGGAACTTGAAATCACGTTAAGGCCTTCGGCATCAAAAAGTAAATAGGTAAGCGATTCGTAAACAAGTGTTATCGCTATCGTGCATATTATTATCGGTACCTTGCTGAATATGTATGAAAATGCAGTGATAAGGCTGAACATTATACCAAACACTATTGCAAGTACCATGAAAAGTATCGGACTTCCGCCGGATTTCAATGTGATATTACCCGCTATAATCGCGGATATTATCATGGTCGCTCCACCGGAAAAATCAAATCTTCCGTTTTTGAACTGCAAATATATTGCAAGGGCAATGATGGTGGTAAGCGAAGCATCGGTCACTACCTGTTTCAATGTATTTAAAGACGCATAATATGTTATTCCGTTTGCAAGCGTCAATATAAGCATGACAACAAATATAAACACGGGAAATGCCAAAGTAAGCCCTGTCCTTTTTGATATGTCTATAATTCTTT
Organism: uncultured Clostridia bacterium; assembly: GCA_944381115.1. Lineage (GTDB taxonomy): Bacteria > Bacillota > Clostridia > Oscillospirales > CAG-272 > SIG673. The sequence continues at coordinate 164,958 of CALWJV010000001.1, forward strand.
CTTTTTTATTCATAACCTTACCCATTTTTGCGTTTTCGACAGAATTTTCTGTCGAAAACGCCCCGTTATAGTTTTTTATGTTCCCTGTCGGCATATGTCGATTTTATTTCTGCCGACTGTCGGGCTTTTATGCGGCGTTTCTGCGCCGTTTCAAAGTATCTTTATACTTTTACTGTTTTTTAACAACTGAATTTTTTATACGATGTCAACCGTTAAGAGCCGCAAGGTCATCTATATCCATAGACTGAACAGCCTGTACAAGTTTGGCGTGAGTTCCACCGTTTACTGCAAGAAGCGCTTTTACATCATCAACGCTGAGAAATGCGTCTTTGACGTTGCCTGTGCAATAAAGGGATTTTGTTTTTACAAGATCAAGTTGAGTATTGTTTGTTATTATGAGTTGGGAACTGTCTACACGCTGTGCTTCAGTTGGATTATCCGAAAACTCATTTCCGGTTATTTTGTTTACAAGCATGACCAGCGGGTAGGTTATGGCTTCAACATTACTGAATACAAGTTCCTGTATGCACTGATTGCCGCTTGTACCAAAGTTGTTAAGAACATCATTATCGGTAGAAAAGCCTGCCGTGTAGAGTTTGATGTTTGTCTTGCCGTTCTTTACAAGTGTAGGATAAACGAAATCAACTCCTGCGCACATCGCAAATATCGCATCGATATTGGGGTTATCCTGGAAATAGTTATCTGCAAGAGGCTGGAACATAAGTTCCATAGTAGTGGTCAAAGTGATCTTGTCGGCATCTGCCGCAGTTGCATTGTATTCATTGATCTTTTCACGGAATGCCTGATCCATCTCGGCCTGATGCGGGAATGCAAAGCCCGGAAATTTGATCATTCCGATATTTTTATGACCTTCTGCAATTATACGTTCTGCAACGTGTTCGCCCCATGCATATCCTGTGTAACTTCCGTCAACTACCGTACCGAGAAAATATTCGTTGTTTTTTATTGTCTCGTAGTTTACGTCATAGTCGCAAAGATATCCTGCAAGATATACTCCCGCTTTTTTGCACTCTTCGAGTATTGCTGGTGTTACGCCGCCGTCCATGGTAAAAATAAGTCCTTTGCATCCGCCGGCTATAAGCGACTGTGCAGTTGTCTTGTTTTCTTCATCGCTGGTCTGACTCAATGTAACAAATTCAAATTCGCAGTTAAGTGCTTCGGCAAGACCGTTAAGGTAATTTTTTGTAGCAGTAACTGCCGGACCTGAGTCTTGATAAAGTCCGACACCTATCTTGATTTTGTCTCCTCCTCTGCCACAGGCAATCAAGGTCGCACCCATTTGTATGCACATTGCAACCGCAAGTACATATACCACAATTTTCTTTAAAGATTTCTTCATAAAAACCTCCTGTTTTTGACATTTTTTCTGTCATTTTTTATTTTATACGTTCAAGACATATTTTTATGCCTTAACGACGTATTCGGTTAATTTACAAATTTTATTTATTATTTATCTCGGCAGGAAAACTCCTTTTTCTCTGCAGGATATCGCAACAACAATGAAAAACGCTATCGCTTTTATTATGTATACCATATTTATGTCAACTCCGGAAATTATAAGTCCGTTAGAAAGAAGAGCGTACGTAAAACTTCCTATAATTGCACAGCGTACCTTGGATTTCATGCCTCCCGATAGCGGCATTCCGCCGAGTATCAGCGAAAGCATTACGTCCATTGAGTAACTGTTTCCGGTACTCTTTCCGGCACTTCCAGTCCTTGCCAGAAGAAAAAATGTTCCTATCGTTACGCTTACGCCGAACGCCATATATGCTATAACTTTCCATTTGGTGGTGTTTACGCCGCACTGAGATGTTGCACGTTCGTTGGCGCCTATGCTTCTTGTGTATTTACCGAGTTTGGTAAAGTTGAAAAAGTAAAACACCATTACCGCAACAAGCACTATGACAATAACTATAAACCACGGTTCCAGCATTACCGAAAGATCGTAATTTATCGATATGCTGTTCTGTCCGGTGCTTTCCATTATAAGCAGTTGAATACCGCCGAAGATAAACATCAGGAACAGCGAGGTGACTATCGACGGAAGTCTCAGCCATACCGCGACAAATCCGTTGAATGCGCCGCAAATAAGCGTCAGAACGAGTACAACGGCGATCGCAAGAAGAAGAGAGCCCGTGGCATTTACTATAAGGATAGTCAAGAGGCAGTAAACACCCATCTGAGATCCGACGCTTATGTCCATAAATCCCATGGAATATACGAACAGTGCGCCGAGCGATACTATCATATATACGCATACTGATTCCAGAAGTACGGTCAGGTTGTAATTGCCCCATAACCTTCCGTCGGAAGTTACTGTGAAAACTATGATACACACGATAAGTCCGAGATATGCCGCCACATCGGAAACATGTCCGGTAACATATTTCTTGACTGTTTCTGATATGTTATTAAATTTTCTTTCTTTTCTCGTATTTTCCATAACACACCTCAGATCATAGATCCGATTATATCGGTCTCTTTTAAATCGGGACTGCGCATAAACTGGCCTGAAACGGCAAAATCTTTAAGTATTATTATTTTATCCGACATTCCTATAAGTTCAGAAAGCTCTTCGCTTATGAGAAGAATCGCCTTACCGTCCTTTTTCATTTGGGAGATAAATGCGTACATCGACTGTTTAACACCTATATCAACTCCTCGGGTCGGACAATCCATTATGAGAACATCGCTGTCCTTTGCCGTCCATTTTGCAAAACTTACTTTCTGTTTGTTTCCTCCGGAAAGTGTGGAAACCTTCTGCTTCGGTGTTTTGCATTTTATAAGGTACCTTTCTACCTCTTTTTTTACTATTGCATTTTCCTTCCTCGGATCAATAAAACTGTACTTTGATAAATCGTTAAGCGAAGGAAGCGTTATATTGTTAGATATTGAAGCAGAAAGTATCAGCGCTTCTGTGTCACGGTCTTTGCTTACATATCCTATTCCGTTATTTATAGCCGTCAAAGGAGAATTTATAATCTTTCCGTTTCGTCTAACCTCTCCTCCGCTAAGTTTTTCAAGCCCGAATCCCGCTCTGCCTATAAGCCTCATACCACATCCGCTCAGTCCGCCTATACCTATTATTTCGCCTTTATGTATGGTAAGATCAAAATTCTTTATATCCCCGACAGAAACGTTATCAAATTCCAAAGCCACTTCTTCTCCGTGGCTGATGTCATAATCGTTTCTGTAGTAAGCATCTCCTATCTCACGGCCGACCATCATATAACGTATTTTTTCGGGAGCACCGGGAAGATCCATTTCCTCTCGCGTCAAATGTCCTATTATGTTTCCGTCACGTAATACCGTAAGATTTGTGCAACGGGTAAGTATCTCCTCCATATCGTGTGATATGAATATTACCGCTTTGTTATTATCGGCAAGTTTACGTATGATTCCGTAAAAAAGTTCTCGTGCATCAAAGGACAGCGCCGTCGTCGTCTCGTCAACGACCAGTATCTCGGGATCTGAAAAAAGCGCACGTACTATTTCCACCATTTTTCTGTCTTCAAACGAATATTTATCTATAGGGTCGGACGCACATATCCTTCCCATGCCGAATGAATCTAAAAGTTGCTGTGCGCTTTTTATCATCTTCCTTATATTTATTATACCTAACTTCGTAAACTTATCCATATGGCCCGCATATATATTTTCCGCTACCGTGCATCCGCGTACCGTATTGGATTCCTGCAATATCATACATACGCCTTCATTTTGCGCATTTGCCATAGTGTCGGGAGACCATGGCTTACCTTTATATTCCATACTTCCGGATGTTGCTTTCTGCATTCCCGCCATTATTGAAGTAAGTGTAGATTTTCCTGAACCGTTTTCACCTATCAGCCCCATTATTTCTCCGCGCCTAACTTCAAAATCCACTCCGTTAAGCGCATTGACAGGTCCGAACTTCTTAACTATGTTTTTACAAACAAGTATTGTCTGGTTTTCCATGTCGCCCTCCCGCCTCTTTGTGTTTTACATCTTTATTATACGCCGGATTTTTCAATATTTCAACATCAGAAATTATCACCTTTCCGTCCTATTTTTCATTTTTTATATCTTGCATTATTGCTTTTTCAAAACTGAAAAATTAAAATTTGTATTATTTTTGGTGTTAAAATATAAAAAATTTGCACTTCTATTGACGAAATAGCATTTTTATGCTAAAATTATTTTAAGGAGGAAATCATTATGAAAAAAATAAATCTTCTTCATAATTTTGCTGATATCCAGTCGGAACTTTCAATTGTACACTTTTTCGGCGATGAACCAGAAACCGTTTGTACCGAGACAGAACTGATATTCGTATCACAGGGTAAAATGTCAGTATTTACCGGGTCAGGTATTTTTAATGAATCGGAGGACGATATTTTTATTTTGAATAAAGGCGAAAAATATTCCACGGTATCCGAGGGATGTGTAACCGTTTGCCTTACATTAAGCCAAACTGTATTTCACAAAAACCATCCAGTTGTATTTGATTGTAACAGTGCATCATCTGTAGAAAAAAATAAATATTATGGCCTTAAACATATGCTCGCAAGGCTTGTAAAAATATCCGGCGATACACTGTTAACCCACTCGGTATATCTTATAAAATCAATTATAAATCTTATCTTGCATGAACTTTATTTCAATTTTGTAAGTGCCGGAAAAAATGTATCCCGCTCGCAAAAATACCTTGAAAGACTCAATCTTTTATCCTCTTATATTAATGATAATTATAAATCAAACCTTTCTTTGAGCGACGTTGCAAATTTTGCCAATCTGTCCGTTCCGTATCTGTCAACTTTTTTTGATAAATACTTCGGAATGAGTTTCCTTTCTTATTATACTAATGTACGTCTGCGCCATGCCGTATCGGATCTTATGAACAGTGACCAATCAATAGAAAAAATCGCGCTGGAAAACGGCTTCCCAGATCCTCGCGCTTTTGTTTCCGCCTTCAGAAAAAAATACAACCTGCCTCCAAGTATTTACCGTAAGCGCAATGCAAATTCGTCGAATACCAACGGCAGTGACAGTTCAGACTTTGACAGCGTTAAGTCAAATTATCTTTACCCTCTCGCAAAATATCTTCCTCCTCAAAACGGCACAGACGATATAAGCAATATTCCGGTCTCACATAATTTTTCTGAAGAAATAATTGATATTTCAGATGCCGCCTCCGATAATATAACGCTTAACCACAATTTTCTGAAAATGACAAGTGTCGGCAGGGCTAAAGAGTTGCTTTATGACGATGTTCAACAAATGCTTAAAGAATGGCAGAGTAAAATGCATTTTGAGTATATAAAATTCCATGGTATCTTATCCGATGATATGCTATTTTACAGTGAAGATAAAGACGGTAACCCCAAGTACAGTTTTCTGCTAATTGACAAAGCCATTGATTTTCTTCTGGAAATAGGTCTGCGTCCGCTGATTCAGTTTTCTTTCATGCCTGCGATTCTTGCAGAAAATCAACAAAAAACACTTTTTTTCAGTCCCATGGTGATCAGTCCACCAAAAAGTTATGAAAAATGGGACAACATTGTAAGTGCTCTTATGTCTCACTGGATAGACCGATACGGACACAGAGAAGTCAGAAACTGGCTGTTCTGTGTATGGAATGAACCGGATACCTCTCCTAACATGTTCGGAATAGACACGGATTCCTTTTATGAACTCTATCTACACACTTACAAAACGGTAAAAAGTTTTGGAAAAAGTTATAAATTCGGCTCGACTTCCATGTGTGTTGTCTTTAACGTTCCAAAAGATTTTTTACTTAATTATCTTGATTTTGCCGTAAAAGAAAACTGTCCTCCTGATTTTTTGAATATCCATTTCTACGACAATGACTTTACTTTTTCCAATTCGGATTTTGCACGCCCTGACTCTCTTACTTACTCCCAACTTAACATGGATGAAAATTCTTTTTCAAAAACAATTGATCAGATAAGTATAATTAAAAATCAGTACAATCTCGATGTACCTGTTTATCTGACCGAATGGAATTTGACCGTATCTCACCGTAACCTCCTCAATGACACCTGCTTCAAATCCTGTTACCTTGTAAAAAATTTGCTTGAAAACTATGACCGTCTGGACAGTTTTGCATATTGGGTATTAACAGATTTTATAGAAGAGACACAGCCGGACAATACCATTTTTCACGGAGGTCTCGGACTATACACTTATAACGGTATTAAAAAACCTCATTGGTATGCACTTGGTCTGTTGACAAAACTGGGAAACACACTTATTAAAAAAGGTAACGGATTCTTTATCACCAAGTCACACGGAAAGATACAGCTGGTGCTTTACAATTACGAACATTTTAACCATCTGTTTGCAAGCGGCGAATCCTTTGATATGACATATACTGAACGTTATACCCCGTTTCCTCAACTCGGTAAAAAAGATCTTTCAGTGGAGTTAATTAATGTTCCTGCTGCAAAATGTACGGTAAAAGAATATATAGTAAATCAAGAATACGGTTCAGCATTTGACAAATGGTTGGAAATGGGCGCTCCCGATCTTGATAAAGAAGATATTCAGTACCTTAAAATTGCTTCGGCCCCCAAAATCATAAAATATGACATTGAGGTAACAAACAGCACTTTGAAACTTTCTTTTATGCTGTCTCCTCTTGAAGTAAGGTTTATTGAGATATTTCTTAAATGATCTTTTGATCTGTAGTATATCAGTTAAAATTTCAGGAATTTTTCTAAGCACATTTTTTCATACATTTACATTATTACCAAACAGAAAAAACGGGTATTTATTCAAATACCCGTTTTTTATAAAATATATTATGTGCTCGTAACAATTTTCACGTACCGAAAATCTCAATATTTGCACTGAGTTTTGAGAAAACGCCCCTAATAAAATAGCATGAACATGCATTACCAATACTGCGCTGCATATCTCATCTGCATAGGAAAGTATCGGCATGCTGATAAATGAAAGAGAGAAAGTAATATTCCATCCGCCGTTTAAATTGAGAGAGCGGGAATGATATACGCGTGGAGTTTTTTAATAACTAATAATCTTTTACGGAAATTTCAACCGCTATATGCGAAAACCAGCAGTCTTTTTTTGCTCCTGCTAATATGTTACACCCGCGGCATTTCCACAACGTCACCCGGTTCAAGATTTATCGTTTTTTCCCCATTCCTGGTACCATCTGCTACCGGCAACAAAAAGCAAGGTCTGTCCGCAACCTTCTTTTGAATTAAGTATATGCCAGTTATTACTGCAACCAGGTTCGAACGTAACATTTTCAAAAAAAGGTTTTACTCGTCGGATGCAAGAGGATTAAAATAAAAGTTTCCTTTAAAATACTGTGCATATGCGGTATTTGCAACACCTTTCACGAATATGTTTTCTTTTTCAAATTCTTTTTCTTTTATATATTTTCTCGTTATTCAAGTATATCTTTACAGAAATTCAGTGCATTAAACAGTCTCGGCACTCCCATATACGGCATTGCATGACAAAGCGCACATACTATTTCTTCCTTTGTATTACCACTCTTTATTGCTCCCATTACATGAGAATGAAGTTGAAATTCGGTTCCTCCCATAGCGGCAAGTATCACAACGGTAAGCAATTCTCTTCTTTTTTTGTCAAGCCCTTTCCTTGTTGCAAAATCGCCAAAACAAAGTTCTGTTAACCATTTGGGTACACTTACGGCAAACTCTTCCGGAAGCCATGCATATCTGTCGGCTATCTCATTTCCGTAAATAGACGCTTGTAATGCAAGACCTTTTTCATACCTGTCTTCTTCAGTTACAGTCTCCGTATTTTCAAGCGGTAAACAAATATTTTTTTCGGAAAATACTTCATTCATTGCTGCAATGGCGTTCAGTGTTTTCGGAAATCCTATAAACGGTGCACACTGGTAAACGGTTTCTCTTATCTCAACAGCAGAAAGTCCCACATTCAGACAGGCGCCTATGTGTGCTTTAAATTGGGGCAATGTTTGATTTACTTCAAGTACGGTTATTGTAATGAGTTCGCGCGTGCAGTTATCAAGTGATCCTACATAGCATACCTCTCCGAATATAAAACGTTGCAAAATTCGCATGAATTCGGCATCTGTCCCCTCATTTTCTGTAGGTTTTCCTCCGAACAGTTCTCCGAATTTTTTCTCCGTTTTTTGTATTCTTTTCATATTTTTTATCCTCCTGACTTTTGACCGGTCTTTTTTTGTAAAAATATTTTTACTGTAAAACAAGTAAATTATCGCTTATATTATTCTTTTTACAAAACAGTATTTAAACAAGTATAGACCGCTTTTATTTACTTCCCTTGACGATCTATTAAAATTTTTCCACTTATTCACTTTAGTGAGATCCGGACGGTAATCTCTCCCTTCCCTGCACAGAAAAGTTTTTTAAGTTCACTTTTTGTATAACCGTTAACATGCCCGATACGCGTGTAATCCTACGAATTTTTACCGACAAAAAGGCAAATTTGATTGCCTGAATATAACATTACGTCACCTGGCTCAGCGGAAATATATGAATTATTTGTCGGCAATAAAAATCCCGGATATCCAACTTTTTCAAACCCTCCGTAATCGTCTGCAGTATAAACTACATCCGCCTGTTTCAAAATTTTTACCAAGGCGTCTGCAGAAGTATTTTTTTTCAAGGGTTACTTCTATTCGTCTTTCGTTTATATATAAATACATAAAATCAACCTTTGTATCTACTTCATTTACCGGATTTTATTTTTCTGTTCTTTCATTTCCGGATTTCGGACTTTTTACTTGTTCTTTGTTAAAATCTCCGTCACAGCCTCTGGTCATTATGTATATTATTAAAATTATCGACGCAAATCGTACCATTGTTATAACCTATTTGATTACAAAAATCCTTTATTCCATTTGATAGCCGCGAAAGTCCGTCTTTAAGTCTGATTAACGGACAAGCAATATTCAGACGTAAAAACGCCCTGCCTGCGTTGCCGTACTGCTCACCCGAAGACAAATACAGACCGGTCTTTTTTCTGATATTCTCCGCTAAAACATTGGCGTTTTTCGTTATTTTTCCGCAATCCATCCACATAAGATACGTTGAGTCAGACGGTACGACATGTATCATCGGCAATTCTTTTTTTAAAAAATCCGTTGCAAAAGATTTATTTTTGCTGATATAACGTCGCATTTCATCCAGCCAATCTCCTCCCTCTGTAAACGCGGCAACAGCTGCCTCAATTGCAAATACGTTAGGTTCAGCAATTTCGTCCGTATTCAGTGCGCGCCACACCTTGTGATACAGTACCGGATCATATGCAATAACGGCAGCCGTTTGGATACCCGCAATATTAAATGCTTTCGTAGGAGAAACGCAGGTTACACTTATCTCTTTACACACATCATTTACTGATGCAAAAGGAATATAATTTTTATCCGGCTCGGTTATATCACAGTGAATTTCATCTGAAATAACTGTCACGTGGTACTTTTTGCATAGTTGACCGATTTTAATAAGAGTATCTTTGTCCCATATTTTACCTATCGGATTGTGGGGATTGCAAAGAATCATAAGCGATGTCTGAGGATCTGAAAGTTTACTTTCAAGATCAGTCCAATCAATAAAATAAACACCGTTTTCATATCTTAGAGGAGATTCAATAACCTGCCTGCCGTTATTGATTACTGAATTAAAAAAAATATTGTACACGGGTGTCTGTATAAGGACCTTTTCCGCGGGAGTTGATAACTTACGGACCATACTTGATATTGCCGGAACAACTCCGGTGCAAAACATGATATTTTCTCTGCTGAATAATAGACCATGACGATTTTTCCACCACCCGATATAAGCATCGTACCAAGCCTTCGGTACTACCGTATAACCGAATATACCGTGCAAAACGCGCTTTAAAAGAGATTCAATAATAACAGGGGCAGTCTTGAAATCCATATCTGCAACCCACATCGGCAGTTCTTTGTCTCCTACATCCCATTTAAGAGAATTGCTGCAAGTCCGATCCGTAAGCACATCAAAATCGTATTTCATGTTATTTAATTTCCTTTCTTATAAATATTTTTCCTAAAATAATCACGGAAAGTATTATAAACAAAATACCAAATTAAGATATTTATTTTATTGAAATGGCCCGATCTGCCCTTTTGCTTTAAAAAACCGTAAGTTGGTTAAATGTTTTCTGCCAAAGATAATATTTCTTTAAAAAATCTGAAACGATGCAACATTACCATAAAAATTTTCTGTTTTCAGATATAATGATAATTGAATGCTATAATAAACGCGGCAGTTTCCGTAAATACAACCATACCAACTGAAAAAAACTTTTTGCCTCAGAGGGGTCCCTATCTGTAAATTATGATCTTTCCTGCAAAAACTCAATATACATGTCTGCTCGCAATTCTTTTTAAATTGACTTACATTATTTTTTATGCACATATATATTTGTTTTTATCTTTTTTGCAAATAATCACTGTTTTTGAAGGATCTACTTTATCTTTTTCAATAATTAATTCCCCTATCATTTCTGCCTTAATGCGTCCGCTCTTTGGATTTATTACACTGTCAATCCCGGTATCTATTTCAGCATCCACTGTTGAATATTCAAAGGCAAGTGTTGTATTGAGAAGTTTACAGTTCTTCATTACAAGATTATCTATATAGCACATTCCTTGCAGACTTTCAACCGTGCAGTTGATAAGTGTTAAGTTTTTTGCGTTCCAGCCAAGATATTCTCCGGAAATGAAAGAATCGTAAACGGTAACGTTTTCACTGTTCCAAAAAGCGTCCTTTGAAAGTAGTTTCGACCCGCGTACCGTAACATTTTTTGCACCGTCAAATGAATAATTACCGTACAGTGTAAGCATGGTTACCTCCATGTTTTCGCTGTTCATTGCAAAATAATCTCCTTTTGCAGTAATATTATCCAATTTCACATTTTTACAATACCAAAGCGTCTCGCCTGCATTCGGAAAAGAAACATCCGAAATAGTAACTCCTTCACAACGTCTGAAATTTTTAGGTGCCTCAATTGCTGAATTTTTCACTATTATATTATTCGTATACCAAACACCTGCTCTTGCCATTTCAAACCATGTTGAATTGTCAACAGTTATGTTCTTTGAATACCAAAGAGGATATTTCCATTTGAACATACTGCCTGAAATTTCAATATCACTGCTTTCTTTAAGAGGAGATTCACCATCTGCAAAAATAGTATCCGATATCTTCAATTCCTTTGCGGCAAAAAGGGCACGCTCTCCCGTTAAAAATTGTCCCTTTATCTCTTTTTTCATTTTATCATCTCCTTTATTTATGCCTTTTTGTATCTGTAAGTAAAATAATCTATACAGTCTATACATTTTTTGCTTTCGTTGAATCTCCGCAACAGCACCTCCCGATGACGCTCTACAAGTTTTTTTACAGTTTCTCTGTCATTTCGGTCAACAGCATCCATTATCTCTCTGATTTCTGTTTCATCACACCCTGCATCTTTTAAATTCATTATAATGCTGTCGCGGTCTTTTTCAGTATAAATCATTTTCTCTCCTTTCTTTTGGCTTTTTTGCAGAATATATTTTTTTTAAATTTTGTTATACCTTAAAAATTTTATTCTTTATAGACTAAATAGACTAACTACGATTTTTAAAATATAACAGGCACTATTGCCGTAAATTTAAGTTTGTCAAATTTCATTCTGTTAACTGCCGTATCCGTAAATCATATTCGTATAAAACCAGTTACTCTGTAATAAATAATATGATAATAATTGTTTTAACGCATACAAAAACCACAAACTCCTCTGCATTTAAAACCAAAAATCAAATTTTACTGTTTTTCATTTTCACCTTTGTGTTTTTATTATATCACTTTTTTAACAACATTGCAAATACTTATATTGAATCAATTATCATGCTTGACACGAATGATAAAAAGCAGTATACTATAAATATAGTATCATTTTTTCAAGGAGTACTGAAATATGGAACTTAGAGTACTGGAATATTTTCTTGCAGTTGCAAGAGAGCAAAACATTACCAAAGCCGCCGAATTTCTTCATCTGACTCAACCGACACTTTCACGTCAACTTGCAGATCTTGAAAAGGAATTTGATAAACAACTTTTTATCCGCGGCAAAAGAAAGATCACTTTGACCGATGACGGCATATTATTCCGTAAAAGAGCAGAAGAGATAATTAGACTTGCAGAAAGGACCGTATCAGAAATTAAGAATTCCGATCTTTCTCCTACAGGTAATATCTATATTGGTTCCGGGGAGTCTATGTCAATAAAAAATATCATACGTACGGCAAAGCAGTTACAGGTCTCTTACCCGGACATTTATTTTCATATCGTAAGCGGAGACTCTGCCGACCTTTTGGAACATCTTGACAAAGGTCTTTTGGATTTCTGCATTTTGTTCAGTGATATTGACCGCACTAAATATGAATATTTTCAACTTCCCTACCGCGAACGCTGGGGGCTTTTAATGCGTACGGATTCTGTGCTGGCACAAAAAGAAACATTAACTATCTCAGATTTAAAACAAGTACCTTTGATAGTGTCAAGACAAATAGAAAAAAATTTTAATTTTTTTAAATGTAAACAGGAAGATATATCTGATATGAAAATCGTCGGTACATATAACCTCATTAATAATGCCGTATTTATGGCAGAAGAAGAAATGGGGTATGTACTGACTCTTGAAAACCTTGTAAATACAAACGGAACGCCGCTCTGCTTCAGACCATTGTGTCCCGAGCAGACGCTTGACATGTTTCTTGTCTGGAAACGATATCAGCCGCTAAGCAAAGTCGCGGAATTTTTTTTGAATCTTATTATGAACAGTATCCATAAGTAAAACCTCAAAAAATATAACTTCCGGTTTTGGCTGTAGTTTCAATATAAACACAATAAAAAACAATAAAAACTGAACATATACGGAATTATATATTTATAAATATATAAATTAAAAAACGGGACGGTCACATGTATAAAGAATTTAACATGCAACAGCCCCTAAATTTAGAAAAATACTTGTTTTTAATTATAAAATTCGCTTCTCATATGGTAACACCAAATAAAATGATACAATAATTAACAGTATCAGGACAGTTATCATTTATTATCTTCAAATTCAAAACTCAGTTCATATGTTCTTGCACGACCTGCTACTAATTTTTCATATCTAAAACGGTCAAACTCCGTAGTGGAAGCTCTGTTCCCAATGCGTAATCTCCTCCACTTAGCATGCTCTTCCATTGTAATGTAACGGGAAGTTTTTCGTTATCGTACGAAATACGGCAGCGGATGTTTTCATTTTCAAGCACCGCTTTATCTTCTTTTACGTTTTACGACGTTATAAAAACTTCTTCTTCTCCCGTATCCGCTGGTGGGGTCATTTAAAACTGCCCCCCGATCGCTTTTTGTGCGCGAGAGGTAAGACCCTACGAGTTTATTGTCTTCGTCGGAATTGAGTCCGTTTTTTGATAAAAATGACATATTTATACCGCGGTAACGGACAACCGAAATATCCAGCGCGTTGTCGGGATTGATTAAGAGTTCAAGTTCGCGGTTATAGACCAAAAGGTACCGCTTTTCGTTTTTGCTCCCGCACGAAAGTACCGTTTTATAACACCCAAGCAACTGCTTATGATTACCTGCTCTTCTCTCCTATCACAAAACAAGGTCGGGGTTTTCCGAGAAGTGTTTGAGCATTACCAGCGGCTCACTGTCGCTTTCGTTGACTATCTCTACGCCGCTTTTTGCCGCGTTCTCGGAAACGAAGAATTCATCGTTGGTAAGTTCTCCGTAACGGATCATTACGGGAGTTTCTATATTCCAAACACCAAGTTTTCCTCTTCCCTCGATGAGTATCATTCCGTAAGCGGCTCCGTCGCTGATAACAACAGACTGTCTGGGGTATACAGTCAGGCGCTTTGCGCTGACAACGGGGCATTTATAGCAAATCCATTCCTCTTTATAACTTTCGCTTTCGCGGGCGACGACGGGTTCCATAAATCTGTTCTTTTTAAAATGCGGGTCTGTATTTTTATCCCAGTCAATAACATCAAGAAGGTAGTCAAAGTTTCCGCGCTCCTCTTCGGGGCAGTTCTTCCAAAGAAGGTCCTCCGAGACGGTATGTCCGCCGAGAAGAACTGACTGATACATTGCGTAAACGTCAGACGCAAACTGTGGCTCGTACGTACATACGCTTGCGGGTGCATGCAGAACTCCGGGGGGAACGTCCCAGCCGGTATCAAGTTTTATCTTATACGCCTGCGAATAATCCAGAAGATGGTTGTCTCCTTTTGTAAAGTTTACAAGACAATCTTTTATCTGCTCTTTCGTGCAGTCGGGGTCAAGGCCAAAGAAGGTATAATCGAACTCACCGCCGTAATTATTGAGTTGCGAAGGGAAAAAGTACATTTCCGGTTTACCGTCCGAGCCTACACGGGAAGCGTGCTGCTGACGGTGGTGTATGTGATGAGGAAGCGGGCCGAGATTATCAAAAAATTTGGAAAACATCGGCCATTTGTGATATTTATTCCAAAGATTTTCTCCGATAAGTTCCCCTTTGAGTTCATCGACTGCTTGCCTGAGCAAAACGCTCTCCTTTCCGTCGGCGGATACGGCGTAACTCAGTCCTTCGTCGGGCGGGGTCCCAGGTCCGTTTTCCGCCCAAGTCGTGGATGAAAACCATCTTTCATCAATACCTCCGCGCTCGACGCCGAGCACATAGTAATCGTCCGGATGAAGTTTTATCCTCTTTCCGGGACGACAGAAACTGCGCGGTACCCATGTCGGTTTCAAGCGCAAAATGCCGTTTCCTTCTTTCAGTAATTTCTCGCTTAACTTCATTGTCTTTCCTCCTGTTTATAATTTTAATATGAAAATACAGAAGCTGTAAATTATAAGATTTAATTAAGAATCGTCACCACGTGTTTTTCGTTTTTTATTTATTGTAACTCCTTTTATCATTTTTTGGCAATACATATATTTCTGTAATCTGTAAGTAACAGAAATTTTTACTTTCGTTTATGTAATTATTTTAATGCACGATAATAATATAAAAAAAATTCAGTGTCGGTTTCTTATAAAAATTATAAACCATTATATATACCTTATCACAAAAATAACTCTTTGTCAACAATATTTTTGTCAATATGTGACTATTTATTAATACTTTTATTATCCCAAATCAGAAAAACCCTGATTTTATCTTGAGTACAACAATTATATTTGAGCGCTGAAATATTAAATCATTAATAGTGTCATTAATTGAAAAATGTAAATTGTATTTTTACATTAAAAGTATCGGTATTAAAAAAAGCACCGATGCTTTTTCTGATATAAAGCATCGGTACTCCGAAAATTTATTAATTATTCAACGTCCTGTAAAGCGTCATATCCTTCTTCACCGGTACGGACTTTTACGACGTTTTCAACATCGTAAACAAATATCTTTCCGTCTCCGATATGTCCGGTGTACAAAACCTTTTTGGCGGTCTCTATAACACTTCTTACCGGAACCTTGCTTACTACGATATCGACCTGTACCTTAGGAAGCAGAGTCGCCTCGACCTCAACGCCACGGTAGAACTCCGGTTTACCCTTTTGTTGTCCGCAACCGAGTACGTGAGAAACCGTCATACCGGTTATACCGAGATCTGTCATTGCTTTTTTCAGCGCTTCAAATCTGCTCTCTTTACAGATTATCTCGATCTTTGTGAACTTCGGCGAACCGTCAGAAAACTCAGGTACTTTCTTTACCGGGATCGCTTCCGCTACCGGTGTTTCACCGGAAACCGCTACTGCATTTTCAAATCCGTAATCAAGAGTTTCAACCGCAGGAACAAAGTCGGCATAAGCAATCGGAAGACCATGTTCGGTAATATCAAGACCTTTGATCTCTTCTTCGGCAGACGCTCTCAGACCAACAGTTTTTTTCAAAATTAAGAATGTAATGATCATGCAAACGGCAGTCCATGCCATTATACATACTATACCGAGAAATTGAACTCCGATAAGTCTTGGATTTCCTGTATAAAACAGTCCTTCAAGTCCTGCGGGAGCCTTCGGATTTGCAAGAAGTCCAACTGCCAAAGTTCCCCATACTCCGTTTGCGAGGTGTACTCCTATCGCTCCGACCGGGTCATCTATATGTAATTTAAGGTCAAGAAATTCGACTGCAACAACTACCAATATACCGGATACTATTCCGACTATCGTTGCACCGAGCGCGTCAAGAGCGTCACACCCTGCGGTTATTCCGACAAGACCTGCCAAAGAACCGTTAAGACACATGGATACATCTGGTTTTCCATTTTTTATCCAAGTAAATATCATGGTGGTACATGTTGCTACCGCCGGAGCAATAGTTGTGGTAAGGAATATGGAAGCAAGAGACTCACTGTCCCATGCAGCCGCTCCGTTGAATCCGTACCAACCGAACCAAAGAATGAAACAACCCAGTGCGCCGAGGGTTATCGAGTGGCCGGGAATCGCATTTACCTTTTTAACTTTTCCCGATTTGTCTCTAAGGTATTTTCCGAGTCTCGGTCCTACCATTATCGCTCCGATAAGAGCAGTAAGTCCGCCAACGGTATGAATCGCCGCAGATCCGGCAAAATAATGAAATCCGAGGTTTACGAGCCAACCTTTCGAGTTCCAGACCCAGCCCGCTTCTATCGGGTAAACGAACAGCGAGATGACTCCGGAATAGATACAGTATGCAATGAATCTTGTTCTTTCTGCCATTGCTCCTGAAACTATCGTTGCTGCCGTTGCACAGAATACAAGGTTAAATACAAAACTTGATGCATAATTTTCAACAAAATATTCAAAATTCGTGAAAATTTCAAGGTTCGGAATTCCAATTATTCCTAAAACACAGTCCTCAGCCATCATAAAACTGAATCCGAGAATTACGAACACTACTGTACCTATACAGAAATCCATAAGGTTTTTCATTATGATATTTCCTGCGTTCTTTGCCCTTGTAAAGCCTGTTTCAACCATTGCAAATCCCGCCTGCATAAAAAATACCAACGCGGCACCGATCAAAAACCATATTGCAAAAACTTCGGAATTTACCGCTTCTTCTATCATTGAGGTTAATGCCTCAGACATTTTAATCAATTCCTTTAATATATTTAATTTTATTTTTTCATCTTACGCCGAAAAGCAGTTCGCCGTAACGGGGGAACGGCCAATATTTCTTTGCCGTAATCTTTTCCGCTTCGTCACATACCGCTCTCAATCTGCCCATTTTTACCAGAAGTTCATCTTTTACTGCCATTGACTGTTCTGCTATATCTCCCAATTCTGAAACTTCAATAAGTGCCTTTTCCAGTTCTTCGGTCTTCATTGACATACTTTCTACAAGTCCAGACAGTTTTATTATTAAACTTTTTTCATAAGATACCGGTATTGTCGAACCACCCACCGATTGCTTCAAATTAACTGCCTTGGCAATATCCGCTACATAACTTTCAACTGCAGGTGCTATTTCTGTTCTAGCCATATCGCACATTGTCCTTGCCTCTATAATTACCGTCTTACAGTAGTTTTCAAGAGTAATCTCATATCTGGATTTTAGTTCCGTTTCAGAGAAAATTTTATGCGATGTCAGCATTTTGACATTTTTCTCGTCAAGCAAGTGTCCGACACAGTCAGCAGTAGTCTTATAATTCAAAAGACCTCTCTTTTCGGTTGCTTCCTTTATCCAATGTTCGTCGTAACCGTTTCCGTTGAAAATTATTCTCTTGTGCTCTTTTATAGTATTTTTGATAAGTTTTTGGAGTTCATCTCTGAAATTTTCCGCTCCTTCGAGCACATCCGCATACTGTTTCAACGATTCAGCCACTGCTGCATTAAGCATTATATTCGCACATGCTATGCTGTTTGAAGACCCAAGCATACGAAATTCAAATTTATTTCCGGTAAATGCAAATGGCGATGTACGGTTTCTATCCGTTGTATCCCTTGTAAACTTTGGCAGTACACTGACTCCGAGTTTCATCTGCGTCTTTTCAGTAGCGTTATACGGAGCGTCATTTTCTATTGCGTCAAGGACTGCGCTGAGTTCATCGCCGAGGAACATTGAAACGACTGCCGGCGGGGCTTCGTTAGCCCCTAGTCTATGGTCATTTCCTGCTGTCGCAACGGAGATCCTCAAAAGATCCTGGTAATCGTCAACCGCTTTTATAACAGCGCAAAGGAATAATAAAAACTGAGCATTTTCGTAAGGCGTTTCTCCCGGTGAAAGAAGATTTACTCCCGTGTCTGTGGATATTGACCAGTTATTGTGCTTTCCGCTTCCGTTTACACCTGCAAACGGTTTTTCGTGAAGCAGACATACAAGTCCATGCCTTGCCGCAACCTTCTGCATTATTTCCATTGTCAACTGATTGTGATCGGTTGCAATATTTGTAGTTGAATATATCGGTGCAAGTTCGTGTTGCGCAGGAGCAACTTCATTATGTTCTGTTTTTGCCAATATCCCGAGTTTCCAAAGTTCCTTGTTCAGGTCTTCCATGTACGCCGCTACCCTCGGTTTTATTACTCCGAAATAATGGTCATCCATTTCCTGTCCTTTAGGAGGCCTTGCACCGAAAAGTGTTCTTCCCGTATATACCAGGTCTCTTCTTTTATCGTACATTTCCTTATCGACAAGAAAGTATTCCTGCTCTGGTCCGACAGATGTCTTTACACATTTAACCGTATCGTTGCCGAACAGTTTTATTATCCTCATTGCCTGTATATTCAACGCTTCCATAGAACGAAGAAGTGGAGTCTTTTTATCAAGGGCCTCACCTCCATACGAACAAAACGCCGTTGGTATACAAAGTGTTTTTCCCTTTATGAACGCATATGAGGTAGGATCCCAGGCCGTATAACCTCTCGCCTCAAATGTTGCTCTTAGCCCTCCTGACGGAAATGATGACGCATCCGGCTCACCTTTTATAAGTTCTTTTCCGGAAAATTCCATTATTACTCCGCCGTCCGGCGAAGGAGATATAAAACTATCATGCTTTTCCGCTGTTATTCCGGTCAAAGGCTGGAACCAATGTGTGTAATGTGTCGCACCTTTTGATACTGCCCAGTCTTTCATTGCCGTTGCAACTTCATTTGCAACCCCTATGTCAAGTTGCTGTCCTTCGTCTATAGTCTTTCTTAGCGAAGCGTATACCTTTGCAGGCAATGTCGCTTTCATAACCCGGTCATCAAAGACCATGCTTCCAAAATAATCAGAAACTTTTTCCATAATTTTCTTCCTTTCTGTATTTCAAATCTCATTTTCCTTTCGGTCAGAGTTTTGTTTAGTAATTTATAAAAACAAATGGCATCTTATACGTTTACACGTAAAAGACGCCCTTGCCTTTTATCCTTTTATTTATTATAGACCGTTATAGACCGCGGCCTTTTGTGTTTTCAACATCACTGATATTAAACACAAAAGGCAAAGATACCTTCAAAAAGACATCTTTGCCTTAATTGACTATTATTATACAACGTTTTTTCCCGTTTGTCAATACCTTTTTTCAAAAAAATTAAATTTTTTTCAAAAAAAGTTTTTTCTCTTCTTTTTCTATCTTTTTTTGAATAATTGCAACGCCGATATAAAATGCGGCAAAACGCAATACGTAAGCTCCGAAAATTATCCGAAATATATTTCTCGTAAGTTGCAAATCAAAACCTGGTTTATTATTAAAAAAGTACCACCGCCTATAACATATCCGTATATACTTATATATTGTTATTTTCTTCGGCGTAACCCATGCCTGCTTTTGTTATATAATTAGGCGGAAGTTCGCGGTATTGCATTATGCACAACATTTTCGGTGTATGCTCTGCCGATATCTATTCTTCGTGTAAAAAGAAACGGCATTACAAACAGTACCGCAAGCAATATTACAGATATAAATAAAATCTTAACTTTTTTTAATAAAGATCCAGAAATTTTTGCATTGTTCTTACACCTCACATATGTAATGGATCTCGTTTAAATAATTTTTTATTTTCCGTAAAGGTCCAGGCTCTCTACGACATTTTCGTCGAGTACAAAACTTTCGCCGTCCAAAATCTCTGCAAGATGTTCTTCGCTTGAAACGGAAAATATCGGCACTACTTTTACCGAAAGACCGAGAAGTGCCGACATTGCGCATGCGGATATACTATGTCCTGTATTTTGTGCGGCATTCTTCAATATTTCAAACCTGCGATCGTTCTCTTTATTATTAAATGCAGGATAACGCCAGCGGTCAAATCTGTCACCGTCTTTCAGTTTTTTTGCAAAATAACCGCGTGCTCCCGCCGAATAGGCAAAAAGCGGGGTTTCGGTACTTTCGAGAAACGCAAGTTGTTCTCTGTCAGCGTGAACGAGCGTTTTATCTGCCGCAGGATCAAAGTTCTCATTTGCTGCGCTGAATGAATTTGAATATCCAAAAAATCCTGAAAAACCGTTTTCCTCGCTTTTCTTTTTTGCCTCACGCATACGTGCTGTCGTAAAGTTAGATCCACCGTAATTCAAGATCTTTCCTTCTTTTTTCAGTTTTTCGCAAAAATAAAGTATTTCTTCAATGGAAAGAGAAGTATTATCTCGGTGAAGCCAATAAAAATCAATAGTATCGATACCAAGTGCGGACAAGCTCATTTCAACATCTTTTCTGACATCCTCTTCCGTCACGCGGCTCTTTGTCGGGTCGGAAAATTCGTAATGTCCTCCCTTTGTCGCTATATGGACGCAATTTTTTCCGCGGGCCTTTAAATATCTGCCTAGCAGTTTTTCACTGCCGTTATCTCCGTCAAGCCACCTACAATAAACGTTTGCCGTATCTATAAGATTACCGCCGTTTTCACGGAATATATCAATAATACGGAACGCATCATTTTCCGAGACTTTATAACCAAAATCCGCAGCACCCATACATATTCTTCCGAGTGATACACCGCGTACCGTAATATTTTTCATACTGTAATTCTCCTTTTTAATTCTCTATATACTCTTTACTTAAATAGTTATAAATCAATTTTTCTAATCCTATTGTTTTTCCCTGCTCTTGCTGCCTTGGTGTATAACTTGCCCCCTTGTTTCTTTTTTTTTACTCCTTGATATAAAATAAATTTATAAATCAGATTTTAATCCTTAAGATCAACCGTAATAATTTATGCGGCAGGAATCGGGTATGCCTTTGTCCCAGTTTGAACGGTTAGCCACGCTATCAAATCTGCTTTCAGACATCATAATATTTATATTTTGTAAAGAACTGCATCTTTCAAATATCAGTCCTGCTATTGAAGTCAAACTGCCAGGAATAGTTACACTTGTTAATCCGGTACAACACTGAAACGCTGCGTATCCCAATGTCCTGAGACCGTTGGGTAAGTTCACATTTTGCAACCCGCTACATGAGCTGAATGCAGTAGATTTGATTTCTTTTAAAGAAGATGGAAGATTGATACTTGTTAAACCCGTACATTTATAAAACGCACTTGTTCCTATGACCTCAAGATTTTCGGGCAAATTAATTTCATACAATCCCGTACATTCGGAAAACAATGCCTGACTTAATTCCGTTATTGTTTGAGGTATAGTAATACTCCTTAACTTACTGCACTGTCTTAATGCTTCTATACCAAGATATGTAACAGATTGAGGGATAGTCAAATTTTCTAAGTTCGAACATCCTTTGAATGCATAATTTCCTATATAGTCAATATTTTCGTGTAATATTATACTTGTAAGCCCACGGCAATTCTGAAAAATTTTGGATTCTAAAGTAGTTATAGTTTCAGGTACTTCTATTGTCGTAAGTTTGCTGCAACCGTTAAAAGCGGCGCTTCCCAAACTTTGTAATCCATCCGGCAATACTATATCTGTCAGATTGTAGCAACCAGAAAAAGCACTGTTACCGATCCATTTTACACTTTGAGGTATTTCAACACCGCTTATATTTGCACAGTTTAAAAATGCATTTTCTCCGATTCCGGTAACCTCAATATTTTTATACTTATAAGGGATAACTATATTTCCTTCAAAACCAATATCTGCATCCGTTATTTCATAAGTATTGTCTTCTTTTAAAGCAAAAGACAGCATGGACACATCAACCAACCTGGCATAAACTTCCATATTACCAGTTACAATTTCATTATCAAAATCAAATTCGGTTAAAAACGCGTTTTCTTTATACCAGCCTATAATGCTCATGTGCGATAAAGTAACACACAAGAATTTGATAGACAGCAGTCCGCTATTCCGTAAAAATAATTTGTGTGCTGGTATGAAGTGGCTTGACTATTGCTACTTCATGTGGTATATTTATATTATAAAGAGCGAAATACACCACATTATACGGGAGGTAATTTTATGAAACATAAGATTAACTATTTGGGATTTTTATCTCTGCTTGCATTGATAGCAATTCTAGGCTTGATAACGGACAATAATGGTCTATATGGTTTTTTTGGATTTGCCTATTATCTCAGGTATTTTTGGGTTATTCCAGATGAATTTTTCCAACTTAATGTTCAAAAGGCTGCAACATTTGCTTTTATGTCTGAAATGATTTCTCTTGTTCCTTTTATGTTTGTCTGCACTTATATTTATGGCGCAGCAAAAGCAGTTCCTACAGCATTTGGATTGAGTTTTGCGGTAACCATTTTTGTGTTTACGATTGCACTTATCGTTTTGGAATGGAAAGAACGAAAAGGAGCAGAGAATGATTAAAAATCGCATTAAAGAATACAGAGCAAAGTATGACATGAAACAAGAGGATTTGGCAAAGTTAGTAGGTGTTCGCAGAGAAACAATAGGGAATTTAGAAAAAGGCAAATATAACCCGTCATTGGTATTGGCATGGAATATAGCAAAAGTATTCCATGTTTCAATTGAAGAAATTTTCACCGTTGAAGATCAAGATAGCAAAGCCGGCCGAGCCAGCGGGCGGTCAAGATGAACGGCGCATACGCGCCGCCCGGGATGTTGACAAAGTGGGCGGACTGGCAGAGCGTTGAAAAAGCTTGCAAGCAAGGAAATTTTGCCAACGGCTAAATTTGTCGCCGAGGCGTTTTTGCCGATCTTTGATCGTCAAATCCACTGTCGGAAGCAAAAATCGCTTCTGATTCCTTTTTTATCGGGGCAATTTTGCGGTTGCGGGCTTTATCAGCGCTCTGGGCAGCGATGTCCGCGCCCCCTTTTGCGCGGACGGACGAAAGGCCTGTGCCCACGGTGCGACGGGGATGTAAAATAATGGCGAAAGTGTGGATTCTGTTTGACAAAAGGGGGGCGTGTGTGGTTTAATAGATAAAACGCGCCGTGGGAAGGCCTGCCTGCCCCGGTGCGCCTTTATGCGCCCGCGCGGCGCGCAAACTGAGAAAGAAGGCGTATATCTGATGGAGCTCAAGCACGACGCCGCCCTCGGCTATCTGCCGGAAGAGCGGCCCCCGGTAGGCAAACTGATCCTCTACGCCCTGCAGCAGGTCATCGTCATGTTCCCGGCGACGGTGACGGTGGCGCTCATCACCGGCT
>CALWJV010000002.1 GCA_944381115.1 uncultured Clostridia bacterium
CATGAAATTTTCTCCTTTCAGTTCGATTGTTTTTGGCAATCGGCACCTGAACCCATCGGTGACACTATTATACCACCGGACGGGTTCAAATGCAATTGATAGTTTGTTAACTATCTCTCCCAATCGCCGCTTTTCCGTCCCGGATTTATGGGTGGCGAGTAACGGCGACCATCATCTCTTTCGTCCGACCGCCACTCATGGCGCATCTCGAAAATCGGCTCCTCCTTTTTGTACTCCCGTTCTCGCTTTTCCCGGCGCATCAGCATCTCATTCTCGATCATTTCTTTCATGATTCCGCTGCGTTCCAGAAGATTGAAAATACACTTTTTCTCATACCGGCAGGTTTTCAGCTGTTCATTGACAAGCCCGATCTGATTCAACAGAAAGAGCTTTCCGTCGCCGTTTTCCTGCCTTCCTGCCTGATAATAAAGCTTCTTTCTCTCCTTGACAAGAGCAAGAAGCTTTGTATCGATCTTCTCAAGATAGTTCATCGCATCCTCGCCGGTATGGAGGTTTTCCCGTCCCATGATGTCAGCCGTTTTCGAGAGCATTTTGCACTGCTTTCGCTCATCCCGGAGATAGGCTTTCATTTCGGGAGACAGCGGCGTATAGGAAGTTTTCTTGCCCGTCAGGATAGACTTGGGCACATTCCAGCCCAAGAGGATCATAAACACGCCGAGTATTTTTGCCGCTGTGTTCAGCTCACCGGGATACGGAGCAAGCGAGCCGCGTGCGCGCCAATCCTGAACTCGATAGATGCCGTTTGCCTCCCGGCGGCGCTTCATTTCAAGGTTGTAAGTGCGTTCACATCCGAGCCTTCCTTTCTCATATTCCTCCTCATTGGTTTCATAGAAATACTCAAAATCAGACGGCATACAGCCCTCGCCGAACGTATCGGCAAGCGTTTTGAGATTGACCCATTTTTCAGAAAAACGGCTCTTTATCTTTGCCTTTCTGATGTTAAGCTCATACCCCATGTCAAAGAGATATTTTTTCAGATCGCCATCGCTTGTAGCAAGATGCAAAGCGCCTTTGAGGGCGTCAAACATGAGCCGGTAAGGCGTTTTCCTGCCTTTCTTTTCATCCATATAGAGTACCCGAGACGCGGCTTTTCCTCTCTTGCCCAGGGTAGAAAGACTGTATTCGCGGCATATGGCATCAGAAGCGGGTGCCAGCACCCGCTTCCAATAGTTATTCCCGGTGTCAAGCTTTTTGCCGCTCCGAAAGCTTACGGAGGACACCACAAAGTGGTTGTGCATGTGCGAGCAGTTGGTATGAGTCGCCACCAAAACCTGATAGCGGTTGCCCCATAGCCGCTCGGCAAGTCTGACTCCGATTTCGTGACATTCCTTTGCCGTAACCTCTCCCGGTTTGAAGCTCTATAGGCGTGGTAAGCGAGATTTTCTCCCTTAACGCCAAAGTGCTTCTGCACTTTCATCATGGACTCCAGCGGATCTCCGCGACAGTTCAGCGCGGTCACAAGGTAACAGGTTTCGCCCTCTTCAAAGATCACCTTGTCCTCGTTTTTGGCATAAGCCATGACGGTTTCAAGATTTTCAAAGGCGGTCTTGTCGGGATTTTTTGCATAGTCGATCAGCCTTCCGATGCTGTCTTTTACCGGCCAGATTTTCGTTACTGCCATGCCGGATCACCTTCCGAATTCTGGGGAAGTGAATGAATTTTGGAGTTCATTTTGCTTCACCTCCGGCGTCGTTTTCATAGTAGGTCTGCACCCGTTCGTCGAAAGTATTGTAAAGGTCGATCAGGGTATTCAGCTCATGTTTGCCGAAGCGCCATGACATATTGGCTTCAATATTGGATTTGCAAATCTTCAGAAAGTCCAGAATTTCATAGAACTCCTCCGGCGGCAAAGCTTTTGGATTGTGGATAGTTGCAATCTGCCTGACATACTCCGAAACAGAAAGCTTGCAGCTCCGATACTCTTTATACTGCATGACACAATTGACATCCTGTCCTGTGAGCTGTTTTTTCAGTTCAAGAGCAACGACAGGTATGCCGTTGATGCTCAGCACCATGTCGATAATGTTGGTACTTTTGAGAAAATAGCGGAATTGCCGAGTGCATCCAAGAATATTTGCTTCATAGCGTTCTACAGACAGGGGATTGAGTTCGGATTCGGGCTTGAAGTAGCAAACACGCAGTTTGCACCCCATGTCCTCAATGCCGTTACGCAGTACATACAGTAGTCCCTGATTGCTGATTGTGCTTTCCAGAAGGTGATACAGCTTGTCCGACGCACGATCGCCGTAATATTATATATACTTTGCCCACTCTTTTGGCTGTGTCTTTGCTATAAATTCGCACAGCACATCCATGTATATGCAACGGTCAATATCATGACTGCGGTTATGTATCCAATTGCCATCAGCGTCCTGCCCGACAAATTGCATGTATCCTCCCGCTTCTTAGATTAAAAAGGTTTCTATGTCACGTTCAAAACGTTTTTCAGATTTGTCCATTATCTCACCTCTTATAAATCCACTTGTATTGTATCTTCATTTAATCCAAACAATCGCGCTTTATGATCTGTTGTACTTATGATACGATAGTCAAAAAAAGTAAATTTTTCACTGTTGTCACGATAATAAAGCATGGCGGAGTTGGTTAAATGCCGACAAAGTTCAACAAGATGAACATTGTAAACATTAAAAATTTTTGTGCCGTTATCATCTACATAAAATTCGGACGATTCCAAAGGAATACATGCGCTGCACTCTCTTATCATCAATGCAAATTTATTTGCCCTACACTTATCGTTATCCACAGTCGGATTTCCTTCATGCAACAACTTGCAGCGCAAAGAATAAACCATATCCTCTGTCATTCGTATTTTAAATGGTTCCTCACTGTAAGCAAACTTTTTATACCACTGTTTAAAACGTTTTCAAACGGCTTTTTCCTCTGGATATTCGGCTCTGCCGCATATATCCGGAAGCGTAATTGCCATAGTCAACGCGGAGATATAGCATTTATTTTCAATGCAAGTTTTAATTTCATTTACTAATCTTTCAATCATTGAATTTCTTATTCTCCGTTTTACTGTCATAGACTATATTAATCATTTATTTTACTTCCTTTTTCCCTGTTACATACTCATAAATCAACGATTTTTTTATAGTCTGTCAGTTTTTCAATTTTGGCTTGTTTGAGGGCGATTAGACGGTCGATTTGAGAACATTTGGCTCGAGGTAGGCTACAATTGTGTCTTGTTCTGTAATTGGAGCAACGGGGATACTTATTGAGTAGAAATTTTGTGCTGGCAAAAGCCATCTACCAAGATTAGCTGCACCTTGTCCAAATGCATAAAATATTTTATTTTTGTAGTACATATTGAAAATGTACAAAAAATATTTTGCATTCATGCTTGAATCTTTGATTGCAAATACATGATAATCTGGACTTGTTACACCTTCATATTTTGATATGCCAATACCGCCCTAAAAAATCCATATGATTCATAGCAAAATCGCCAACATTAACAATCTGATAATGTGCATATGAATTTAGCATTTGACCGTTGTTTTCTGAAATGTTTTTTATTTTAATTCCGTTTTGTGTAATTGACAAAACTGTTTCCGGTTCATGTCCGATGATATTTTTCTTGATTGTAAATTAGAAACGTATAGATTGAACTGCATATGTTTGGGGTATTTCCCCTATCCACTCTCCCCCTGTCCTTCATGGGAACAGTCTTGTCAAACCCCTTTGTGACACATCTGTAATCAAACTCTGCTTATACTGCTTTAGTTTTTCAATCTGCTCTTCGTTGTTGGATATGAGCGTGTCGACCATATTAGATTTTTGATTGATAATTGTAGTTAATGATATCTGATCATGCAAGGGTGGTACAGGAATTTTAAAATTGTTGAAAACAGGCAATGTTACATGTTGCATCATAATGCCATGCTTATTATCAACCATATATGACATTGCGGTTTTCAAAATTCAAAAATAATAATTGAAATCTATTATGATCAGTATGTCAGCCTTTGCAATCGCATATGTTTCGGAGTTGAATTCCTGGCCGAAGCATCAGATACGCATCGCCGCTTATCTCCTTAAGCCTTTCGGTCAGACAGCCCAGCATCTGGCTGATTCCCATCGCCATATCGTTCGTATGACATCTTCGACCTTGAGTGCGTCCGGCAGGTCGGAAAACTCGTCATCGAACCACTGGGTGAACTCTTCGGGAAGTTTTTTGGGAAAGAAGTATCGTGCGGCTTGTGCCGAAAGCTTTTCATTGTACTTGGCGGCGGAAAAAGCGCCGAAGGTTGCTTCGTATTTTTCGGGGTGTACCTTACTGTCGTCGATAAAATCGGCGATATCTGGACGATTGACCGAATATTTTAGCGACTGCTTTTTATGATCGATCGTACATTTGATGTGTCCGTTTTGAAGTAGCCACGTGCACTTGCGTTTGCTGATGTGAAGGACCTGACGGACTTGATCGCCCGACAGTGTATCGGGCAGGTTTTGGATGAGCTTTCTTGTTTCACTTGTCATTCTGTTCACCCGCCACGGCTATCTTTCTGCCGATCTCGTCTGTGTTCTTCAACATATAATCGATGAGTGCGTCTTTTGTGAATATGTACCCGCCTTTATAGATATAACTCTTTATTTCGCCGTTTTTGACAGCTTCGTAGAGCGTATTTCTGCCTATCGGCGTCTATCTGCGTGCGCTTTTGTCGGTGTCAGTATCTCCGGGCATTTGCGCAGCATTTTTTCGAGTTGCTTTCTCTGATTTTCCTTATCAATGATGAGCTCCTTTTATTATTTTTGACCGAGATAATAAAAGGATTTTCAAATTTTCGGATAGAATTGCGAGGGAGAATTTCGGTATAAATTCTATGCCATTCAGTGCGTTATTACAGTCGCTTTTTTCTCGCAAATTTCTCGCAAAAAAGCAATATTATGTTGAAAAACAGCTCATTTTGCGGCAAAATGGTGTTACTTGAGGCACGTTTAGGGACGAAGAAGGAAATAATCCGAATTGCTCGAAATCAGTTTGTTGGAAACCACACGAGAGTTAAAATCTCTCCCTCTTCAACAGCTAAATTCAGAAGCACTTTTGTGCTTCTGAATTTTTGTTTTCGTTAAATAAAATTCAAACGAATCAGTTGTGAATTGATACTTGTAGCACGCAAAACTAAAACTGGTAAAATCTTAAGGTAAAAATAAATTTTTCTCTAAAAAACTTCTGTTTTACAATTTTTCATTATAACATTGATAGTTACATTAAATAAAAAATATTCATATATTTATAATAAAATTTTGGGGTCTTTAAATACTAGTTAGTTTAAACATTTTTAACAAATATAAAGCATATTCCTCCTTAATACTTAAATTTCATCTCCCAACAATCCCAGCCATCAACTATCCGTCTAGCGAATAACTCTATTTTATGGGTATTAGAACCAAATAAACGCTCTACTTTATGCATAACGATAGTCGCTCGGGCGTACCAGGAGTAGTCATCGGAGAGTATTCAATTATGTAATGCGGCAGGTGACAAAGCGTAATTGCCAACCCACTTTTCCTCACATGTGATCCGGCAATATACGAACGTAATATATCGACTTTCCTCGATTTTATTTTTTAACTATTTAACTTTATTTCTTTCATGGTTAATTTTTTTAACAAAATTTTCTATCTTTTGAAGCGCAGCGGTTATGTGCTTAACTGAATATGCGTAAGAAATTCTAGCAAATCCTTCTCCACATTTTCCGAATGCAGTTCCCGGTACAATTGCAACTTTTTCTTCGTAAAGAAGTCTTTCGCAGAATTCTTCACTGCTCATACCAAATCCGCCGATATTCGGATACACATAAAATGCACCTTCAGGTTTAAAACAAGGTATCCCGATATTCCTGAGTCCGCCAACAATAAGTTTTCTCCTTCTGTCGTACTCCTCTGTCATATTTTTTATATCCGTGTCTCCGTTTCGAAGCGCCTCGATGGCAGCAAACTGACTTGTTGTCGGCGCGCACATTATTGCATATTGATGGATTTTATACATTTGCGCAACTACTTCACGCGGTGCGACAACATATCCCATACGCCATCCTGTCATTGCATATGCTTTTGAAAAACCGTTTACAACAACGGTTCTCTCTCTCATTCCTTCAATTGATGCAAAAGAAACATGCTTTTTCCCCCCGTATGTCATCTCTGCATATATTTCATCGGAGATAACCATTATATCGGTATCTCTTAAAACGACTGCTATATCTTCAAGGTCTTCCTTTGTCATTATCGCACCCGTAGGATTATTTGGAAACGGAAGAACAAGCAATTTTGTTTTAGGAGTTATTGCAGCTCTCAAAGCGTCTGCTGTAAGTTTGAACTTGTCTTTTTCATATGTTGAAATAAAAACAGGAACTCCTCCAGCCATTTCAGTCATAGGTCCGTAGCAAACAAACGATGGAGTCGGTATAATAACTTCGTCCCCACTGTTTACAATTGCCCTTATTGCAAGATCAATACCTTCACTACCCCCTATTGTCACAATTATTTCATTTTTCGGATCGTATTCAATTCCGAATCGTCTTGAAAGATATTTTGAAATTTCCTCCCTAAGAGTAAAAAGTCCGCTGTTTGATGTGTAATATGTCTCACCGTCTTCAAGGCTCTTTATTGCCTTATCTCGTATGTGCCATGGAGTAACAAAATCCGGTTGGCCAACGGTAAGAGCGATAACTCCCTTTATCTCATCAAGCATGTCAAAAAATTTACGTATGCCTGAAGGTTTAAGTCCTTTTGCCTTTTCGGAAAGGACTTTTTCATAATTTATCACAATATATTACCTCTCTTATCTTCATCAGAGGAATTATAAATAACACCTTTGTCTTTGTATTTTTTTAGAATAAAATGGGTCGAAGTTGATACTATTCCATCCATTGTTGCAAGTCTGTTAAATACAAAATCAGAAATTTCTTTTAGCGTTTTACCTTCAATTACAACAAGAAGATCATACCCACCGCTCATCAAATGTACGCTTTGCACTTCAGGATGCAGACAAATTGTTTCTGCTATACGGTCAAATCCCAGATCTTTTTGAGGAGAAACTTTAAGTTCTATCATTGCGTTTACATATGCCCTGTCGGTTTTATCCCAGTCAATTAATGTTTTATATCCGACTATTGTACCGTTTTCTTCGCATTCTGCTATTATTTTCTTTACCTCTTCCTCGCTTTTATCACACATTACCGCCAGTTGTGCCGGCGTAAGATGTGCATTACTTTCTAAAAGTTTAAGTATTGTTTCCATATTTTTCTCCATTCCGCCGAATAACCGGCATTTTTTATTTTATATTTCTCTGATACTCTATTAAAAATTTATTTTTTTGAATTCAATTTAAAAAATTCTTTATACTACATAAATATATTTTCAAATATTTTCTGCAAATTTTTCTCCGTTTGTTACTGAAATAACTGTTTTAAATCCTATACGTTTCAAAGTCCTGTATGTGTCCATTATACAGTCTCCGACATTTTCAGCCGTATGAGAATCAGACCCAACATTTACAAGCCTTCCGCCGCACTCATAATATAATTTTATTATCTCTTCATCAGGCATTGAAAAACCACACCCTTTCCAAAGAGTTGATGTATTTATTTCAAGAGAAACATTGTTTTTTATCATTAAATTAAATATATCCTCAAAATTATCGTAATATTTTTTAAAATCAATATCAGATCCTGCACTTTTGATATACCTGTGCGGATATGTTATGTGGGCGATTGAATCAATTCCTTTGAATGACGCTAATTCAAGAAGTTCTTTAAGCATCTTTGATATCATTGCATCAAGAAGATTTTCTTTTACTTTTGTGTAATCAAAGTAATAAAAATCGGGTAATTTTTTAATATTATGCTGAGATGCAAGCACAAATTCAAAATTACCTTCTTTAAGTATTTTTTCCGCAATATCCGGACATGCGTGCGGTTGACCGAGTTCTATTCCGTGTACCACGTCAAGTTTACCTTTAAATTTTTCTTTTATTCTGTATATTTCTTTTTTATGTGCTTTTACATCAAATACCATCGGGTAACCATATTCCTGATAATCACAGTCATAGTGATCGGTTATTGCAATAGCAGTAAGTCCTTTTTTTATTGCACTTATACAAAGCGACTCAGGATTTTCTTCACAGTCGTAAGAAAAGCATGTATGTGTATGATAATCTGCAAAAAACATGTTATTTTGCCTTTCAAAATTTTTATTTTTTATTCCATATGTTTTTACATTGATATATAACGCCAAAGACGGTTTTTATCTTCTTCTTTGGCATAATCTATCCCTACGCGTTTTGCAACTTTATACTTTGCAATGTAACCGTCATCCTCTATCCAAACTTCATTGCCTGTACAAAGGTCGTATCCTGTAAAAGAAACATCAATTTTTAAAAGTTTTGAAACTCTTCCCGGACCACTTGCTCCCTCAACTCCTCTTATCAGTACCGCTTCCGGACTGTTTTCTTTTCCACTGACGACATTTATAAGGCTGTGTATACCGTAACACAGGTATACATACAAGTGTCCACCCCTGTAATACATAGGTTCATTTCGCTTTGTTTTACCTTTGCTCGCATGACATGCACTGTCATTTTCCCCCATATAACACTCGGTTTCTGTTATTCTTGCTTTTATAATTTTATCTTCAGTTTTCCGGCAGACCAGTTTCCCGAGGAGCCAGGGTGCAAGTATGTCTGCATTTTTTAAATAATCTTTGTTTTCAACACGTTTATTTATCATAAAATCATCATGTATATTAAAATCGATGCTGCACCTATAACTGTAAGTGCCGCAAGAATTATGCAAATAACCCTTATTTTAAACGAATATCTTCCGTAATTTTTTTTCTTTTTCATAAATTTCCTTTTTAAATTTTAATGTTTTCTATTATAATAATAGTTTTAAAATACACCCAGAATATTTATATTAAATCTTAAATCAAAAATATAGTACATTTAACTATCTTTAAGCAGTACTCCGGGAGAAGGAATACTCTTTTTTAGTTTTTTTATATTTCCGTGCTTTTCTTCCGAAGCATCTTCAGCCTTTTTTACAAAAGTTTTTGCTTTAAGTGTCATAAGTGTACTTCCTGACGCCGTTCTTGTTGTTTTTACCGGAAAATCCGATGTATTTACTGCAAGCGCCCGCCCGTTTTCTGAATAAATTACGATGTCATACGGTGTTCTTTCAAATCCGATATAAATACAAGGCGAGTCAATTGATATCGCTCCTGTGAGTTTCTTTCTGTTTCCTTTGGTTTTATAACTCTCTAATGGAATTTTTACTCCCTTGCCGTTTTTAAAAACAAAAACTAAATTTCCTTTTTCTTCGTTTTCTTTTATCAATACTCCGCCTATCATATGTTCATTTTCATCAAATGAGAGTTTTGTCGGAACATAGTCGCCTACAACAGACGCTTTACAAGGTTCAAAATCAGATACCTTTGAATTATATACCTGACCTTTATCTGTAAAAAACAATATTTTATCTGTGTTGTCTGTCTCTTCTTCACGTTTTATAAAATCTCCGTCTCTGAGACTT
This sequence comes from uncultured Clostridia bacterium, assembly GCA_944381115.1. GTDB lineage: Bacteria > Bacillota > Clostridia > Oscillospirales > CAG-272 > SIG673. The sequence goes on from CALWJV010000002.1 coordinate 9,576, forward strand.
TGCGTATCATTCATGCGTAAAGATGAAAGTTTAATTTTTTTGAAATATCCTTTATCGGTAAAATAAACTCTTGCGGAATATTTTTCAACTCCGTCCTCTACTTCATGAGAAACCACTTCATGTGGCATAAGAAGTTCTGTTTTACGCTTTTTTCCGTATTTCTTTTTTATTTCCGTAAGTTGAGATATTATTACCTCTTTTATTTTCTCTTCACTGTCAACACGTTCAAGAAGTACTGCCGCTTCTGATTCAAGTTCGGATATCTCATCTATCCTCTTAGCAATGTATTCATTATTAAGAGCGCGTAATTTAATATCGGCAACGTAATTTGCCTGAGATTCATCAATGCCAAAGCCATTCATAAGATTAGGAACTACATTTTTATCCAATTTGGTATCGCGGACGATCTTTATTGCCAAATCAATATTAAGAAGTATCGCCGCAAGTCCTCTTAAAAGATGGAGTTTTTCATTGATCTTACCAAGTTCAAACTTTGTCTCTCGCCTTACACATTCAACCCTGAACTTTATCCATTCCTCAAGTATTCCCTTTACACCGAGTTGCTTCGGTGCACCGTTGATTAGTACATTGAAATTACATTCAAAACTGTCTTCAAGTTTTGTAAGTTTAAAGAGTTTTGTCATCAGTGCGTCCGGATCAACACCTTTTTTTAGATCAATCGTAATTTTCAACCCACTTATATCGGTTTCATCCCTGCAGTCGGTTATCTCTTTCATTCCGTTTTTACATAGGTCAAAAATATTTTTAATAATTATTTCAATTGACGTAGAATACGGTATTTCAGTTACTTCAATACAATTTTCTTCTTTATCATAACTGTATTTTGCACGGAGTTTAAAAGATCCTTTTCCTGTTTTGTATATTTCAGAAAATTTTTCACGGTCATATATAATGTAACCACCGCCGGGAAAGTCCGGGGCTTTAATTACATCGAGCAACTTTTCTTCATCCAAAAACGGGCGCTTTAAGAGCATAATAGCGCCATCGCATACTTCAGAAAGATTAAAAGAACATATTTTACTTGCAATACCTACTGCGATTCCCATATTTGCGGAAACCAAAATGTTAGGAAAAGATGTCGGTAAAAGCGTTGGTTCTTCTCTTGTGTTATCATAATTAGGCACAAAATCAACTGCGTCTTTGTCTATTCCGCGAAATATTTCATTGCAGAACGGATCCAGTTTAACTTCTGTATAACGGCTTGCTGCAAACGCCATATCAGAGGAATAATGCTTACCAAACGATCCTTTTGAATCTATAAAAGGATGAAGAAGCGCTTCGTGGGCTCGTGTAAGACGAACCATAGTTTCATATATTGCAGAATCTCCGTGAGGATTAAGTTTCATTGTACTTCCTACAACATTGGCACTTTTGGTTTTGTTTCCGGTTAAAAGACCCATTTCATACATTGTATAAAGAAGTTTACGATGTGACGGCTTAAATCCGTCAATTTCCGGAATTGCTCTTGATACAATAACGCTCATAACATACGGCATATAATTTGTGATTACCGTATCCGTAATATACTGTGTCCTTGCTTCTGCTTCCGGTATGTTTGCTTCCTCAAGAGGTAATTTTTTCTTTGGCATTATATTCCCTTTCTTTGTCGAAACATTTGTTTATATCCATTATTTTTGATATCATGTATTATTTATTGATAATTTTATCAATTTTTCGCCTTAATATGTCAAAAAAATTTGTATTATGTTTTTATTATTATATATTTGACTTCACCTATAATCCAGCATTTACATTTAAAGTCAAAATTATGGTTATTATGATAAATTTCAAAATAAAACACGCTAATTTTGTATAATTCTTCAAATTATTGATAACAAAACCTTTAAATGATAATTTAAATAAAATTAATCAAAAACAATTTTGTCCAAGATCAATAACATTAAAACCTGCTGCTTTTAAAAGTCGGTTATAAACTGCAAGCCCTACTCCTTGTTTTTCAGGTATTCTTGCATAAATTTTTTTGACATCTTTTATGCAGTCAAAATGCCTCAGCAAATCAAACAGTTTGGCAGCCTGTTCATATGAATTTTCATGTTTTCCAAGTGAAAATGAATTTTTATATGTAAGCAGTTTTTTATCTTCGTCGTAACATATTATCCCGAAATCCAATTTATCTGAAAGAAATTCTATTATCTTATTTTCACTACCGATAACTATATTTACCTCGGCATTCGGTGCATAATGGCGATACTTCATTCCCGGAGAAACAGGTTTACCGTCAAATTTTGAAAGTACGGCCGGATCAACGGTTACATTATCGCATATACTCTTCAGCATTTCATAAGTTATACCGCCAGGACGGCATATGACAATTGAGTTTTCATCCGTTATCTTTACTACAGTTGATTCAACTCCTACAAGACAGTCATCTCCGCAAAGTATCGCTTCTACTTTTCCGTTCAGATCATCAATAACATGCGTTGCTTTTGTCGGGCTCGGTTTCCCGGATAAATTTGCAGATGGTGCCGCTATCGGTATCCCTGCACAATCAATAAGTTTTCTTGCTGTCTTACTCAACGGTACTCTGATTCCGACACTGTCAAGACCTGCAGTTACCTCATCTGGAATATTTTTTTGCTTGGGCATAATAACGGTAATGGGTCCAGGCATAAATTTTTCTGATATTTTCTTAAATAATTTACCTGTATATGCATATTTTTTTGCATCATCGACATTGCTTATATGAACGATAAGCGGATTATCCTGCGGCCTGCCCTTTGCAATGAATATACGCTTTACCGCCTCTCCGTCCAACGCATTGGCTCCAAGACCGTAAACCGTTTCCGTAGGAAATGCAACAAGTTTTCCGTCTGCCAAAAGCGCTGCAGCCCTTTTTATATCTTCCGGATTCCTGTCATTTAATATTTCGGTTTTCATTTTGATTTTCCTTTAATTTTTCGGCTGTATCGGCTGTAATCAATGCATCAATCATTTCTGACATATCTCCGTTCAGAAAGTTTTCAAGCGAATAAAGTGTAAGTCCTATTCTATGGTCGGTTACTCGTCCCTGAGGGTAATTATATGTTCTTATCCTCTCGCTCCGGTCTCCGGTTCCTACTTGTGACTTTCTTTCTGATGCTATTTTATCGTTTTGTTCACGTTGCTTTATATCCAGAAGTTTTGCTTTAAGCATTTTCATTGCCTTATCACGATTTTTAAATTGGCTTCTTTCTTCCTGACATTCAACAATTATTCCTGATGGTTTATGAAGTATCCTTATCGCCGATTCGGTCTTATTTATATGTTGACCTCCCGCTCCGGAACTTTTACATGTTTCTATTTTCAAATCAGCCGGGTTTATCTCCACTTCGACATCGTCTGCCTCCGGAAGGACCGCAACGGTAACAGTCGAAGTATGAATACGCCCTTGTGATTCTGTCTCCGGTACTCTCTGTACCCTGTGTACTCCGCTTTCAAATTTAAATCTTGAATAGGCACCGTCCCCTATAACTGTAAAAACTATTTCCTTTATTCCTCCCAGTTCCGTTTCGTTTACACTAAGTGGCTCTATTTTGTATTTCATTCTGTCAGCATACATTCCGTACATACGGTATAGTACCGCAGCAAAAAGTGCTGCTTCTTCACCGCCTGCTCCGCTGCGTATCTCTACAATTACGTTTTTATCATCATTTTTATCCTTCGGTAGAAGTAATATTTTAAGTTCTTCGGTAATTTTTTCTATTTCCTCTTTTTTACTGTAATATTCAGATACCGCCATCTCTTTTATTTCCGGATCGGTATCATTCATTAGCGCTTCGGCTTCGTTCATTTCATTTAATACCGATTTATACCTTCTGAATGTTTTTATTACGGGAGTAAGGTTTTTATACTCCTTCATAAATGCTGCATACTTCTCGTTGTCCGAAATAACTTCTGGATCAGAAAGAGAATTTTCTATTTTAATGTAGTTATCTTCTGCTTTTTCTAGTTTGTCAAACATTATTATCTCCGAATGCTCTTGATATTAGGTTTATATAAAAAATTCAAATCAAATCTTTTATATATTCAAATTTAATCCCATAAATAAAATAATAATTAATAAAATAAATATAACATAAATATTTAAATTTATGAGAAAACATCTCAAAACCCTCTTTTAGGAGAAATTTTGAGATATTTCGCTTTTTAAGTTAATTTTTTAAGACTTTTGTACAAGATGTATTGCAAATCCAAAGAAATCGTCGGCAAAGTATATTGCTTTAAGACCGCCTTTTTCGTTGTAACTTGCGGATTCTTCGTTAAATTTGAACCCCTGGCGTTTGAAATAATCAACTGCTCTGTCTATAAAATTTGTTGAAATCGCAATATGTCCGTTCTTACCGAGATATTTTTTCTTCATAAATTCAAACTGTCCGTCAGTAAATATAGAACTGTTTCCTTCTTTTGATGTCATACCGAACATTTTTTCTATTAAAAACGCGTTTTTCTTTGCTTCATCTGCATTTTCACAGTTTATGCCTATATGTGCAAGTTTGAATCCAAGCATTGTGGTCATTGCATTCTTGACGTCTTCTGTTATAAGATCGAATTTGCTGTCGTTTATGTATTTGCTCTTAACCATGAAACTGCCGCCACAAGCAATAACATTTTTAAGAGACAAATAATTCATAAGATTTTTTTCATCTATTCCGCCGGTAGGCATAAATTTAATGTTTGCGTAAGGACCAGCCATAGATGAAAGCATTGAAACTCCTCCGGCCGCTTCAGCAGGGAAAAATTTGATCGTATCAAGACCAAGTTCCATTGCCGCTTCAACTTCGGAAGGACGTGATGTTCCGGGGACCATCGGTATATTTTTGTCAACACAGTATTTTACTACCTTTGGATTGAATCCGGGGCTGACTATGAATTTAGCCCCTGCAGCAACCGCACGGTCAACCTGCTCCGTCGTAAGAACCGTTCCCGCTCCGACAAGCATTTCCGGAAATTCTTTTGTTATAAGTGCTATCGCCTCTGCTGCACAATCGGTACGAAACGTTATCTCTGCGACCGGAAGTCCTCCGTCACAAAGCGCTTTTGCAAGCGGTAATGCCTTGTTTACATCTTCAATTTTTATTACCGGAACAAGTCCGTAACTTGCTATTTTTTTACAAATTTTATCCATTTTTCTGTCCTCCGTAGAATAAATATATATTTCTGTACCCACAATCAGGGTTAACAGTCTTTGATTTTCAGCCGAAAATATAAAAAATACTGAATTCCTTTAAGCAAAATTTTCTGTCATTGTTCTGCATTTTTATATTCTTCAAAACTCCTCATAACTTTATTTACATAAATTTTTGTTTCCGAATACGGTATTTCTTTGAGTGTAATCCCGTCGTCAGAATATTCAGGATTTTGAAGCCATGAATAAACAGTTCCTTCTCCGGCGTTATATGCTGCAAGCACAGTTTCGGTAACTTTAAATCGTTTGTACAAATAAGTCAAATATTTACATCCTGCTTCTATATTCTGTCTCGGACTGAATATATCAAGTGTCTCTCCTTCTTCAAGTTCCGGTATAATCCACTCGAAAGTTTTCGGCATTAGTTGCATTAATCCGGATGCACCTGCATGTGAAACTGCTTTTTCATCAAAATTACTTTCACATTTTATAACAGCGTAAACAAGTGATGGTGATATTCCGTATTTTAATGAATATTCTTTTACAAAGTCATCATACTTCCAAATTATTTCTTCCTCTGGAATTTTAAGAGTAGAATGCATAAACCAAATTGTTAAAATTAATAGTGAAAAAAAAATCAGAGTAGCGGTAATTTTAATTTTCTTTGAGGATACGCTCAAGAAATTTATCGATTTGCTCATCTATTCCCTCATTATTGTTATTATATATCACAAAAAAAGATTTTTCAATATAAAATTCATTATTTTTTTGATTTTTTATTCTTTTTTTTGCTTCTGATTCAGAAATTCCATTCCTTTTACAAATTCTGTTTATCCTTGTTTGTTCATCGGCAACAACAGAAAGTACATAGTCACACCGCTTGTCAAACCCGCTCTCAAACATAAGAGGAACTTCAACCACAGTCATTTTTTCTCCGGCTTTCTCATATTCAAAAAGCAGAGCATCAGTCTTTTCTATCACATATTTATGCGTAATTTCATTTAATTTTAAAAGTTTCTTTTTATCTGAAAAAACTATTTCCGAAAGTTTTTTCCGGTCAATTCCGCCGTTTTCAGAAAGTATGTTCTTACCAAATTCATTAACTATTTCATTCACTGTCGGAGACGGATTATCAACTAAAATATGATATATTTTATCCGTATCAATTCTTGAAAAACCATGTTTACATATACGGTCCGCAATATAACTTTTACCGCTTCCGATAGGTCCTGTTATTCCAAGTACTATCATACACTCCTCTTCTATATAATTTATTTTTTATCATTAATCTTGCAATATTATCATTTAAATTCAAATATTATTTTTTTATCTAAGTCATTTCAAAAAATACGCAGAAATACTGACTATGTTCAATAAAACAAACATTTTATCAACAATTTAATGCATTATTCGACTATTTTATCATTAGTCCAAAATTATTATCACTTCTTTGCGCAAATTCTAAAACTTTTTGAACTTCCGCAGCATCTTTAAAAGACGGTAATGCCGGCCGTTTTTCGTAAACACAGTTTAAAAATGAGTACATACTGTGAAGATGTCCCCGTAGCCAACCTATAGGTGCTTTGAATGACGGAAAAATTCCTCCCGGCTCCGGATATCTTCCGCAACATTCTATTTTTGTATATCCTCTTTCACCGCCATAATTTCCGCCTTCTCTTTCCGAGTCATAAAACCAAAGCCAGTTTGGCTCCATCAGCGAAAATTTAATCGATCCTTTTTCTCCGTATACAGCAAAATTTAGGTCATCATTGGAACCGACAGCAAGTTTGTTTGCTTCTATCGTTCCGACCGCTCCGCCCTCTGTCTGACAAATCATATAAAATGCTTCGTCTGCGTTTGTATTCCAATCTTTTCCGTCCATTCCTTTGCGTACAGGATAAGCAATCTGACTTTTTCCCATAACCGACTCTATTTTTCCACAAAGGTAATAAACAATATCTGTTGCATGAGAACCAAGATCAAACAATGTTCCCGCTCCACATATGTCTTTATTTTGTTTCCAACCTGCATTTTTATTCGGATCCGAGGCACTTGCATGAAGATACTCACATCTGAAGCTTAATATTCTTCCGATTTTTCCCTCGTTTATTAGTTCCTTTGCTTTCATAACAGATGGTAAAAATCTGTTATTAAATACAATTTGATTTATAACCCCGGATTTTTCAGCAAGTACCTCTATTTCTTTTGCCTGGTCATAAGTCACTGTGAGAGGTTTCTCGCAGTATATGTGTTTTCCTGCCTTAATTGCTTTTTTCAAAGTTTCATAATGATATATATTCGGAGTACATATATCTATTATGTCTATGTTTTCATCAAAAATGAGTACGTCTTCATCTGTTACAGCATTATCTATTCCAAGGAAAGATGCTGCCTTTTGTGCACTTTCCGGTCTTGAAGTACAAACTCCACCGTATTCGGCAATAAAAGGCAGATCCTTGTAAAAGTAATTTAAATTTTTTATACACCAGGAGTGTGTTTTTCCCATAGAACCAAAACCGAGAAGACCTATTTTCATTTTTATTTTCCCTTTCTGAAAAATACAATTGTACTTTATATACATGTTAATATTTTTTTGAATCACTTTTTTTAATTACAGCCAATATTATTATATATTAAAAATCCAAAAAAACAATGGTTATTTTGTAACATTTGTTTACAATTTAAAAAAGAAAACCCCTTTACAAAATAAAAAAAATGTTATATCATATTATTTAAGTTGTTTTTTAACATTCTTTACTTTTTTACAAATAATTTTGCTTGGAGGAAAAAATGAATAAAAACTATCTTGCCGAAAATATGACTATGCTTTGCGATTTTTACGAAATTACTATGTCACACGGATATTTTAAAACCGATATTAAAAATCGCATAACATATTTTGATGTTTTTTTCAGAAATATTCCCGACGGTGGAGGTTTTGCAATTGCTGCAGGACTCGACCAAATTATTGACTATATCGAAAATTTGAGTTTCAGTAGTACAGATATCGACTATCTCCGTTCAAAAAATATGTTTTGTGAAGAATTTCTCGAATATCTGAAAAATTTTAAATTCACCGGTGACATCTGGGCGGTACCCGAAGGAACTCCGGTCTTCCCGGGTGAACCGATAATAACTGTCAGGGCGCCTGCAATTGAATCACAGTTTATTGAAACCTACCTTTTACTTGTGTTCAATCACCAGACACTTGTTGCAACTAAAACAAACCGTATCGTACGTGCGGCAAACGGACGTGCTGTAAGTGAATTCGGTTCAAGACGTGCACAGGGAGCCGAAGGTGCCATCCTCGGCGCAAGAGCTGCATATATAGGCGGAGTCGCTAACTCTGCATGCACAATTTCCGATATAAGATACGGTGTTCCTGCAAGCGGAACAATGGCACACAGCTGGGTAATGATGTTTGACGATGAGTACACGGCATTCAAAACTTACTGCGAAATATATCCTGAAAATGCAACACTGCTTGTAGATACTTATAATGTCATTAAAAGCGGTGTCCCTAATGCTATAAGGGCATTCAAGGAAGTACTTGTTCCCAGAGGAATAAAAAAATGTGCAATAAGACTTGATTCGGGTGACCTTACGTATCTTACCAAAAAGGCTAGGAAAATGTTGGATGATGCAGGTCTCACCTACTGTAAGATTGTTGTGTCAAACTCACTTGATGAATACATTATCAGGGATCTTATTAATCAAGGTGCACAAGTTGACGCCTTCGGTGTCGGTGAAAGACTCATTACTTCAAAATCTGATCCGGTTTTCGGTGGAGTTTATAAAATTTCCGCAATTGAGGATAAAAACGGAAACATAATTCCAAAAATCAAAGTCAGTGAAAATACAGCAAAAATCACAACTCCACACTATAAAAAGTTGTACAGGCTTTTCGAAAACGAAACAGGAAAAGCTATTGCCGACCTTATATGTGTTTATAATGAAGTTATTGACGAAAGTAAGCCTCTTGAAATTTTTGATCCTCAATTTACGTGGAAACGTAAGACACTGACAAATTTCAAAGCAGTTGAACTTCAAAAACAAGTGTTCAAAGCTGGAAAATGTGTTTATCCAAGGTATACCACTTCCGAAATAAGAGATTACTGCAAAGATCAAATTGGACTTCAGTGGGATGAAGTCAAACGGTTTGAAAATCCTCACAACTATTATGTTGACCTTTCAGAAAAACTTTGGAATATAAAGCAAAATCTTTTAAAGGAGATCAACAGCGAAAAATTCTCTAACTCTGTGTATGAAAAGGACATAAAATGATATGATACAAAAACCAAGAGGAACAATGGATATACTCCCGGGTGAATCTGAAAAATGGCAATTTATTGAAAATGCCGCAAGAAATGTTTGTAAAAAAAGAGGCTTTAATGAAATCAGATTCCCTACCTTTGAGGAAACACAACTTTTTCAAAGGGGAGTCGGTAATACGACCGATGTAGTACAAAAAGAAATGTACACTTTTATTGACAGAGACGGCACAAGTTATTCCCTCCGCCCCGAAGGAACGGCAAGCGTTTCCAGGGCTGTTATTGAAAACGGTCTTGCATATGATACGATGCCGCTTAAACTTTTTTATATTATAAATTGTTTCAGACATGAAAGGCCTCAGGCAGGCAGATACCGTGAGTTTTATCAGTTCGGTGCGGAACTTTTCGGCGCAACAACACCTTCTGCAGATGTTGAACTCATTGCGCTTGCAAACGATTTCTTAAAAACTCTCGGAATTACAGGAATCAAACTTCACGTGAATTCCATAGGCTGTCCCTCCTGCCGTCCTGCATACAAAAATGCACTTGTAAAATATTTTTCTTCCAAAAGCAATGAACTTTGCGAAACATGCCAAAACAGATTAAATACAAATCCACTCCGCATATTAGACTGTAAAAGTCCTGTATGCTCTAAAATTGCTTTTGATGCACCCAAAACCACAGATCATCTTTGCCCGGAATGTAGCGCGCATTTTGAAGGGCTTAAGGCAAGACTTGATGCTTGTCAAATTGAATATACGGTAGATCCTCACATTGTAAGAGGTCTTGACTACTATACAAGAACAGTTTTTGAGTTTATATCTGAAAATATCGGCGCTCAAAGCACCGTTTGCGGCGGCGGGAGATATGACGGACTCGTTGAGCAGATCGGCGGCCCTGCGCTTTCAGGGATCGGTTTTGCAGCAGGAATAAACCGGCTTGTACTTTCAATGGAAAACGGCTCTAAATATAACCAAAAAAAGAACTCTGTTGATCTTTATATTGCCACCCTCGGAGAAGCGGCATCTGTCAAGGCTACCGAAATATGTTCTGAACTTCTTAAAAAAGGTTATTCGGCCGAAACTGATATCGTCGGAAGAAGCCTTAAAGCTCAAATGAAATATGCAAATAAAATTAATGCAAAAAATACGCTTATAATCGGTGACGGCGAACTCGAAAGCGGTAAAGCGCAGTTCCGTAACATGGAAAACGGCGAACAATCTGAGGCTTTGCTTTCAGACCTCGAAAAACTTGAAAATCTTTTAAAGTAATTTTTAAGTTATCGGTTATCTTTGAATAATAATTTTTTGATAAAAAATATAAGGAAGGCACAATAATGGCAGAATTACTTGACAAAACAGATAAAAGAACCAAATACTGCGGCACCTTTACGACAGACGACATAGGCAAGGAAGTTTGTGCTATGGGATGGTGCCAGCGTCAAAGAGATCTTGGAGGTCTTATATTTATTGATTTACGTGACAGAAGCGGTATAATACAGCTTGCTTTTGACAGTGACACACCGAAAAACGTTTCCGAAACTGCATTTAAAGTCCGTTCTGAGTTTGTCCTCTGTGCAAAAGGTACAGTCAGAGCAAGAAGCGAAGGTGCTGTAAATAAAAATATACCCACCGGAAAAATTGAGATATCAGTAAAGGAACTTAAAATACTTTCTACCTCTCAGACACCTCCTTTTGCAATAATCGAAAACAGCGATGTTAAACCTGAACTTCGCCTTAAATACCGTTACCTTGACCTGCGCCGGCCCGATATGCAGAAAAATATAATTGCAAGAAGTAAAATAGCCAAAATAACCCGCGATTATTTTGAAGAAAACGGTTTTATCGAAATAGAAACACCTAACCTTATAAAACCTACTCCGGAAGGTGCAAGAGACTATCTTGTACCAAGCCGCGTCCACCCCGGTTCATTTTATGCTCTTCCCCAGTCCCCCCAGCTTTATAAGCAACTTCTTATGCTATCCGGATTTGATCGCTATATTCAGATAGCAAGATGCTACAGAGATGAAGACCTTCGTGCAGACCGTCAACCTGAGTTTACTCAGATCGATGAAGAACTTTCTTTTGTAACTCAGGATGATGTTATAGAAATAAACGAAGGATTCCTCAAAAGATTATTTAAAGACTTCCTCGGCATGGAAATAATGACTCCCCTTCCACGTATGACATACGCTGAAGCAATGGAACGTTACGGATCCGATAAACCTGATACCCGTTTCGCACTTGAACTAAAAAACATATCATTTCTTGTTAAAAATTGCAGTTTCAAAGTTTTTGCCGGTGCTGTTGAAGCAGGCGGATCCGTAAGAGCGATAAACATTAAAGGCGGTGCAAAGTTTTCAAGAAAAGAAATTGATTCACTTGCGGATTTTGTTAAAACTTATAAAGCAAAGGGACTTGCATGGTATAAAAAAGCCGAAGGCGGCACCGTTTCTTCTTCTTACGCCAAATTCCTCACTGAAGAGGAAAATAATTCCATACTTGAATTTATGGATATAACTCCGGGAGATCTTCTCGTTATTGTCGGTGACCCTGATAATGACATCGTTTTCGACTCTCTTGGCGCTCTTCGCCGCGAAGTCGCATCCCGTATGGGTCTTATAAAGCCCGGCGATTATAAATTACTTTGGATAACTGAGTTCCCGCTCCTTGAGTATAGCAAAGAGGACGGCCGATACTACGCTAAACATCACCCGTTTACAATGCCTATGGAAGAAGATCTTTGCTACATTGACAGCGATCCCGGCAGAGTCCGTGCAATTGCATACGATATAGTTATTAACGGTACTGAAGCAGGCGGTGGCTCCGTTCGTATTCATGTTCCTGAAATTCAGCAGAAAATGTTTTCTGTTTTAGGTATGAAAAAAGAGGAATATGAGGAAAAGTTCGGCTTTCTTCTTGATGCATACCGTTATGGCGCCCCTCCGCACGCGGGACTTGCGTTCGGTCTTGACCGTCTTACTTCACTCCTCTTAGGAATTGACGATATCCGTGATGTTATTGCATTCCCGAAGGTACAAAATGCATCTGAACTTATGACAGGCGCGCCTTCTCCTGCAGATCCAAAAGCATTAAATGAACTTATGATATCGGTAAATGAATAATAAACTTAAAAAGGGATCTGATTCTTGATCAGATCCCTTTTATCTGTACTTGATAAATTTGATTATTTGCATAAAACACAGGTTTAAAATTACAGTTTTAAAATAAATTCGGAAAGTCTTTTTGACGCATCTGTCTTCCCTATCGCCTTTACGGCCCTCACCATATTTTCTCTGACTTCCTTTTCCGAAAAAAACTGCCAAACAAGTTCTTCAACCGGACAGTTTTCGGAAACTGCCATTGCCGCTCCGCTATTAAGAAGAAATGTTAGATTTCTTTCTTCGTGTCCGGGAATCGGATTTACAAGTATCATTGGCAACCTTTTTGAAAGCGCTTCAGAAACCGAAAGTCCGCCGGGCTTTGTTATTATGCAATCTGATGCATCCATAAGGAGATTTATCTTATCCGTGTATCCAAGTTTTAATATCTTATGCCTTATTTTTGCAGCGGTAAGTTTATTGAATTCTTCTTCCGAAGAACCACAAACTGCGGCTATCTGAAAACATTTATTTAGTTTATCTATTTTTTTTACGGTATTTGTTATACTTCCGTAACCCATGCTTCCGCTCATAACAGTAACAAGCGGCTTATCCGGATAAAATCCGAGAAGTTTTTTTGCCTCGGGTTTTTCTGTTTTAACTGAAAACTGACTTTTTATTGGAATCCCGAACGGCAAAATCTGAGAGTCCTTAAAGCCTTTTTTCCTGCACTGCCAGGAAAGTCTTTCTGAAGGTATAACAATATAGTCAAGATCTGTTACATCCTCCCAATACGGGTGAATTGTAAAATCCGTTACTATACCTATCGTTTTTGCCTTTAATAGCCCTTTACGCTTAAGTGTTATTAAAGTAAGTGCGGCAAAAACGTGGGTACAAACTATTACATCAGGCTCATATTCACTTATATAATTATTTATCTTAGCGGAAATTAATGAACAAAATTTAAGTATTGCAGACCTTGGATTCGCTTTTCTTTTTTCAAGTTTTGTATATGTTGAAGCATAAATTTTGGAAAGTTCATCAACTGACAGAAGATAACCTTTATCAACGGTAAATCCCAAAAATTTATTGACAGAATAACATACATCTATTATTCTGCAATCTGCACCGGAATTTTTTATATTTGTATGAAGTGCCATCGCTGTCGAATTGTGTCCGGAACCCGTTGTTACCGTAAGTATTAAAACTTTTTTCATCGGCTCTCCTTCCTCCGCGTTATTTAAAAAATAAATATGTTCGTTCTTCTCAAAAATAACAAACTTATTCCTTTATTACGTTCTTTCCTATACTGCAATCATAACAATCGATAAGTTTGACAATTGATGGTGTATTTGTATCTCCTATAATAACACCGTCGCAATTTTTAAATTCAAATCTCGGTACAAGATGATAATTTTCTCCGTAGTCCCCATACTCAAGTTCCGTATTCGGAAGAATACTTTCCCCCGGCATCTCCACATCCTCAAAATACGCCCTGAAATTCGGCCGTATCTTACCATCCTTCACAACATGTTTTTCAAGACAAAAACAGTTTTTAGTATCAGAATCACTGAAAAGTTTAAAGCCTAATCCGCTGTCTGTCTTTATATTTTTAAGTTTAACCTTTTCTGTAAAGAATAACGGATAAAGGTGATTTTTATCGCTGTAATCAAGTTTTTCGCTTGTATTAATAGTTCCTCGTTGATTATTAAAAAGTGCAACGCCTTTATAGTTTTTCTGTGAGCAACCGTCGCAAATACGGAAATTTTCTATGGTTACGCGGTGCGGAAGCATGCATTTATATCCGTAATTATGTTCTCCGCACTGTGAATATGTTGTGATAAACGCGGGCATTGCACTGTTATCAGTGTGCCATATTATATTTTTAAAATATGCATCTCCGTCCCATCTTGCGCCATAGTCGCCTCTGAAGCTTATAAAATAATGATTGTAGATGGTAAGGTTTTCTGCTATAAGATTTCCGTGACCTATTGCATTTAATCCCATATGACCTATTACGGAATTTTTTATCGTAAGATTTGTTACGTTTTCATGTGAATCAAAACGTGAAAGACAACATCCGTCAAGCAATATATCCTTACAGTGGTTTGTACCCATTATTCCCCAGTATTTTCTGTCCATAATGTTCTTTTGAATAACATTAATAAGATTTATTCCTATTGTGTTATATGCTGAAAATGTATATGATCCCATATCTACCGGCACTCCGGCTGAACCTATTGTATTATAGATTTTCCTTGGCGTAATATACGAATCTCTTAATGTAAAATTAACACAATTATTTGTTGAAATAAATCCCGAATACGGTGCTCCGTGATCAAGTTCACCGTCTGTATACATTATCATTTTTTCTATTACAGTATTTGAACGGCTAACACTTATATTCCTGCCGTAATAATTGTATTTTGATTCTGCCTGATTGGCAATAACAGTAAAAATACCACCGCTTATCGTAAGAATATTTTCGTCTATCGGAATAACATATGCAGATGTTACAGTTTCAAAATCCCAGATTACCGGGTTCAGTATATATCCGGTACTGTCAACTACGAAACTGTCAATTTGATCAGAACCACTATTTTGGTTTGCTCCTTTACGAATAAACTGCTTTACATTACTGTTTTTCACTGTTACAAAACTTCTTCCCGGAAATTCCATATCCAGTTTTGTTTGATTCTTTTTGAGCGATTTAAGTTCTATGCTATATGGGGTCTTTCCTGAAATAACTTTGTAAATCGGAGCATGTCTTTTATCAACAGGTACTGAAGAGTCGTCAATTATAAATTTGGACGTTCCGAAATTGACATCTGTCATAATAACAGCAGTATGGGTTTCCGGACCGAAATAATATGTTGCTCCGGGATTGGTCTTAATCTTTAAATTATGTTTGTTTGCATATTCGTGGGCTGCCTGTATTGCAAGAGAATCATCAGTAACTCCATCGCCTTTGGCACCAAACATCTCATAGTTTACATATTCTGTTTTCTCCATATACTTTCTCCTTTTACCATATAATTTTATTTTTATTCAATTATATATGTTGTATTTTATCATAAGTTAGTTTTAAAGTCAATATATAAAACTTTTTTTGTTTATTTAACACAAAAGATTTTCTTTTTTTTAAAAGTTTTAAACAATAAAATATTGACAAAAAAATTTTATCATGATAAAATGTTCATATATAATAATATAAAAATTATATAATCATCAATATCCGGAGAATAACATGTCTGAAATTTATTTTGATAACTCGGCTACGACAAAACCCTGTTCAGAAGCAATTACCGCTATGGAAAATGCTATGCGATATACTTTTGCAAACCCATCTTCTCTTCACATGGCAGGAGCAAAAGCGGCTGAATTATTGCTTAATTCACGTAACGAAATTTTAAAAGCACTTCACGGAGAATCAATATCACCGTTACTTCCGAGAAAACCGGGATTTAAAAGCGCAAAAGGCGTTGGAAAACTTATTTTTACCGCCAGCGGAACCGAAAGCAATAATTTGGCTATACTCGGTACACTTGAAAAATGTAAAATAACCAATCCGAGAATAATAACAACAGACAGTGAACACCCTGCTGTGCTTATGCCTTTGGAAAAATTAAAGTCTAAAGGAGCCGATGTTATAAAACTTTCTACAAAAGGCGGTAAAATTGACCTTAATGAATTTATGGAAGCTATTACTCCCAAAACTGTTTTGATTACAATAATGTATGTAAATAATGAAACAGGCGCTGTTTACAATATCCCGGAAATTTTTAAAACTGCAAAAAAACTTATTCCAGGTATACTTTGCCATACTGACTGTGTCCAGGCATTTCAAAAAGTCTCTTTTTCTCCCGCTTCTTTAAATGCGGATATGATAACCGTAAGCGGACACAAGGTACATGCTCCTAAAGGTGTCGGCGCACTTTGGATCAAAGATGAAGTTATACAGAAAAACTGTCCGCTTCCTGTTATTCTCGGAGGAGGTCAGGAAGATTCCTTCCGCTCCGGTACAGAAAATATTCCCGGAATTTCTGCCTTCGCCGCAGCAGTAAAGGCAAACGGCGGGTATACAGCATATAATTTTTTTTCCGAGCGTACAGCAAGACTGCGTACGCTTCTTTTACAAAATCTTCCGGAAAACGTAAAAGTAAATACTCCCCTCGGAAATTTTTCTCCGCACATTTTAAGTCTAACGTTACCAATTAAAAAAAGCCAGCCCATGCTGAATTTTCTTTCTTCAGAAGGTATTTACGTCTCTTCCGGATCTGCTTGCTCCTCTCACAAAAATACCGTAAGCCATGTTTTGACCTCTTTCGGACTCTCAATGGATGATGCTGACAGAACAATAAGAGTAAGTATTGACCCGGATAATACAGAAGATGAGGTCATAAAATTCTGCAATGTCCTTGCAGACGGTATAAAAAAACTTGCAAAATGATAAATTGTTTTTGTAAATTTTTTAAAATAAAAAGGAGCCAAGTTATGTAACTTAACTCCCCGGGTTTAATATGTTTTATCAGTATTTTTCAGTTATTTTTATGTTCTCAGGCGCTATGTTTGCTTGTTCGCAGACAATTTCCATTATCTGAACAACTTCATTTTGCATAAGCGGACTGTCTGTTTTTACTACAACGTTTGCTTTGCCGTTATTGATTACCGCTACACATTCTTCAAATCCCTTCGCTCTTATAAGAGACTCGATATTTGCCTCTGATGCGATTTCGTCGGCAATTCTTGCTACGCCCGCTATTGCATCTGCCTTTGCACTTTCAACCGCACTGTCACTGTCTATAACAAGTTGAAGTACCTCAAGCGCCTCGTCTCTTGCCTGCTGACGGCTTATCTGAACTGAAGCAAAATAACCTGCAACGTTTTCGTTTTCATTTGTACCGGTCTGCTCTGAACCTTCAGACGGATTTTGGTTATCAACCGGCGGTGCCGTATCATCAAGACCTGATGTTCCGGAATATAATGCCCAGTTAACACAAATTGCAACGGCAATAACAAAAACCGATAAAACTATTGCCAAATTCCGTTTTCCGAATTTTTTTATACCTCCCGCAATGTTTTCAGTACTGCTTTTAAGTTTTTCTCCTATCACAGTCTTTCCTCCTTTTTCTGTTTGTTTACTATATTATATTCCGGAAAATTTAAATTAAGAACCATTACGCAAAAAATTTTTTCACATTAATTTTTATTTTGCATATTATATTATTATTTTTTTTGCATATCATTTTAAAAACGGCGAAAATTATTATTTTACATACGAACGGAGAATATTATGATAGAATTTAAGATCGATATGGACGGGATTGACTACAATTCCTTGGTAAATGTTCTTGTGCCAATGGTTATAAAAAATAACATCGCCGCAAAAGCGGCGATGTTTACAATAAATTTAAAACTTAAGACGATGTCTGAAAATCAAAAAAATGCATTTGTCGTTAATTTTATTGAAGAACATAAAAATCAAATGATTGAAAACCTTAATGAAGCCATAAAAAAGAAAGGTGTTAAAGGGTACATCTGTAATTTTGATGCAGATATCATATAATATCTTTAATTTTTAAACAGGCCGTATATTTATATTAATACTTTAATAAGAGTTGCTTAAACTGTAATACGTTTGTTTTCCGGTCCCGGACATGTATTATTACTTGCAACTCTTTTTTTATTGCCTTAAAATATATCTTACTTTATCCGCTATTTTTTCACCGGTAAGAGAGTATTTTTCATATAAGTCATTAAGTCCTGCATGTTTCGGAAATTCCTCATCAATTGCGCAAATTTCAATATAAGGCATCTTTTTCCCCATTTCGGCAAATGCTGTAACAATATTTTCCGAAACTCCGCCTGTTTTTATCTGCTCTTCGGCAAATAATATGAGTTCACTTCCCTGACAGTATTTCCAAATTTCAGCGTAGTCTATCGGTTTGACTTTTTTAAGCGAAACAATCTTTACTTTATATTCTGATGAAAGAATTTTTCCCGCATCAAATGCTGACCTTGTAATTCTTCCGTAAGTGATAAGCGTTACCTCTTTCCCTCTTCCGGTAATACTGTAACGAAAATTTTCAGTTTCGGTTAATTCATCTCTTAAATAATAACATTCTTCTCCTTTGGGATATCTGATCGCAATGGGTCCGTCTGCCTTAATTGCTTCTTCAAGCATAAAATGCATGTCTGTATAATTTTCCGGTGTATAAACAGTCATACCGGGAATCTGAAGCAGAAATGCGCAGTCAAAAATTCCCTGATGTGTCATTCCGTCACCTGCAACAAAACCTGCCCTGTCTATGGCAAAAATCACATGCAACTTCTGCATGGCAACATCATGAATAATCTGATCATATGCTCTTTGTAAAAAACTTGAATAAATAGCAACTATCGGTATTTTTCCTGATGCCGCAAGACCTGCCGCAAATGTAACGGCATGACTCTCGGCAATTCCAACATCAAAAAATCTTTGAGGAAATTTTTCTCTGAAATCGCTGAGTCCGGTTCCTTCGCACATGGCAGCACATATTGCTACCAAATCAAGATTTTGGTTTGCAAACCACTGTAATGTTTTACCAAAACAATGTGAAAAGCCTTTTATTTCGTTTCCATCTTTTATTTGTTTTGGAATAATCCCGGTTTCTTTATTGAATTTTCCCACAGAATGGTAAAGATCAGGGCACTCCTCTGCCGGTGCATATCCCTTGCCTTTTTTTGTACAAACGTGAATAATAACCGGCTCGTCAAGGTATTTGGCCTCGTTCAAAACTGCTTCAAGTTTTCTTATGTTATGACCATCAACAGGACCCATATAATCCATTCCAAGATGCTCAAATAGATTTGTATTAAATACTATCTTTTTTATAAAATTTTTAAACTTCCTTGTAACAAAGGCTATCGGTCTTCCGATTCCTCTCATTTTTTTTAGACCGTGCTTAAATCTTCTTTTAAATTTATAATACTTTACACTTGTACGTAAGCGTCCGAAGTATGCTGACATCCCCCCGACATTTTTTGAAATCGACATTTCATTGTCATTAAGTATAATTATTAGTTTTAGACCTGCTTTTGAAGCATTATTTATTGCTTCATATATCATTCCATTGGTAAATGAACCGTCTCCTACTACCGCAATAGCATAGTTTTCCCCACCGTTCAATTTATTGGCCTCTGCAAAACCTAGTGCAGCCGCAATAGATGTTCCGCTATGTCCGCCTCCGAAAAAATCATATTCACTCTCACTTCTAAGTTGAAACCCTGAGACTCCCCCGGTATTTCTGAGCGCAACAAAACCTTCCGAACGTCCTGAAAGCATTTTATGGACATAACTCTGATGTCCGACATCAAAAATAAGTTTATCGTGCGGAAGCGAAAAAACTCTGTGAATGGCAATTGTTAATTCCACAACTCCCAGATTTGAAGCCAAATGTCCTCCGTTTTGACTTACGGCATCAATTATTCTTTCCCTGAGTTCGGCAGCCAGTTCGTTAAGTTCCGAATAACTCATTGACTTTAAGTCAATTGAATTAAGATCCATATTAAATTTCATATATTAAAAACTCACATTTCTGAAATTAAGTGTATCCGCATATAAGCGGCCTATTCTTTTGACACCAAAAATAAATTATCGTAAAAAATTTTTCAAATTATTGTAATATAATATCTGCATATATTATGCATATTATATATTTTTTAAAAATCTTTTTTAAATTTAATTATGGTATAATAAAATTCATTTAAAAAGCCGATTCAAACGAATCGGCTGATCTGGTGGGGACAACTGGAATCGAACCAGTGACCTTATGCATGTCAAGCATACACTCTAACCAGCTGAGCTATGCCCCCTTTTTTTTAGTTTATCATAATTATTTAAAAAAATCAATATTTAATATGCACAAATTTATTTCACGTTTTTATTATTTTTGCCAATTAATCTACAAAATCACCGCTTTTAAAACTTTTGCATAAAATATATCAGAAGAATATAGTTTTAAATCAGTTGCCAACTAAAGGCGGAATGGAGTGTTTATATATGGAAATAAAGAAAGACAGCAGTACGTATTTTGCTGCAATGAATACTGGGGACGGTTTTAAAAGTTTGTTTTCTGAAATATTCGGATCGCTAAAAAGACTATACATAATAAAAGGTGCTCCAGGAACAGGAAAAAGCCGTTTTATGAAAGATGTAAATGAAGAAGCCGTTTTGCGGGGATTTTATACCGAAAAATTTTTATGTTCTTCCGATTCGTCATCTCTTGACGGTATAATAATCCCTTCAATGTCTCTCGGAATCATCGACGGAACTGCACCTCACACATATGAACCGATCCTTTCAGGTGCAAAAGACCATATTGTCGATCTCGGTCAATTTTGGGATACCAAGGTTCTCTACAAAGATCTTTCCGAAATTAAAGACATTTCAAACAGAAAATCGAGGCTCTACTCAGGAATATACTCTTATTTGAATGCCATTAAAAGTTATGACAGCATAATTGAAAGCATTGTAAATGAAACGGTAAATTTTGATAAGATGAGACTTGTTGCAAAAAAATTTGCAGGTACGCTTGGAAAATCCGGAAACTCGCAAAAAAATATACGTATCAGGACGGCGATAAGCGACAGTGGTATTATTACTCTCAATTCGTATTCAAAAAACGCTGACAGACGATTTGCGGTTCTTGATACATGTGGAGTTGGCGGATATTTTTTGTCATGCCTATTACAAGAAACAATGAAAATTGGACTTTCTGCTACAGTAAGTTACAGTCCACTGTCTCCTACCCTCCCCGATGCTATTTTTTACCCCGAAAGCAATACCTCATTTTATATTGGAAGCGAAAGTGATTTTGAAGAGTTGAGCATAAATACACGAAGATTTATAAATGATTCCTCCCTCCAACCGTACAAACCGAAAATAAGGGCAATTTCAAGACTTAAAAAAGAAGCATTTAATGAATTATTTATTGATTTTCGATCGGTAAAGAGACTGCACTCCGAACTTGAAAAAATTTATGGTAAAGCAATGGATTTTGAAAGAAAAGAAAAGTTTTCAAATAATTTTATAAAGTCAATTTTTGACTAATATATCTTTTTTATCCTTTTTTCACTAATTTAAGACATTTTTTTACAATTATAAAATAATTTATAACAAATTAATTCTATATTAAAAAACATTATATTTATTACACATATTAAAAATAAATTCCGCAGTTTGGATAAACTGCGGAATTTATTTGTTTAAAAATTTATTTAAAGTATTTTACAGCAGATTTAAAGAGTCTCATGTCATACTCGCCAAAAACATTTTTATAAAGACCGTTTCCAATCCTTTCACTGTGCCCCATCTTACCGATTATTCTGCCATCAGGTGATAGTATACCCTCAATTGCATGCATAGAATTATTGGGATTAAAATGTATATCATCCGTTGCGTTTCCATTAAGGTCTACATACTGTGTTGCTATTTGTCCGTTTTCAATAAGCGAGGCAAGTACATTTTCTTCTCCTATAAAACGTCCTTCACCGTGTGAGATCGGCACGCTGTAAATCTGACCGACCTTGCATCCGTCAAGCCATGGAGACTTATTTGAAGCAACTCTTATCCTTACAATTCTTGATTGATGACGTCCAATTGTATTAAATGTTAGTGTCGGACAATGTTCGTCGGTATCAATTATCTTACCGTAAGGAACAAGTCCGAGTTTTATCAGTGCTTGAAATCCGTTACAGATACCGCACATAAGTCCGTCTCTTTTTTCAAGAAGATCCGTCACCTGCTCTTTTATTTCTGTATTTCTTAAAAATGCGGTAATAAATTTGCCGGACCCATCCGGTTCATCTCCTCCGGAAAATCCACCGGGAATAAATATTATCTGTGATTCAAAAATCTTCTTTGCAAACTTCTCTACACTTCGTGAAATTCCATCTGCGCTGAGATTATTTATTACGAATATTTCTGCTTCTGCTCCTGCATCTCTTACTGCCTTTGCAGAGTCAAATTCACAGTTTGTCCCCGGAAATACCGGAATAAGCACTTTCGGCTTTGCAAATTTTAAGGCAGGGGCAATACTTATACCTTTGGTATATGAGATGTTTTCTGCCTTATTACCTTCGGTCTTTATATTACAGGAATATACGCTCTCAAGTTTATCTTCATATATATTTTGAAGCTTATCAAGATCAATAACTTCGTTTTTATATGAAACTGTATATTTTTCCGTCGTATATCCTATTACTTTTTCCGCGTCAACATCATTATCTACCTCTAAAATAAACGATGCGTATTTGTAAGAGAACATATCGGCAAGAGTGATATCATCATTATATTTAAAGCCGATCCTGTTTCCGATAGCCATTTTGAATATAGCTTCGGCAACACCGCCATATCCCGGTGTGTATGCGGAAACCGCCTTACCTCTATGTAAAAGTCCGGTTACTTCGCCAAATACCTTGATAAGTGACCCGGCTTTCGGAAGATTATTTTCATCGTATTCCGGTGATATCATTATAACTTTTCTTCCCGCTTTCTTGAACTCGGGAGAAACAATATTTTTTACCTTTTCTGTCGTTACTGCAAAGGAAACGAGCGTCGGAGGAACATCAAGGTGCTCAAATGTTCCGCTCATGGAGTCTTTACCGCCGATCGCGGCAACTCCGAGGTCTTTTTGTGCGATAAATGCGCCTAGAAGCGCCGACAGTGGCTTGCCCCAACGCGCAGGGTCTTTTCCGGGACGTTCGAAATATTCCTGGAATGTAAGGTAAACATCTTTGAACCCGGCACCGGTCGCGATAAGTTTACATACCGATTCAACAACTGCAAGATATGCTCCGTGATATGGGCTTTTTTCAGAAATAAACGGGTTATATCCCCACGCCATAAGTGAACAGTCATCCGTATGACCTTTTTCAACGGAGATTTTATGCACCATTGCCTGGATAGGCGTCTGTTGATATTTTCCCCCAAACGGCATAAGTACAGTTCCTGCACCTATTGTTGAATCAAATCTTTCGGAAAGCCCGCGCTTTGAGCAGACATTCAGATCTGATACTGTTTTTTCGTATTCTTTTGTAAAAGAAGTACCTGTTTTTTTATCGTATTTTTTCGGGACTTCAGGTATTATATCAATATGTTTTTCGGCACCGTTTGAATTAAGAAATTCACGGCTTATGTCAACAATTTTATTTCCGTTCCAACTCATTGTCAGACGTTTTTCTTTTTTTACTGTTGCAACAACTGTTGCTTCTAAGTTTTCTGCGTTTGCAAGTTTAATAAATGTATCTGCGTCGGCCGGGTCAACAACAACTGCCATTCTTTCCTGCGACTCACTTATCGCAAGTTCAGTACCGTCAAGACCGTCATATTTCTTTGGTACTTTATTAAGATCAATTTCCAATCCGTCCGCAAGTTCTCCGATGGCAACGGAAACACCGCCTGCGCCAAAGTCATTGCATCGTTTTATCATGCGGCTCGCCTCAGCGTTACGGAACAATCTTTGTAATTTCCGTTCCTCAGGTGCATTACCTTTTTGTACCTCTGCTCCGCAGGTCTCTATCGATTCAAGTGTGTGGGACTTTGAAGAACCGGTTGCTCCTCCGCAACCGTCACGTCCGGTACGACCGCCGAGAAGTATGACTACATCACCCGGCTCCGGACATTCCCTGCGTACATTTTCAGCAGGCGTTGCAGCTATAACTGCTCCTATCTCCATGCGTTTCGCGGCATATCCGTCATGATAAAGTTCATCAACTATACCGGTTGCAAGTCCTATCTGATTACCATAGGAAGAATAACCCGCAGCGGCAGTCGCAACTATCTTTCTTTGAGGAAGTTTACCCGGAAGCGTCTCCGATACCGGCTTAAGCGGATCGGCCGCACCGGTAACACGCATTGCACCGTAAACATAGGAGCGTCCGGAAAGCGGATCGCGTATCGCGCCGCCGATACATGTCGCCGCACCGCCGAAAGGCTCTATCTCCGTCGGGTGGTTATGTGTTTCGTTTTTAAAAAGGAGGAGCCACGGCTCGCTTTTACCGTCAACTTCAACATCTATCTTTACTGTACAAGCATTTATCTCTTCAGATTCGTCAAGTTTCTCAAGTTTTCCGGTCTTTTTCAGATATTTTGCTGCTAGCGTTCCGATGTCCATAAGATTTATCGGCTTTGTCCTGCCCAGTTCTTTACGGGTATTTAAATATTCTTCAAATGCAGATTGTAGAAGTTTATCATCAAACTTTACATTGTCTATTGTCGTAAGAAATGTCGTATGACGGCAGTGATCTGACCAATATGTGTCGATCATTTTTATTTCGGTTATTGTCGGATCACGATTCTCCTTCTTAAAATATTTTTGGCAAAATATTATATCATCGATATCCATTGCCAGTCCGTACTGCTTGATAAAACTTTCAAGTTCTATTTCACTGAGTTCATTAAATCCCTCAATAATTTTTACCGCTGTCGGAATTTCGTAACCTATGTTAAGTGTTTCAGGAAGGTCAAGTGTCGCTTCTCTTGATTCAACCGGATTGATAACATATTTTTTTATTTCCGAAATATCTTTTTTTGTCAGATTTCCGTAGAGCATATACACCTTTGCTGTATGGACAATCGGACGTTCTTTTTGAGAAATAAGTTGAATACACTGTGCTGCAGAATCTGCTCTTTGATCAAACTGCCCTGGAAGAAATTCTACTGCAAACACTGTCTCGGCGTCATTATCAATACTTTCAGATACAATATCGAGTTGCGGTTCTGATAGAACGGTCTTTTTTATATATTCAAAAAGATCTGCATCTATATTTTCAATGTCGTATCTGTTTATTACACGGACGTCCTTAAGTCCTTCAATCCTGAGAAATACCTTTGCATCGGAAAAAAGTGTTTTTGCTTCGTGTGCAAGTTCCTTTTTCTTTTCTACATATACGCGGTAAACCATTTATAATCTCCATTCTGGCTCATCTTACTGCCATTTTTTATTCATTGGTTTTTAAAAAATATTTTTCGGTAAAAATATTTTGTTACTTCTTCGCCTTTAATGCTCTTTGACCTATATCTTTACGGTAAAACGCATTTTCAAAATTTACTGTCATAACAATTCCGTAAGCCTTGTCAATCGCCTCTTTAAGTGTATCTGAAACTGCTGTTACACCTAAAACACGACCTCCTGAAGTTACCATTTTCCCATTTTCAAGTTTCGCTCCGGCAATGTAAATCTCTCCTTCTGGATTTTCCGGAAGTTTTATCTCAAATCCGGTCTGATATTTCTGCGGGTAACCTGACGACGCCATTACAACGCAACAGGCACTTTTATCGGAAAATTTTACCTCCTCCGCTTTAAGAGTACCGTTTGTTACGGACTGCATAACAGAAAGAAGATCGGATTCCAGAAGCGGAAGTACGACCTGTGTTTCCGGATCACCGAAACGGCAGTTGTATTCAATTACTTTCGGTCCTTTTGGAGTAAGCATAAGTCCGAAATAGAGGCAGCCTTTGAACATTCTTCCCTCTGCATTCATCGCCTTTATTGTCGGAAGAAATATTGTTTTCATGCAAATATCTGCTATTTCCTTTGTGTAGTAAGGATTGGGTGCTATCGTACCCATTCCCCCTGTATTAAGACCGGTATCGTTATCCCCCGCTCTTTTGTGATCCATTGAAGATACCATCGGAACAATCGTATTTCCGTCAGTAAATGAAAGGACGGAAACCTCGGGACCTGTCAGAAACTCTTCGATAACGATCTTATTTCCGCTTGCGCCGAATATCTTGTTCTCCATTATGGAATGGACGGCATCAAGTGCCTCTTCTCTGGTCTGCGCAATAATAACGCCTTTTCCCAGCGCAAGACCGTCTGCTTTTATAACGGTCGGAAGCGGTACGGTTTCAAGATATTTTAACGCCTCTTCCGGAGAGTCAAACACTTCATATTCCGCAGTCGGAATACCGTATTTTTTCATAAGATTTTTTGAAAAAACCTTACTTCCCTCTATAATAGCGGCATTCGCGGTGGGTCCGAAGCACGGAATCCCCGCTTTATTCAGTGAATCGACGGCCCCTAGTACGAGCGGATCGTCCGGAGCGACAACGGCATAGGAAATACCGTTTGCTTTTGCAAAATCAACTATTTTATCAATTTCCTTTGCGCCTATCGCAATACATGTTGCATCTTTTGCAATTCCACCGTTTCCGGGAAGTGCAAAAATTTTTGTAACGTCTTTATTGGCTTTTAATTTTTTTATGATGGCATGCTCCCGCCCGCCACCGCCGACGACCATTATTTTCATGTATCATTCTCCGTTTCTGTACATTCCTGATGAAAGATTGCTTTTTCATTTTCGTAATAATATTTTGATTTGCTTATAAAACACTGTCTTTTATCAAGGGTTTTTATGAATATACTGAATATTAAAATACTGCTCTTTTGTTTTTTTTCCTTCTTCAAAAGAAAGCAAGAGCAGTATTTAACTGAAATTGCAATTATTTAATGGTGGAACAGTCTCATTCCGGTAAATGCCATTACAATTCCGTACTTGTTACATGTATCTATTACTATATCGTCTCTGATGGATCCGCCAGACTCAGCAATGTAAGAAACACCGCTCTTATGCGCTCTTTCTATGTTATCCCCGAACGGAAAGAAAGCATCTGAGCCTAGTGCTACACCGCTTATCTTACTGAGATATTCTTTTGTTTCTTCGTCCGTAAGCGGGTTCGGTCTGGTCTTGAAATATTTCTGCCAGTTCCCCTCTGCACAGACATCTTCTTCATTTTTGTTGATATAACTGTCTATAACATTATCTCTGTCAGGTCTACCAAGAGTATCAAGGAAAGGAAGGCTCAATACCTTGTCATGCTGACGCAAGAACCAAGTATCTGCCTTACCACCCGCAAGTCTTGTGCAATGGATCCTTGACTGTTGTCCGGCACCGACACCAATTGCCTGTCCGTCTACCGCAAAGCAAACGGAGTTTGACTGCGTGTATTTCAGTGTTATGAGCGAAACTATAAGATCGCGCTTTGCACTGTTTGGCAGATCTTTATTTTCCGTTACGATGTTTGAAAGAAGCGCTTCGTTGATCTCAAAGTTATTTCTTCCCTGTTCGAATGTTATACCGAAAACCTGTTTTCTTTCCACCGGATCGGGAATGTAGCCCGGATCGATCTCGACAATATTATAATTTCCCTTGCGCTTTGATTTAAGTATTTCAAGTGCCTCCGGCTCGTATCCGGGAGCGATGATACCGTCGGAAACCTCGCGCTTTATAAGTTTTGCGGTCGTTACATCACAAACATCCGAAAGTGCTATAAAATCTCCAAACGAACACATTCTGTCCGTTCCTCTTGCTCTTGCATAGGCACATGCAAGGGCAGATTTGTCAAGATCTTTTATATCATCTACAAAGCAAGCCTTTTTTAGTTTTTCCGAAAGTGGTGTTCCGACTGCCGCGGATGTGGGGCTTACATGCTTGAACGATGTTGCCGCGGGGAGTGAAAGGGCTTCCTTAAGTTCCTTTACAAGTTGCCAGGCATTAAAAGCATCGAGAAAGTTTATATAACCAGGTTTTCCGGAAAGTATCTTTATCGGAAGTTCTCCGTTCTCCATGTATATCCTGGAAGGTTTCTGATTAGGGTTACAGCCGTATTTAAGTTCAAATGAGTTCATTTTTTTATCTCCTTATGCATTTATTATAATTTCATGCATTTTTATTGATTACGATTTCGGTGGGCTTACTTCCGTCAAGCGGTATCTGACGGACGAAAAGTGATACTTTATTATCCGCATTAAGATTATTCCAACAGATATCGGCAAGTTCTTTTGCCGTATTCGGCATTGATACTTCTTCCGGTTCACCATAGAAAGACGGAATTGGATTGCCGTTACACTTATATGTATGAATAAAATGACCAAATCCGGCTCTGGGTTTATAAGAATAAAAAAATCTGTTACATACTGAACCATCTCCGTTGGCGCTTTTCAGAATCGACATTTCGTAATCAAATTTATTTCCGGAGGCGTAATGAAGTATTCCGGAAATACGAGGAGTAAAGTTCGGCGCATCGTCCTCAAATTCACGTGTACGAAGTGCTTTTACGAACGAGGTGCCGTCATCTCCATGCTCTTTTATATAGTTAAAGATCGTATCTGTCTGATCTCCGTTTGTGATTATATCAATGTTTTCAAGTTTAAGATAAGGGTTATAAATAATGAGATGCGGGTCGACCATCTTTGATTCGTCAAACGCCCTTGTTCTCATTCCCGTCTTATGCATTTCGAAAATACGGTTGCGGCTGTTTACGCTACGTCCCATGATAAAGTAAGCGAAAAGCGCCGATTTTCCGTCCGCGGACTCACCGATAACTATTCCACGACCCGGGTATGTATTTTCACTTAAAAGTGTGTTTAAATCGTAAAGTGCCATTTTTTTTACCCTTTCATTAACTTGGATTATTTATAACTTGAGCACAGACCTTCTCGGTCGCCTCCGGCAGTATTATCCACTCGGCGTTTTCCATAACTCTGCGTTGAAGTATCTCGGGAGTATCTCCCTCTTCTACCTCTACCGCCTTCTGCATTATTATCTCGCCTCCGTCGGCTATCTCATTTACATAATGTACGGTGGCTCCGGTAACTTTTACACCGTACGCCAATGCTGCTTCATGAACTTTAAGTCCGTAAAACCCTTCGCCGCAAAAAGAAGGTATAAGAGACGGATGAACATTGATTATTCTTTTCGGATAGCGGTATGTAAATTTTTCGCTGAGAATACACATAAATCCGGCTAAAACTATAACATCGATTTCAGCCTTTGTCAACTTCTCTATTATCTTATTTTCAAATTCCTCTTTTGAGGCACATTCTTTTTTAAGAATGACTGCGGTTTTTATGCCCGATTTTTCCGCACGTGTCAAAGCATAGGCGTCGGATTTATTGGAGACCACCAGTTTTATCTCTCCGCTTTTTATTATTCCGCTTTTCTGTGCATCGATAAGCGCTTGAAGATTTGTACCTCCGCCAGAAACAAGTACCGCTATTTTAGCCTTATTCAACATATCGTTACCTTTTCCTCTGACTTGACGATCTCGCCCATGATATATGCGTCTTCGCCGTTTGCCTTGAGTACTTCTATTGCCTTATTTGCTTCGTCTTTCTTAACCACGACGCTCATGCCTACGCCCATATTGAATGTATTGAACATATCCCTTTCCGGAATATTTCCGGTCTTTGCGATCAGATCGAAGATTGGTAAAATATTCAATGCCTTTTTCTCAATCTTCGCACCGAGTCCATCTGGAAGGCTTCTCGGTATGTTTTCATAAAAACCTCCGCCGGTTATATGAGATATGGAGCGGACGGTTACCTTATCTATAATATCAAGAATGGGTTTGACATATATCTTCGTAGGTGTAAGAAGTGTCTCACCTACGCATTTTCCGCCGAGTTCCGCAACCGGAACGGTAATGTCCTTATCACCTACACCGAATATCTTGCGAACAAGCGAAAAACCGTTAGAGTGAACCCCGCTTGATTTGAGCGCGATTATAATGTCACCTGGCTCCATAGTCTTCGGGTTAAGAATTTTCGGCTTATCGACAACACCTACGGAAAATCCTGCAAGGTCGTATTCATCTATCGGATAAAAACCGGGCATTTCGGCAGTCTCACCGCCGATAAGGGCAGACCCGCTTTGTACACATCCCTCGCTTACGCCTGATACAATTGACGCAATTTTTTCCGGTATATTTTTTCCACATGCTATGTAATCAAGGAAAAAAAGAGGTTTTGCGCCGCAACATATAACATCGTTTACACACATTGCAACACAGTCGATACCTACCGTATCATGCTTGTCCATAATAAATGCAAGTTTTAGTTTTGTACCTACTCCGTCTGTCCCGCTTACAAGTACCGGCTTTTCCATTCCCTTTACATCGAGTTCAAAAAGCCCTCCAAAACCTCCAACGTCGGAACATACACCACTTGTAACTGTTCTTGCAATATGTGCCTTCATTAGTTCAACCGCTTTATATCCGGCGGTTATATCTACTCCTGCGGCAGCATAACTTTCTGATTTTGAATTTAACATAATATCGAATTTCCTTTCAAAAAGAGATTCCACTGTTTGCTTTTACTATTAACCTTTTCCGTTCCAACAGTATGTGCATATCTTGGAGGGGTCGATCCCTATCGCCTTAATCATACCGTCAAGAGTCTGGTATTCAAGTGAGTCAAAATGCATTTTTTCACATACCGCTTTTCTGAATGCCTTACCGCGTTCGGTCGTTCCGTCGCAGTATTCATCGATGTACTCAAAGCCCTTTTTACCTTCAAGTTCCATAATTATCCTTCTCCCGAGAAGGTCCATATCCGACGTATTTCTGGAAAAGTTAAGGTATTTACAGCCGTACATTATCGGTGGACAAGCCGAACGGATATGTACTGACTTTGCGCCGCATTCGTAAAGAAAGTCTACCGTTTCGCGTAACTGCGTTCCGCGGACTATACTGTCATCAACGAACATCAGGTCTTTTCCGTCGATGAGTTCGGTGATCGGTATCTGCTTCATCTTCGCAATTTTGTTTCTTTCTTCCTGATTGGAAGGAATAAAACTTCTCGCCCATGCAGGAGTATATTTTATAAGAGGTCTTGCAAACTGCTTTCCGCATCCGAATGCGTATCCCATGGCATGAGGCGTTCCGGAATCCGGCACTCCGCAAACATAGTCAACATCAGGAAGAGTTCCGTTTGCCATCTCCTGCTCTGCCATTATCCTTCCGTTCTGCACTCGCATCATCTCAACATTAACGCCTTCATATGTGGCATTCGGGAATCCGTAATATGTCCAAAGGAACGCGCAGATCTTCATTTCATCATTTCCCGGATCAAGTACTGTGATCCTACTCTTTGACATCTCTACTATTTCACCGGATCGCAGTTCCTTATATTCCTTGAACCCTAGTTTTTTATATGCAAATGATTCAAACGAAACGCAGAATCCGTTGTCATTTTTTCCGATACTTACCGGAAGCCGTCCGTATTTGTCTCTTGCGGCTATAAGTTCTCCGTCTTCCTTTAATATGAGGATTGACGCAGATCCTTCAATATTTTCCTGAGCAAATTTTATTCCCTCGGCAATAGTCGGTTTTCGCTCGATTAGTGCTGCAATGATCTCCGCTGAGTTAACTTTGTTACCACCCATACTTTGAAGAATTCCGAAATTATTCTTCAAATAACGGTCAACGATATCTTCGCTGTTTAAAATATAGCCTACCAAGGTAATAGCGTAAATTCCGAATTTTGACTTAATAAGGATCGGAATTGGATCTGAATCACTTATACAACCTATACACGCCCTTCCCTTTAGCCGTTCAGTTATATTATCAAATTTTGTCCTGAAAGGAGTATTCTCTATATTGTGAATTTCGGAATTAAATCCGAGTTGATCATCAAAAGAAGCCATTCCTCCTCTTGCTTTGCCGAGATGTGAATGATAATCAACTCCGAAAAATACATCTTGTACACAGTCCCTGTCACTTGTTATGCCAAAAAAACCACCCATTTGTCAGCCTCCGGATAAATTTATGAGATTATGCGAAAAATAATTCAGATAGCATCATCGGATCAATATACTTACCATCTTTGTAAACTCTCATATTTCCCGATGCTATTTCATCAATGAGTATTACTTCATTTCCGTCATAACCAAATTCAAACTTAATATCATATAAGACAAGACCTTTTTCAAAAAGGTCATCAGCAAT
Organism: uncultured Clostridia bacterium; assembly: GCA_944381115.1. Classification (GTDB taxonomy): domain Bacteria; phylum Bacillota; class Clostridia; order Oscillospirales; family CAG-272; genus SIG673. The sequence goes on from CALWJV010000002.1 coordinate 41,861, forward strand.
GATTTTTGTAATCTTCTGAGTCATGTCTTTTATTGCATCATACTGCTCTCCACTCATTACTCCAAGGTCAATAAGTCCATCTTTTGTTACGAGCGGATCGCCTTTTTCATCATTTTTAAATGTCATTTCAACATAAGAAGGTAAATCCGCTCCCTCTTCAATATAGTCGCTGTATCTGCGGAAAAAACTTCCCACAGCCTTATTTCTGCAAATTACTTCAAGTCCTTTTCCAAACGGTTTTGCCGGAATAACCTCCATAGTTGTATCACCAAGATTTGCACTTATGTAGTGAGTTTTAATCCCAGCTTTTTTTAATTTTTCAAAATAATAAACTGACATCTTTAGATTTACTGCTCCAACGCCTTCAATGGTAAGTCCTACAGAATTTTCTCCGGGATCAAATTTACCATCCTTACCGGTGCAGTCATCTTTAAACTTTAATAAATAATTCCCATTGGCAAGTTCAAACACGTTTTTTGTTTTTCCTACATATACAAGTTTTTTATCCATGTCTTTTACCTCTTTATTTATTTAACTGTGTTTCAAGCATTGCGTCTTTTTCAAGTACTTTGGCTTTATCTGCTGCTCTTTTTTTATCAAGTGCCTCAGCAAGTCCAGAGTCATTGACAGCAAGCATCTGTAAACATAAAAGAGCGGCATTGGCTGCACCGTTCACTGCAACTGTTGCTATTGGTATTCCTGTAGGCATCTGTACAGTTGATAAAAGTGCATCAATACCGCCGAGGGTTCCGGATGCTACGGGGATTCCCACAACCGGAAGAGTCGTATTAGCGGCTATAGCTCCCGCAAGGTGAGCTGCCATACCGGCAGCCGCAATTATTGCTCCGAATCCGTTCTTTCGTGCTGATTTTGTAAATTCCGCTGCTTCGACCGGAGTTCTGTGCGCAGAAAAAACATGTACCTCATATGGCACCCCGAACTCTGCCAAAACATTTATCGCTTTTTGTACGATCGGTAGATCGCTGTCACTTCCCATAATAATGGCAATTTTTTTCATCTCTACATTTCCTTTAGTTATTTTTAAAAAATATTACTTTATTATTGTATCATATATTATATTGATTGTCAAGTGGCTATTTTTCCAAAATTCGTCTTTTTACGCATAAATATTTAGTTAAACTTTTGCTGTATTTTTTTATAATTGTTTTTTAATTTATAAAAAAACTAAATTAAAAAAACGGCATTTTATTCAAAGATTTCAAAAACGTTTTGTCTTTGATAACTCCTTTAGAATAAAATACCGGTTTTCCGTTATTATTTTCCTTGTATGTACTCATCAATGGCTGTTGCCGCTTTTTTTCCTGCTCCCATAGCAAGTATTACTGTAGCCGCTCCTGTAACGGCATCACCTCCGGCGTAAACTCCCTCAAGAGATGTTTTACCGTTTTCATCTGCAATTATTCCTCCCCATTTTTCGGTCATAAGTCCATCAGTCGTTGATTTAATAAGCGGGTTAGGTGAAGTTCCAATTGCCATAATTACACAGTCGCAGTCAAGTTCTATTTTTGATCCTTTTTTCTCGATTGGTCTGCGTCTTCCTGAAGCATCCGGCTCTCCGAGTTCCATTTCGGAACATATAAGTTTTGAAACAAAGCCGTTTTCATCTCCTACTATTTCTGTGGGATTGGTAAGTACTTTAAATTCAATTCCTTCTTCTTTTGCATGCTCGATTTCTTCGCGACGTGCAGGAAGTTCTGCCTCAGAACGTCTGTATACTATACAAACTCTTTCGGCTCCGAGCCTTTTTGCGCATCTTGCGGCGTCCATTGCAACATTTCCACCTCCGACTACCATTGCTGCTTTGGGTCTTTCAATCGGAGTTGCGCTGTTTTCAAGATATGCCTTCATAAGATTTACTCTGGTCAAAAACTCGTTTGCGGAATATACGCCTTTGAGGTTTTCACCGGGTATTTTCATAAATCTTGGAAGTCCCGCTCCCGAACCTATAAATACAGCCTCATAACCGTATTTTTTCATAAGTTCTTCAACCGACAGCGTCTTTCCTATTATCGTATTTGTGGAAATTTCAACACCAATCTTTTTGAGTCCGTCAATTTCTCTCTGTACTATTTCTTTCGGAAGTCTAAACTGTGGAATACCGTATTCAAGAACTCCGCCTGCTACATGAAGTGCCTCAAAAACAGTAACTTTGTACCCTTTTTTTGCAAGATCTCCGGCACATGTAAGTCCAGAAGGACCTGAGCCTATTACAGCGACTTTATGTCCGTTCGGTACAGGTATTTCAGGCTCTTTGCTGCTGTGCGCATTGTGGTAATCGGCAACAAACCGCTCAAGCCTGCCTATGGCGACCGGCTCACCTTTTATACCTCTTATACACTTCGATTCACACTGTGTTTCCTGAGGACAAACACGTCCGCAAACGGCAGGAAGCGAACTTGAACGGGAAATAACTTCATATGCATTTTCAAATTCTCCTTTTGCAACGTAGGAGATAAAACCGGGAATATCAATATTTACCGGACATCCGCTTACGCAAAGCGGCTTTTTGCAATTCAAACAGCGCTTTGCCTCATCTACCGCCATTTCAGGTGTATATCCAAGTGCAACTTCCTCAAAATTTTTATTTCTTACTTCGGGATCCTGAGTGGGCATATCATTTTTCTTTAAAGACATATTAGCCATTTTAAACATTCTCTTTCATATTTTATAAATTTAAAGTCATATGGAAATGCAAACAGTATTTACTTTTTTGGAGATATTACCGCGGTTGCTGATTCAATAGATGACAAGTCTTTTCGCGTGCTTCTTTTTCAAAATCTCTGTACATGGAACCTCTTGCCATTGCCTCATCAAAATCTACAAGATGCCCGTCAAAATCCGGACCGTCGACACAGGCAAATTTAGTTTCGCCGCCTACCGTAAGACGGCATCCTCCGCACATACCTGTACCGTCAATCATAATTGGGTTCATACTGACAACTGTTTTTATTCCGTGTTCCTTTGTAAGTTTGCATACGAACTTCATCATAATCAGTGGACCTATCGCGATTACTTCATCATAAGTTTCCCCTTCTTCAATAAGAGTTTTCAATGCATCGGTAACAAGTCCTTTTTTTCCTGCAGTTCCGTCATCACTCATTAAAATGAACCTGTCACTCACACTTTTAAACTCATCTTCCAGAATAACGAGATCTTTTGATCGAAATCCCACAATTGTATGTACTGTCGCACCGCTTTGATGAAGTTTCTTTGCAACAGGATAAGCGATCGCAGATCCGACTCCTCCTCCTATAACGGCAACTTTTTTTAATCCATCTGTCTCAGACGGTCTTCCAAGCGGACCCGCAAAATCGCATATATATTCCCCTTCGTTCATTGCCGCGAGTTTTTGCGTCGTTGCTCCGACGGCTTGTGCTATAATAGTAATTGTTCCTTTTTCTCTATCGTAATCTGCAATGGTAAGCGGTATCCTCTCTCCTTCGGCATCTGTACGAAGTATAATAAACTGACCCGGTTCTGCCTTTGCGGCAATAAGCGGTGCCTCGATTTCAAAAAGCGTGACAGTGGGATTTAATATTTTTTTCCTTAAAATCTTATTCATTTTTTCTCCTTTTTATCTTCCTCTTCGGCCGCCTTTGAATCCTTCGCCTCGACTTCTGCCGCCGCTTCTGTTGCCGTGGAAAGAACTTGATTTTATAACGCTTACAGTTACAAACTTTCCCACAAAAGAGTCATTACTGACTTTAAGGTCAAGTTTTGCATATCTGTCGAGCGGATATTTTTCTGAACGTATTTTTTTGTTATATGAATAAATGATGCATCCGACAAAAATACCTGTAATTAAAATCGCAACTGCAATAGCAATTGCAAAAATCGCAAAAAAATCAGTACGGCATTCATATGCACAAAGTTCCATACACCTTATAATGCCAGCTTTGTAATTTCCTGATTTTATGTTTTTATACACCCCGGGATCATCAAGAATCTCAAAATGTTCATCATAACTTATTTTTTTATAACTTTTTCCGTATTCATATATATTGTAATTGCGGCTCTCGTTGTCTGTAACGATAATTACTATAATATCCCCTTGCGGTATGCTTTCTTCGTTTAAAAAATCGTCACCTTGATAATTTTCATAATTTTCGCTGTCATCGGTTACTACGTAAATTGCGGAAAAACTATCCTCAAAATATTTTTTTGCTTCGGCTTCTATTTCTGATTCTTCAGCAGTTGTGAGAATATCCGCTTTATCGTATACTATCTTTTCCCTTTGATCTTTTTTACAAGAATTTAAAAAAAATACAGAAAAAACTATCAGTATAAACATGTATGCGATATATTTTTTTCTCATAAGAATATTCCTCCTATAAGACCGACAACCGTAGCAACAACCGTAAAAAGTCCCGATGCTGCTATCGCAAGTTTTTTTATACTTATAGGGAGTCTTCCGTAAATCTTTCCGGTATACCCATTCATCGCATATGTATACATTTTATTTTTTGTTCTGTAATTCAATATCCATACCGGCATAAGTGAATATTCCCAGTTACATCGGGCGATCGCAAGTTTATTTTCCGACACTGAAACCGATGAATAACCTCCGATCGTATCTCTTAAAAGTGTAAAAGCATAATTGTTCATTCTTGCTTTTACCTCTTCAAAGATCTTATCCCGTTCAATATCTCTCTTTTTTGCGGCAAATCCGGAAAGATACGACATATTAAATGGCTGAAGGGAGTCAGACGGATACGGCAATATACCTTCCAGCATTTCTTTATCATCTTCTGAAAACGCGGATGTCACTATATCTTCAAAATGAATATATCCTGCTCTTTCAACACGGTATCTTGATGTTTCGGTATATTGCTTGTTCCCAACGCGCCATGTTCTTATTTTAGTTGCATCTGCATTCATAGACCCGTTTGTATCTGCATCTACTACCCAAAAAGGATAATAAATTCCGGCAATTTTCTCAGCATGTTTTTTTGAAGTAAAATCTTTAGGCAAAAACCATCTCTTTTTTACAAACTTTAAAAATTTGTTTTGTGCCTCTTCTTTACCGTATTTGAAAGGTATTACTTTATCCGGCTTCATCTGCCCGGAAAGTTTTCCCTTAAGGATTACCGGACTGTCACAGTAAATACAAATCCCTGCTGCTGTATTTTCGTCGACTGAAATTTCAGCTCCGCAGTTTGTACATGTGTATTCGTTGATATGATCGCAGTATTCAGCATCAGCCTTTGCTTTTTGATCTTTAATGTAGCCGGCACCGGTTGCTTCTATTTCGTCGCCTGTAAACTCCGATTCGCAAAATTCGCAGCAAAGTTTTTGCTTATCTGAATTAAAATAAAGTTCCGCACCGCAGTTTGGGCAGTTGTATGTAACCGTTACGGTCCCATTCATATTAATTCTCCAAACCATATATTATATTTGATTTAACATTTTAATTTTATCACACAAATACTTTTTTTTCAATACTTTATTGTATTTTTATTTTAAACAATACGTAAACATATTTTTTCCTTAAATAGCCGCATATTAATAAATTTTACTTTATTATTTTTTTTTATTCATTAAATGTACTTTATTTTGTGTTATACTTTATTTGTAGAACATTATTTTTGAAAGGAATTAAAAAATGTTTTTTTTTGACTACACTTATCTTATTATTTTACCTGCGTTTATTTTTGCTCTATGGGCAAGCGCAAGGGTTAATTCAACTTTTAAAAAATACAGTAAAGTATACTGTCCGAGCGGGTACACTGCGGCAATGGCGGCAAGAACCGTTCTTGATAAAAATGGACTTTATCATGTTAGAATAGAGCATATTGCCGGAAATCTTACCGATCACTACGACCCCAGGGAAAATGTTATCAGACTTTCCGATTCTGTTTATAACTCCTGCTCTGCTGCCGCTATAGGTGTTGCATGCCATGAGGCCGGACATGCGGTACAGCATGCTGAAAACTATTTACCAATAAAAATACGTCAAGCACTTGTTCCGATAACTAATATAGGCTCTCAAATAGGAATTTGGCTGTTTTTCTTGGGAGTTCTTTTTGCGGCTTTTTCAGAAACATTCGTTTTTATCGCATATATCGGAGTCGCTCTTTTCTCATTTACGGCTCTTTTTCAACTTGTAACACTACCTACTGAGTATAATGCCAGCAGCAGAGCAATGAAGGCAATACGACAAACCGGTATTTTGGATGAAACATCACAAAATGCCGCAAAAAAAGTTTTAAACGCCGCAGCTCTTACCTATGTTGCCGCACTTGCAGTTTCAGTAAGCCAACTTTTACGTCTTCTCCTCATCCTTATGCGTATAGGCGGAAACAGACGCAACGACTGATCAAAGCAATAAGTATAGGAATAATGAATTTTGTAATTTAATCTTTGCAAAAATACCATTCAATAAAAGAAAGGCAGATAAATATGGACTTTTTACAGTTAACCAAAGACCGTTTTTCGCTTAGAAAATTTGACGGAAGACCGCTTAAAGACGAAGATATTGAAGCAATTCTTTCAGCAGCAAAATTTGCACCAACTGCTAAAAATTTGCAACCGCAAAAGATATTTGTTTTAAAAAGCGAAGCCTCAATTGAAAAACTTAATAACTGCACACGCTGCGGGTTTGGAACAAAAACCGCTTTTCTGATTTGCTACGATAAAAACGAATGCTGGAAACGCATTCCGGACGGTGCCGAAAGCGGAATTCTTGATATGGGGATCGTTGCAACACATATGATGTTGCAGGCAACTGCCATCGGTGCTGGAACAACTATGGTCATGCTTTTTGACTTGCAAAAGACTGTACAGGAATTTGATCTGCCTGAAAATATTATCCCCGTATGTTTTCTTGTCGCTGGGTACCCGGCAAAGGACGCCGAACCTTCGGAGAGACATTTAGTAAGAAAAAATATCGAAAACTTTACAAAAGAAATTTAAATTTTGCTCAATTTCAAAAAAGAGAAAATTTCAAAACGAAATTTTTTCTTTTTTTATATATCCACCCTGTTTCTTATCTCACCGTTAAAAAAGGCGGTAATATTTTTAAGCATTTCTTTGATTAAACGTACCCTTGATTCATATGCTCCCCAAGCATTATGAGGTGTAAAAATAACATTTTTATAATCTTTAATTCTATTATATGGTGAATTTTCTGCCATAGGTTCAGCCGAATAAACGTCAGTTGCAAGTCCGCTGATCTTTCCCTCTTCAAGCGCTTTTACAACCGCTTCTTCGTCAAATATGGCTCCCCTTGCGGTATTTACGAGAATCAAACCGGGTCTTGCCTTTGAAAGCACTTTTTCGCATACCGAACCGCGGGTTTCATCATTTAACGGAGTATGGACCGAGATTATATCAGATTTTTCAAAAAGTTCGTCAAGTCCTACGCATTCAATATCATTTTCATATGTTCTTTTACAGGCAATTACCTTACATCCAAAGGCTTTTGCTATCTGACCTACTTTTCTACCGATATTTCCGTAACCGTATATTCCCCATGTTTTGCCGCTCAGTTCATATACGACCGGACTAAGGCAATTCTGTACCCCGCTTTCGGTATACTTTCCGCTTTTACAATAATTATCATATTCACTCAAATGACAAACAAGTGACAGTACATAACTGACGGTAAGCTGTGCTACTGAATCAGTGGAATAACCTTTTACATTACAGACTGCAATACCTTTTTCTCTTGCATAACCAAGATCAACATTATCAAATCCTGTGGCGGCTATACAGATAAGTTTTAATTTTTCGGCTCCGCAAAGATTACTTTTATTAAGTTTTACCTTGTTTATGATCACAACATCTGCGTTTTTTATTCTAATTGCAACCTCATTTTCTGCGGTTGATCTGTAAACAGTTTTTTCCCCAATTTTGTCAAATATATTTAAATCAATATCATCTCCAAGAGTCCCGGCATCAAGCAGTACTATATTCATAAATTTAACCCTCAAAATCCATTTTCACTAATGTTTCAAAAATAAGAGGTCTTTTCTCCCTCCGCTTTTCCGAAATTACGGTTGATGCGAGTAGCCTTTCTTCGGAACTGTCAAACAGATTCTGATCATTTGCATAAAGGACCGCAATTACATCACCTTTTTTCACGTAATCTCCGGTTTTCTTACGTAGAATAATTCCGGCAGTACTGTCGATCTTGTCGTCTTTTTTATTTCTTCCCGCACCGAGAAGCAGCGCCGACATACCATATCCTTCAGCGTCAACTGAAGTTATATATCCTTCCTCTTCGACAGTTATATTTCTGCTGTATTTTGCTTTTGGAAATTTATCCGTATCTTTTATTAGTTCGGTATCTCCGCCCTGTGCTTTTACCATCTTTATAAAAGTCTGCAGGGCCTTTCCGTCTTTCAGTGACATTCTTACTTTTTTTTCACATTCTTTATAACTGCCATTTCCTGCAAGGTATAAAATATTTGCCGAAAGCGCTACAGAAAGTTCGGTAAGATCTTCGGGACCGTTTCCCTTAAGTGTTTCAATTGCCTCAATAACTTCAAGAGAGTTACCTATGGTATTTCCCAGCGGTTTATCCATATCGGTTATCAGTGCCGCAATCCTCTTACCGGCTCTTACACCTATATCAACCATGATTTTAGCAAGTTCACGGCTTTCTTCAATATTTTTCATAAAGGCACCGCTTCCTGTTTTGACATCAAGTACTATACAGTCATCATCGGCGGCAAGTTTTTTCCCCATTATACTTGATGCTATGAGAGGAAGACTGTCAACAGTTGCTGTGACATCGCGCAAAGCATAAAGCATTTTATCAGCAGGAGCAAGTTCGGCACTCTGACTTACAACCGCAATTCCTGTATCATTGACTGTCTTTTCAAATTCTTCTTCCGAAAGTTCTGTATTAAATCCGGTAATTGATTCAAGTTTATCAATTGTGCCACCGGTATGCCCAAGTCCTCTTCCGCTCATTTTGGCAACAGTAACGCCAAGACTTGCCACGGTAGGTGCTACTATAAGCGTCGTTTTGTCACCCACACCTCCTGTTGAATGCTTATCAGCCTTTATCCCTTTTATTCCAGAAAGATCGAGTTTTTCACCGGATTCGCATATTGCTTTTGTTAAAGAAAAAGTCTCCTCCGCGCTCATTCCTTTAAAAAATATCGCCATACAAAGTGCAGATGCCTGATAATCGGGAATCTCTCCTTTAACATACCTGTTTATAAAGAAAAAAATTTCTTCTTTACTGAGTTCCATACCGTCTCTTTTTTTCTTGATTATATCGTACATCCTCATATTTTTTTACTCCATGCAGTTTAAGATAAAAAATTTTACTTAACTTATAAAACGGATTTATCAAATGTAAACGGTAAAAGTTCATTTAATCCGTATTCTTTTATCTCTTCTTTATCTTTAAGTATAATTTTAAATCCGTTTTTGCAAAACTCCGACATTACCTGCCTGCATGTACCGCAGGGGTAACAAATAACAAAATTATCGCTTCCTTTTGATGTAAGTTCTTCTTTTCCTCCTACGATTGCAATTTTAACAAAGTTTTTTTCACCTTCGCTTACCGCTTTGAAAAAAGCGGTTCTTTCAGCACAAACGCTCTCTCCGTAAGATGCATTTTCTATATTACATCCGGTATATATTCTTCCCTCTTCCGTAACCAGTACCGCACCAACCTTAAATCCGGAATATGGTGCATATGCGTTTTCTCTTGCTTTTATTGCCAAACGTATCATTTCTTCGTTACTTATCATGATATTTCCTTTTTTAAAACTTATATTTTTATATCTTCAATTCATTTTTATGTTCTCTAGAAAATACTTTCAGATCAGATCTTTATAAAAACTTTTACCTGCGGTCCTTCCTTTCTTAAGACCAAAAATATCAAGAACTGTAGCCGAAATATCTGAAAAACTTTCTCGGATACCGAGATTTACCCCATTTTTTATATTATTACCGCATATTAAAATAGGAGTATATTCTCTTGAATGATCCGTAGAAGGGGTTGACGGATCACATCCGTGGTCTGCAGTGATTATTAAAAAATCTTCTTTTTTTATTTCCAACAAAAGTTCGGAAAGTCCAGTATCAAATTCGCTTAAAGCACGGGCGTATCCACCAACATCATTCCTGTGTCCGTAAATACTGTCAAAATCAACGAGATTTACAAAACAAATACCGCAAAATTCTCTTTTTGCAATTTCAAGCGTCTTTGCCATACCATCAGCATTGCTTTTTGTAGGATTGCTCTCCGTTATTCCTTTTCCGGCAAAAATATCGTTGATCTTTCCTACCGAAATAACGGAAAGTCCGCTTCCTTTTATAATATCCAGCATGGTAGTTTTTGGCGGAACCAAAGAGTAATCATGACGATAAGGTGTCCTTTTATAAGGATATTCTCCCGTAAAAGGTCTTGCAATTACTCTTCCCACAGCATTCTTTCCTTTTAATATTTCTCTTGCAATTTTACAGTATCGGTAAAGTTCTTCTGTAGGTATCACTCCGTCATGTGCGGCAATTTGAAAAACACTGTCTGAAGATGTGTATACTATCAAATCTCCTGTCTTTATATGCTCTTTTCCATAGTCCTTTATTACTTCTGTCCCGGAATACGGCTTGTTACAAAGTACTTTTCTTCCGGTCTTTTTTTCAAATTCTTTTATGATCTCTTCAGGAAATCCGTCCGGATAAGTCGGCAAAGGTGTTTTTGAAATAATTCCGGCTATCTCCCAGTGCCCTATTGTTGTATCTTTTCCCATTGATCTCTCTCTCATTTTTCCATATGCGCCAATAGGATCTTTAACTCCTCCGCTAAACCCGTCTATATTGAAAAGTCCGAGTTTTTTTAGAGTCGGAACAGAAAAATCCAGGTGCTCTGATATCGCTTTCAGCGTATTGCTTCCTTCATCGTTCCAAAGGTGTGCATCCGGTAACTCCCCGACTCCCAAACTGTCAAGCACTATCAAAAATACTCTTTTTTTCATTTTAACTTTTCCTTATGATTTTATTAACATCGTCAAAATTTTTTTATGCAATATTCAATGCTATTTCCATCATTTTTGTAAATGAAGTCTCTCTTTCTTCTGCGGTTGTGTTTTCCTTTGGATATACAAAAGAATCACTTACAGTACAAATACAAAGTGCCCTTTTCCCTGCTCGCGCAGCGTTACAGTAAAGAGCTGCGGATTCCATTTCAACACCTAAAACTCCCATTTTTGCCCACTGCATTCCTGAATTTGAATCGTCATAAAATGTATCCGAGGATAAAATATTACCGACTTTGTAATTGATCCCCATTTTTTCACATTCCAAAACTGCGGCTTTAATTAAATCAAAATCCCCAATAGGACAAAATGTCCCCGGCAAACCGTATTGTGATGCATAATTTCCGTTTGTACAGGCTCCCATTGCAATTATTATATCTCTTGCATGGAGTTCAGCCGAAAAAGAACCGCATGATCCTACCCTAATTATGTTTTCAACTCCGTAATAATTATAAAGTTCGTAAGAATATATTCCGATCGATGGCTGCCCCATACCGGATGCCATTACTGATACCTTTTTTCCCTTATATTTTCCGGTATACCCTTGAACTCCTCGTACATTGTTTACAAGTACGGCGTTTTCAATGTAAGTCTCCGCAATAAACTTTGCCCGAAGAGGGTCCCCGGGCATCAGTACTGTTTTTGCAAAATCTCCGGGTTTTGCATTAATGTGAGGCGTAGGTGTATTATTCATATTTCTTCCTTTCTCAGTAGGCTTTTTAATCCTGACTGTCTTTGTTTTTTACAATCTTTACTATTTTGCTTGTCCCAAGTCTTTCAGCACCCGATCTTATAAAATCTTCGGCGTCTTTTATGCTTGATATACCGCCTGCCGCTTTGATTTTTACGTTTTTACCGACATTTTCTCTCATAAGTTCAACCCCGTGTAAAGTTGCTCCCTCGTAAGAAAATCCGGTTGAGGTCTTGATAAAATCCGCTCCGGACTCGGTAACGATTTTACATATTTTTTTTATCTCTTCATCGGTAAGTAAGCATGTTTCGATAATCACCTTTAAAATTCTATCTCCACAAACTTTTTTAAGCGCCGAAAGTTCCGACAAAATTTTACCGTATTCCCCGCTTTTAAGATCTCCGATATTTATAACGGTATCTAATTCGTCTGCTCCGTTTTTAATGGCATCCTCCGCTTCAAAACACTTAACTGCCGCCGTATTATATCCGTTCGGAAAACCGATAACAGTACAAATCTTTATTTTATCGCCTACATAATTTTTAACCGCTTTTACATAAAAAGGCGGAATACAGACAGATGCCGCTCTGTACTTGATTCCTTCATCACAAAGTAATTTTATTTCATCAAGTGTCGCTGTGGATTTAAGACATGTGTGGTCACATTTTGAAAGTATTTCTTTTATTTCCAATGTAAGCACCTTCCCTTCAATTATATTTATATTCTAACAAATTACAACTTAAAATGCAATACATAAGTTTTAAATTTATTTTTTTGTTAAAACAATATATTTACCTATTTAATATTAAAAAACGGATATCTCCATATATCCGGAGACATCCGCTTTATATTTTAAGTTCCTTACATGCCCAATGCCATTTTTATTTAAAAATATAACATGTTACTGGCGAAAATCTTTATTTAGTTACTGTTAAAAAATTCTGTCAGCGTTGTACTCTGGCACCTTTTCCTCCGATTATATTTTCGACTTCTTTAAGAGATGCCATTGAAGTATCCCCGGGAGTTGTCATGGCGAGCGCACCGTGTGCAATACCGTAGTTTACTGCCTCCGATGCCGGTTTCCCGCTCATAAGTCCATATATAAGTCCAGATGCAAAACTGTCTCCGCCGCCTACACGGTCATATATTTCAAGTCCGGGAAGTTCTATTCCCTTATGTATCTGTCCGTCTGCCCAACAAATTGCACTCCAGTCATTTACCGTAGCGGTTTTTACTGTTCGGAGCGTCGTTGCAACAACTTTGAAATTGGGATATATTTTTGTTGCCGCCTCAATCATTTTATAATATCCTTCGATATTTAGTTTTTTGAGGTTTCCGTCGTTTCCTTCTACCTCAAGTCCGAGACATGCGGTAAAGTCCTCTTCGTTGCCTATCATGACATCAATATATTTTGCAATCTCTTTGTTTACCTCCTGTGCCTTTGCCTGACCTCCTATTCCTTTCCAAAGTGACGGACGGTAATTAAGGTCATACGATACAACAGTTCCGTATTTTTTTGCTGCTTTTACTGCCTCAATTACAACCGCTGCCGCTGTTTCACTGAGTGCGGCAAAAATTCCGCCGGTATGGAGCCAACGGACACCAAGTGTACCAAATATGTAATTCCAATCTATATCTCCGGGCTTGAGTTTTGATGCAGCAGTATTTCCCCTGTCTGATACACCTACTGCTCCTCTTACTCCGTAACCTCTTTCAGTAAAGTTAATACCGTTACGTACCGTTCTTCCTATCCCGTCATATGGCATCCATTTGATAAGTGAGGTATCAACACCGCCTTGAAGAATAAAATCTTCCATAAGGTATCCAAGTTCATTTTCTGCAAAAGCAGTAACAACACTTGTCTTCATGCCAAAGCAACGGCGAAGTCCTCTTGCAACGTTATACTCTCCTCCACCTTCCCATGCACGGAAAGAACGTGCGCATTTTATCCTTCCGTCTCCGGGATCAAGCCTGAGCATGATTTCACCAAGCGAAATTTCATCAAACTTGCAATTTTCCTTTGGTCTTAAATTCAAATCCATTTGTTTTCCCCCTAAATTCTGTTTTTTATTTGTTTTTTCTAATTCAATTATTCAAATTATATCACAATTTTTTGAAAAAATCAAGTTTAATTTACAAAAATTATTTTGATGCTTTACTTATTTTTATAATAAAAATAAATTATAAAAAATTAATAAAAAATTATACATTAAATGTTGATTTTTTTGTTTTTTTATGGTATAATATTAAAATACAAATGTAAAAAATGTAATTTTTATTTTATTATATATTATACTTCGGAGAAAAAAATGAGCAAATATATAGAAAAAGAAATGCGCGATTTGGAAAAGTCCATTGAATATCATTCAAAAAAATATTACATTGAGGACAGTCCGGAAATCTCAGACTTTGAATACGATGAAATGTTTTACCGTCTCAAAACTCTTGAAGAACAGTACCCGGAATTTGCATCCGCAAACTCTCCTACAAAACGTGTCGGCGGAGCCGTTCTTGATAAATTTGAAAAAGTAACTCACGATGTCCGTATGGGAAGCCTTCGTGACGTATTCAACTTTGAAGAACTTGTGGATTTTATTGATAAAACTCCCGCCGATAATTACTCTGTTGAATGTAAAATTGACGGACTATCAGTCTCTCTTATATACGATAACGGAGAATTTTTACTTGGTTCTACGCGCGGAGACGGAAACATCGGAGAAAATGTTACCGAAAACCTTAAAACAATACCGACTATCCCTCTTAAAATCGATTATAATGGTCATCTTGAAGTTCGCGGTGAAGTTTTTATGCCGAAGGAAAATTTTGAAGTACTTAATGAAAAACGTAGCAAAAACGGAGAGCAACTTTTTGCAAATCCAAGAAACGCCGCTGCTGGCTCTCTCCGTCAACTCGATTCAAGAATAACCGCTGAAAGAAAACTTGATATTTTTATTTTCAATATTCAAAGTTGCGATAAAATTTTTCAAACACATTCAGAAGGACTTGAATTCCTGAAATCACTCGGATTTAAAGTAATCCCGGATTTTTCAATTTTGAAGACACCAAATCAAATAATTGAAAAAATAAATCAAATAGGACAAAATAGGACAAACCTTTCTTTTGATATAGACGGCGTAGTAATAAAAGTTAATAACATTAAAAAAAGAGAGGAATACGGTGATACAGGGACTGTGCCGAAATGGGCAGTCGCTTATAAATTCCCGCCTGAAGAAAAAGAAACTGAATTGCTTGATATTTGTGTAAATGTCGGAAGGACCGGTGTTATAACTCCATATGCGGTTCTTTCTCCGGTGCGTCTTGCGGGTACCACCGTAAGCCGTGCCACTCTTCATAACTATGACTTTATCGCAGAGCGTGATATTCGCATAGGTGATACGGTTATTGTAAGAAAAGCAGGTGACATAATACCTGAAATTTTAAAAATAAATGAAAAAAAACGTAAGGCAGGCAGCGTTAAATATAAAATGCCGGACAAATGCCCTTCTTGCGGTGAGCCTGTTTACCGAGAGGCAGATGAAGCAGCTTTTTACTGTACAAATTCTTCATGTCCTGCACAACTTCTTCGCAATCTTTCACACTTTGTCAGCCGTAATGCTATGAACATCGACGGGCTTGGCGAGGCTCTGCTAACACTAATGATCGATGCAGGTATTATTTCAACTCCCGCGGATCTTTATTATCTTAAAACTGAACAGTTATCTTCTCTTGAAAGAATGGGAGAAAAATCAGCAACAAATATAATTTCTGCGATATCACAGTCAAAAAACAGGGGGCTCGACAGACTGCTTTTTGCACTCGGTATACGCCAGATAGGCGAAAAAGCGTCAAAAGCATTGGCAGCGGCATTTAACGATATTGAAATTTTTTTTACGCTCGGTGTTGAGGAACTTTGCAAGATAGAAGATATCGGACAGATTACTGCAGAAAACATTATAAATTATTTCAGCCACCCTCAAACCAGAAAACTTATTGATTTACTTAAAGCAGCCGGTGTTAAAACAATTTATGACAGCAATATTGTTGACCGACGTTTCGACGGTAAAATATTTGTTCTTACAGGAACACTTCCAACCATGAAACGAAGTGAAGCGGAGACTTTAATTGAAAAATATGGTGGAAAAAACTCAAATTCTGTTTCAAAAAAAACTAACTTTGTTCTAGCAGGTGCGGATGCCGGAAGAAAACTTGCTAAAGCCAGATCGCTTGGAATAACGGTAATTGATGAAAATACATTCCTTGAAATGCTGAAATAAAATTACTTCCCTGATAAATATTTTAATATTAGTTTTTAAAACCCGACAATATATATTAACGGAGAAAAATATGTTTATAGATAAAGTTAAAATTTATACAAAAGCCGGAAACGGCGGAAACGGATGCGTTTCTTTCCGACGTGAAAAATACGTTTCCCACGGAGGCCCTGACGGAGGAGATGGAGGTAAAGGCGGAAATATTGTACTACGTATAGATGAGGGTACAAATACTCTTTTTCTTTACAAAAACAAAAAAAAGTTTATTGCACAAAACGGCGGAGACGGTATGTCAGGTAAAATGCATGGGAAAAACGCCGAAGATCTTGTGCTTACCGTTCCTCCGGGAACCGTCGTACGTGATGCAACAACCGGTGCAGTGATAAAAGATATGTCAAATTGCGGAGATTATATACTTTGTAAAGGCGGTAAGGGTGGTTGGGGTAACCGCCATTTTGCAACCCCCACAAGACAGATCCCCAGATTTGCAAAAGCCGGAATGACCGGTGAAGAACATGAAGTTATTTTGGAACTTAAAATGCTTGCTGATGTCGGACTTGTAGGTCTTCCAAGTGCCGGAAAATCCTCTGTTTTAGCCGCAATTAGTTCTGCACATCCCAAAGTCGCGGCATATCACTTCACTACCCTCTCTCCGATTCTAGGTGTCGTTACTCTTTCGGAAAACAGAAGTTTTGTATGTGCAGATATTCCTGGACTTATTGAAGGTGCTTCAGAAGGCGCAGGACTTGGCCTTGACTTTCTTCGCCACATAGACCGTTGCCGTATGCTTATACACGTGGTTGATATTTCCGGAACCGAAAGTACAGACCCTGTTAATGACATTGAAATAATCACAGCTGAACTTGAAAAATACAGCCCGTCTCTTGCAAGCCGTCCGAGAATAGTCGCTGCAAACAAGATAGACGCACATAACCCTGATCTTGTTGATCTTAAAAAATTTGAAAAATATATTGATGAAAAGGGATACGAACTTATTTACATTTCAGCCGCCACCGGTGAAAATATTGTAGACCTCATTAAACTCACCTACGAAAAACTTAAACTCCTTCCTCCTCTTACACTTTATGAAAAAGAATATAAAGAGGATGACCCAGCAAATCCGTCAGACAAAACGGTCACCGTTCATAACAAAAACGGCGTATTCGAGGTCGAAGGAGAATGGCTCTACAGATTTATGGGTAACATAAATTTTTCGGACAGAGAGTCTCTTATGTTTTTCCAAAGAATATTACGTGAAAACGGCGTAATAGATGCGCTTGAAGCAGCAGGTTGCGGCGAAGGTGATACGGTAAGTATTTATGACTTTGAATTCGACTTTATAGAATAAGCGTAACTTTTTTACCTTAATTTTCGGAAGGAATAGTTATATTAATGAATAATCAAACAGATTTTATAAAAACCAGAATATTTCTTTTTAAAGATTTAAAACTTAATGATATAACATCTGAGCATCACGGCAATCATCTTCATCACTTTTTTTATTTTAATACAAATAACTGCATTATTAAATTTGAAAACGGTTCTGAACGTGCTCCTTCAGAAGGTACGGTATGTTACATAGCACCGAATATTGCATTTAAAATTATCGGTGCAGAGAATGAAGAAGATATTGTCGGAATTGCCGCTTACGGCTCTCTGGCCGATTCATTTGCCTTTTCATGCAACGCTCTTACAATGCATCTTTCAATTCGTCCTACCGCCATTGATGCGTTCGAAAATATCGTAATGCTTATGAAAAATATTCATATGAATTCGGAAACTGTCAATAGAATTGCCTCAGCATTCTATTCTTTGTTAATTGAACTTGTATTCTCCCCTTTACATACAATTGAAAGTAAACCTGAAATCACAGCATATAAAATTAAAAGTTATATAGAGTCAAATATAGATTCTGATATTTCCGTAACAACTATTGCAAAACAGTTTTATCTCAGCGAAACTCACGTTATCAGAATTTTTAAAGAAAAATACGGCGTAACACCTAAACAGTATATTTTAAAATGTAAAATCGATGCTTCAAAACTCATGCTCCTTCACACATCTTTGCAAATTAAAGAAATCGCAATGAATTATCATTTTTCAGACAGTTACCATTTTTCACATACATTTAAGCGTTTTATGGGAATTTCTCCCGAAAAATACCGTATGCGTGAAGAGGAAAGAAAAAAATAAAAACATACACCGTATTAAATTAAATTCAATCAATAAAAAAGAGTGAATGGGACAACGCTTTGTCTGCTCACTCTTTTTATTTATGAAACACTTTTAAAAGATATACGGTACCAATTTTTCAATCGCTAAGGTCAAAAATTTCCTCATAACTTACCTTTAAGATATTTTTGATCAAAATTATCTCATCGGGGTACAGATGCCTTTGTCCGACTTCTATTTTTGCAACTGCACTGCGTGTAATATCGCAACCTGACAATTGCATACGAGCCGCCAACATCTCTTGTGTCATATTGCGTTTTTCGCGAAGACTTCTTATGTTTTTCGCGACTTTTTTCTCTGTTTTTAAATTCATACCCGGTCCTTTTACAATTTTTTTTTTAAATCTCTTGACATTATTATACAGCAGTGCTATAATTATTTTGCACTTATATAGGTGCATAATATTTTTAGGAAACATTAGGAGATATAAATATGTATTGTAAAAATTGTGGCGAAAAAATTGAAGACGGCGGATTATTTTGTCCAAACTGCGGACACCCTGTGGCAGATACTGAAAATAAAGAAAAAACAAAAATTTCCAGTTTAAAAATTGCAATAAAGGTAGTTATGTTATTGGCACTTTTTTATAGAGGATTAATTTATATAGCGCTTTTTATTTCTTTTTTGTTTGAAATAAAATTGATATCTTTAATTATGTTTGTTATGTTTGCTCTTAGTATTTCTTTGACTGTAATTATTTTTAAAAAAATAAACCGCCATCAACATTTGTCTGCGGGTTTTAAATTATTAACTATTTTATTTATAAGTTTCTTAGGGGGTATTTTAATGATTGCAGATAATGACTGAGACGATACATTATCATTTCTATATCGGTTATTTACATCAAAAAAATTGAGACAAACGACATATATAAAAAACGGAAAATCTCCGTTTTTTTTTTTTGCAAAAATAAAACCACGCCATATTCAGCGTGGTTCAAAATCGGTATAATTTAAATAACTCAAAAAATAAACGAACATGTGAATTATTCTTCCGATATTATATCGGCATTTTCAATATATCTCTTTGCCTGGGTTGAGAACAGTTCATAATATCTTCCCTTTTTCTCCATGAGTTCCGAATGACTTCCCATTTCGATAAGCGAACCGTATTCAAGTACAAGTATCTTATTTGCCGTTGTTGCACTCGAAAGTCTATGAGATACAAAAATTGTCGTTTTATGTTTACGAAGTTCATCAAACCGGTTAAATATCTCCTGCTCTGCCATCGGGTCAAGAGACGCCGTCGGTTCATCAAGTATTATTATATCTGAATCAGAATAAAACGCTCTTGCAATGGCAAGTTTCTGCCACTGTCCTATTGAAAGTTCTATTCCGTTTTCTTCAAATATACGCATAAGCGGTGTGTCGTATCTGTCAGGAAGTTTTTCTATAAATTCATCAGCACTGCTTTGAATCGCCGCTTCCTTTATTTTTCCGTCATCTATGGTCTTATCGATTTCTCCGAATGCTATATTCTCCGTTACCGAAAAAGCATATTTCCCAAAATCCTGAAAAATTATGCCAAACATGTCATATAGTTCTTTTGTATTATATTCCCTTATATCTCTGCCGTCAAGATATATCTTTCCCTCCGTCGGATCGTAGAGCCTTGTCAACAATTTTATAAGCGTAGTCTTTCCTGCACCGTTAAGCCCTACCAGAACAACTGTATCTCCCTGGTTAATTGTGAACGAAACATTCTTGATAACATCTGTCATTGTACCGGGATATCTGAATGAAACATTATCAAACTTTATTGTATGAGGAGCACCCTTTTTTATTTCTGCGGGTTTTCCAATAATCGGAACAATATTTTTTTCCGTTTTCATGAAATCCATTACGTTTTCAATAAACAGTGTTCCTTCATATATCGTCGCTGTGGTTGATATTAGTGTCCCGACTCCTCCCGATATACTCGTAAGCGCACTTACATAAAGTGAATAATCTCCTATTTGCTGGCTTCCGTTACATACCTGTATTGCAATATATACAAATAGCGCACAGTTTACTGCGGTATTAAGAATAGTAAGACCTATATGCCAAAGTCCCTCTGCAACAAAAAGCCTTTTTAATCCTGCAAAGTACTTTTTGAATGTTCCTTTATATTTGTCAATAAACATATCGGAAAGCGAAAACATCTTTATTTCTTTAACTATATCTTTATTTGTTATCACCCTTGAGTAATAATCCATCATCCTGCGCTCTTTTGAACGGTTTCTTATGTACATTACATTTTTTCTGCGATAAATGAAATTTATTATCGCTGACGGAATTGCAAGTACGATTATAAATGCAGGTGCAAGCGGACTTACTGCACAAAGTACAACAATAAACGAGACAATACTTATAAGTGTACTGAATATTTTAAATGTTGAATTAAGAATTTGAACAGGTCTGTGTCCGGCTTCTCTGTTGGCATTTTCCAACTTTTCGTAAAATTCCGTCGTATCAAAATTTGCCAGATCAACGTCCTTTGCTTTATTCATTATTTTAAGTTTTATTCGGTTTACAACAAGTTCGCCGGATACCCGCGTTACTATAGTATCAATATTTGAAAAAATACTTCTTGAAATTGTAAACGCAAGTTGAATAACAAGCCAGAAAATTACAGAGCGGCTTGCCTCATTTGCAAGCATTGCATCTATTTGCTCTGCAAGCGGAAGACCTATCTCCAAAGTTCTTGCCGCCCCTGAAAGCGAATTTATTATGTTTGCGGTTATAAATGCATTTAAAACAGGTATTACGCCGTTTAAAATTGCTATAACTACCATTGAAAACAGTATCCAAGGTCCTGCTTCCCACACTATTCCGAAAATATAAAAGAGACGTGAAAAAAAAGAAGTTAAAAGCGTTTTTAAAAAGCCCGGTACTTCTTTTATATTTTCAGGTCTTGGTATCGTATGGTATTTTTTATAATCTGGTTTTAACGGAGATATTCCCGACCCCATATTTTCACCCCTCATTTTAATATCCAAACTCAAAAAGTGTTTTTATTATATATTCTTCAAGGTCGTTTGGCAACATTGCTCGCCTTCCTTTTTCTTTTGCGCATTTGTCTGCTGCAAGACCATGGAGTACGGTCCCAATGATCGCAGCGTCTTCTCCGGAGTATCCGCACGCAAAAAAACCGGAGATAAGTCCGGAAAGTACGTCTCCGCTCCCGCCCTTTGCAAGCCCCTCATTTCCAAGACGACTTTCGTATACATCTCCGTTTTCATTAGAAATAAAAGTAATATGATCCTTTAAAACCGTAATACATTTATTCTCTTTTGAAAACCCGGATGCGATCTCTTCAGGAGATTTCTTTATATCGGTTACGCATATTCCCGTCAACCTTGACATCTCACCTACATGAGGCGTAATAACAAAAGGTTTTTTAAAATTATTTAAAAGTTCTTTATTTTTACTTATCAAGTTGATCGCGTCAGCATCTATCACGGTTTTTTCAGAAATCTGCGCTACAACAGATACAATAGCCGCAGTATCGGTGCTTTGCCCAAGACCGGGACCCACTAAAAATGCCGTTGTTTTTTTTGCTGTCTCCGGAATTATTTTTTTCGTATCGGCACAAATCATCCCATCAGATGTACTGTTTACAGGAAAAAATATTGCACTCGGATGGCGTGCTGCAACTAAAGAAACTACCTTTTCGACTGATACAAGTCGTACTATACCGACTCCCGTTCTTAAAGCCGCGCCTACGGCAAGATCTGCTGCTCCACGGAATTTTTCCGATCCTGCTAAAACGGTAAGTGTTCCGTTCGTACCTTTATTGGAGTTTTTTTCAAGTTTTTTTAGTCGTTCCACAAGATTTTTTTCATTCAGTATAGTATTCATTTCTTCTCTTTCTTATTTCAATACATGCAAAAAATTTTATATAAAAACAAAATTTTTAAAGTAATAAGACCATATGTCAAAGATACAACTTGAAATATTTTTTAATTGTTAAAATTCACTCTTTTGCTCTCTTAAAAAAAGTGATGAAATAACTTCTTTCGGCTTCTTTTTTTCATGTATTATTTCATTTATGGACGTACAAATCGGCATTTCCACATTGTATTTTTCTTTTAAATACATGAGTGAGCGAACGGTATACACACCCTCTGCAAGTTTATCGTAACTTTCTCCTTTGACAAACATTTCTCCGAATTTTCTGTTGTGTGAATGAGGTGAAAACAGTGTTGCTTCATAGTCACCAAGATGGCAGAGACCGAAAATGCTCCTTTCATCTCCACCCATAGAAATTGTAAGTCGTGCAATCTCCCTTGGTCCTCTCGCCATTAGCGCACCTTTAAGAGATGTATAATTAAGTCCGTCAAGTATTCCTGCAGCAATTCCTATTACATTTTTAGATGCCGCTCCAACTTCACATCCTACAAGATCGGTACTATAATAAAACCTGATAAGTGAAGAAGCAAACAAATCGCAAAAACTTTTTGCAAGATCTTTATCTTTGGATGCAAAAAGCATGCAGTTAGGTATCCCTTTAATAAAATCCTCTACATGTCCAGGACCGAGCCAAACAGCACACTTGGTATCCTCACCAAGAACTTCGCCGATAATTTCGGAAAGCCTTTTTCCACCTTCTTCAACTATCCCTTTCATACAAAGAATATATTTTTTGCCTCCGTTTCCGCAAAGAGTTTCTTTAATTTCTTTTACAAGTTCCGGAAATCCCTGTGCGCCCACAGATATAACTATTATTTCACTTGATTCCAATGCAAAAGAAAGTATATCTGTAAACATGATTTTATCAGAAAGAGTTATATATTCATTTTTACGCTCGGTTTTAAGTTTTTCAAAAGACATGCTTCCTTTTCTTCCGTACATCAGCACTTTATGTCCAAGCCCGGACAGGTACCAAGCAAGAAAAGAACCCCATCTCCCGCAACCGATTATTGTGATATTCATAAAATTTCTCCGTGTTGAATTGAGTTATATTTTATTATATCAACAGCATTATGTCATGTCAACATTCATTATGTTAATTTTTAAGCATATCACATTTTGTTTACATTATATATGTTTTATATTTGTATAAATTTACTAAAATCAAATTGTTTTTCTTTACTAAACGGCGAATTTTTTAAAAATTATTGATTTTTTCCTGATTTTGTGTTATAATATAGAAAAAAGATGATTTTTTCATCTGAAAACGAAAGGATTAAAAAAAACTATGACAAAAACAAATTTAATTGAAATCGTTGCAGAAAAAACAGAATTTAAAAAAAGCGATGCGGAAAAAGCAGTCAACGCTGTTCTCGAAGCAATTGAAGAATCTCTTGCAGCAGGTGAAAAAATTCAGATAACCGGGTTCGGTACTTTTGAAATAAGAGAAAACAAAGAGCGCGAAGGAAGAAATCCTCAAACAGGTGAAAAAATTACTATCGCTGCCTCTAAAACCCCAACTTTCTCCGCTGGAAAATCTCTCAAAGACGCTGTAAACGCTTAATTTAAAAAAGCAGAATATCTTCGGACTGATTTTCAAATATAAACGTTTCCATGCGTATATTTGTAAATCAGTCTTTTTTAAATGATTTGTTATTTTTATTATTTATATTGCTAATCGGAGTTTAAAATGAGACTTGATAAATACTTAAAAGTTTCCAGAATAATAAAACGTCGCACCGTCGCAAACGATGCATGCGATTCAGCTCATATTTCAGTAAACGGAAAAACTGCAAAGGCTTCTTACGATGTGAAAATAAACGATATAATTGAAATAGCATTTGGTCAGAAAATTTTGAAGATACGTGTTTTAGATATTAAAGAGCATACAATGAAAACTGATGCTCAGTCTCTTTATGAAGTTGTTGAACAACGTCAGTCTGACGTTATTAAACAACAACCTTAATGTCATAAACCAACTCCTATTTTCATATATATTTAAAAGTAAATATTATGAAAGGGAGACGGAAATGGCTATAAATAACACAGATTCTATAAAAAAGCACCGAATTGAAATTACCGAAAGATCAAATGTCATTATAACCGGTGTCAGCGATGTAATAAATTTTGACGAAGGTTCGGTTATCCTTGAAACAAGCGGAGGAATACTTTCAATTGACGGTCAAGATCTTCATATTGTTAACTTAAACGTCGATAACGGTGAAATAACTATTTCAGGAAGCGTAAATGGTATTATCTATCCAGGAAGTATCAGCAAAGGCGGGGGCGGAATTTTCCGTAAAAAATCAAAATAATGGGGTTGCCTAAAGAAAATTTTGTAATTTTACTGTTATATTCCCTCACAGTAGGCGCTTTTCTCGGAATATTGTGGGATGCTTTCCGTATAATACGTATTGCATGTTACGGAAAAAAGAAAAACGGCGTACCTCCGCCTGTTAAACTCCCGGCAAATGAAAAAGAAGTGATTCGCGCTCTCGCATTTAAACATTCCCAAAAATTTTTCTCTTTGTCAGGAATATTAATATTTTTATCTGATTTATTTTTTTGTATTTCTGCATCTATTTCGGTAATTTTGCTTATATTTCACCTTAACGGAGGACAAATTCGTGGGTTTGCAATTTTGGGTACATTCACGGGATTTACTGTTTATTATTTTACTGTCGGGAAGATAACTATTATTTTTTCCGATATAATTATAAAAGGAATTAAAAAATTAATTTCACTTATACTATCTGTTACTTTAATACCTATAATGAACTTTTTTAAATACACTACTGAATATTTATTTTTAAAAATCAATTTTAAATTCAGAAAAATGAAAACCAAAAATTATATAAATAAGCAAATAAAAAAATCCAAGTCAGGGTTTAACCTTTCAGAAGAAAAAAACTGATATTATATTATTAAATTTTATTAAAATATTAAAAAGGATTGTAAAAAATGAGAGAAATCGACTGTGATGTTATAACAAAAACCGTAAAAGACCTTTTTATTAAAGCAAATATAATTTTGCCTGCTGATACCGAAAATGCTGTATTTGCAGCATGTGAAAAAGAAAGTTGCGCCGTTTCAGCGGCGGCTCTGCGTACCGCAAAAGAAAACCTTATTATCGCAAAAGAAGAAAATATGCCGATTTGTCAGGATACAGGTATGGCTGTCGTATTTTGCGAAATTGGAAATGAGGTACATATTACGGGCGGGTCTCTTACTGATGCTATAAATGAAGGGGTAAGAAAAGCATACTCTGAAGGGTATTTTCGCTGTTCCGTCGTCGACGACCCGCTTTTTAACCGTAAAAACACCAACGATAACACTCCGGCAGTTATACATGTTGAATTTACACACGGAATTAATCTTAAACTCACGGTTGAACCAAAAGGTTTCGGCTCTGAAAACATGAGCAGAATAAAAATGTTCAATCCTTCTATAACAAAAGATGATATTATTAAATTTGCTGTACAGACTATAAAGGACGCCGGAGGAAATCCTTGTCCGCCTGTCGTTATCGGAATTGGTATAGGCGGAACGTTTGACTACTCTGCCGTACTTGCAAAAAAGGCTCTTGCACGCAGTATTTCAGTCAGAAATCCCAATCCTCTTTACGCTTCTCTTGAAGAGGAAATTTTAACTGAACTTAATAAAACCGGAGTCGGTGCTCAAGGATTTGGCGGATACATAAGCGCCCTTGCGGTTAATATCGAGTACTTCCCTACTCACATCGCAGGGTTGCCTGTTGCTATAAATGTAAACTGTCATATTGCAAGACATGCTGAAATTACAATTTAAAATTTCTTTTTCTAATAAATTGTTTTAAAATAGTTAATATATTTTTTTAGCAAATATATTGCTTTTTTTTAAAATGTATGTTATACTTGTATGGCAGTTTAAAAAGGCCTGTTAGTCAAGCGGCTAAGACGTCGCCCTCTCACGGCGAAGGCAGGGGTTCGATTCCCCTACGGGTCACCAAATCAACCCGGCATATCAAAAAGTATATGTATATTTTTTGTTTTTTAACGCCTGGTATACCATTAATAAAAGGACAAGGGTTTAATTCCTTGTCCTTTTTATTTTCACTTTTGCCTGATTTGATGTTTTTTAAAACAATCCTGTTATCTTTCCGCTTGCGTCAACATCGATTTTTTCTGCGGCAGGTATCTTCGGTAGTCCGGGCATTGTCATGATATCTCCGGTTAGGACTACAACAAATCCCGCTCCGGCACTGACTTTTATGTTTTTTACCGTAACCGTAAAACCGCTCGGTTCGCAAAGTTTTGTCGGATCATCCGAAAAACTATACTGCGTCTTGGCAATGCATACCGGAAGTTTATCAAAGCCAAGTTCTTTGATTTGCTTTAACTGCTTTAATGCACCAGGAAGAAAATTTACACCATCACCACCGTAAATTTTTTTGACGACCGCTTCAATCTTTTCTTCAATCGAAAATTCATCCGGGTAACAGAAGTTAAAATGATTTTCTTTATTGCAAAGGCGTACGACCTCTTCTGCAAGTTCTATACCTCCGTCTCCGCCTTTACCCCAAACTTCGGAAAGTCGTACATTAACTCCAAGTTCTTGGCATTTCTCAATGATCATTTCAATCTCTGCCTCTGTGTCTGTCGGAAAACGGTTAATTGCAACAACAGACGGAAGTTTGAATACATCGGAAATATTAGAGACATGTCGCAAAAGATTCGGTATACCTCTTTTCAATGCTTCCAGGTTTTCATTCCCCAGTTCCGTTTTTGCAAGTCCTCCATGCATTTTAAGGGCCCTTACAGTTGCAACTATTACGCACGCGTCCGGTTTAAGTCCTGCATAGCGGCATTTTATATCAAGAAATTTCTCTGCGCCAAGATCTGCACCAAATCCGGCTTCAGTTACAGTGTATTCGGAAAGTCTCAATGCAGTTTTAGTTGCAACTACTGAGTTACAGCCGTGTGCGATATTTGCAAAAGGACCTCCATGTACTATTGCAGGCGTTCCCTCAAGAGTCTGAACAAGGTTAGGCTTGATTGCATCTTTAAGCAGCGCTGCCATGGCTCCGTTCGCCTTAAGTTGCGCCGCGGTCACAGGTTTTTCGTCATATGTATATCCTACTATTATTTTTCCCAGTCTTTCTTTTAAATCAGAAATATCCTTCGAAAGACAAAGAATCGCCATTATCTCTGATGCGACGGTAATATCGTAACCGTCCTCCCTTGGAACACCGTTTATCCTGCCCCCGAGTCCGTCTGTAATAAAGCGGAGTTGTCTGTCATTCATATCAACGCAACGCTTCCATGTAATTCTTCTGGGATCTATATTCAGTGCATTTCCTTGATAAATATGATTATCAAGCATAGCAGCCAAAAGATTATTCGCCGCACCGATTGCGTGAAAGTCTCCTGTAAAGTGAAGGTTGATATCCTCCATTGGTACAACCTGTGCATATCCACCGCCTGCAGCGCCTCCCTTTATACCGAAAACAGGGCCCAGTGAGGGTTCACGAAGTGCGACCATAACATTTTTTCCGATTTTATTCAGCGCATCGGCAAGACCTATTGTTGTTGTTGTCTTTCCTTCTCCCGCAGGTGTAGGAGTTATTGCTGTAACAAGGATAAGTTTACCGTTTTTATTACCTTTGATTTCTGAAACATTGATCTTTGCTTTATAATTTCCGTAAAGTTCAATGGCTTCTTCGGGTATACCGGCGTAAGCGGCTATCTCACCTATTTTCTTCATTTTGACGGACTGCGCAATTTCAATATCGGTCAGCATAATTTTCCCCTTCTTTTTATATCTTTAATCTTTTTATTATTATGCGTGATTCTTTAAAAACAAAAGCAGTTTATTAAATCGCGTTTATTTTTATATAAACGCTTTAAATGCTTCATACGTTGAATAAAGATCCGCTTTGGAAATAACCTCGTAAGGGGCGTGCATTGAAATAACCGGCACACCAAGATCAACTGTATCTATGTTGAGATTCGCAATATACATTGCAACCGTTCCTCCCCCGCCAAGGTCAACTTTACCAAGTTCCGAAGTTTGCCATTGCACTCCGTTTTCCGCAAATAATTTTCTTACATATCCCACAAATTCTGCTGATGCATCGCTTGTCCCGGACTTTCCTCTCGCTCCGGTATATTTTGACATTGTAGTCCCGCATGAAACCATTGCACTGTTACGTTTTTCGTAAACGTCCGGAAAATTCGGATCGTATGCCGCATTAACGTCAGCAGACAAACATTTTGAAGCCGCTCTTACGGATATCGGCGAATATCCGAGAGTATTTGATATCTCAGTTATAATATCAAGAAGGAGCATACTCTGCATCCCGGTATTCCCGAGACTTCCCGTCTCCTCTTTATCGGCAAGAACGCCTAAAACGGTTTTATCGCTGCTACTGTCTGTTATTGCACGGAGAAGCGGGTAAGCACATACCCGGTCATCATGTCCGTACGCACCTATGAGTGACCTGTCAAATCCTATATCTCTTGCATTAAAGGCAGGAACGCACGATAATTCTGCACTTATAAAGTCTTCTTCGGTAATACCGTATTTTTCATTAAGAATATTTAGAATATTCAGTTTTACTGATCCTTCTTCATCACCTTCTTTAAGAGGCATTCCTCCTACAAGAATATTGAGTGATTCTCCGCTTATTGCATTTGAAAGTGGCTTTTGATTTTGCTCTTGGGAAAGATGCGGAAGAAGATCATTTATATAAAATACAGGATCCCCCGCATTATCTCCTATTCTTATTTTTATCTCGCTTCCGTCCTTTTTAATGATAACACCGTGGAGTGAGAGCGGTATTGCAGTCCATTGGTATTTTTTTATGCCTCCATAATAATGAGTCTTAAAAAATGCCATACCGCCTTCTTCGTATAGCGGAACTTGTTTCAAATCAATTCTCGGTGAATCAATATGCGCCGCCAATATGTGAATTCCGTCTGAATCAAGCGGACGGCTACCGATTTTAAATATATAAAGACTTTTTCCTCTGTTATTATAATACTTTTTATCTCCTGAGTTCAGTCTCTCTCCCAAACGGTATTCGGTAAATCCGTTTTCCTTGGCAAGGTTTATTGCAAAATCGGTTGCCTCTCTTTCCGTCTTGGCTTTATCTAAAAACATTTTATATTCTTCTGAAAAATCAAAAATTAATTTTATCTTTTCTTTATCCGCTGTTTCAAATATGTTATTCTTCTTCATTTGCAATTTTTCCGCGAGTTTACCGTTATTACTCATATTTTCTCCATTCTGCCGTATTATTTCGGCTTAAATTATTATATATTTTCAATATCTTTTTCAAATATTCCAATTTCTGCGTATTATGTTTTTTATCTTCTTTTAATCAGTAAATTTCAAATTTACTTTAACCATCATTTACTCGATTAAATAAACGGCCGACGGTTAAGAACAAGTTTAAGCGGTCTTTCGGTAACTATCTTACCCGGAAGGGCATCTTGAAGTTCTGCCAATGCACATACGGCACCGAAAAGCATATGCAGATCATTAAAACTTTCGTCATTTTCATAATCTAACGAAAGCATCATCTCAGTGTATTTTTTTGCAAAATCATTTATAAGATCACGTACTTCACCGTTCCTGTGAATGGTCTGACGGCTCGCTCTGTTTATACAGTAAAGCCAATCTATTTCGATAAAATTACATTTTTTCATAAAAGTACCCGGAAGTGCGTTTTCGGTATACATTTTTATGCAGGAGTCTATCATTTTTTCCGGATATCGCAACGGCTTATGTGCATATTCGTGATTAAACAAATAATGAAATCCACCTGCCATATATGCGTACATTGCTATGTTTTCGGGGGTATATGTCGACGAAAACCTTGCTTTATTTACCTTCCCCTTTTTCCAAAATCCGGTTACTTCATCTGCATTTTCCCAAAACCAATTAAAATAGTTTTCAGAAAATTCGTAAGTCATCTCGCCTGCCGTCTCAAGAGCGGCATATACGCCTGCTCCTTGGTGTGAAAGCGGCCATGGGTCATATCCGAAAAGACCGTCAAGAAGTTTATAAAGTTCTTTTTTATCGTAATATTTATGCAGTGCGTAAAGTTTTGTGTCTGGTACTTCATCAAAAAGTTGTAGAGCCGCACAGCAGTGCGCTGTTGTGTGGATCGGATGATGCGTCTTCTCGGTAAAAAGACCGCTTTCTTTATTTTGCAATGATTTTAGTTCTTTTATTCTTGCTTTTCGGATCTCTTCTTTGCAAGCAAATTTGCCTATCGTATATAGTATATTTGCTGCATCGGCACATCCGTATTCATTTACTCCAAGTTCTCTCGATTTTTTTTCATCCTGCCAAAGCCATCTTGCATATTGTCCGGGAATTTCAAGCTCATGTTTTTTTACGCATTTTTCAATATTTTCAATAAGTTCCCTTAAATCTGATTTCATTTTATAAGCCTCATTTGTTATTTTAAGTTCATTATACAATATTTTTTGTATTATTTCAATAGTTATTTTTAAAATATTCCTTTCTTACGCAAAAAAACTTGACAAAATAATTTTTTCACTATATAATCATATATAATAATTTATTTATATGTAGTTTGGCAGTTTTAATTTTAAATTCAAAAACCGCATATTTGTTTAAGAAAGTGAAAAATGGAAAAAACTAATTTTACAAAAAACGGTGTCGCCGTTTACAGTTATAAAAATCCTAAAATTTCCGGTTTTGCAATTTCGCTGTTTTTACGTTCCGGACCTATGTACGAAAATGAAACGGAAAATGGTTTTACTCATTTTTTCGAACATATTGTTTTTCGCAATATCAACGCAATTATGGGCGGGACTCTCTACGAAACTCTTGACCGCTACGGTCTTTATTTTAATGCCGCTACTTACGTAAACTATATTGAATTTACTATAAGCGGTTCAAAATTGCATTTTGAAATTGCTGCAAAAATAATTTCTCTTGTTCTTTCTCCTTTTATCCTGCCTATCTCAGAGATTAACATCGAAAAGCGAAGGATCAAAGCGGAAATACGTGAAGATGATGAAAATTCTCTTGACCGTTTTTCTGACTGTTTGGTTTATAAAGGAACATCTCTTGCACGTCCGATAACCGGAAAATGTAAAGATATTGAGCGTTTCGGTATTAAAAAACTCCGATCTGAAAGAGAGCGTTTCTTGGTAAAAGAAAATATCTTCTTTTATATCGGAGGTGCTTTTAAAGACAAAGATATCGGTCTTCTTTCTTCACTTATTGAAAATCATAATATTTATTCCGGAGTTTTTTTTACAAATATTGCTCCGGTTCCCGAAAATTTCGGAAATCGTAACTGCACCGTCGCAGTAAAAAATGCTCCGCTTACTTCTGTAAAAATTTCATTTGACATTAAAAACGATGATTTTTCCTTGCCGGAACTGTTCTGTTTATGTGATTCGCTTTTTGCCGGAGAAAGTTGCCCTATGTATCGGGAATTGTCTGAAAATACAGGGCTGATTTACAGTTATGACGAAGGACTCAATTGCTTTGAAAACATTTCTTTCCTTAATGTTTCATATGAAGTCAGAGCGGATAAATTTTTAAAAAGTATTGAGACCGTTATGAAAATGTTTGAAAAAGCAAAAAAAAATGCAGGCAAACGGCTGCCGCTGGTTACTCCCGCATATACCGATAATGCGTTGCTCTCTCTTGACTGCGCAGAAACAATATGCTCTGATTTCGGTTATTATAACCATATCTTAGGCTGCAGGTATTTTTCCGTGAATGACAAGGCAGCGGCCTTTTCCTCTATTTCAGAAGAAAGGATCGCTTTACTTGCAAATAAAGTCTTCAAACCGGAAAATCTTGTTATTTCAATCAAAAGCAACAGAAAAAACACTGATATTATTAATATCAGAAATACCGTTATGAGTATTTTAAAATAAATTTTCATAAATTTACTGCGGCTGCTCTTTACTAAAAAGTATCGGGCAGCCGCAGTGTTTTTTTTCTGCTTTGTGAATTTTTAAAGCGTAGATTTAACTATATTCATTTTTCCTTTAAACGTTATATCTCCCGCTCCGGCAAAGGCGAAAACAGTGCTCCCTTTTGCTAATGTTACCTCCTCGTCGCTTGATATGATTTTTCCATCACCGTCAATAACCGTAAAAGAAGCAAAGCTGTCTTCCCCAACTGTGATTTTTTCCTCGCCATCAACATTTACAACAGAAACACGGAAAAACGGACAGGTTACCATAATTTTTTCGTTACCTTTCTGTACACCTTTTTCATAAAACTCAGTCTGTACATCAAGATTTGAGGCAATCACACCTTTTTCTATGTGAAGTTCTCTTTCATTTCCGTTTGAATCTTTTCGCTTGTAGTCGTAAAGACGGTATGTCGTATCAGAGGTTTGCTGTATCTCACAAATTGTTATTCCCGCCCCTATGGCATGGATCGTACCCGCTTTTATGAAAAATGTGTCGCCTTTTTTTACTGGCACTTTATTTAAATAATTTGTTATTGTACCATCAAGGATTGATTCACGGAATTTTTCAACTGTAAGTTTTTCCTTTACTCCATAATAAAGATATGCACCTTCTTCTGCTTCACAAACTATCCACATCTCAGTTTTTCCGCCGTCTGCATTCAGTATTTTTGCATTTTCATCACTTGGATGTACCTGTATCGAAAGCGGTGCAGCAGCATCTATTAGTTTAATAAGTATGGGAAGTTTTTCAGAACCGTGTGCCATGGTTCCGAGTATATCTTTCCCCTCTGCATCTATTACTTCGTTTATGGTTTTTCCATCATATTTTCCGCCGTCTGCTATACTCTCTTTGCCTTTGTAACCTGATAATTCCCATGCCTCCGCAATATCCCGAAAGTCTTTTTTACCGTATTTTTCATAAAGATTTGTTCCTCCCCATATTGCTTTGTGGCAATATGGCTTTAATTTTACAAGTTTCATCCTTTTCCTTCTCCTTTTGTATATTGAACTCTATTTTAGCCGTAAGTTAATTTTCCAGACCGTAATATACAAGAAGTCCGTTGTATATCCCCCTTGCATAAAGCGCTGAATTGTCCCTCATAAATTCTGCCTCACCAGGATTGGTTATAAAACCGAGTTCAATAAGAACCGCCGGCATGGTTGTGTTTCTGAGTACATAAAGTGATGGCCGTACAAACACCCCTCTGTTCGGATATCCGGTCGCATCTGTCAAATTTTTCACAATATCTTCGGCAAGCACATATGCCCTGCTGTTTCGGCTGAATACATATGCTTCGCTTCCTGTTGCAGATGTTATGTCTGATGCATTAACATGTATTGACAAAAAAGCATCTGCACCATAATTATTTGCTGCTGTCGTTCTTATGTTGAGACTTTGCGCATTTGATGTTCCGAGTACTTCACTTGGACTGTTTCTTGAAAGCAGAACATCAAAATTCGGATTCCGCCGAAGCAGATCGGCAAGCGCTACTCCAACAGCATAAGTTATATCCTGCTCTCTAAGCCCGTTCCCCTCGGCACCTGCGTTCGGATTTGTCGGGTTATGTCCTTGATCAATGAATATTTTTATTGCCATAGTAATCCTCCTTTTTATTATAAAAGATTCTAAGCCATTATATTCGGAAAAAAGGATTTTGACAAATTTTTATATTCAATCCGTTTCCACGGACGTTTCCTTAAAAATTATTTCATTATTTTGCTTTTCTTTTACTTCGATCTATTTTTACCTTTTTTATGTTCAATCGTTGTTGAACTCACTTCCGCACTCGGGGCAGTATTTAAATGGAGTATTTGATTTATACCCGCATTTACATGTAAATCCGTCAGCCGGCTTTTTGCTTCCGCATTCAGAACAGAATTTACCCGTGTTTACTGCACCGCAAGAGCATTTCCAAGATCCTGCCGGTGTTTTTTTCGGTTTTTTACTTCCGCATTCAGAGCAGAATTTACCTGTATTCTCTGCACCGCAGGAACATTTCCATACCCCACTTCTGTTATTTGATACTTCTACGGATTTTTTCGCTTCTTTTTCGCTTAATGCCTTAGCTGTATCAAGAAGTGCGCCCTGATACTGTGCATTGTTACCCATGGCATTTCCCATCATTCCGAGTCCCATAAATCCGGTCATTGCGCCGGCAGAGTTTTCCGCTGCCTTTTGCATCGCCTGCATCTGAGCATATGCAAGACCACCTGCCATTGCGTTTGTATTTGAATGCATTACGTTTGTATCAAATTCTTCAATTCGCCTACGGCTGTTTTCATCCGGTGTTACCTTTACTATTGCTACCGAAACTACGTCAAGTCCTCTTTTTATTCCCCAGTCTTCATCAAGAGTTTCGGACATGTATTTGGCAATCTCACTCTGCTTTATCGGAATTTGACTAAATTTTATTCCTTCCGCCGAAAGTTTTGCAAGTGAAGAATCAAGGGCGGTCATAAATTCGTCCTTGCACATATCCATAAGTTGATCCTTTGTATAGACCTCATCGACTGCTCCTGCTACTGAAGAAAAAAACACGATAGGATCCTTTATACAAAATGAAAACTGTCCAAAATATCTTATGTATAACGCAGTTTTGTAGTAAGGATCATCATATACCATCGGAGTCGTCGTACCGAATTTATTATCCATTATCTCTTTTGTATTTACATAATACACCCTTTGAACTTTTGCTTTATCTCCTCCGAATGTAAAACGTTCACCAATTTTTTTAAATGAATCTATGATCCCGGAGAAAAAACCGCCCGTAAAAATTGATGGTTCTGTTGAAGAATCCCAAACAAATCTTCCGGGATCTGCACAAAATTCAACAATTTTTCCGTCTTCTATAATAATTGCTGCCTGTCCTTCTGATACTGCGATCACAGATCCGTTTGTAATTATATCATCCTGACCTCTGTTGTTTCCTTTTGTTTGTTTCTTACCTTTTACTATCAGCGTCTCATTTGTCATTGAATCCGCCCAAAAATACTCTTTCCACTGGTCTCTTGTTACACTTTCAACCGATCCGAATGCTGCTCTTATAAGTCCCATATTTATTCCTTTCAACTTTTATCATTTTTTCTTTTGACTTTATTTTAATGCATAAAAAAAACTATGTCAATAGAAAAAAAATTTTTTTTAAATTATTTAACTTCATTTTAAAATTATTACATATTTTTTTTAATCCTTTAATTTTAATTCTTTAATTTTTTAGATTTGTTTTTTCAAGCATTTTTTCTGCTTTTGATATCTGCATCTTGTATTCATTAACAACATTTTCCGGTGAAATGATTTGGAGTGCACCGTCAAATCCGAAAACCCACGAAAAAAATCTTACACTTATTTCGATCGGAGCGTAAAATTCAAAAAATTCACCGCATTCTTTAACTGTCAAGGACATTCCGAATCTGTCAAACATTGCTCCGGCAAAACGGTTTTCACATCTGAAGCGAACAATCTCTTCTCTTCCCTTAAACATTTCGAAAACATTACTGTAATATCTGGCAAGCGATATCTTTTCAAACTCTTCTTTACCTTTTCTCGCTATGTTATTTATTTTTATTTTCTCCATTCTATCAACACGGTAATGTCTTATTTCCCCGGAATCATGGTCAAAAGCAATAAGATAGTAATTATCTTCCCTCCACATTAGCGACCAAGGACTTACTATGTAATTTTCTCCTCCTCTCCTTTCTATTTTCTTTTTGGAAGGGGTAATTTCTGTATATTTAAAAACTATAGAACTATTTTCTGATATTGCCCTGTGTATCATATCTATCAGGTAAAGCACCTCGCTCTTTTTTTCCTCCCTGTCATAAACATATATACTCCTTGAAAGCTGCGTTTCTTCATACTGACTCAAAAACGATGAAAGTTTTTTTATAAGCGATGAAGACTGTTTTTTTGAGATGAACCGGCATGACTGAACTGCATCAACCAGCATTTTAAGTTCTGCAAGTTCAAAATCACGGCTAACAACGCGAAAACCACCGTTACGACCTTCATCCTGCTTTACATCCAAAACCCCGGCGTCATAAAGCGCAAATATGTCATTATATATACTTTTTCTCTCTGCCGTTATACCGTATCCTTTTAATTTCTCAATTATTTTTTTTGCACTGATACAATGTTCTTCATCAGTATTCCGTAAAAGAATTTCCCTGACATAAAAAGTCCTTAATCTTTGATTTTCCTTTTTCATTGACAATTTTCCTCTTTTTTTACTTATTTAATCGCAATTTATAACATATTTATTATGTTTTTAAAAACATTTCCCCGTTGTTCAAAATTATCAAATGAGTCAAAACTTGCACATGCCGGAGAAAGCAATACTTTTCCTCCGTAAGAGGTTACTGACACCGCTCTTTTTACTGCTTTTTCAAAATCTTCTTCATAATATATTTGACATGCATATTCGTTTGAATGCTGCCTTTCAAGCGAAGTTCTTATTATTCCATACGACGCTCCTGTTATCACAATATTATCCGCTTTTTTTAACAGTTCACACGCAAATTCATCATAATTCAAACCTTTATCATATCCTCCGCAAATTACCGTAAGAGGTTTTTCAAAGCAACGTAGTGTAATAATAGAACGTGAAGGCGTTGAATCAATCGAACTGTTGTAATAACTTACACCGCTTACTTCTCTTACAAATTCCATACGGTGTTCAGCACCGGAAAAAGTTTTTGCAGTACTTATAATATCTTCAAGTGATGCATCGCTTTCTGTTACTCCGATTGCTGTCATGTAGTTTTCTACATTGTGAAAACCGGGAATTTTTATTATTTTTTTGTCCATTAAAAATTTTCCGTGTAAATATATTCCGCCATCTTTATAATATACCCCGTCGCATTCACCGTCAGAAGAAACCTCCATTATATTTTTCAAAGTATCATTTTGATAATCAGTAAATTCTGTATAATTTTCCGCTAATCCCGAATTTCTGTATATTCCGTTATCAATACAGCCTGATTTTTTTTCAAAATAACCTCTTTCCTTCAAATATAAAAGCGTCTTTTTATTTATAACTAATTTATTGCATCCTTTACATGAAAAAATCCTGCATTTTGCACAGATATATTCATGCATGCTTCCGTGATAATCAAGATGATTCTCTGTTATATTTGTTATTGCAGATATCTGAGGGGACTGTTTCATCGTCATAAGTTGAAAACTTGATAGTTCTGCCACCGTAATATCATTTTTGTTAAGATCTTCAAGAAAAGAAACAAGCGGAGTTCCTATATTTCCTCCGACATAAACTTTTCTTCCGTTTTTTTTGAATGAACTTTCAAGAATCCTTCCGACAATGTTTGTAGTTGTAGTCTTTCCATCGCTTCCGGTTATTCCGTAAATCTTACCTTTTGCTTTTTGAAAAAACAGTTCCGTTTCACTACTTAATACTGCACCGTTTTTTGTATAATACTGTATCTCCTCGGAATACGGACTTATTCCAGGAGTCCTGAACACAAAATCCGCTTTTATTTTTTGACCGTTTTTTAATATTTCTATATTTTTCAGTATATCTTCATCAAAAGCTATTTTATCTTGCTTTTTTAATAAATCATTATTTTCTTCTTTCTTATTAAAATAATTTGTGTGTCTTTTTATATTATTTAAAATTTCATTCTCCTTTTGCGTATAACAAATTAACCCTGTTTTATTTTTTTCCTGATTTGTTTTTTCTGCATTTTTGTTTACCTGACTTTTACAATCTTTCGTGATTTCTTCTTCTGCTTCTTTTAATATTTCGATTTCAGATTTTTTCTTATCGGAAATAATAACTTTTGCACCCTGCTTCATAAGCCATTTTGCAAGTGCACGGTTGGATTTTCCGAAACCTTGCAGAAGACACACGCTCCCGGCAAAATTTTCAGGCAGTTTATTCAAATCAAATCTCCTTTTTTATTAAATTAATCCGTTAAAAGATCAACTGAATGTATATTTAGTTGACTTCAATTTTATGTATCGTACGTTTTTATTTTTTAATTACATAATGATTTTAATATAATTCTTGATTAGAAATGTATTATATAAAAGCAAAAGACCGTACCGTGATTTTTTTCACATCTGTACGGTCTTTTTGGTGAGAGTTGACTTGTAAGCCGGGTTCTGTGACGGTAAATACCGACCGCAGTTATCTATCTTGACGGTTATGTCACCATACCGTTCTTTGCCACCTGCGAAAAAACATCGGGCAAATGCGGATCTCTCCTTTTCGCTTGCGGTGTTGCTTTGGATAGGGTTTACATTTGCAACTTTGTTACCAAAGTGCCGGTGAGCTCTTACCTCGCCTTTCCATCCTTACCTGCCTACTGACAGGCGGTCTATTTCTGTTGCACTTTCCCGGAGGTTACCCTCGGCTGACGTTATCAGTTATCCTGCCCTGCAAAGCCCGGACTTTCCTCATAATAATACCTTTCGGCGTGATATTACGCAACTGCGCCATCTACTCCCACACACATTATATACTGAAAAAAAAAATTTGTCAATATTTTAATAAAGTTATATTCCAAAAACTGTGCTTTTGTTTCTATTCTTTTTCATCAGACATTTTTGGGAAGTGCTGAAACAAGTTCTCCCAAATGCTCATCATAGCCTTCTTTTATCAGTGTAAAAATTCCGTTCTCAACATCAATGATCGTCACAGAAGCATTTGATACCCATTTTACATCTTTTGCCAAGCAAATCGGAAGACCTTTTGCCTTTACACACGCCATTCTTATCGGGGTTGCGTGAGTTGCAATACACACAGTCAGTCCCTCGTATAATTTACTGATTCGCAAAAGTTCATTTATTATTCTTTCGTACAGCGCCTTCACGCTTTCACCTCCTGTCGGCACCGCATTACCTATATCTTCTTTCCAGACTTTATAATCTTCAGCGTACTGCGTTTCTATGTCCGCAACTTTCATCCCATCCCATTTTCCGGCATAGATTTCCCGAAGTTCTGCATCGGCGATTATACTTAAATCTTTCTTTTTTGCAATATGTTCCGCAGTACTCCATGCCCTTTTCAGGTCGCTTGAATATATTACGTCTATTTTTTTATTTTCAAGATACTGTGCCGTTTTTTCTGCCTGCATGTGTCCAAGTTCAGTTATATCAAGATCAGTATGTCCCAAAAACTCTCTTCTGAAATTTCCTTCGCTTTGTCCGTGTCTTACAAGTATAAGTCTGCATTTACTCATTTTTCTTCTCTTTTCGATATATTTTGCCGTAAATTAAGCCGTAATCGTTATTTATTTCGATTTGCGGCTTGTTTTTATATTTAATTGTTTTGCCGTTTCAGATTTAAAACAGTATTCCGCTTTTTTAAGTTCGGTAATCGCCGTTTATCTTTACATATTCATATGTAAGGTCACATCCATAAGCGGTGGCTTTTGCGTCTCCGTCTCCAAGACATACTTTTATTTCAATTTCTGGCTCAAGCAAAATTTCTTTTGCTTTATCTTCAGAAAACTCGACTCCTGCCCCGTTTTTGCATACACGAATCTCTCCCTTTCTGCTTGCAAATGAAACGTCAACTTTGTTTATATCAACATCTGCTCCGCTGTAGCCTATCGCGCAAAGCACCCTTCCCCAGTTTGCATCTGAACCGAACATTGCTGCCTTAACAAGAGATGAACATATAACACTTTTGGCTATTATCCTTGCGTTTTCAATATCCTTTGCTCCGCTTACAATACATTCAAGTAATTTTGATGCACCTTCTCCGTCCTTTGCTATTGCTTTACACAGAGCCGTGGTTACTGCATTGAATGCTTTACAAAAAATATCAAAATCTCCGTTTTCTGAATTTATCTCCGGATTTTGCGCCATACCGTTTGCCATTACAGAAAGCATATCGTTTGTTGATGTATCTCCGTCGACTGATATCATATTGAATGTATCTTTAACATCTGCTTTTACCGCCTTATCTAACATTTCTTTGGTTACAGCACAATCCGTCGTTATAAAAACCAGCATTGTCGCCATATTAGGGTGTATCATTCCGGACCCTTTGGCTATACCTCCCATTCGGCAGGTCTTACCACCTACGGTAAATTCTACCGCTACTTCTTTAAGTTCGGTATCCGTTGTCATTATTGCATTTGCAGCATCAGCGCTGTTGTTTTCACCAAGTGCTTCCGTAAGCTTTTTCATATTTTCTTTTATCGGTGTAATATCAAGAGGCTGTCCTATGACTCCGGTGGATGCACATATTACGTCACTTGCCTTTATTCCCGTATATTCTTCGACAAGTTCGCACATTTTTTCTGCTATTTCTACGCCATTTGCATTACATGTATTGGCGTTTCCGCTGTTACATATCACCGCCTGCGCGAATCCGTCTCCGACGTTTTTCTTTGTAACTGTTATAGGCGCTCCCTTTACAAGATTTTGAGTGTATACACATGCTGCGGCACACTTCTTTTCACTTATTATAAGTGCAAGATCTTTTTTACTCTTGTTTTTACGTATCCCACAGTGTACCCCCGCTGCTTTGAATCCTTTGGCGGCGCATACGCCTCCGCTTATGTATTTCATATCGACAACTACCTTTCCTAACTCTACTGTTTTTCCCATAAGCAGTGCGGTTAACATCTTTATTTTGTAATTCCTGCACTGTCTGTCCATATGTAATTTATTTTTTACTTTTCTTTTCCTTGTTTTTTTCTTTGATCATTGCTTTGACTTTGATAGGAAGACCAAAAAGATTTATAAATCCTGCACTGTCCTTTTGATCGTAAACATTATCTTCGTCAAATGTTGCAATCTCTTCATCGTAAAGCGAATATGGCGAGACTACGCCGGCATT
Organism: uncultured Clostridia bacterium; assembly: GCA_944381115.1. GTDB lineage: Bacteria > Bacillota > Clostridia > Oscillospirales > CAG-272 > SIG673. The sequence continues at coordinate 82,722 of CALWJV010000002.1, forward strand.
TATCATGTTTCCTTTGTAAAGGCAAAGTGTAACATCACCTGTTACAGTTTCCTGTGTCTTGTCAACAAAAGCCGAAATCGCTTCACGAAGAGGTGTAAACCACTGTCCGAAATATACAAGTTCCGCAAATCTGTTTGCAACTATTTCTTTATAATGCTGTGTATCCCTGTCAAGTGTAAGAGTCTCAAGAACCTGGTGCGCTCTGTATAATATCGTTCCTCCAGGTGTCTCATATACTCCTCGGGACTTCATTCCCACAAGACGGTTTTCAACAAGATCTGCCAATCCTATTCCGTTTTCCCCGCCCAGTTTATTTAGTTTTTCAATAATCTCTACCGATCCGAGTTTTTCACCATTGATCGCTACAGGTATTCCTTTTTCAAAACTGATCTTTACATATGTCGGTTTATCCGGTGCCTTGAAAGGGGATACACCGAGTTCAAGAAATCCGTCTTTATCATAATCAGGCATATTCCCCGGGGTTTCAAGATCCAGTCCTTCATGAGAAAGATGCCATAGATTCTTATCTTTTGAGTAGTTGGTCTCACGGCTTATTTTAAGCGGAATGCCATGCGCCTCTGCATAGTCTATTTCCTCATCTCTGGACTTGATGTTCCATTCACGCCACGGCGCTATTATCTTCATGTCCGGAGCAAACGCCTTTATTGTAAGTTCAAAACGTACCTGATCGTTCCCTTTTCCCGTACAGCCATGGCAAATTGCATCTGCACCCTCTGCCTTTGCTATTTCAACAATTCTTTTTGCAATTACAGGACGTGCAAATGATGTTCCGAGCAAATAGTCTCCTTCATATTTTGCCCCAGCTTTAAGCGTTGGAAATATAAAATCTTCAACAAACTCTTTTTTTAGGTCCTCAATGTATAATTTTGACGCTCCGGTCTTTATTGCTTTTTCCTCAAGTCCCTCAAGTTCTGTTCCCTGGCCAACATCTCCTGAAACAGCTATAACTTCGCAGTTTTCGTAATTTTCCTTTAACCATGGTATTATAATAGAAGTATCAAGTCCACCTGAATATGCTAAAACTACCTTTTTTATTTTTTTATCTGACATTTTTTATCTCCTTTACATATGCTCTGTAAGTTTATGCACTAATTATACACTATTAAAACATAATTGTCAAGTATTTCTTTGCAAAAAAAATAAGTTTTTTCATTATATTTTTTTATATATTATATTATCTTATTCTTTTTACTTTTGTTTCTGTATGTTATTTTAAAAGTTTTATATAATTTATGCATATTTTAATGAATATTTATAAATTTTATTTAATTATTACTTCTTTTTTTAAACATAAAAAGAGCAAAAAAAGTCTTAAAAAAGCGCTTTTTAGATTTTTTTAAGACAAATTACGTAAACCCTCTTGCAATTCGAAAAAAATTGTGATATACTATTATCGCACGTAAAAACAGTTTTCAGAAATGAGGTTCTATACCATGAGTCATTTTTGCGAGAATCCTAATGAGCCGCTTCGCATTCAAAAAGTTGAAAATTTCAGAATACCTCCGCATTTGCATACATCGGCGGAACTCTTATACATTGAAAACGGCGAAGCAACTCTTACGCTCGGTTCCCTTGAATTCAATCTTCATTCCGGAGATTTTGTTTTGATCATGCCGAGCACACTGCACAGCGTAACACCTGTCTCAGGGGATCTCACATTATATGTTATCAATACAAAATGTGAACTTATTTCAGATATTATAAAAAGACTAAGTGGTTTGCGTCCGGCATCTCCGGTATTAAGAAGTATTGATGTTCCTCAGCACCTTCTCTATGCTTTTTCGGCTGTCGCATCGGAAAGAGACCGTTACATAGCATATAGTTGGATACACCTTATGTTTTCGATCGTTGTTTCCGGCCTCCGATTTGCCGAAATACACGACGGCGTTACATCAAATCTTTCAAACAGGGTACTTTCCTACCTTGGAATGCATTATCGTGAACAAATCTCGCTTGATCAACTCGCAGACGCAATGGGCGTAAGCCGATTCCACCTTTCTCACCTTTTCTCCGGCAAACTTGGTATCGGATTTAAAGAATACCTTAATAATTTAAGGGTTGAATATGCAAAAGGACTCCTTCGCACAACCGATACACCCATTGCCAATATTTACAAAGTTTCCGGATTTGAAAACCAAAGAACATTTAACCGTGTTTTTAAAGAAAACACAGGTGCTTCCCCTCGTGATTACCGTTTAGGACGTGAAAATTTCGGACTTCCCGATCTTAAAAAAATGGATGTTAATATCCCTTTACTTGACAAAAATGTTTCTGATATTTCCGATATTCAAATAACCGATGAGTTTGTTGATGTTCCTCTTGAAATAGAAGAAATTGAACCACAAAATTCAAAAACTCCTCACAAAGCAAGAGTTAAAAAACCAGTTCAAACAAAATCAGATATTAAATCATCAATTGAAAAAAATACAGATGTGACTGATAAAATCGTTGCTACCGAAAACAGTATGACAGTTGATTCAAAAATTCCCGATTTGAAAAACACATCTGATAAAGATAAAAATACCATTCCCGATGTAAAAACTGATATGAGTAACTACTATTCTGATTTTAAAAATTCAAAAGTTAATAGAGCACTTGATAAAACCCCGGACAAGCATGAAAAGAAAAAACAAAATAACCCCGGACCATGGTTTTTTTAAACTTATTAACAATAATTACAAACACCCGGAAAAAACCTGGGTGTTTTTTTATTTTTAATTTTGTATTAGTTTATTTAAAATTTATTTTCTCTTGACAATTTCTGTATTTTGTAATAAAATATTTTTATACCTACATTTAAATATATTACATGGGAGTAATTTATGAAAAAAACATATGCAGTAATATCTCACACTCATTGGGACAGAGAATGGTACCAGCCATTTGAACTCTTTCGTTTTCGTTTGGTCGATATGATGGATAATTTATTGAAAATCATGAAAGATTCTCCTACATACTTTTTTCATCTGGATGCTCAAACTATAGTTCTTGAAGATTACCTCGAAATAAGACCGGAAAAAAGAAAACTTTTGGAAAAATACATAAAGGAAGGACGGCTTTTGGTCGGTCCTTGGTATGTACAAAATGACTTTTTCCTCACAAGCGGTGAAGCAACTATCCGCAATCTGATTATAGGTCAGAAAATTGCTGATGAGTTCGGAAAATGTACGAGAATCGCTTACATGGCGGATCAATTCGGTCTTACATCTCAACTTCCTCAAATTTTTCGTCAGATCGGGATCGATTGTTGTGCTTTCGGACGCGGAGCAAATGCGCCGGATACTCCTGCACAGTTTAACTGGAAAGGCGCTGACGGGTCTGTCGTACTCTGCGAATTTATGAAATGGTGGTATAACAACCTTCAAAGAGTCCCGGATGATACGGAACAGGCAACTAAACTCATCAAAACAAAAGCGGAAATCATGTCTGCTTATATGAAAACAAGTAACTACCTTTTAATGAACGGTGTAGATCATCTTGAGGCCCAGGAGAACCTTTTACCGATATTAGACAAAGTAAGAGAAAATCTTCCGGGCGATATTACACTCATTCAAGATACGATGCCCGAGTTTTTTGAAAGAACTAAAAAAGAGCTACGTGAAAAAAATATTCTTCTTACCCAACTTAACGGCGAACTCAGAATGGGCGGAGAAAATACTGTTCTTACCGGAACTCTATCATCACGCATTTATTTAAAAATTGCAAACGTTAAAGCACAGGTCGCTCTTGAAAAAAGAGTCGAACCGTTATACACTATCCTTTCTTCGCTCGGAATAACTGAGTATCCATTCGGCTACCTTAATTACATCTGGAAACTCCTTATTAAAAATCACCCGCATGACTCAATCTGCGGATGTTCTGTAGATTCAGTACACCGCCACATGATGGATAGGTACGAAAGAATTCAGGAAAATACTGACGAACTTATACGTAGAGGCATGCAAGCCATTTCTGACCATGTTGACCGTAAAAACCTGACTGAAAAAGATTACATTCTTACCGTTTTAAATACCGTTTCATTTAAAGGAAAAACTGTTATAGATGCCGAAATCATGCTTTCTAACGACGATAAAATCTCCTGCTTTAAAATTTTAGATCCAAAAGGCAGGGAAATTCCGTTTACTGTTTACGCCATTTCACACAAAGGCCACTCTACAATAAGCCCGGTAAATCTGCCGGGGGATCTTTCCGTAACACGCTACAATATTCGCTTTATACTCCCGATTGATTCAATTGGATTTAATACACTTACTGTGCGCCCCTGTCAGGGATTGCTAAAAATCGATATTAATGAAAATGCAAAGGCTGATTTACTCGAAAACAGATTTGTCCGCTGCAAAATTAATACAAACGGTACCATCACTGTTACAAATAAGATAACAGGAAAAATTTATGACAACCTTTTGATTATGGAAGATTGTGAGGAGATTGGTGACGAATATGTACATAGAGAGTCAGAAAATTCGAAAAAATTTACTTCCGATTTTGTTACCAGCAATATTTCTGTAATTGAAGACAATAAATTTATGCAGCGCCGTAATGTAACATACGAAATGACGGTCGACCGTAACGATGAAAAACGGATACCGTTTGATATTACTATCTCACTTTCCTCTGTTTCCTCCGTTATTGATATAGACCTCAGTTTTATGAATACAGCAAAAAATCACAGGATAAGAGTTCTTTTCCCGACTGAGATTAGTTCTGACGAAATTTGTGCAGCATCACCATTTGACTTGATTAAACGCAGCATTTACCGTAATGATAATGATAAACGATGCCCTAACTCAGGGTTCTTTGCAGTTTCCGACGGCAAAAACGGTTTTGCCGTACTTAATGAAGGCCTTTACGAGTATGAACATCTGAACGATCCCCATAACACTCTTGCTCTTACACTTCTCAGAGCAAACGAAAGCATTGCGTGGTATAAAGATCAAAAAAACATTGCAAAGGAATGGCACAGCCCGCAGGCTCAGTGTTTCGGCGAAAACAAAGCACATTTCGGCATATGTTTATTTGAGGGAAATGTCGAAAGCGCAAACGTTTCATCTATTACAGAATTATTCCTCGCCGCTCCTATCACACATTGTGCACCTACAGATATGCGTAAGATGCTCAGCGGTCGTCCCTTTGTTCAATCCGCTGACATTGGCGGATGCGTTTTCTTCCGTAAACCTGAAAACGCCGACAAAAAATTTTCCAGACACCTTAATTTTGTACAAATTAACAATAGTGAAAATAATATAATGATATCCGCATGTAAAAAATCTGAAAACGGAAAAGGAAATGTAATCAGACTTTTTAATCCAACCGAAAATTCCGCAGATTTTATACTTGTTCTTAATAAAAAGATAAAGTCCGCTTCCGTTATTTCTCCGGATGAACGTACGGTCATTAGAGAAAATATTCCGACAGACGGAAATAAAATCCCTATTTCCCTAAATGCAAAAAAAATAATTACTCTTTTTATAAAATAATCTTTTTATAAAAATTATCTTTTTTTCAGATGATTTTATTGCTGTTTGCTTATAAATAAAACTTTAAAACGAATTTCTTTTTGTCGAATTATATTGATTTTTATAAAGATGCATGTTATAATCATTATGTCAGTTAATTTATTTGGAGAAAATACACTATGAAGAAAACATACGGTCAAAATGCCATTGTTGGTCAATCCGGCGGTCCTACCGCGGCAATCAACGCCTCTCTTGCAGGTGTTATCTCGGCATGGCTTGAAAGAAAAAACAGTATTCTTTACGGAATGGCAAATGGTATTACCGGAATTATTAATGAAAAACTTTATAATCTTAATAAAATTTTTTTGGGTAAAAACGACGACCTGAACTGTCTTAAATTTACACCCGCAGCCGCTCTCGGATCCTGCCGTATAAAACTTAAAGACTTTAACAAAGATCCTGTACTTTATGAAAACATTTTTTCTGTCTTTGAAAAATACAGCATCGGTTATTTCTTTTATATTGGCGGTAACGATTCAATGGATACCGTTGCAAAACTTTCACATTATGCAGATATAAATAACATTGATATTAAATTTGTGGGAATCCCGAAAACAGTTGACAACGATCTTTGCTGTACTGACAGCACTCCAGGATTCGGGTCTGCTGCAAAGTACATCGCAGCCGTTTGCGCTGAAATCAGAAGAGATACTGCTGTTTATACTCAAAAATCCGTTACCGTAATTGAAATAATGGGACGAGATGCCGGCTGGCTTACTGCCTCATCTGTTCTTGCCAATACAGATTTTTCCGAAGGACCCGATCTAATTTATCTTCCGGAAGTACCTTTTTCATTTGATAAATGCTTTTCCGATATCGAAAATGCATGGAAAAAACACAACGATGTTTTAATTGCAATTTCTGAAGGAATAAAATATTCGGACGGAAGTTATGTCAGTGCTGACTCAACCAAAACAGATAATTTCGGTCATGCCATGCTTTGCGGAGCGGCAAATTCATTTAAAGAACCTATTAAAGAACGGTTCGGGTGCAAATTCCGCGCAATAGAGATAAACACCGTCCAGCGCTCAGCAGGTCACCTTCTTTCCTTGACTGATATAAACACATCTTTTAATATCGGCTCTTTCGGAGTCAGTGAAGCGTTAAGCGGAAAAACCGCTATCATGGTTGCTATAACAAGAATTTCTGACGATCCATATACTATTAAGTTTGAGTCATTTGATATAAATTCAATTGCAAATAACGTAAAGTGCGTACCTAAAGAATTCATTTCCCAAGACGAAAATTACATAACGGATGCCGGAATTAAATATCTTCGTCCGCTTATTATGGGTCAATGTGATCCGATTTATTTGGACGGAATTCCGATGCACTTCATTTTACCCAAAATATAAATTATACCCGCATGCTGTTATTATTAAATACTGCTTGCGGGTTTTTATTTTTAAGCAAAAATGAGACTGCATTGCAGTCTCATTTTTGTTATTTTATTATATTATATCTCCGGTATATTAATTTCTATTTCCTTACCGATTCTTGAAGAATCTGCAATTCCGGAAAGTATTGCCTGATTATAAATTATCTGAGATGTCGGTACCGGTACAGGTCCTATACCCTTACACGCATCAAGGAATGAACGTATCTTCTTATCAAAAAGTGTTGATGATTTATCTTCAGGTATAATCGGTATTTCAGTACATACCTGACTTCCCGCAACCTCGTGATATATCTTCATCGGTCCGCCAACTGTTCCGTTCCAGCAGTCAGTACTCGGTATTCTGAGTCCTCCCTTTGTACCAAGAATAATTGTATCACCGGGAGTATCCATATTCATTGCCCAGGATATTCTGAAGTCCAGAATTATATCGCCTTCAAGTCTTACAAATGCCGCTGCAAAGTCATCAACTCCGAACAGAGATGCATATTCTGCTCCTTTTCCCTTCGGATATCCAACATAGTTCTTATCTTTTCCGAAGAAATCACTCTTATATCCGGTTACGGTAAGTGGCTTCGGATATCCAATTGCATTAAGTACCATATCGAGAGAATAGCATCCGATATCAGCAAGAGCACCCAGTCCTGCTGTCTTATCTTCAATAAATGTTGTTCCGAAAGGAGTCGGTATTCCTCTTCTTCTTCCTCCGCCTGTTTGAATATAGTAAATCCTTCCAAGTTCGCCGCTCTCTACAATCTCCTTGATTTTCTTCATATTAGCATCAAGTCTCGGCTGGAAGCCTATGGAAATTACCTTTCCTGATTCCTTCTCTGCTCTCATGATGGCAACAGCCTCATCTATTGTTACACACATTGGCTTTTCAAGAAGAACATGTATACCTGCCTTAAGTGAATCTATTGCGCAGTTCGCATGCTGACGATTATATGTACAAATAGAAACTGCATCAAGCTTTAGGCTTTTGTCTTCAAGCATCTCTTTGTGAGAAGCGTAATTTGTCTTTACACCTTCAACTCCAAATTTCTTAAAGAAAGCCTCTGCTTTTCCCGGAATAAGATCGGCTCCTGCAACGATTTCAACGTCAGGCTGTTTTTTGTAAGAAATTATATGTTGTTCTGCAATCCATCCTGTACCGATAATACCGATACGAAGTTTTCTTGAAGCGTCTACAACTGCTTTTTCCTGGTTTGCCGCATTTGGATCTAAGTAACCTGCCATTTTAAATTTCTCCTTTAAAATTTAAAAATTTTTTGTAAGTAACCTTACTTTTTTTTTATTATATCATATATAAAATAACATTGCAAGTGATTTTTTAATTTTTTTCGAATATTTTAACTTATTTTCATATTTGCGGAATTTCTATTGCTATCTCTCTTCCCAAAATCGATGATTTTGCTATTCCGTCTATTATTGCCTGGTTATATATAATTTCGGAGGTCGGTACTGGTACAGGTGCCAAACCTTTACATGCATCAAGAAATGAACGTATCTTCTTATCAAAAAGACTATATTCTTTATCTGCAGGAATAATCGGTATTTCCGTACATACTTGGCTACCTGCAACTTCATGATAAATTTTCATCGGTCCACCGACAGTTCCGTTCCAACAGTCCGTGCTAGGAATCCTGAGTCCTCCTTTAGTTCCTAAAATAATCGTATCTCCGGGAGTATCCATATTCATTGCCCATGATATTCTAAAATCAAGGATTATTCCTCCTTCAAGTCTTATAAATGCTGCTGCAAAGTCGTCAACTCCAAAAAGTTTCGCAAATTCTTCTCCTTTTCCCTTCGGATAGCCAATGTAATTTTTATCTTTTCCGAAAAAATCACTCTTGTATCCGGTTACTGTAAGAGGTTTCGGATATCCTATTGCCTTAAGCACCATATCAAGAGAATAACATCCTATATCTCCAAGCGCACCTATACCAGCTGTTGCATCTTCAATAAATGTTGTTCCTCTCGTTGCTGGAATACCTCTTCTTCTTCCTCCTCCTGTTTGAATATAATAAACTTTGCCAAGTTCTCCGCTTTGTACTATTTCTCTTATTTTCTGCATATTTGCATCAAGTCGTGGCTGGAATCCAATTGAAAGGACTTTTCCGCTTTCCTTCTCAACTCTCATCATTTCCACTGCTTCTTCTGTTGTAACGCTCATTGGCTTTTCAAGAATAACGTTCAACCCTGCATTCAGAGCATCTATCGTACATACGGCGTGTTGGCGATTATATGTACATATCGAAACAGCATCAAGTTTTAAATTTTTATCGGCTAGCATTTCTTTATGAGAAGCATAATTTGTTTTCGCACCTTCTATTCTGTGGTTTTTAAAAAATGCGGCTGCTTTTCCGGGTACAATATCGGCACCGGCTACAATTTCAACATCTGGCATTTTTTTGTATGAATTTATATGAGCGTTTGCAATCCCTCCAGTACCTATGATACCTATACGTAGTTTTTTCGTGGTATCTACAATCTTTTTTTCCTTATTTGCCAAATTAGGGTCTAAATATGCCATTTTATTTTCCTCCGATTCTCTATTTTAATTATTTTTTTGTATTTGTTTTACCAATTAAATATTCCTTAAACAATTATACCACATTTGCTTCTTAATTTCATCTTCTTTTTACTTTATAAATTAATTTTGTTTTTTTACACTCGTATATTCATCATAGTACCGATAATAATGACACTCTGTACTCATACCGTTTGTAAAGTCTACTGCTTCATCCTCGTCAAGATTAACTGTACAAATATAACTGTCGGTTTCATCATCAAAATCGTAGTATAGACAACTTTCGCAGTTTTTTTTCTTATTATCATTCTTTTTTATCTGTTTTTTTACTTTTTCTTCCATTTACTGTATCCTTTGTAAAAAATTTAAATTATATTTTGTTTTTCTATTGACAAACATAGAAATAAGTGCTACAATATGTATACTTGCATTGAAACTAAAAATTTAATCAGGGGTGCTGAAAATTTATTCGGCTGAGAGTCGGTTGAAAACCGTAAACCCTTTAACCTGATACGGGTAATTCCGGCGAAGGGAGATTACAAATGAAAGATTTTTTCATTATTCCCGTACCGGTATTCCGATGCGGGATTTTTATTTGTCACGGTCGGTCTACTTTCTTTAAATTTTTATTTTTGAAATGATTATCTGCAGTATGTCACATTCAAAAATTTATTCGGTGCAGGAATACTTTATGAAAGGGGTTCTGAATTATGGACCGAAAAAAAACTCTCGCTCTTTGTGAGTGCGCTATAATGATAGCACTTGCAGTAATCCTTGATTACCTATCAAAATTTATTTCTTCTTTCTTTCCCAATATTTGGGTCAACGGTGGCGGTATAACTATCGCTATGGTTCCAATCATCTTTGTTTCCTTCAGACACGGATATATATGGGGAACCATCACCGCTTTTGCTTATTCGCTTTTACAAATCGTTATGGGATGGTATGCACCACCCGCAAATACAATTATCTCGTTTATTCTCTGCGTATTGCTTGATTATGTTCTGGCATTCACCGTTCTTGGTACTGCTGTTTTTTTCGCAAAATTTTTCAAAAATCGCATAATCGGTTACGGCGTCGGTGCTTTTGCCGTTTGTATGTTCAGATTTGTATGCAGTTTCCTGTCAGGTGCAATACTTTGGGGACAATACATAACATGGGGCTTTGAAAATGTTTGGGCATATTCCTTTGTTTACAATATTTCTTACATGCTTCCCAATGCCATTCTTACCTCTATAATTATTGTTTCAATCTGCTCAGCTTTCAATCCAGTCACGCTTAAACGTTATACCAAAAAAAGCAATGAAACAGAAAATAACAATATATAACTAAATATATATCATTTGATACAAATACTAACGGACTAAAAAACAGTCCGTTTTTTATTTAAACTCTCCAAGACTGTATATTATAATACTGCAAAGTGCAATTGATGCAGTTTCTGCACGAAGTATCCTTTTCCCAAGAAAAACCGTTTTATACCCTTTTTCTTTTGCAAGTTTACTTTCATCTAAACTAAATCCTCCTTCGCTGCCGACTACTATTGCTGTATCTCCTTCAAGATTTAAAATTTCGACTTCATTTTCTTTTGCAAATTCGCAGGCAAACAGTTTGTTTTTTGCGTTTACTCCGGCATTCAGTGCTTTTTCAAAATTTTCTGCATAAGTAACCTGTGGAAACACAGATCTTCCACACTGCTTTGCTGCTTCAACTGCTACCTTTTTAAGTCTTGATAATTTATTATCATTTATATATGCCGAAGAAAATTCAGAATCAAAGATAACTATTTTCTTTACTCCAAGTTCAGTTGCCTTTTGCACAACAAACTCTGTTTTATCTCCTTTAAGATATCCGGCAATAAGTGTAACAGTTGCTTTTGTTTCGGTATCGGACATCCTTTTTTCATTTATACTTATTTCCATTTCCTTTTTGTTTACCGACGTTACTGTTCCTATATATTCGTACCCGCTGTTATCGCATACGATGATCCTGTCGTTTTCCCTGATTCTCAGAACTGATACAGCGTGACGAAATTCTTCACCGTCAATTATAAGCGGCTCGGTTATTTTGCTGACAAAAAATCTTCTTAAATCACTCATTTTTTTATTTCCCGTTTGAAAATAATTTTTTTTATTATAACATTTTAATTATATAAAGTCAATAGTAATAATTATTTAATATAATTTTATGGTTTAATTACAAACTGAAAAAATTATTTTACCAAAAATACCAGGGTACAGGTTTGATTTATTAGTTTCAATATGAATATAAATCTAATAAAAAAGTACCCGTAACATTGTTACGGGTACTGGATATGGGTTTAGTGGATAAAAATGCTACCTTATAAATATAGTAAAATATACTTGAATTTACATTATTATTTGGCAAAAACCTATCGCTGTTCAACCATATTGGTTCGGGTTGCCATAGGCGTATCAATT
>CALWJV010000003.1 GCA_944381115.1 uncultured Clostridia bacterium
GAACTTCGCAGGCGGAACTGCCGTCAGAATGTGCAAGGTTGATCGTGAAAAGCATCCTGAATTTCCTGACGTACCGATAGACGTTTACGATTGGGGTATCGACGTAAATCTCAAAGGACCTTTTTACTTTGCTCATGCGGTACTCTCGCAGATGCGAGAGCAGCAGAGCGGTCTTATTATCAATATCGGCTCGATAACGGGAGCGGAGGGTGACGGCTACGGAATGGACTACCCCACCTCCAAGGCGGGGCTTATGTACGGTCTTACAAAATCTATCGCACAGTTTGGCTCGAAATACGGTATCCGTTGTGTATGTGTTTCACCCGGACCTGTGCTTACCCGTGCGGCTATGGCAAATATGAAAACTCCTTTGGGAAGAGCCGCGGAACCGCAGGAGATAATCGATCTTATACTTTTTATTGTTTCCGAAAAGGGACAGTTCATAAACGGCGAAAACATCATGATAGACGGTGGAAGAAACGCGATGGGAAGGAAGTGCTGATATGAAAAGCAAAACCTTTTTGACATATGAAAGGCCCTTACTCACCTGTATGGTGCAAGCGGATAATCCCGACAGAATAAAAGAGCTTATCGACCTTTCACTCCCGGAGGGAGCAGAGGCTTTTGGAATGCAGTTTTGCCAAATGAAGAAAGAATACAGAAACCAAAAGACCTACAGGGAGCTTTTTGAGTACGCTTCCCCCCTGCCCGTTTACGTGACCAACTACCGAAATCATTTTTCGAACGCAGGAAAATCAGATGACGTACTTGCGGCAGAACTTGTTGAGCTTGCAGAATGCGGAGCTACGCTCTGCGACGTGATGGGCGACTATTTCGACCGTTGCGAAGGTGAGCTGACAATGGATGAAGAGGCTGTAAAAAAGCAAATGAAGCTCATAGACGAGCTTCACAAGAGAGGTGCGGAGGTGCTGATGTCCTCGCACGTGCTCAAATTCACGCCTGCCGAGCGCGTTCTTGAGATCGCCCGCGAGCACGAAAGGAGAGGCGCTGATATCTGCAAGATCGTCACAGACGCAGAAAATACCGAACAGCAGATAGAAAATCTGCGCATAATAAATTTGCTTAAGAAAAATTTGAAAATACCGTTTTTGTTTCTTTCGGGTGGTGAATGCCATATTATGAGGCGCATTGGCGGCTCACTTGGTTGCTGTATGTACCTGTGCGTACACGAGTACGACGAATATGCCACCAAGGCACAACCTCTGTTGCACGATATCAAGATCATAAGAGACATACTTTAGTTAAGGAGGCAATCTGATATGAATTTTAACAATAAAGTTGCACTCGTTACGGGTGCCGCGGTAGGAATCGGACGAGCAACAGCCATTTTGCTTGCACAAAACGGTGCCCAGCTTGTGCTTGTAGACATCAACGGAGAAAATCTTGATAAGCTAAAAAAGGAACTCTCGGCATATACTGACAAGGTCTTGGCTTTTGTTTGCGATGTTGGCGACGAAGCAACCGTTTATAAAGTGGTTGAGGCGTCACTGAACGCATTTGGAAAAATCGATATTCTCATAAACAATGCAGCGCTTTGGCGATGCTGGTCATCCTTTTTGGATACCCCAACGGAAGAATGGAAGAAATTTATTGACATCAACGTAATGGGCACGGTCTATTTCACCAAAGCCGTGTTACCATCCATGCTTGAGCATTCGTGGGGACGCATCATTAACGTCGCGTCCGTCGCGGGAGTATACGGCAATGCAATGATGGCACATTATTCGGCTACAAAAGGCGCGATCATTGCATTTACCAAGGCTCTCGCAAAGGAAGTGACGGACAAGGGCGTTCTTGTAAACAGCGTTTCCCCCGGAAGCGTAAGCCCCTCGGATAACTACAACATTGACCACACGCAAGAAAGCCAGCTCTCCTTTATGGGAAGAACGGGCTCGGATAGAGAAAATGCAAATCTCATCTGTTTTCTGGCAAGCGACGAAGCAAGCTATATTTCGGCGCAGAACATTCAGATAGACGGATGCAGAAAGAAACAATAAAAGGAGTATGTTGTGAAAGCAATACTTGTAAATGAAGATAGAAGTCTTAGATGGGACAACGTTCCCGATCCTATAATAAAGGATGACGAGGTGCTCGTTAAAATCGAGGCAGCGGCACTCAACCGCGCTGACCTGATGCAAAGAGAGGGAGATTATCCCCCGCCCGCGGGATGCCCGGAATGGATGGGGCTTGAAATTGCGGGAACGATCGTTGAAATTGGTGATGAGGTAAAGAAAAAATCGAATTGGAAGACCGGCGATAAGGTTTGCGCCCTTCTTGGCGGCGGCGGATACGCTGAATATGTTTCCGTGAAGTATGATATGTGCATGCCCGTGCCGAAAAATTGCTCTATGGTTGAAGCGGCTGCAATTCCCGAGGCGTTCGCTACAGCGTACCTCAATTTGTTTATAGAAGGAAATATCAAAAAAGGTAACACGCTCCTTATGAACGCAGGGGCATCAGGACTTGCAAGTGTTATAATTCCTATGGCAAAAGCATTCGGTGTGAGAGTTATAACCACAGTCCTTAGTGACAAAATTGCAAACAGTATTAGTCATTTAGGTGCAGATAGAGTGGTTGTAACCACCAAAGAGGACATATCGCTTGTTTTAAAAGAGGAGCTTGAAAACGGACATGGTGTTGACGTAGCCATTGACTGCCTTGGCGGCGAGATAATGGGAAAGTGCATCCATTATCTCACACATGGTGCAAGATGGATAATGATAGCCGCACTTGCAGGTACCAAAACCGAAATTGACTTAAAAAACATCTACGTCAGAAACGTGAGAATTATTGGAAGCACCCTGCGTTCCCGCACGCCTGCGGTAAAAGCGGAAATCCTTGCAGGAATCGTCAGCGACGTTTATCCCAAGATCGAGTCGGGAGATGTGAAGCCTACCATATATAAGGTATTACCGATCACCGAAGCCGAGGCGGCGCATGACATTCTTTATCGCGGCGAAAACGTGGGCAAGGTCGTTTTAACGGTAAAGTAACGAAAAAAGGGAGGTGAAGGTTCACTTCTACTCCCTTGCCCGAAAATGCCGTTTGGCATCTTTTTTGTCAAGACGCGTCGGAGGAGCCACCCGGAATCCGCCCTCCCATCCGGTCGGCGGGGGTACGACCCGGAGCGGCGGGACGCCCTTTTCTCTCCCGCCCGTGGCGACGGCAGAGCACATAGGACGCAGGGGCTGGTTTTTCCGCCGCGCCCGGTCCGATCAGGGGGTAGCGCTCCGCGAAAAAAGCACCCCTTCTGGGGTGCTTTGTGGAGGCGCCACCCGGATTCGGACCGGGGGATAAAGGTTTTGCAGACCTCTGCCTTACCTCTTGGCTATGGCGCCGTTTTTTAAGAATTGGCACACCACACGGTGTGCCAATTTTTTATGGAGCGGATTACGGGGCTCGAACCCGCCACCTCGACCTTGGCAAGGTCGCGCTCTACCAAATGAGCTAAATCCGCATGTGGTGCCTCCGGTCGGAATCGAACCAACGACACGGGGATTTTCAGTCCCCTGCTCTACCGACTGAGCTACAGAGGCTTATCATAAAAAAAATGGCGACCCGAAGGGGACTCGAACCCCTGACCTCTAGCGTGACAGGCTAGCGTTCTAACCAACTGAACTACCGGGCCACATGGTGGGAACAACAGGGCTCGAACCTGTGACCCCTTGCTTGTAAGGCAAGTGCTCTCCCAGCTGAGCTATGCTCCCATAATGCTTGCATTCTTTCTGCGACGTTGATTATTATATCATAATTTTTTTGCTTTGTCAATACCTTTTTAATTTTTTTTTTTACTTTTTAAAAAAAAGTTTTGTTATTGAATTTTTCATTATTTTTAATTTATTCTTCATTTTATTATATTCAGAATACAGATTAAAATATACTTCTTATAAGTAAAGATTGATATAAAATTACATTAAATTTTAAATTCATTTACTTTGTATGGCTATTTGCATTAAAATTTAAAATAATTATTTAATTATTTATGCAGTTATATGATTCATGATTTATTAACAGTTTATATATATTAAACAACTTGCTAAAATATGTATTAAATAATATAATTTAATTATAATGGGATAAAATGGTTTTTATAAAAATTTAAAGTTAAAATTTTCTATAACCACCTTTTAAATATGTTATAAAAAATTAAAATAAATTGCAGATGGAGGAATAAAAATGGCAACAAACAAAAGTAAGACCGTAAGTGAACTTCGCGAACAACTTAATGCCGAAAGTCAAGCAAATTCATTTATCGAATCGCTGTTTGACGAAGGAACTTTTGTTCAACTCGGTGCTTATGTAAAACAGTCAACAACTGCCGCTGACACCGGTGACAAAGCAAGCGATTTTGAGGGAGTGATTACCGGTTACGGAGCAATTGACGGAAGGCTTATTTTTATATTTGTTCAGGACAGTTCCAGAATGAAGGGCGCATTCGGTGAATTACATGCAAGAAAAATATGCTCTGTTTATGATATGGCTATGAAGGCCGGGGCTCCTATAATCGGAGTTTTTGATTCTTGCGGAGCAAAAATCGAAGAAGGTATTGCTGCTATGTCAGCATATGCATCTGTTATGAAAAAATCTTCCGATGCATCGGGATTTATTCCGCAGATAGCCGTTATAAACGGCGTTTGTGCCGGAATTGCTGCAATATTTGCGGCAATGAGTGATTTTATAATTGCTTCTGAAACTGCCGATATGTATGTAACGTCTCCCTTCCTCTTTCCTAACGGTAAAAAGGAGATAAATACAATAGAAAAAATGGCTGAGTCCGGTATTTGCGATATAGTTTGCAAAGAAAGCGAAATCACTGAAAAAATTAAACAACTTTTAAGTTTTCTTCCGGAAAATTCAGAAAGTGAAGCGATCATTGAAAATGACGATGATCTTAACCGTCTTACTCCTGAACTCGAAAATTCTGTTAAAAGCGGAGATATGATCTCGGTCATCAATGCGGTAGCGGATAACGGACGCGTTTTGGAAGTAGCATCTTCCTATGCCCCGGAAATGATATGTTCATTTATTTCTGTCGGCGGTTATTCATGTGGAGTCGTTGCAAACAATCCATCGGTAAAGCACGGTGCCCTTACACCCGCAGCGGCTGATAAAGCATCAGGATTTGTAAATCTTTGTACATCTTTCGGCATTCCTGTAATTACTTTTGTTGATTCCGTCGGAACTGATGGTACAATCGAAAACGAAAGTAACTATGCTTCTTCTCTTGCTTCTCTTGCGTTTTCTTACGCACAGGCAGAGTCTCCTGTTATAACTGTTATTACAGGTAAGGCATACGGCGTATGCGGAACTGTTTTCGGCGCTAAGAGCGTAGGCGCAGATATTGTTTATGCAACCGAAAACGCGGTCATAAGTGCCATGGCTCCCGAGGCCGCTGTTTCTTTCCTTTATGGTAAAGAGGCCGCAAAATCTGAAGATCCTGAGAAATTTAAAAATGAAAAAATTGCTGAGTGGGTGAATGATAGCGCATCTGCTATTGCGGCAGCAAAAACCGGCGCCGTTGACGATATAATCACTACTGAGCAACTCCGTCAACGTATCTGCACGGCAATTGAAATGATGAACGCTTAACAGAAAGGAATATTCATAATGCAAGGTTTAAAATATTTAGCCGAAACTACCGGATTCAAAGATACCTACGGGGATAACTTTTGGGCAAGGTTTGTTGAAAAAGGCATACCGACTGCAATACTCGGAATGTTAACTGTTTTTGTTGTTTTGTCGCTAATTTGGGGTTGCCTTGAGATTTTCAGATATGTTTTTTATACGTTGCCGGAAAGAAATAAAAATAACGAAAAAAAAGAAAGCACTGTAAAAGAGTCTGTTACCGCTCCGGAGGTTTATGAAGAAATTTCTGATGATGACGGTGAAGTCGTTGCTGCTATAATTGCGGCTATTACAGCGGCAAGATCCGAGGAAAGTTCTGTGAGCGGTTTAAAACCCGGAGGATTTAGAGTCGTATCGTTCAGAAAAAGAGCGAAAAAGTAATGATTTTGCTTTTGAAAAGAAGCTTGGTGTTTTTGAATAACATTGAATAACATAAAATAAAAATCAATTATCGTTATTCTAAAGTTTAAAATCTATAATTATCAAATGTCGAAATACTGAAAATAATTTAATTTACTGTGTCGCCAAAGAGCGACGGAAATGGAGAAAGTTATGAAAAAGTACAATGTGACCGTAAATGGGACTTTATATGAAGTTGAAGTAGAGGAAATCGGAGAAGCACCAGTTCCTGTTGCTTATGCTCCGGCAACAGAGGCGCCTAAAGCGGCTCCAGCACCTGTATCAAAACCAGTAGCGCCTAAAGCGGCTCCCAAAGCAACTTCAAGCGGATCTGTCGGTGCAATAAAAATTGAAGCCCCAATGCCTGGAACTATTACAAAAATAGCGGTCAAGGCAGGAGATACCGTAAAAGCCGGTGATACTCTTCTTTCATTTGAAGCAATGAAAATGGAGCAGGAAATTAAGGCTCCTCAGGACGGAACAATTGCCGGTGTACACATATCCCAAGGTGCATCCATGAATCAGGGTGATCTTCTTGTATCAATGAACTGATAATAAATACAAGAATATCTAACCCTATGAAAGGAAAATTAACAGAAAATGATACAGTCAATTACTAAATTTATTGAAAGTACCGGTATATATCAGCTTTTCGGAAAACAGGATGCAACAACAATATTTAAATATATTGCCATGTATGTTATTATCGGTGGTCTTTTTTATCTTGCCTTGGTTAAAAAATTTGAACCGCTGCTGCTTGTCTCAATTGCTTTCGGCATGCTTCTCTCAAACCTACCCGGTGCATTGTCAACAAATGTCTTCCATATGGATTTCTTTATCTCTGCGGCAACCGATGCAACCGGTAATATTATAAACCCACTCACTGAAGAACTTGCAAGGTGGTTTGCAGAAGCAGAGGTCGACCCTACAAATATTTCGCTTGTTGATTCTGTTAAGCTGGTGTTTTTGCATGGCGGGCTTGTCGATTACCTTTATCTCGGAGTCAAAACAGGTATATATCCGTCACTTATTTTCCTTGGAATCGGTGCAATGACAGATTTCTCTGCGCTTATTGCAAATCCTAAAAATCTTCTTATGGGTGCAGCAGCACAACTTGGAGTATTTGTCGCATTTCTCGGTTCTATTTTGCTTGGGTTTGACCTTCTTGAAGCATCTGCGATTGGAATAATAGGCGGTGCCGATGGACCTACCGCAATTCTTGTTACAAAAATACTTGCACCACACTTGCTTGGTGCAATAGCAATAGCGGCATATTCTTACATGGCACTTATCCCGATCATACAGCCGCCGTTTATGAGATTGCTTACAACAAAAAAGGAAAGAATGATAGAAATGAAGACGCTTCGTCCGGTCTCAAAGATTGAAAAAATTCTTTTCCCGATCATTGTTACATTTATTGTTTGTCTTATTGTTCCGGATGCTACTCCGCTTGTCGGTTTCCTTATGCTCGGTAACCTCTTTACCGTTTGCGGAGTGACTGACCGTCTTTCCAAAACAGCACAAAATGAACTTATAAATATAATAACAATTATGCTTGGAGTTTCGGTAGGTGCTACCGCAAATGCAGTAAATTTCCTTGCGCTGGATACGGTAAAGGTCATTATTTTAGGTCTATGCGCATTCATTATATCTACATGCGGCGGACTCCTTTTTGGTAAATTTATGTGCTTTGTTACAAAAGGCAAAATTAATCCGCTTATAGGCAGTGCCGGTGTTTCCGCTGTTCCGATGGCAGCAAGGGTTTCTCAGATTGAAGGACAAAAAGAAAATCCGAAAAACTTCCTTCTTATGCACGCTATGGGACCGAATGTTGCGGGAGTTATCGGATCTGCTGTTGCGGCAGGTGTACTTCTCAGTTGTTTTAATTGGTAAGTAGTTAAATCGAAATATACGAAAGGTTGGTTAATATAATGGCAAAAGTAAAAATATGTGAAACCGTTCTCCGTGACTCACACCAGTCGCTTATTGCAACCCGTATGACTACGGAAGAAATGCTTCCGATACTGGAAACAATGGATAAAATAGGTTACTATTCTCTCGAAGCATGGGGAGGTGCAACATTTGACGCTTGTCTTCGTTTTCTTAACGAAGATCCGTGGGAAAGGTTGCGAAAAATCCGTTTATTGGTCAAAAATACGAAACTTCAGATGCTCCTTCGTGGCCAGAACCTCCTCGGTTACAGGCACTATGCTGATGACGTAGTTGAGTATTTTGTACAGAAATCAATAGCAAACGGTATTGATATAATAAGAATGTTTGATGCTCTTAATGATCCCCGTAACCTTATAACAGCAATAAAAGCCACTAAAAAAGAGGGCGGCCACTGTCAGATCGCCTTTTCATATACAACATCTCCCCTCCATAATAATGAATATTTTGCAGAATATGCAAAGCAACTTAAAGAAATGGGTGCTGATTCAATTTGTATTAAAGATATGTCAGGACTTTTAAAGCCTTATGACGCATATGAACTTGTAAAGGCAATAAAGAGTAAAATCGGGGATACACCGCTTGAACTCCACACTCACTACACTTCCGGACTTGCATCTATGACGGTACTTAAGGCTGTGGAAGCAGGTGTTGATATAGTTGATACCGCAATTTCCCCAATGGCGCTGGGTACTTCACAGCCGGCAACAGAACCCATTGTTGCTGCTCTTGCAGGAACAGAATATGATACCGGACTCGAACTCTCAAAACTTGACGTTGTATCCAAATATTTTGATAAACTAAGAGATAAGTATATTGCATCCGGACTCCTTGATCCAAAAGTGTTAAAAGTTAATGTAAACGCTCTTATGTATCAGGTACCCGGTGGAATGCTTTCTAACCTTATTTCACAACTTAAGCAGGCAGGAAAGAGCGATAAACTTCTGGAATGTCTTGAAGAGGTACCGAAAGTACGTGCCGATGCAGGGTATCCTCCGCTTGTCACTCCGACTTCTCAGATAGTTGGTACACAGGCAGTTTTCAACATTATAGGAGGAGAGCGTTATAAAATGGTAACCAAGGAGTTCAAAGGACTTATTCGCGGTGAATACGGTAAAACCCCTGCCCCAATTGATCCGGCATTTATTGAAAAGATACTTGGAAAAAATGCAGAACTTATTGACTACCGTCCGGCAGATACTCTTAAACCAGAGATGGATTCTTTGCGTGAACGGTGTAAAGTTTGGGCGGTTGACGGAAAGATTAGCGATGAAGATGTACTCTCGTATGCACTTTTTGAGCAAGTTGCAGCGAAATTCTTTGATAACAGAGAAAAAGAGCGTTTAGGTATAGATGGGAAAAACAGTGATTCTGAACTTGGTGTCCATGCAATCTAAAGATAAATAATTTAATATTAAAATTCCGTTTCATTATATGAATAAAACGCATTAATTGAAACGGAATTTTAGTAAAATGAAAATATTTTAAAAATTAAATAAAATTATAAAAAATTTAAAAATATCTATTGAAAAAGAAAAAGATCTATGATATACTTATCGTAGAAAAATATATAAAAAAGGAGAAATGATAATGAGTAAATATGCAGGAACACAGACAGAAAAAAACCTCGAAACGGCATTTGCCGGCGAATCTCAGGCAAGAAATAAATATACATATTTTGCATCTGTTGCAAAAAAAGAAGGTTATGAGCAAATTTCCGCGCTTTTCTTAAAAACAGCAGAAAACGAAAAAGAGCATGCAAAACTTTGGTTTAAAGAACTTGGAGGTATCGGAGATACTGCGGCTAATCTTTCAGCAGCGGCTGATGGTGAAAACTATGAATGGACAGATATGTATGATGGATTTGCAAAGACTGCTGATGAAGAAGGATTCCCGGAACTTGCTGCGAAATTCCGTTTGGTAGCGGCTATTGAAAAACTCCATGAGGAAAGATACCGTGCACTTCTTAAAAATGTGGAAACATCATCCGTTTTTGCTAAAAGCGAAGTCAAGGTTTGGGAATGCCGTAATTGCGGACATGTTGTTGTAGGAACAGCGGCGCCGGAAATTTGCCCGACATGTGCACATCCTCGTAGCTTTTTTGAACTTCGTGAAGAAAATTATTGATACTTAATTTTTCTGATTGATTTTGCGATATTAATTGTTTTATTAGGTAAAATATTGATATAAAGGAACTTAAATGTCATTCGTGCATTTAAGTTCTTTTTTTATTTAAATACAATTTAGATTATTATTGCTGATATTTGGTTAATACAAGATAAATTTTGATAAAATTAATTGCGTTATTTTTTCTATTTTTTTAACAAAAAACTTAAAAATTAAATTAAATTATGATATAATATAAAATGTTAAAATGTTAAAAAAATAAATATGCTTTTACATGCGCGCACGTGTATACGTGTAATTTTTATTTTAAAAGGTTATGGAAGCAAGAAATAAAGGACTTTTATCGCAGGAAAAGCAGGCAAGAGGGTTTCTTAAACAAACACTTGCTGCGGCAAAGCGTGCTGAAGGTATGCTTATGACACTTGAACTTGCAATGGAAGCAAAGGATCTTGCCGAACTTAACTCGGAATTCCTTAAAGGTATTTCCGTTCTTTCTGATGATATTGTTGCTGCAGGAAAGAGCAGTACAAATGTAAAGCAAGTCGAGGAAAAATATAAAAAGGCCATGTACCAAATGGAAAAGCAGAAAGAAAATATAGACGAAATGATTGCCGTCGGAGAATACAGTTCTGCTGTTTCCGTCGGTGAAGATGAATATACTGAATTTGACGACGAAATAGATTCAATGATAGAGGATGCAGATCTTGCCAAATCTGCTTTGAATTTAAACGGTAACAGACAAAAATTTTAATCTTGGCAATAATTTATGCGATCTCTAAATTTGTTGATGTATTTATATTTACTACTTTGTAACGATAAAAACAAAAAAGTCAAGAAATAAATAAAAAGAGGTATTGATTGTGGCTAAAAGTTATCGGGAATTTAAAAAAGAACTTGAAATGAAAAAGGCACAGGCAGAAACATTAAGAATGCTTAACAGTGCTGTTTCCACCCTCTCGAAAAAAAGGGATTCTTACATAGAGCAAGCAAAAACCGCTAAAAGACTAGGAAATGAGTCCCAATACAGAGCAATGATCGCTCTACTTAAAAACGCCATGATGAATCTTGCTCAGGCGCAGGATATGGTTGCTAATTTTACAATAGCAAAAGATATGTGTGAAATGCAACAACTAAACAAAAAGTTTTTAAAGTCGCTCGATTCAGTTATGAAAAATGTTTATAAAACATGCAAGGCTATAAATGTAAGCAGCAGTGAGAAGACTTTTTCAAAGGCCCTTTATCAGCAAAATATAACTTCTCAACAACTGCGTCAGGTTTTGCGGGATAACAATGCCGCTTTTTCAAGTAGCGTAGATTCTGTTTCTGATATGACCGATGAAGAGATCACAGGACTTTTAAATGACGGAATAAACGATGAAACTGAAAAAATAAACAATAGTCTTGATGCACTTGAACTTGAATTTTCGGCTCCGACTGCTCTACATGATTCCTCCGTAAAAACAGTTGAAAAAATGATTGACGGAGGTGTGTCTGCTCCGGGAACACCTGTTCAGAATACATATAAAAATATATCTGGTCAAGAAAATAAACGGAACTCTGCCTTTTCAAACAGATCTTCGGAAAATTTTGCAGGATATGATCCGATTGAAAATACAAACGGCTATAACTCTGCGGGATCCGCTGCTCCAATCAACGGAAACCCGTCACCATCTTTGCAAAACTCAATAACTGAGAGCACAAAAAAGACAAAAGCAAGTGAGATCATTAAAGAAAAAAGTCCTGAGGATAAGGTCCTAGGTACAAACGAAGAAGAAACTCATGGTGTTTTTTCCGAATATAAATTCAATTGGGAAAATCTTCCTAGTACCGCCAGGCGGCAGAACTCATTGTCGGCAAAAGAGAAGAGTATACCTCTTTGGCCGAGGAATGTGAAAAAAAGGCCGAGGGACCGTTTACCTCCGGAAACGGAGCAGGCGGTAACGGAGGTCTGAAAAATAACAGGAATATTTCCGTAGGAAACGGCGTAAATAAGCCGCAGGGTAGTTACGGAAACAATAAGGCACAGCAGGGCGAGGAAGGTTCCAAGGTGGAGAAACCGACCGAACAACTTACTGTTCAGGAGGCGCTTGACAAACTCAATGCGCTGGTAGGACTTAAAGGAGTAAAGCAGAAGGTAAGCAAGTGGGTTGCGCAGGTGCAGTTCTTCAAACTCCGTCAGGAGCAGGGATTGCCGGTGCCGGACGGTTTTTTTTATCACCTTGTATTTACCGGAAACCCCGGTACCGGTAAGACCACCGTCGCAAGACTTATGGCGCAGATATACCGCGCACTCGGTATCCTGCAAGAAGGACAACTTGTCGAGGTCGCAAGAAACGATCTTGTTGCGGGATACATCGGACAGACCGCAATAAAGACCCAGGAAGCGATAGAAAAGGCACTCGGCGGAGTACTTTTCGTTGATGAAGCGTATAGCTCAACGGCGGAGAGGGCGGAAAAGACTTCGGTCAGGAAGCGATCGATACCATACTTAAAGCGATGGAAGACCACCGTGACGAGTTGGTCGTCATCATGGCGGGATATGTTGAACCGATGGAGAAACTTATCGAAACAAACAGCGGTCTCAAATCCCGTTTCAGCAATGTTATCGACTTTGAAGACTACACATGTGAAGAACTTTACAAATTTTTTGACGGTCTTTGCAAAAAGAATAAATACAAACTCAGTGCCGAGGCAGACAGACTTTTGCGTCACAATTTTGAAGAGGTATACAGGACGCGTGACGAGCATTTCGGTAATGCGCGTACCGTTCGCAATACCTTCCAGTTTGCGGTACAGAATCAGGCAGAGCGCCTGATGAAGAATGCCGGTGCTATTTCTCCCGAGTCAATGGTGACCATTGAAAAAGAAGATATTCCTTCGATAAAAGATATGAAGTGATTTTATTACAGCAAATATCGACATTTATTGAAGAATAATAAAAAAGAGTGAATATTACGGAAGATCCGCTATACTCACTCTTTTTGTTTTTTATTGCGTTAAATGGACAGGTTTATAATCGACCGTATTATTGAACGGGCGAAGACCAATTAATATTCAAGAACGGCAGTTGTGTGGCAATTGAGTTCGTCTACGGTAAAGGTGCATACCCCGTCTTTTTGTTCAAACGCGTATTCTTTGCCGCTATAAGGATTGTAAACACGTTTTATCTTATTTTGGACATTAAATGTTGTTTTTATATTATAAATGGGCGTTATTTCGTCTATTATTTCAACATTTCCTCTTTTTATGGGGGATGCGTAAGTCATGTTTATGCAATAACGGTTTTTGTCTGCCTGGTGAAGAACGGTTACCCTTCCGCCAGAACCGAAATTCTGTTGCAAGGTCGGTTTATAACCGATGAGTTCAAGTGCGGCGATAAAATATCGTCTGTGGAATACCGATCCGTTGTCTTTGTATATTTTCGGTATATTGTGAGAAATATATGCGACATTGCCCTTTTTTATAAGAGCCGGCGGCTTTTCTCCGTCCTTTTCATAAGGCGTATTTTTGTGGCCGCAGTAGTGACCGTAAGTACGGTTGAAAAGAGGATGATATATTTCTGCACAGACCTCAGCGTCCTTGTTTTCTATAATGAGAGACGGAATATATGAAAGGAAAGGTGTTTTCGGAAGTTCTTCATATGCGAGAAGTTTTTCTGTTGGTTTTATGTAATCACAGTCGGCTGTTGTTGCGCCCTTATAATTCGCTCCTATATCAATCTGGAATTTGCCGTCTTTGAGAAGCGCTCTTTCGATAAGAAGTACTTTACCGCCGCCGGCGATAAAGTCGTTCAATGCTCTGAGACCTTTTTCGTCAAGTACGACGCCGGAGGGGAAGATGACTGCGTCAAGTCCGGAATAGTCGTTATTGAGTACAAAACGGTAATCCATCTGGCTTTCAAGCAGCATATCGGATATACCGTAGATCTGCTGATTGTTGACTGTGTAGTAGATACCGAGATTATTTACATATTTTCCGCCGTAGCAGTACAGTTCCGTCTTTTCAAGGTAGTCAAAGGCATAGCCGATGTTTTCATAGGTCTGCTCATCCATTTCACCGTCAGGGTAGAGTTGGTCGCCTATTGACATTCCCGCTCCGTAAAGAGCCATGTTTGCCGCCTCGTATTTAAGCGCTTCCTTTGGCTTAAAACCGCCGAACTCGCCCCAGGAGTGATGAAACTTCCCAGTCATTCCGAGGTAGTATTTTCCAAGCGTTGAGAAGAATTTTGCTTTCGGAGCCATTTTGTTATATCCGCCCCAAGCTGTCGGAAGGTCTTCCATTTCGTAATGAGTAGACGCTGGATAATATTCCGGTTTGTCAAGTTCCGCCCCGCCGGAGTTGAAAAATACCGTCGCATTCTTATGGTATTTGCTTATTAACTCATTGCATTTTCTTGTAAAATCAAGGTGCTTTATATCGTAGTATTTTTTTACATCGGCGCCGACTGCGGGATTAAGTCCCATTTTTTTCATACCCGCCTTACAGTTATTGCAGGTGCAGTATGCTCCGTGAAAAACTATATCGTAGAAGATACCGTCAACCTTTTTATAGCGTTTGCATATCTCTTCGGTAAGATCATATATATGCTGACAGTACTCTCCGTCATTAAGGCAGAGCGTTCTCCATATGTTTGTCGGTTTCGGAGTCTCCGGAGACGCATTAAAATCATATGCGGTATCAAAAGAGCCGTCAGGTCTTTTTGCCATCCATTCCGGATGCGTTTCGGCATCATATTCCGACCATCCTGCGGTTATGTATATAGGGGCACGTACGCCTATTTCGTGTGCAGCATCTATCATCTCCCCGAGAAGGTCAAAATCAAGTTCGGGGTGCATCGTTCCAACTTTTGTGGGGTAATAGCAGTATCCGTGATGACATTTTGCAAAAACGGTAATGCTTTGTACATTTCCTTTTTTCAAAGCTGACTGAAACTGCTCTTTGGAAAATTTACTCCCGATGCCTTTTATAAGGGGGGAAGTATGAAAATCAAGGTGTACCTGGCGAAGGGGAATAATGCTTTTGTCTACGTAATAACCGATCATTTGATTTACCTCCAAAATATTGTTTTTAATAAAAATTAATCGATTAATTTTAGGTGCGTATAAAAAACCGTATGTAAACCGCTTTACAAAATCAAGCTTTTAATATGGTAATATTATCGATTTTAAATTAAAAATTCTTTTGATTTAAGATGATATTATTGCGATTAAAATAAAAAAATCCGTTTGATTAAGATAATATTATCCGTATAAAAAATTACTTTTGGACAGGATGATATTGTTTTATCGGAAAAAATATGTCCTGTTTTTGTTTTGCAGAAATTAAACATACGGTCTTGTTTGCGTAAAAAATATTGTCTTAAGCAGACAAAGAGTATTTGTCCGCTTACGTAGTTTTTTGATATCAGTAAACGTTTTTGTCTTCGCGGTAACGGCGCCATACGTTTTCAAAAAAGTCGTCGTCAGCAGGTATCGGACGCGTGTCACGCCAAAATGCAACGGGAGTATTGCTTTCGAGATATACTTCCTGTATCTTGTCTCCCCCGACTGTACCGCCGCAAATAAATCGGAACTGTTCTTCCAGACCCTCTCCTTTTTCTCCTTTTTCGTTGTAGTAAAGGGCGGAACCTCTGGTCTTGCCTACGGTTTTGGTAAAGTCAATCATTGAGGCAAGCGTAAGAGCCTGAACGTAGAGAATGTCAAGCAGTTTATAAGCCCTGTATGTGCCGCCGACGCTGTCAACTCCGACCTCAGAAAGAAGAGCGTCCTTTTCTTTAAGTATCTCGTTAAGAGCTTTTTCCATGTCTTCGGGGTTTCTTATTGCCGCGCCGCAGTCACTCATCCTGCGCTGTGCTTTCTTTATCTTTTCAATTACATTGTTGTCATTTGCTTTTACGGCATTTACAAAAGCAGTGTGTTTTTCAACAGCCTTTACAGCATTCTCTTCGAGTTTTTCCTTTGCGGGAAGTTTACGTAGAGGTGTTTCGGAAATGTACTGTGCCGCACGGAGAGATCCTACCTGACCTGAGTTGAGTGCGCTTCCGCCGGGACGGGTTATTCCGTGTGTTCCAGCACATTCGCCTACCGCAAAAAGTCCTTTGACGGACGTCTGCCACCAAAGGTCAACGGCAATGCCTCCGTTGTTGTGCTGTGCACAGAGTGCTATCTCAAGATATTCTTTGGTTATGTCACGGTTTTTGTTTTTATAAAGGTCTACCGCAGGCGAGTTCATTTTGAGAAGACGCTCTATCGGTGTTCCAAAACACGCCCCCGCCTTGTTAAGGTATTCATAAGCCTCAACGGAAAGTTTTTTGTAATCGATCTCTTTAAGACCGAAGGGGTTTTTGGTATAGTCGAGATATACGCGTCTGCCGCGGAGTACACATTCTCTGTATACAAGAAGATCAATTATTGATGAGCCGGTCTGGGCTTTGCGGCTGTCAAACGGCCATTGATACCCCTTTAAAAATACCATGGAAAGTGCATCGTATATATCGGGGTAGTACTCTTTTAAAAATTCGTATTCGTTACCGTCTTTATCAATCGAAACGAGTCTTGGAAGTACTTGCATATATGTACCTGAAACGTTCCAACGAGGGGATACAGAGGCAAGTCCGTACTGCCATTCCGTCATGTTCTGGAGGTGTGCTCCCGCTAAAATCGCAAGGCTTGTTGTACCCGTGTGTCCCTGAGGATAAACGCTATCAGCATATATTCCGGCAGGACCGCCGGTTGCTAAAACAATGTTCGGACAGTAGAAAACGTTGAAGTTTCCGGTTTCTTTTTCAAGGCATACAAGACCAATCACTCCGTTTTCATCTTTAAGTACCTCGACCGCAAGAAGGTTATTGTATACCTCTATCTGCAAATTTTCGCAGTTCTTTTGAAGGGCTTCGGTCATAAATTTAGAAGTAAGAGGTCCGGCAGAAGTTGCCCTTGCGTAAAGATCGTGATCTGTTTTATATCCTACGTATTCTCCGTAACGGTTAGTAGGAAACTCAACACCCAGTTCGCAAAGATTTAAAAAGCAACGTCCGGAAAGCGCTGCTTCACAAAGTGCTGTGTCTCCGTCAACAGACCCGCTTGAATAAAGATCGGCTGCCATTTGGCGGACGCTGTCAGCATTGCTTCCTCCGAGTCCGAGTTTATAATATGTTTGCTTATCGCTTCCGGTGTTGCGGGATGTTCCGCACAATATATTTTCGGTCACTATTGCAACACTTCTTTTACCCATTTGCTTTATTCTTGCCGCAGCGTTGTATCCTGCGGCCCCCGTACCGATTATAATAGAATCATAATAAAAAGATTTAAAACTCATTTTTTGATTTTCTCCTTGTATTCTTGTTGAATCGTAAACCCTGATACCGTAAGGCTTTCCGGAATATTGCCTTTTTTCCGGGAATACTTAATTTTTTATAATTCTTAGATATTAAATAAAGCGGAAATGTTCTCGAAAACAAGAATATATCCGCTTTATCGGTTCAGTACATAACGGTATTAAAGTCTGCGAATGTGGAATCCGCCGTCAACATCAATTGACTGTCCGGTTACATAAGGAAGAGAGCCGTTGCAAAGTGTAAGAACAGCAGCGGCAATGTCTTTCGGTTCGCCCCAACGCTTGATTGGAAGTATTCCTTCGTTGAAAATGAGATTGTCGTATTTTGCTTTTACCGTTGAGGTCATTCCAGTCGCGATGATACCGGGACGTATTTCGTTAACGGCAATGCCGTACTCGGCAAGTCTGTCTGCAAAAAGAGCGGTAATCATGGAAACTCCTGCTTTGGAAATGCAGTATTCTCCGCGGCTGGTAGAACTTGTATAGGCAGACATTGAGGAAATATTTACAATAGCGCCCTTGTATTCGCCATCATTTTCTATTATTTTTTTGGCAACAGCTTGAGTAAGGAAAAGTGTTCCTTTGGCATTAATATTCATAACAAAATCGTAACTTTCCTCTGTCATTTCTAAAAGGTCTGTTCTTACTTTGGGTGCAACGCCTGCGACGTTTACAAGTATATTGATCTTTCCGTATGTATTTATTGCAGCATCAATAACTTTTTGCCTGTCTGCGGATTTACTGAGGTCACCCTGAACATACGTAAACTCACCTTTAACGGTTTTAGGCATTGCGGAAGCAATATCCATACCTACAACACTGATTTCATTTTCAATAAGTTTTTCGACAACAGCAAAGCCTATTCCTCCTGCTGCTCCGGTAACAATGGCAACTTTTTTCATATTTTTCTCTCCATTTTTTATTATTATTATAAATTTATAAATTTGTTTTATAACTTTATAATTTTCATAATTTTCGCGTTTTTGTTTTATTCTTTTGCAGATTCTGCCATGCGTATGACTGCACGAAGAGGATGAAGTTCTGTTTCGCTGTCAAAAGGCATTGGAGTTCCGTCAATAATATGTTCAACGAGATATTCAAAAAATTCTTTTGTAGGTGTATTCATATTTGCAAATTCACCTTTATCGGTATCATTCCAAAGGTGTGTGCGTCTGCCACCGTCCGTTATCTCTATTACTCCCTTGGTTCCGAATACTCTTACGGACTCATTACCCCAAAGTCCGAATGATCCGGGATTAAAATAATTTATACAAGCAGAGGCGACACCGCCGTTTTCCAAAGTCATTGCGACTGATGATGCAGTTACAAGGTTAGGTCTGAAATCAGATGCACCTTTTGTTGTTTCAAATGCCTTGACTTTTGCTATTTTCACTCCGCAACAGTGTTCAATAAACCTCATTGCGTGTATTCCGGCTTGACGGGTTATGCCGCCATCCACATTTGAGTCTTCAGGTCTTGATTTAAAATTGTTAGGGTATGATTTTTGTGCATATACCTGTACGACTTCACCCACAGCCCCTTCTTTTATAAGTTTTTTCATGGTTACGTACGGTTCGAAAAATGTGGAGTCTGCAATCTCGTGAAATTCAGCCGAAGAGTTTTTTTCCGTTTCCAAAATCATGTCAAGATCTGCTTCCGTTAGTGCTGCCGGCTTTTCTGCATAAACGTGAACATTCGCTTTAAGTGCCTTTACTGCATCCTTTGCCTGTTCAGAGCGAAGCGGAGAACAGAGACAGACAAGTTCTATACCGCTTTTTTCAAGCATTTCGTCAAGTGTATCGTATATTTTGAGAGTTTTGTCCTGAAACGACTTGTATTTTATAAGGAGATTTTCAGGAATACCTGCTGCAGCAGTAAATTCAATACGGTCGTATTTTTCAAGGAATTTCCAAATTTGATGTCCGTTTGCGCCGTAAATTCCAACCTTCAGTTTTTTCATCAACCATTCTCCTTTACAAATTTTGTAAGTTTTCCGATTGCGGGGTTTTCATATATGTCTTCAAGAAGTTCCGTAAGTCCGTCGACAACCATTACGCCGTTAACGATATGTTTGTTTTTGAATGTATATATTTCACAGTTTTTCTGGATATAGTTAATGACTTTTGTCTGAACCGAAGCACCTTCAAGACCGCAATAATCAATTTTTTCGCCCATACAAAGTCTTACTGCTACCTCAAGTTTATAGCAGTTAGTGGAAGGGTCCGCTTTACCGTAGTTGATAACCGTTCCGTCGTTAAGTTCTCCTACAAGATCTCCGCTTTGTGCATTTGTGGGTGTTACTATCTTTCCTTTTTCAAATTCGTAGCTGAATATCGGATCAATAAGTTTATCGGTGTCGTGTGAAGCAATAAAATACCCTTCAGCACCATTATCAAATGTAAAGTTTATAACTGATGTATCAAAATTTTCTATGTTGTTTGCTCTTGCAAGTTCTGCTTTTATCGCAACGGGCATTTTTGATGTACCCATCGTGTCACCCAGTACAAAAAACATGTTATGTAGGTAATGTGCACATGCATTATTTGCTATACTGTCAAATATTGCGACACCGTCTGTGGTATATTTTTTCCCTGCCCATCCGGTGGTACGCTTGAAATAGCTTTCATTTCTTGGCCACAGAACGAGAGTTTTCATTGACTTAAGTTCACCGTAAATACCGTCCATAATGTCCTTTTTGATTTTTAAAATCGTTTTGCTTGTTGACCACTGATAACCTATGAGCAGAAATTTTCCGGTTTCTTTCATTACCTCAGATATGCGTTCAATGTCTTTTTCATCTGCGCAAAGAGGTTTTTCACAAAGGACATTTGCTCCATGCTTCATACAGTACATTATTTGTTCAGCATGAAATTGAATCGGTGTTGAAAGGACTGCAAGATCTGCATTATGCTCTTTATAAAATTCATCAAGAGTAGCGTAAATAGGAATATTCCGAGCCTTTACATCGTCAATTTTAGGGCAAAACTGCGGATATGGTTCAACAACTCCGGTGATATTTATAAGGTCTTTCGTTTTGCCTTCAAGCGCTTCTTTAAGGTGTATCAGACCAAAGCCGCCTATACCGACGAGTACAACATTTACTTTCATAAAAATCTCCTTTATTTTATTTGATTTTGTATAACTAACGGTATAATAAAACCGTTTTATCATGGTGCGGGTGAAAGGACTCGAACCTTCATGTCGGGGACACCAGATCCTAAGTCTGGCGCGTCTGCCAATTTCGCCACACCCGCATAAAAATGTAACTGCTAAAATAATAGATTTTTTAATGAAATATAATATATGCACCGTCAAATACATAGCCGAGTGCAGTGATACCGCTTGGGTATCACTACTTTTACTTTATAAATAAAGTTATATCAATTTTTTTATGCATTGTCAATATGTCGATACATGATAATAAAATAATTCGGCTTATTTTTTACTTTTTTCAACTGCTTCAAAAAGTCCGTTAATATATGTTGCCCCAAGTGCTCTGTCAAAAAGTCCGTAACCCGGGCGTCCGTTTTCGTCCCATATCATTCTTCCGTGGTCGGGACGGACATAGCCGTCAAAGCCGTTATCAACAAGAGCTTTTGTTATTTCGTACATATCAAGTGATCCTTTGTCGCTTTTGTGACCGCATTCTTCAAATGATTCATCATCCATAATAAGAATGTTGCGCATGTGAACAAAATGTATTCTGTTCATTTTTGCATATTTTGCGGCAAGTTTCGGTATATCATTCTTTTTTGCTGCACCCAGTGACCCTGTACAAAATGTAATACCGTTTGCCTCGCTATCAACGATTTTGCACATACGGTCAAGATTTTCTTCACATGTTATAATACGCGGAATGCCGAAAATAGAATACGGCGGGTCATCCGGGTGAATTGCCATTTTAATTCCCGCCTCATCTGCAACAGGAATTATTTTTTTCAGAAATATTTCAAAGTTTTTCCAAAGTCCTTCTTCTCCGAGTTTTCTGTATTCTTTAAGAAGAATGGCCATTTCTTCTTTTGTATAACTGGCATCCCATCCGGGAAGAGAAATTTCGTCTGAAGACGGGTCTATATGTTTAAGTTGCTCCTGATACATTACAAGGGACGTGGAGCCGTCTTCCGCTTTTTTGTCAAGTTGTGTACGTGTCCAGTCAAAAACCGGCATAAAGTTATAGCAAATTACCTTAATGCCGTGAGCCGCGCAGCGGCGGATGTTTTCGCAGAAATTTTCAAGGCAACGGTCTCTGTCAGCATTTCCGAGTTTAATTGCTTCCGGTACCGGAACTGATTCAACAACTTCAAATTCAAGTCCGTTATCTGACGCTTGTTTTTTTATACTTTCAATACTTTCATGGCTCCAGACTTCACCAGGTTTTACGTTATAAACAGCCGAAACAATACCTGTCATACCCGGAATCTGTCTTATGTATCTAAGCGGAACATTATCCTGTTCTCCCTGCCATCTGAATGTCATTTTCATATTTTATGGTCTCCTTTAATATTTTTTGTGGTTTTACTTTTTTTCCTGTAAATTTCATTGAATTCATATTTGTGGCCGTAATGCTTATATCCGCAAAACGTATCAAGACATACATTATGCAGTGCATTATATATATTTTGTATTATAAGAGGGTTTTTCGTTTTTAATTCTGCCAAAAGTTTTTTTATTTCACTTCGCTTGCTGAGGGTTTCGTTTATACTTGATTTTTCGGTAAACCTGCAGGCACACTGTAAAAACAAGAGTCCATTATAATCACGCCATGCACAGATCGCGCTTTCTTCAACTCTGTAAAGCGGTCGTATAAGTTCCATACCCGGATGGTTTGTACTTTGTAGTTTTGGCGGCATTCCCTGGAGTTGGGATCCGTAAAACATTGCCATGACTGTGGTTTCCACAACATCGTCAAGGTGATGACCGAGTGCAATTTTATTACATCCCAGCGATCGTGCATATTCATAAAGATAACCGCGTCTCATTCTCGCACACAGATAACACGGAGATTTTTTAACTGTACTTACAAAGTTAAATATATCAGAATCAAAAATTTTTATTTCAATGCCGAGTTTTTCGGCATTATCCAGTATTTTTTTACGGTTTTCCGGGATGTATCCTGGATCCATAACTATAAATTCAAGAGAAAAAGGAATTTCGGAAAATCGGTGAAGCATCTTCATAAGAAGTGCAAGCAATGATGAATCTTTGCCACCTGATATACACACTGCTATCCTGTCGTTTTTCTCTATCAGCGAATACTTTTTTACCGATTCTATAAAAGGGTTCCATATTGTTTTCCGGAATTTTTTATTAATGCTTCGTTCAATAAGTTCTTTTTCTGAAAATCTTTTATTCATGCATTCTTTTCACTGGTTTTACAATTTTTAATTAAATTTTTTGTTTTTAATTGCGTTAAATCAATTATATCATTTAGAAAGTGCAATGTCAAGCATTTTTATTTATTTCATTTATTTTTATATTTATAACGGTGTTCTTGCAATTTTAACAATTTAATATATTGACAAAATATGTAAAAAATATTATAATTAAGCATATGTTTGAAATTTAAAATTTTTAAGACCAACATTTTTATATGCTTTTTTGACAGATGCCGTTAAGGAGGAATAAAAAATGCAGGCAGAATCAAAAC
The DNA here is from genome assembly GCA_944381115.1 of uncultured Clostridia bacterium. Taxonomy (GTDB): domain Bacteria; phylum Bacillota; class Clostridia; order Oscillospirales; family CAG-272; genus SIG673. Next base: position 23,105 of record CALWJV010000003.1, read on the forward strand.
GGAAAACATTGATTTGTCCGGGATGTGGTACAAAATTGTTAAAAGTTGTTGAATGTACAGATTTAATGATTGAATGTTTTTATTGCGGAGCGTTGATTTTGGCAACAATATTAAGTGACGGCGGAATGTCGATTGATTACAAGCCTTGTTCTGAATCTGCACTCTGTATTACAGAAAAAGGCAGACGTGCAAATAATTTACACAGTCTTTTAAATGAAAAAAATAAACAACATAGTACGATAATGGGGTAAAAAACGATCTTTGCAGATTTAAAGTAAAGACGATATTAAAAAAATTAAATTATGAGTATTATTTTGAAAAAATCAAAAAAAAGTGATTATAAGACCGTAAAAAAATTATATTTTTCTGCCTTTCCTAAAAAAGAGCGTCAGCCGTATTTCATAATGAAGCGTGCTGCGGAAAACGGAAAAGGAGATTTTTACATTGCAAAGAAAAATGACGATTTTGTCGGATTTGCATACGTCATACCTTATGAGGATATGGCCTACCTTAATTATTTTGCGGTAAACGAAAAAATAAGAGGTAAAGGGTACGGCAGTGAGATCTTAACTGAATTGAAAAAAATATATGAAGGTAAGCGCTTTTTTTTGGCAAGAGAGACGCTTGACTCTGCGTCTGATAATTATACGCAGCGTGTAAAGCGCCATAATTTTTATCTCAAAAACGGATTTGAGGATCTTCCATTGTTAAAGATAAAAGAAGCTTCTGTTATATTTGATGTAATGGGGATAGGAGGCACAATAAAAAAAGAGGAATACGATGCACTTATGACAAATTACTGCGGTAATATTTTACGTAAATTTATACGTATGGAACTTTTTGAAGTAACTTGAAAATCGATTTTATATTTTTGATTCCTGGCTAAACAGTCATGAATAGTATATGTAAAAAAGAAGATGGAGGAAAAATTGAACTTTAAAAAAGTAATAATCATAGGTTCTCCGGGAAGCGGTAAAAGTACATTTGCAAGAAAACTTCGTGACATTACCGGACTTCCGCTTCATTACCTCGATATGATATGGCACAGACCGGATAAAACAACCGTTTCAAAAGAAGAATTTGATTCAGAACTTGAAAAAATTTTAAATAAAGACAGTTTCATTATTGACGGCAATTACAGTCGTACTCTTGAAGTGCGTTTTTACAACTGTGATACCGTTTTTTTTAATGGACATTCCCGTGGAGGTTTGTCTTGAAGGGGTAAGAAACAGGATAGGAAAAAACGTTAAGATCTTCCATGGATTGAGACTGAAATTGAAAAGGATTTTCAAAAATTCATTATGGAATTTAAAGATTATTATCTTTTAAAAATTTACGGTCTAATAGAAAAATACAAGAACAGAAAACAAATTTTTATATTCAGAACACGAAAAGAGTCGGATGACTTTATTGAAAAACTGTCCGGAAATTATTTTCCGGACTAAATTTTTAAATAATTAAATTGGTTATAAAGTAATTATTATAAGATATTAAGTCCAAAAATTCAATGCAGGAAGGAAAAGTATATATGAAAAGATGGATAAAATATGTTGCACCGTATAAGCGGTACTTTATTTTTGGGCCACTATGCATGATAATTGAAGTTATTGGAGAAGTTATGATGCCGATGTTTTTGGCAATGGTGCTCGGACAAAGTGCAGATGCTTCTCCGATGTACAGCGTCGGTATAATGGCGATGATGATACTTACTGCTCTTGCGATGATGGCTGGTGGTATCGGAGGGGCATATTTCGGTGCGAAAGCATCTGTAAATTTTGCTGCCGATCTCCGAAATGACATATATAAAAATGTCCAGGGTTTTTCTTTTTCAAATATAGATAAGTTCAGTACCGGTTCTCTTGTTACAAGACTTACAAATGACGTTACACAGATGCAGAATTTCATTAATATGCTTCTTCGTATGTGTTTGCGTTCACCGGGAATGATGATAGGAGCACTTATTATGGCAATAAGTCTGCGTCCTTCTCTTGCTGTTGTGCTTTCGGTCTCAATACCTCTTTTACTCATTTCAATAATTGCAATAGTATCAAAAAGTTTTCCGAAATTTTCAAAAATGCAGGAAAAGGTTGACGGACTTAACAACACTGTTCAGGAAAATGTTACTAATGTAAGAGTTGTAAAATCTTTTGTAAGAGAGGATTTTGAAACAAAAAAATTCGGGAAAGCAAACGTTGACCTGAAAAATACCGGTATGTCTGCCATGAAGTATTTGATACTTCTATCTCCGGTTATGAACCTCTTTATGAACCTTACAGTTATGTCAGTTATCTGGTTTGGTGGAAACATGGTTCTGGCAGAGAACAGTCCAATGCCAATAGAGGACCTTTCAGCATTTGTTACATACTGCACTCAGATACTTACATCTCTTATGATGATTACAATGATGATAATGATGTTCTCCAGAGCAATGGCTTCTGCAAAGCGTATCAGAGAGGTGCTTGATGAAAAGCCGGATATAAGCGACGACAAAGCATCTTTTAAAAATGCCGTTGTAAAAGAGGGAAATATTGAATTCAGGGATGTTTCTTTCAGATATTACAAAACAAGCGAAGAAAAAGTTCTTGATGACATAAACCTTAAAATAAAAGCGGGCAGTACGGTTGGCATTATAGGTTCAACCGGAAGCGGTAAATCGACTCTGGTTTCAATGATCTGCAGACTCTATGACCCTGATGAAGGACAGGTTTTGATCGACGGTATAAATGTAAAGGATTATACTCTGAAAAATCTTCGTGACGGAGTCGGAATGGTACTTCAAAAAAATGTTCTTTTCTCCGGTACAATTGAAGAAAACCTTCGCTGGGGAGATGAAAATGCAACGCCGGAAGAATACAGCAAATTTGCTGAGTACGCTCAGGCTGATAAATTTATTCGCAACTTTCCTTTAGGATATCAAAGTCCCATTGAACAAGGGGGAGTAAATGTTTCAGGCGGTCAAAAACAAAGGATCTGTATAGCAAGAGCGCTACTTAAAAAACCGAAGATACTCATTTTTGATGACTCAACAAGTGCAGTAGATACCGCGACCGAGGCAATGATAAGAAAAGCCTTTAAAGAAGAGCTTACAGGTTCAACCAAGATAATTATAGCGCAGAGAATAAGTTCAGTTAAAGAATCAGACGAAATAATAGTTCTTAACGAAGGAAAGATAGTCGGTCAAGGCAGTCACGACTACCTTATTGAAAACTGTGAGGAATATAAAGAAATTTACTATTCCCAAGTAGAAAAGAAGGAGGCGTGAGTTATGGCAAGAAATTTAGAGCAACTTCAAAAGCAGTATAATACATACGCTTTCAAAGACAAAAAAGGTATGATGCCGGTACGCGGACCGAGAGGTGGGCGTAACCAAGGTATGGGGGGAAAACCCAAGGACACCAAAAAAACCATAAAAAGACTTATAGGGTACCTTGTGCCTTACAAATTCAGGTTGATTTTTGTTGTTTTTACAATGTTGCTTTCCACAGTTACTTCGCTCATTGGCTCATTTATGCTTGCGCCGATACTTAACAAAATAGTGAATAAACCGAATACCGGAGCGCTTGCAACAAAAGCGGATGAAGTCATTTCGAAATTTTACGATATTTTTAAACCGGTAATTTATCCCCTATTTCACAATCCGAGAACTGCAGATATACTTATGTATATTGTTTCTGCGCTGATTGTGCTCGGTACAGTGTATTTTATCGGGATCATATCTTTATATTTACAGAATAGAATAATGATTACCGTTTCTCAGGGAGTTCTTGAAAAACTTCGTAAAGACCTTTTTGAAAAGCTTCAGAAACTTCCTATAAAATATTTTGATACTCATCCGACCGGTGAGGTTATGAGCAGGTTTACTAACGATGTTGACATAATCGGAACAATGCTTGACAGTTCTCTTTTAAATATTATTTCCGGAGCTATTACGCTTGTCGGGACATTTGTTTTCATGCTTACAACAAACTGGGTCCTTACACTTATAACAGTTGCTTTTATTCCCGTTTTTATATTTGGTGGAGGAAGAATAGCAAAATACAGCAGAAAGTATTATTCCGGACAGCAGGCGGCTCTCGGTGCTGTTAACGGTTACATAGAGGAAACTGTTGCCGGTCAGAAGGTTATAAAAGTGTTCACACGTGAAAGTGAATGTATAAATGAATTTGAGACACTTAACGGGGACCTCAGGAATAAGCAGTTTATGGCACAGTTTTTCGGTGGCATAATGGGACCTATAATGGGTAATATGGGGCAGGTAAGTTATGCGCTTACAGTTGGTATAGGCGGAGTTCTTATGTGCATGACCGGATTTTCAGTCGGTGAATTGACAGTATTTGCACAGTATTCAAGGCAATTTTCATTTCCCATAAATAATATTTCTATGCAGGTGACCTCGATCTTTTCAGCACTTGCCGGGGCAGAAAGAGTATTTGCTGTAATGGACAGTGATCCGGAAGTTCTTGATATGCCGAATGCTGTGACGAGTGAGATAAAAGGAGACGTCATATTTAAAAATGTAACATTTGGTTATGTTCCGGAAAAGACAGTTCTTAAAAATATTTCTTTATATGCACATCCCGGACAAAAAATTGCATTCGTCGGTTCAACCGGTGCAGGAAAAACAACTGTTACAAATCTTCTTAACCGCTTTTATGATATAGAACAAGGCGAAATAACGGTGGACGGTATTCCCGTTAAAAATTACGAAAGGTCATATCTACGTAAAAATATTACGATGGTATTACAGGATACGCACCTTTTTACAGGAACAATTATGGAAAATATACGTTATGGACGTCTTGATGCTACAGATGAAGAAGTAATTCAGGCTGCAATGACCGCGTCTGCACACAGTTTCATAATGAGGCTTTCCGAAGGATATCAAACTATGCTCGAAGGAGACGGTTCGAATCTTTCACAGGGACAACGTCAACTTATAAATATTGCACGTGCTGCACTTTCCAAGGCTCCAATACTTGTTCTTGATGAGGCTACAAGTTCTGTTGATACCAGAACAGAACGTCATATAGAGCGCGGTATGGATAGACTTATGACAAACAGAACTACATTTATTATCGCACACAGACTTTCGACCGTAAGGAATTCAAATGCAATAATGGTACTTGAAAAAGGAGAGATTATAGAAAGAGGAACGCATGACCAACTTCTTGAAATGAAGGGAAGATATTACGAACTTTACACCGGGTTAAAAGAACTTGATTAAAACAAAAAGACTGTTTCGTTTTGAAACAGTCTTTTTTTGAAAAACAGCATCAGGATTTAAGAATCATATTTTATGAAAAAAATCCAGACTTAACAACTTAATAATAAATTTTAAAAAACTTATACAATTTCCGCTGTGGCAGTTGGCTCTTTTGAGGTTTCGTCAATTCCGGTCAGTCTTATTTTTACTATGCAACCAGTTAAACATTTTTTTCCGTGAACTCCGACACGTATAAAATTTTCCGTGTGTCCGTACAGTATCCCATCTTCATAAGTTTCAAATAAAACAGAAAACAAGGTTTTGGATTTAATAAAATCAAGGATAATTTTTTTCCGGCTTTCTTCCACAGCTTTTGATAGCATTTCGCATCTTTTGGTCTTTACATTTTCCGGCAGCTGATCCGGCAATTCCGCAGCCTCTGTTCCCGGTCGTTTTGAATACGGAAATATGTGTGCGGAAAGAAGTGAAAGTTTTCTGACATTTTCAAGAGTTTGTTTAAAATCACCGTCATTTTCTCCGGGAAAACCACATATAAGATCGGCTGTAAAGGATATTTTCGGAATTGAACTGCGAAGTGCTTCGCAGTTTCTGAATATCATTTCTGTGTTGTATTTTCTTTTCATTGCATTCAGTGTTTTGTTACAGCAACTTTGAAGAGACAAATGAAAATGCGGGCAGATTTTTTTTATATCTTTTATATTTTCAGTAAATTTCGGATTTATAAATGCCGGATTTACCGAACTTAAACGAATCCTTTCAATTCCTTTAATATCCGATAGCGCTTTCATAAGATCGGTAAGACCGTATTGATAAGAGCATGTCTCTATTCCGGTGAGTACAATTTCCTTGTATCCAAGTGTAGCGACGCACTCAACTTCTTTAACGACATCTGTAAAAGGTTTTGAACGAATTGGTCCCCTGACGTAAGGGATAATGCAGTATGAACATTTGTTTTCGCATCCGTCCTCAATTTTTATATATACTCTGGTATGATCCGGAAATTTTACGGAATAATTTTCATACTCGCCTGTATGTTCAAGTCTTCCGAAAACGGGTGAGTCATATCTGTTTTCCAATATATCAAATACAGCCCTTGCGGCATCAAGTTTTGAGGCATTCCCACCGACATATGTTACTCCAGGTATTTTGGAAATTTCTTCAGGATGAAGTTGGGATTGACAGCCTGTGACGATTATAAATGCATCAGGATTCAATTTTTGAGCCCTGTGGATCATTTTACGACCTTTTTTTTCACTTTCAGCAGTCACCGCGCAGGTATTTATAATGTAAACGTCACATTTTTCGGAAAATTTACATATTTTTACACCACGTTCTTCCAAGTATTCTGATATTGCCCGGCTTTCGTACTGGTTTACACGGCAACCGAGAGTACAGAGCGCAACGGTTATTTCTTTGTTAATCGTCATGTGTTTCTCCATTTAAAGTTTCAATATAATAAATAATAGCATAAAAAAATAAAAAAATCAATAGAACATGAAATTTTAGATATTTTAAATTAATAATATTAAAATTTAACAAAAAAATTATTTTGTATAACTTATATTTCGACATTCGCTTATGTATTTAAATTATATTTTTTAAAAATGTCGTTAATAAATTAACTTTTAGTTATAATTAAAAATAAAGTTATACCAACAACACCAAATACGATGTAAAAGTAAATTATGGAAATTTTTCCCAAACAAAATTACAATTATTTGTGCATTCTGAATTTATTTTAAAAAAATAAATGCGTATATCTGTTTATTTTCAACATAAGTCGAACAAATGTTCGGCGTTTCTGTTGAAATAACACTATGGAGATGGTAAAATATATACAGCAGACGGGAGAGAAAAAATAAGAGGGAAGGCTGATTTAAAATTGAAAAAAGAAAAAAATGAAAATAAGGAAAGGGCGGAGGATATAAATTATATTTTTTTAGAGCAAGAAAAATGTTCCTGTTGCGGCGAAAAAATTACCGAGGAAATATATACGGACAGATTTTATACGTTTCTTTGTAAAAGATGTCTTCTTTGTCTTCATAAAATTTAATTCGAACATATGTTCGGTTATATTTAGAAATTTTATGAAAAATCTGAGGTTATGAGAATGTCAAAGAAAGGAGTTTTAGATATGGAATGAGGAAAAGTAAAAGCGGTTCAGATGAAAAAAATGTAACTGAATACTGCGATATACAGAAAAAAAATAAAAAAAGAAGAGAAAAATCTGTAAAAAACGATATTTCCTCGGAAAAACTCCTGCCTCTGAAGATTGCAGCGGAGCATATAGCAGATATGCTTTGCGGACTTTCGGGAGACGAAGAATTATTTTTAATTTCTCAGGAGGAAAAACAAAATCGCAGAATTGATACCAAAACTTTAAAAGAATTTTCTTCTGTTATTAAAGAAATAACCGGGGTCATATGCGAACTTAACGGTATAAGGACGAGCGATGGCGAATGTGCCGGATCGGTAAAAATTGAGTTTGGTGAAGAGGCAGAAGAGTGCAGTCTGTGAAGAATAAAAATATATTTATATTGAAAATTCCGCCGCCTTCGGAAAAACAAAAACGTTTTTTTATGTCAAAAGCACGTTTTGTAGGTTATGGAGGTGCACGCGGCGGCGGTAAATCCTGGGCAATGCGCACAAAACTTGTACTTCTTTGCTTTAAGTATCCGGGACTTAAGTGTCTGCTGCTTAGAAAAACACTTCCGGAACTTAAAGAAAATCACCTTATACCGCTCATTACACTCCTTGGCGAAGCAGTGAACTACAAGGCATCGGAGAGAAGTTTTGAATTTCCGAACGGTTCTTATTTAAAACTCGGCTACTGTGATAAAGAATCGGATGTTTATAAATATCAGGGACAGGAATTCGATGTTATCGGCATTGAGGAGTGTACCCATTTTACATGGGAACAAGTAAGTTTTTTAATGACCGCAAACAGGACAACAAGAAAAGATTTTCGCCCGAGAATGTTTTTTACCGGAAATCCCGGTGGCGTCGGTCATACATGGTTCAGACGTTTGTTTATAAAGGGAATTTACAATTTCGGAGAACGAAAAGAAGATTATGAATTTATTGCCGCCACCATAGACGACAATAAAATATTGATGGAAAGAAACCCGGAATATGTGACGGTTCTTGATTCACTTCCCGAAAAGTTACGTCAAGCACACCGTTACGGTAACTGGGACGTATTTGAAGGTCAGTTTTTTGAAGAATTTAAAGATAACCCTGAAGGATATGAAAACAGAAAGTTTTCAAATGTAATAAAAGCATTTGACATTCCGAAAGACTGGAAAATATTCCGTAGTTTTGACTTCGGATATGCAAAACCTTTCAGTTGCGGATGGTGGGCTGAGGATTATGACGGTCGTATATACCGGATCCTTGAACTTTACGGATGTACAGGTAGCCCAAACGAAGGTGTTAAATGGATTCCGGATAAAATTTTTTCGGAAATCCGCAGAATCGAAAACGAACATCCTTATCTTAAAGGAAAAACTGTTTTCGGGGTAGCCGATCCAAGTATCTGGGACTCTTCAAGAGGTGAAGCAATAGTTGAGACCGCGGCAAAACACGGAGTTTATTTTTCACCTGGCGATAACAAACGTATTCCTGGTTGGATGCAGGTGCATTACCGTCTTTCGTTTGATGAAAACGGGTACCCGTTGATGTACATATTTAATAACTGTAAAGCATTTTTACGCACAGTACCTCTTCTTACATTTTCAAAAACCAACCCGGAGGATCTTGATACGGAAGGAGAAGATCATGTTGCCGATGAAGTAAGATATTTATGTATGTACCTTCCCGTGACGGTCAGGAAAAACAAAAATTTAAAGGCAATTTATGACAATCCGCTTGATTTGAAAAATTTTTAAAATGAATCTTTTATACAATCTCTCTTGTTTTTACTAACGCTGCATGATATGTAATTGACCGTTACGGGAATAAGGATATTCAGTTACAAAAACAAATACATAATAAAATTTTAAGGTAGGTAAAAAGTCCTGCTGGTAAGAAAGGAAAAACATATGCCGGATATTTTAAAAGCGATGGCACTTCTAAAAAAATACAGAAAACAGAGGATCGCACAGACAAACAGAATAATTCAAAACGAGCAATGGTATAAACTCAGACATACCCGCTTACTTTCAGACACAAAATATGTACCCGCCTCGGCGTGGCTTTTCAACTCACTTGCAATAAAGCATGCCGATGCAATGGATTCAATTCCCACTCCGTATATTTCGGCTCGTGAACCGTCTGATACAGAGTCGGCAGAAGCACTTTCAAAACTCCTTCCGGCACTTCTTGAGCAGAATGATTTTCCCGGAGTTTATTCGTCCATATGGAATGACAAACTCAAGCACGGGACCGGTTGTTATGGAGTTTTCTGGAATCCGGAAGCACTGGACGGATTCGGAGAGATCGAACTTAAACGAATAGATGTTCTGAATCTTTTTTGGGAGCCGGGGGTAAACGATCTTAATGACTCTCCAAACCTTTTTCATACCGAACTGCGAAGTGTGGAAGAACTTATGAAATTTTATCCGCAGATAAAAGAACTGCCGACGGAAAGTGCGGGAGAAACAAGTCGGTATATATATGATGACGAGGTAGATGTATCGGATAAAGCAACAGTGGTTGACTGGTATTATAAATCAAGGAGCCCAAAAGGCAGACAGATAATTCACTACTGTAAGTTTGTGGATAAATATATGCTTTATTGTACAGAAGATCACCCGGAGTATGAGGAAACAGGACTATACGAGCATGGTAAATACCCATTTGTAACTGACGTTATGTACCCGGTTGAAGGTACGCCATGCGGATTTGGCTCACTTGACATAATGAAGGACGCACAACTTCAAATTGACAAACTTGATTTTGCTATTTTGGAAAACGCCAAAATGGCGGCAACAAGGCGTTATTTTATTCGTGCTGACGGCTCTGTAAATGAAGAAGAATTTGCCGATTGGACCAAGCCGTTTGTGCATATACAGGGTTCAGGGCTCGGTTATGAATCAATAAGAGAGATAAAGGTCGAACCGCTTTCCGACATGTGCATACATGTTATTAATAACAAAATTACTGAACTTAAGGAGACATCTGGAAACCGTGATATAACAGCAGGGGGTACAGAAGGCGGAGTAATAGCAGCTGCGGCAATAAGTGCACTGCAAAAATCCGGAAGTAAACTTACAAAAGATATGATTTCTTCATCATACAGGGCATTTTGCAAAGTTTGTACGATAATGATAGAACTTATCCGTCAGTTTTATACAGTGCCGAGGTGTTTCAGGGTTATAAGTCCGAACGGATCAAAAAGTATTCCGAAATATCTTACATACGATAACAGTTCTATCAGCGGATTTAAGAGTATATTTAATGACGGTGACGAAAAATACAAACGTGTTCCGGCATTTGATATTTCCGTAACTGCGGAAAAAAGTATTGCTTCAAAGCGTGATGAACAGAACGCAATGGCCAAGGAATTATATGAAATGGGAGTGTTTAATCCTGAAAACAAGGAGGCTGCCATCATACTTTTGTCATCAATGAATTTTGAAGGAAGAGATGAGATTCTTTCAAAGATATACGATGCAGAAAAAAACAGGGAATAGAGAGGAGGAAAGCGAGTGACTGTTGTAACAAGCGGATATTATGAAGACAGATATTTTTTTGAGGCAAGCGGTCACGCGTGCAGCGAAGATAAACGCATGCCAAGCCGTTCTGACATGGAAGAAAACGGTGAAGAGGCACTTGCCTGTGCTGCTGCATCAATACTTGTACTTACTGCTGTTGAAAAAATTGAAAAAATGCAGAGCGAAGGAGCATTTTTAAGTTCGACAATTACGGTCGAACCCGGTTATGCAGTATTCGATCTTGAAGTAAGAGAGGAATATATCGAGGAACTTTCGGTTATTTTTGATACGCTCCTTCTCGGATTTGAACTTCTGGAAGAAAATTATCCGGAATGTGTAAATTTAAAATAAAGTACCCGTGTTAAGTAAAATATTTGAAATAAAGCATAGTAAAAATTTTTATAACTTGAGATAAAGTGAGAAAAATATGCAGAAAAACATTATTAATGCAGAAAATGCCGGAAACGGCTTTCTTGATAAATCGGGCGTAAAAGACAAGACTTTTCAGGCGGCTCCGGAACCGTTAAAGGCGGATGAAACAAAAACATCTTTGTCTTTTTATGAAGAGCAGTGCCGTCATGACGCCGATGACGGAGAGACAGGCATAAAAAATTATGCCGAAAACAATGTTGCCGAGTCCGGAGATTTTGGTCAGACGAAGCCGAATATCCGTGATGAAGCAGAGACCGAGGCAGACATTGCTGTTTCGTCAGAGGAAAATAACATAATTTCCGAAAGCAATGCAACCGATGCGGAAAAAGAAGATAAGGAGTTTTTGTCCCTGATAAGAGGCAAATATAAAGAAGCGTACAAGCGCCGAACGGAAAGTATAATCCGAAAAAGACTCAGAAACTCGAGATCAAGAGTCATATCCGGCACTGAAGATGATTTTTTATCAGGTCTGCAAAAAGAACGGTGCACAGAACTTTCGCAGCCAGTAAACTCCGAAAAAAAGAATGCCGGTACCTTGAAGGTCGAAGGCATTTATGGGGATAAAAGCAGTATAAAATCAGAAAAAAATCAAAGCAGCAATTCATCATACAACGGTGATTATAACAGCGATATCGGTTTCAATGAAAAAACAGAAAAGCAGGTTGCCGATATGAGAAAAACAAATGCCGAGGCCATGATAAAAGCAAATCGCAGCAGACCCTGTGAAAACGGGATCAGCGGCAGTATAGGTATGGTTACCGGCATAAATGTTTCTACCCTGAACGGAAGTGACATTTTGAAACTTTTAAAAAGGGTGGAGACAGGCGAAAAAATCAGATTCAAATAAACGGTATTTAAATTTACCTTTTATTTTGTTGTAAAAGATTCTTGATTCAGACGGTGAAAAATCATGTCTGTGCATCTACGGTTAACCAATACCATACCCCACCCGGAAAATGCAATCGGAATTTTTACAATTATAAAGGTAATAAGAATACTTTTAAGAAAGGAATAAAAATGACAAATAAAAAATTTTTTTCACTTAAACTTTTCGGAGCGGACGAGATAATAAATACCACGCTTTCCAATGCTGAAGGTAATAATCTTTCCGCAGAAATGAAAACATTTTATGACAAAGCGCTTATTGAACTTGCGTCACCTAGTCTCGTACACGATCAGTTCGGACAGAAGAGAAGAATACCGAAAAACGGCGGTAAATCCGTAGAATTCCGCTCTTTTTCCGCTCTTCCCAAAGCAACCAATGCAATTACAGAAGGCGTAACCCCTACCGGCAATAAACTGAATGTTACCGCTATAACATGTACCCCCGAGCAATATGGAGATTATGTGGAACTTTCAGACGTTTTCGAACTTACCTCAGTTGACAATGCGATAATAGAAGCAACAAAAAAACTTGCATGTCAGGCAGGTCTCACACTTGATACCGTGGTAAGAAACGAACTTAACGGCGGGACCAATGTTATGTTCTGCCCTAAAATCGGTGAAAACGGCAGCGAAACAGAGGTTACCGACAGAGGATCGCTTGATTCAAGTTGCAAACTTACCGTAAAGCAGATTTTTAAAGCGGCGGCAGAACTTAAAGCAATGAATGCACCTAAAATCGACGGTTATTACGTAGGTATTATCCACCCATATGTCGCCTATGATCTTATGCAAGAGGCGGGTGACCGCTGGATAAGCGTAAATCAATATGCAAAGCCGGAAAATATTTTCAGAGGGGAGATCGGCTGTATCGGCGGCGTAAGATTTGTTGAGTCAACAGAAGCCAAAATTTTTGCGCCGATGCTTGTTTGCGGTTCTTCTTCCTTTAATGTAGTCTCCGGCACCTCCGGTCAAAATACTGTAAAAGTCAGCGGTGTATTTGACGGAATAGACGCCCTTTTACCGATCGATGTTTATATTGACGGTAAAGCAAATAAAATAACCGCAGCGTCCGAATCCGGAAGCGATACTGTGCTTACACTTGAAAACGCACTTGAAAGCGAATTGACTTCAGGTGACAAAATTATTTGTAAAGGCGGTACGAGTGAAGGTCTCAGCGTATTCTCCACACTTATCCTCGGTGCAGATGCTTACGGCGTAACCGAAATGGAGGGCGGTATTGAAAACATAATAAAACAAAAAGGCTACGGAAACGATCCGCTCAATCAGCGCAGTTCTGTAGGTTGGAAGGCATTCAAATGTGCCAAGCGTTTGGTTGAAGAATACATGATAAGAGTTGAGTCTGTTTCCGCTTTTTCAGCCAACGCAGCGGAGAACTGATATTTAAAACATACAATTAAAAATACGTATTATGTCGGGGGAGGTACTGTCTTTTCGGCAGTGCCTCTCTTGTTATTTTGAAAGGACGGAATTAATAAATGAATAACGGAAAATATATGGTTTTTATACCTAAAAGAGGAAGAAACGATAACGAAAGATATGTTGCCGTAAACGGAAAACGCATGCTTATAAGATGTGGTGAAAGTGTTATGGTTCCGTATGAATTTAAAGAAATAATAGAGCAGAGTCAGAAACAGGACAGAATTTCCGATGCCTATATCGCGGAAAACAGAAAAGACGACTGATACTGCGTTATTGAAAAAGGAGAAAAATATGACAGTATCCGATGCAATTGAAAGAGCGGAAGACATATATAAATACAGCGGATCTTCTGAAAGACTGATTCAGTGGCTTTCCGAACTTGAAGAAAAAATTAACATTGAACTTTTCGGTGTTCAGATGACGGTCAAACTGGATACAGCCGATACACTTACCGCACCTGATGCATATGCAGAATTTTATCCGCTTTATCTTGTAATGAAAAGTACATTTACAGAGGGTAAGACCGAAACATACAATAATATGGCTCGATGCTTTGAAAGGGCATATTCGGAATATGTTGACCATGTAAACAGAAATCATGTTCCGGAAAAAACCGTATATTATAAAATTTTATAATAAGGGGGAAAGGACATGAAATATATCAGCGATTTAAAGGTTACTGACAATTTTTCCGAAAGTATTGACGGTTTCAGCGGACTTCGCCATAACAGCCGTTCTGACGGAAAGACACTTGTGTACAGTGAAAATATGTCCGACTCACTTTTCCCTTCTCTTTATCAAAGAAATAAGCGCGCGTGTGTTTCTCATTTCGGAAATCTTTCAAGTATCCTTCCTGATGAAACTTTAGCACGCATAGAAAACGGTTTATTTTACAACGGGCAGACAGAGTACAGTGATGTATACTACTCTGATATTTACAAACATAATATTTTGAGACTTGGTGACTATTATGTGGTTTTTCCTTTGGGTTCGTATTATAATGTACACGATACATCAGATTTCGGCGCTATGCGCAAAACGTACAGTTTTGGTAGCGAAGGTACTCAGATCATGACCGTAGACGAAAATTTGAATGAAATAGTCAATTATACAGTTTCAGAAAGTGAACCGAAAACTGCTGTTGACGGAAATTTTTGGGTAAAACCCAAAAATGACGGCGGTTATGAGACAAAAAAATATGACGGATTTACATGGCATGATTTTAAAAGTTATGTAAAAATCGTCCATGAAAGTATGGGTCAGAGTTTTAAAGTAGGAGAGGTCCTTGAATGCAACGGAGCAGAAGGTATACTCGGCAAATATGTAAAAGTTATGGCAAAAGACAGTACCGGCATATATTTTTCGGGTGCCGCCCCATATACGAGAAAAATAGGAAATTACAGTCTGAAAAGGTGGGTGCCTAGACTTCAGCAAACGGCGGTTTGCGGGGGAAGAATAATAGGTGTTTATCACGGTGAAGACGAGGACGGAAAATTTATAAGCCGTATTTATGCAAGCGCGGTGAATGACCCGTTTTCCTGGACGGAATACGGCGGAGGGCTTTCGGTTGATGTCGGAGGCGGTGAGGAATTTACAGCGATATGTGATTTCAGAGGGTCACCGGTCGTATTCAGGGAGCACTCTATTATCCAACTCAAAATTACCGAAGATAAAATGACATTTTCAACAATTTTCTGTGACGGAGTAAAGGTTGAGGCGGAGAACAGTCCGGTTTACATAAACGGAGTAATTTACTATAAAAGTCCGGTAGCGGTATGTGC
Organism: uncultured Clostridia bacterium; assembly: GCA_944381115.1. GTDB lineage: Bacteria > Bacillota > Clostridia > Oscillospirales > CAG-272 > SIG673. The sequence goes on from CALWJV010000003.1 coordinate 38,521, forward strand.
CTATGACGGATCATTCCCTAAGATAATATCGGAACCCCTCGGCAATGAGATTTCCGGTTACTCGGGACCTTCGCCGGCAGGAGATAATAACGGAAAATACTGTATTCGTCTTGCCGATGAAAACGGAAAAGCCGGTATATATGTCTATAATCCCGTATCGAAAACATGGAATATGGAGGATGCTCCGGAAGTAAAGAAATTCATAAAAAAAGACGGAAACCTTATTGCGTTATGTAAAGAATCAGACACCGTAAACAGTCTTATCCTTTGGGATTACGAAAACGCAGGAGAAGATTGTAAAAACTACTTTTCGCAGGAAGGACATCCTATTGTCGAAAAGGAAGTAAGATGGTCTTTTGAGACAGGAGAGATACTTAAAGAAAGTAAAAAAGGTTTTTGGCCGTGCAGGTTTTTTTTAAAACTGAAACTCAAATCCGGCGGAGCAGTAAGCGTTGGATGTATTTACAACGGTCGCAGCGAACCTGACAGAGTGGTAAGTATAAGCGATAAGACCGACGGATATTTTGATATACCGATGATACTTACCAAATGCAATTCATTAAGATTACGTGTTTTTGGCAGAGGAAAGGCAGAGATATGCGGCTATTACATTGAATACCGTGCAGAAAAACGTTAAAAGCATGGTAAACAAAAAAAGTTTCTGATTTTATACCGCTTACGGCGATAAAATAACGGTGAAAGGAAGAAAGAATTGAATACAGAAGAAATAAGCCAAAATATACTCTTGAAACTCAATGACCATGACAACCGTATTTCTGAATTAAAAGACAGGATGAAGGGTCAGGAAGAGCAGATAAAAATAATAGGTGAACTTTCGCTTAGTGTACGTGAACTTGCGGTCAACATGAAAAGTATGCTTCGCGAGCAGATCAACCAAAGCGAAAGGATAACAAAACTTGAAAGAACGCCGATTTCAAGATATGAAACGATCATATGCGCATTTATATCTGCAATTGCCGGTGCGGTCATCGGTCTGTTTTTCTGATAAAAACAGTAAAAAAAAAATAAAATATTTTGGCTGAAAAAATAAAAGGGGCTTATCCGGATGTAGCAAAAAAACATCGGTTGAGCCTCTTTTCATAGAAATTTTTTACCGTGTTTTTTATTGGCATTATTTTTTGTATAATATGGTTTGTTTTTACTTAAAGAGGAATAATATGTGATATATAGAATTTAAATTTTTTCAATATATTCAACAGTTATGATATTGTACCTGCGATTTTTTAAAAAATATATGCGGAAAAATATTTTTATTCAAGTGATTGATAAAAGAAAATGTGCGGAATAAATTCAAATTCGACTGCATACATATGGATTAAACAAAAATTGATGAATGAAAGTCGGAGGAGCAGTCATGGTTGGCACACAAAATATTTATAAGGATATAGCCGAAAGGACCGGGGGAGACATTTATATAGGCGTTGTGGGTCCTGTCAGGACCGGAAAATCAACATTTATAAAAAAATTTATGGAGCAACTTGTTTTGCCGAATATGACGGCGGGATTTGAAAAAGAAAGAGCAAAAGACGAAATGCCTCAAACAGCGGCAGGAAAAACCGTTATGACAACAGAGCCTAAATTCGTTCCGGAAAAAGCGGTGGAAATTTCAATAGGTGAGCAGGCGACAATGCGCGTTAAACTTGCTGACTGCGTAGGATATGTTGTCCCGGAAGCGCTCGGAACTGTTGAAAACGGTCAAAGCAGAATGGTATTGACTCCTTGGTCAGATGAGCCAATGCCGTTCGAGGCCGCTGCCGAACTTGGCACTAAAAAAGTCATTTTCGAACACTCTACGGTAGGAATAGTCGTTACCACTGACGGAAGTATAGGGGAGTTACCGAGAGACGTTTATGTAGAAGCGGAAAAGCGTGTTATTTCCGAGTTAAAGTCAATAGGAAAACCTTTTGCGATACTTCTCAACTCTGCTGAACCGGGCAGTGAAAAGGCAATTTCTCTTGCTATGGAACTTGAAAAAAATTACGGTGCTCCGGTTGCGCTCGTCAGCGCAATTGAACTTAATTCCGAAGATATACGCCATATTATGGAACTTCTTCTTCTTGAATTTCCGGTACGTATGATAGACGTCGAACTTCCGGCATGGACGACTGCGCTTGACTTTGAACATTGGTTGGTTAAATCGCTTCGAGAGGCAATAGGAGATTGTGCAAAAAAGATAAAAAAACTAGGAGAGATACCGTCGGCGTTCAACGCGCTTTTCGGTCACGAATACATAAGGGATGCTTTTATCACATCTACCGAGTGCGGTACCGGAGTTGCAAAACTTGAGATTAAATTAAAAGAAACTTTGTATTATAAAGTTATCAGTGAACTTACCGGATTTTCAATAGAAAACGAAGAGTCGCTTGTAACACAACTTAAGGATCTTTCCGCAATAAAAGAAAGGTACGATAAAATAGCCGAGGCGCTTGATGCAGTAGAAAAAACCGGTTACGGGATAGTTATGCCGGCAGTAGAAGATCTCAGTCTTGCAGAGCCGGAAATAATTAAACGCGGCGGTGGATACGGGGTCAAACTTAAGGCATCAGCACCGTCAATACATATGATAAAGGCAAATATTGAAACAGAGATAAATCCGATAGTCGGAACAGAACAGCAATCAGAGGATCTGATAAGATATTTATTAAGCGAGTTTGAAGAGGATCCGACAAGAATATGGAGTTCCAATCTGTTTGGCAAAACGCTTTATGAACTTATAACTGAGGGATTACATTCAAAACTTGATAATATTCCGGTGGGTGCAAGGGAAAAACTTGGTTCCACACTTGAAAAGATAATAAACGAAGGCAGCGGAGGACTTATATGCATCTTGCTTTAAAACAAGATGTCCAGAAAAAAGTCAAGACAGAAAAATTTTATTAATTTCTGACGAAAAATCCGATAATAAAAAATTGGTTTAAAAATATCATACGAACGGAGAAAAATATGTTAAAATGTCCGTCTTTACCGGTTAGGTACAGTGAACTCTGTAAAAAGGAAGTAATAAATACCTGTGACGGTTGCAGGCTCGGATATGTAAGCGATCTTGAAATAGACACGATGTGCGGAAGAATAAATGCAATTTTTGTACCCAAACCGCATAAACTTTTTGCCAAATGTCAATACCATGTAATAAGATGGGAGCAAATAGAACGAATAGGTGCTGATATGATTTTGGTAAAACTTCCCAAGCTCGCCCCAAAACCGGAATGTTGAAGGTTTTACGATTAAAAATTTTGATTGTAATACAGAATAAACTAAAAATTAAAAATAATTATTACAAATTAAAAATAATTATAAAGTAGAAACCACACCGGGAATCGGGAACATAAAATATTCAGGTTAAAAAAAGGTGAAATTTACCATTTATAATTCTCTGGATTACGCTCATAATAAAAACAGAACAAGCGGTTGGCGTAAAGAAAATTTGCCAAGAAGATGCAACTTGTACTTTAATGCTGAAAGCGAGTTCATTTAATCAGAATTTAAAAGGAGAAAATAAAATGGCAAAGAGTCAGATTCTTGTTTCGGAAGCAAAAGACGCTCTCGAACGCTTCAAGATGGAAGCAGCAAGCGAAGTTGGAGTAAACCTTAAGCAGGGTTACAACGGCGATCTTACTTCCCGTCAGGCCGGTTCTGTAGGCGGTCAGATGGTTAAAAAGATGATCGAGAAATACGAAAACGACCTCAAAGCAGGCAAATAAGTTAAAATAACCTGATAAAATCAAGATCAAAACGGCAGAGGCCGTGCAGAAATGTACGGCTTCTGCTTTTCGTTTTGAAAATTACAATATTCAAAAAAATAATATATTGTTTTGATTTATTCGATTTTTATTTTAATTAACCGATATTTAATTTTATATTAATTTAACAAAATATCCTTGAAATAATTTAAAAAAGTGGTAAAATATATTATATGAAATTTTATTTGCTTATTTCAGTATTTAAAATTCGTGCTGTTTCCTGAAGGGAGTTCCTGCAAAAAAAATGAAACTTGATACCAAAAGGACCATGCTTGTAGGTCTTGCATTTATGACAATTTCTGCGTTCTGGCAATTGTATAATAACGAAATTCCGCTAATGCTGGAAAAGTTAATAGGAAATAAGAATTTAGTCATAAATTTTATTATGTCGCTTGACAATATATCTGCACTGGTACTTCTTCCATTTTTCGGTACGCTTTCCGATAAGACGCATACAACTATTGGAAAAAGGATGCCGTATATAATAATCGGAACAGTTTTATCAGTAATTTTTATGCTCGTTCTTCCGTTTTCTTACAAATACAGAAAAACCGTAATTTTCTTTATAGCCATAATAGGTGTTTTGCTTTCAATGTCAGTATATCGTTCTCCGGCTGTTGCACTTATGCCAGACGTAACACCAAAGCCGCTCCGTTCAAAGGGAAATGCGGTAATAAACCTGATGGGAGCAATAGGCATAATATTCGTTCAACTTTTGACACTTGTTTTAAAGGGTGAAAAAAACTATACCTTGCTGTTTGTAATAATATCATCATTTATGATTATAAGCCTTGTCACCATGTGCGTAAAGATCGATGAAAACAAACTTGTTTCCATGATGCCGCCGGAAGAAGAGACCGAAGAGGAAAGAGTCAACAGGATAAACGCCGGCGTAAAAGTACATGCAAGCGTAAAAAAAAGTCTTATATTTCTGTTTATAAGCGTATTTCTCTGGTTTATGGCTTACAGCGCAATAGAAACCAACTATTCAAGGTATGCAAGTGATATTTGGGGACTTGATAACGGAACTTATGTTCTTCCGATGCTGTTCGGAAGTCTTGTTGCTCTTATAAGTTTTCTTCCGATAGGTACGGTTTCACAAAAATTCGGACGAAAACCGACAATAATTGTAAGTCTTATAATACTTTTTTCAGCGGTATTTATCACATCATTTATAAGTCATTACAGCATAATTATTTATCTTCTTTTCGGACTTGTCGGGATTTCATGGGCGGCGCTGAATGTAAATTCATATCCTATGGTAGTTGAAATGAGCAAAGGAGCGGATGTAGGAAAGTATACGGGACTATATTACACATTTTCGATGGCAGCGCAGATAGCAACGCCTCTAGTTACCGGACTTCTCTTTGACCTTCTTCCTATGGGACTCCGGATTCTTTTCCCGTATTCAGCATTTTTCCTGATAGTTGCTCTTATAACTATGATATTTGTTCGTCACGGCAACGGTGCAAATGAGCACGAACTGGAACTTCTCCTTGAGAAAAAAAATGTTCAGCATGACACACAAGCAGATGAATTCAACGGTGTGGATGTCGGTCCGGACGATGATGTTATAAATAATATTCAATAAGAGCGGTGTTGATAATATACACGGAAATACGAAAAGTATTGAAAGTAATGATGACATACATGTGAAGGACGATCAGGGAAAAAACGGCAGTGGTAGAAATATAAAAGACTGTTGCGTAAAAAACATGAAATTAACAAAAGGAATCTTAAAAAATCATACAGCCGCTGTTTGGCGGCGGAATGGAGAAATACATGAAAAAAAGCAAGATTGCAATAGGTATTATGGCAGGCGTTACCGGTGCTTACCTTTATTCTATATCTCCGAGACTTAAAGACAGAGCGGATATGAAACCGTTTACAGACAAGAAGGTTTTTGCACACAGAGGAATGCACGGTGGGAAAGTAGGCGAAAATACGGTCGAAGCATTTGAAAATGCAGTTGAAAACGGATACGGTATCGAACTTGATGTACGTATAAGCGCGGACGGTCAGGCTGTAATTGCCCACGACAGTGCTGTATGGCACGAATCTGGAGAAGGAAAAAATATTTCGGAACTTACATCCGAAGAACTTAAGCAGTACGGAGTCCCGCTTCTTTCCGAAGCACTGAAGGTTATTGACGGTAAAGTTCCGGTCATAGTAGAGATCAAATGTGAAACAAAGGATATTTCCGTTTGCCCGATAGTTGCCGAAATCCTCGATGAATATAACGGTGATTATTGCATAGAATCATTTAATCCGTATGTACTTAAATGGTACAGGGAGTGCCGTCCTGAAATTGCAAGAGGACAACTTTCCACAGACTTTATAAAAAACGGAAAGCGGAGTCCGAAATACTTTGCTTTGCAAAATTTGCTTGCAAATTTTATTTCAAGACCTGATTTCATAGCATATAACCACAAATCTCCGTTTAATCTATCCCTTGCACTTTGCAGGAGACTTTACAATACTCCGATAATTGCATGGACTGTTGAAACGGCAGAAGAGTGGAGCAGATGCGCTGATAAATTTGACGCATATATTTGTAACGGACTTCCAAAAAAACGTAAAAAAAGATAAAAAAAGGCTGCCTGATTCGGCAGCCTTTTTATTAAGCAAATTTAGGTTTTGTAAAATGAATTATTAAAGAATTTACCTTTGCAAGATATACAGTAAATATATTGGTTTTCCACTTTGCTTACTCGACCAACAATATTAAGATCTGTGAATATTAAAAGCATAATTGACGAGAGGGAAAGGCTTATTTTGCAGGAGTAGGCAACGTCTTTAGAAGTAAAAAATAAATAATCACGTGTTTTATTTAATATTACATCGTCATAAAGCGCAGTTGAAAGGGTCTGCGAACACAAGGTTTTTTGTCTGAACATTCCGCTTTTTGACCGTTTAATATTGACTGTTCATCGGTCCCAATGGTTATAAAGGCGCAGACAAAAATTTTTCGAAGCCAAAAAATTCCGTATAACGTATAAATCTTGAAAAACACTGTAAACAGACATTTTTTAGAACTTTTACGTATAGATAAATTTCCCGTTTCAATATTAGTGATGCAGAGTGTTTTACTTGATATTATCGGATATACTACGGTAACTGTTTCGTTTTTCAAAATTTTTTCAAGTTTGGGTTTTAAGCGAAAAAAGCACGTGTTTGAATTTAGTAAATTTCGTCATCAGACAGCATGTCGCAGATAAACTCGTGCCGTTTTATTTCTTGTTTTTTTCTGTCAGACTGAACATAATATTTCAATGTGCCGTGGACCATTTTTTTCTGAAAGAGTACCTATTCTGTTTAAAGTTATCAATAATGTCGCTTTAACGGCAAGTGGAAAAAATTCATCATTCATGATTTGCCTTTACAACCGTTTTTTCGCATAAACTTTCGGGAATTTTTTTATTGGATTCAAAAAGCATATCTCCTCCTGCCGACGCAAAAAGATTTTCGTCAGTAAATTTATTTTTACACGAATTGAGAAGCCAAAATTTTATAAGCATGGCACAAGGAGAGGAGAGAGGTGGGAGTCGTTTAAAATTTAATTTTTCGTACATTAGCATACTGTCGTAGTTGGCTCCGTTAGAGATTCCGCTTACGTATATTTTTATACCTCTCTTTTTGCAAAAAGATGCGAACTTCAATGTATCGGCGCTTTCCGTATTCATAGTTCCGGAATGATAAGTGCCAAGAATGATCGCTTTTATGTTTTTAGGAAATACAGGATAAACCATTCCGGGGTAAACCGATAAAAATGCTATAGGAGATCTTACTGAAAAATGAGGTTTTTCGATTTTAAGTCCGTCGGGATATTCTTTGTAGTCCGGATTTTTAAAAAATTTGCCGTCTCTGACGGCTCCGTAAATTTCACCGACAGAAACAGGTACAGAAGAAAAAGGGACCTGTTGCATTATTCTTGAAGAACGGTACACTAAAACTAGGTTATTTAAATCGGTATCCGTTGATCGACAGAAAAGATCGTCTTTTATTCCGAAGAAAGACATATTTTCCCTTTTGTCAGTCGAAATGATCTGATTAAAACCTTCAAACGGATAAACGCACAGTGATCCCGTCCCTTTACCGGACATAATTACCGAAACTGCGGCTTTTAAATTTGCAATACCGCTTGCTTTAGGAGAAGATAAAGGCAGATCGGAGCAAACGGTAATACAAGGGGTTTCTGAAAGACCGACAGCATATGAAATTGCAGCAGAAGTGTATGCCAAAGCATCGCTACCGACTGTTACTATTATGCCGTCATATTTTCCTGAAGAAACATATTTTTTAACTGCAGAGATAATTTTGTTCAGTATTTTACCGTCGGTTTTTTCACTTAAAACAGAGCAAAGATGTAAGTGAGTGAATTTTATATTTCGGTCATCTGAAAAAAGATTGTTAATAATGGGAGCAATATCCTGATTTGGAGAAAGGACACCGTTTTCAAAACTGCAACAGATAGTGCCTCCGGTGTGTATAATCAAAATTTTCATTTTTATTTCCTCTTTATTTTTCATACATACTTAATTAAGTTTAACACAAACAGGAAGAAAAATAAAGTCTTTTCATAAAAATGTATAAAAAATATTTTGCGGGAAAAAATTTTGGTTGATATTGATAAGACGAATATCGTAAAAACATAGATTTTTATACTTGCTTCATATTTATTTAATTTAGATATTATGTTATGACTGGAGGAAAATGAAATGAATAAAAGCAACGATGAATATAAAAAGTATGTAGAGCGACATGCTGTACCGTCACCGATAGTAAGTAACTGCGTAAAGGCATTTTTGGTAGGCGGTACAATATGCTGTATGGGACAAGTGCTTTTTTTGCTTTATAAAAATGTCCTTGAAATGAGTGAAATTAATGCCCGTGCTCTTGTTTCGGCCACACTTATTTTCGGAGCGATATTGCTTACCGGATTTGATGTATTTGATGATATTGCAAAATTCGGAGGCGCAGGGACGTTGGTACCGATTACCGGTTTTGCAAATGCAGTTGTTGCACCTGCGCTTGACACAAAGGCAGAGGGTTGGATTCTTGGTGTGGGTGCAAAACTTTTTACTATATCCGGACCGGTTATACTTTACGGTACTTTGGCGTCCGCCGTGTACGGTACTGTGTATTATATTGTAATGCTTATAATGAGATAAAAAGGGGATCGAATGAGAAAGATAATCAAATTTAAAAACAAGCCTAAAATTCTTTCCTCCGCATCCGTGGTAGGGAAAAAGGAAAACAGAGGTCCGCTTTCAAAATACTTTGATATACATGATGAGACCGATAAATTCGGACAAAAAACATTTGAACAGGCAGAAAGTGAGATGCAGCGTTTGGCACTGAATCTGGCGCTTTCAAAAATTAAAACCCCACAGAAAAATATTGAAGCAGTGTTTGCCGGAGACTTGATGAATCAATGTACTGGCTCGTCATACGGACTTGCAAGTTTCGGAATTCCGTATTTTGGGCTTTACGGGGCTTGCTCAACTGCAGCAGAAGGATTAATACTTTCGGGTATGACTGTAAATTCCGGGATCTACGAAAAAGTCGCGTGTCTGTCTTCATCTCATAACAGTTCTGCAGAACGACAATTCCGTTTTCCGCTTGAATACGGAAACCAAAGACCTCCGACGGCGCAGTGGACCGCAACAGCTGCTGCAGCGTTTATAATAGGAAAAGAGGATACCGAGGAATTTAAGTCGTATGCATGCTTAGCCGAAGCACTTGCAGGAAAAATAATTGACAAAGGTATAAGTGATGCAAACAACATGGGTGCGGCAATGGCTCCGGCGGCGGCAGATACTATATTACGTTTTTTTTCACAAAACAAGCATTCACCGGAAGATTTTGATCTGATAGTCACGGGAGATCTGGGGTACGAGGGACATTCAATTTGCAAAGAGATCCTGGCAGACGAAGGTCTTAAACTCGGAGACAATTTCAATGATTGCGGAAAACTTATTTTTGATAAAGAAACTCAGGATACGCACAGCGGAGGATCAGGATGCGGTTGCAGCGCATCGGTTACCGCAGGGTATATAATGGAAGGTTTTAAAAACGGAATTTTCAGAGACGTTCTTTTGGTGGGAACCGGAGCACTTATGAGTCCGATGTCAATACAGCAGGGGCTTTCAATTGCCGGTATAGGACACCTTATCAGAATATCCGCTGTGGATAAAAACGAAGAGTGAAAATAAAAAATAACAGGAGAATTTATGGATATATTTTTAGGATGCCTTAAGGCTTTTATAGTCGGCGGTATATTTTGCGTTATTTCACAGGTTTTGATAGATAAAACAAAATTTACACCTGCCAGAATATTAGTTGGATATGTGGTAATGGGGGTCATCTTGACTGCAATCGGAATATATGAGCCGATTGTTAAATTTGCGGGAGCGGGAGCGACGGTTCCGCTTACGGGTTTTGGTTATACGCTTGCAAAGGGTGTTGAAAAAGCAGTTGATGAAATTGGTATTTTAGGGGTGTTGAGCGGCGGAATAACAGCAACTGCTACAGGGATAACCGCTGCTATTGTTTTCGGATTTATTGCTGCGCTCGTATTTCCTTCCCACCCCAAAAAGTAATATTTAAAATTCAATTGCTAAAGTGAATCTGAAAATTCAGAACATGTCTGAAAGTTAAAACGGTACAGTCGAAATATGTAAATTAATCACCGTAAACCGTAAAAAAAGAACACGGCAGTGCTTTGTTATATTCTTTTAAGCATGCCGATGTTTTTTTAATTTTAAATAACAAAATATTAGGTAATAAAATACCGGTTATAATAACCAAAAAAACAAAAAAACCTTATGTAATATGCACAATTTAATAAAAAAAGTTACTTTTTAAAATAATTTTTTTGTTTAAAATTAACGTTTATATTCAAAAAATACATTTTAGTGTTTGAAATATACATTGTCATATCGTGGAAATGATGTTATAATATAGGCAAGTAAATATATTTAAAAGGAGTCAAATATATGAAAAAAATCAGAATACTTGCGTTAGTGTTAGCATTGCTGATGCTTCCGCTTGGTATGTTGGTTTCTTGTAAAGATGACAACGATCCCGATGACAGCGATCCCGATAATTCTATAACTCAGCAAAGACCATCAACAGGTGTAACGACGGTAGATGACGGAACAAGAGCCGGATACCTTGCGTATTTCACTTTTGATGCTGTAAAGAGCGGCACTTTTTCACCGGCAGCACCGTATACTTTTTTCAGTGCTTTCAATAATGGAGAATTTTTCTTCGGGGAACGTGTTGTAAATGGTAAAAAAGGCGGCTATCTCGGAATAAAAAGAGGCAACATAAGAGGCGATGCATACTATGATCTTGCAGTAATGTCTCTTAGCGGATTTTCATTTACTCACGTTGTATCGTTTGATATTTACCTCGGCGGAGGAGTAGTAAATGACGAAATGTATTTCATTGGAAGAAAGGGTTCGGGTGTTTTCAATCATTTCCTTACTTTCAATACCGACGGAACAGTATCTGCCGGACTTAAGTATTTTGTATACAGGGCAAAGCAAACAGGTGAATGGGTAAACTTCGCCGTTGCAATAAATGATAAAGACCGTGAATATGACGTATACGTAAACGGTGTTAAAACTTTAGTAAAGGTCCCATATCAGACGGTAGGGTATGAAGGTTGGGACGATATGCAAATCGACAGATACCGTATAGGAATTTCCGGTACGAATGCCGAAGTAACAGAATTGCGAATAGACAACTTCGCTGTTTCAGGAGGACTTACTCCTAATAATTCAACAGGAGAAAGTAATGTTACATATACAGACATTTATACAATTAAGGGAGATATTTTCAATTTTTCCGGTGATATAGAGTCTGGTAAACAGAAGGTTCTTAACATATATCTTTCAAATTCATCACTTTTAAACGCGATAAAAAAAGATGCTTATACTCCCGAAAAAGCTCTGATGAATAATGTTCTGGCGCTGTCCAAACTTAATTTTGTCGGAGACATAGGAATCGGCACGTCTTTGCAATATGATTACGGGGTAGAAACCGGACTATATAAATACGGAGCCAACCTGGGCGGAAAAACGTTCTACTCGGATCAGGAAATAGGAAAAAGTTTCAATTTTTATGACGATATTCTAAAAGAAGGTGTGGATGCCGGAAAACTTATAGTTGTAAACGAAAAAGGAGAGAACGGTACATATTACCTTGAAGGTGACAAGGATTTTACAAAAATCACTATTATAATAGATAATGAAATAACTTATGCAGTATACAAAGACGGTATATTTAAAACTGTACCTGATTCTACATTCGATTTTGATGATGAATTTGCCATTGAATATAATGAAGGAGCATTTCACGGCAAAGATTATTCATATGTTATAGGCTCGCTTGATGACCCAGATGGTGAAATGGTAAATATAACTCTTTCACCAGACCAGATATTAGGAAAAACAGATTTCACGATGTTAATAAACAATGAAATATCTGTTATTTTAAGTGATGTTGATTTCACATATGACTATGGAATTCTTACATTTACTTATGAAGACAATGTATACAATTTTGCATATAACCCGAATAACGACACATTTGCATTTTTATATGATAATGTTCAATACGTTCTGAAAACTCCTGAAGGTGAAGAAGATACTGTTTCGGAAAGTGAAGTTCTTGCCCTCCATTTCCAAAATTTTGCAAGCGGAACAAGTACACTTTCTATTCCGGTTTTGGAACAGACTGCAAAATTAAATCCTTGGGAAAAAGTATATCTTAAACTTTATATTCCTGATGAGATGACCGGATTTCAGTTCGGTTTGTTCCTCATTTGCGGAAACAATTCGTTCTATACACCTTTAAGGTATTCTAACGCAGGTGTTCAGGAAGTAAGTATACCGCTTGATGAATTTATCAAAATAGGAACGCCGAGCATTGACGCTCTTACAAAAATAGAGTTCAGAATGACTGGGTCTCAAAACGGAACAAACTTCGGACCTTCGGCTGATCTTAACGGTACACTTCCAAACGACGGCGCAGGATTCTACATTCAGGAGATAGCCTTAATACAGGAAAAGATGGCTGTTGTGGAAGGCCCAGCATCAGACGGAAATGAATACTGTACGCACCAAGGACAGGGTGGAGAGTCATATTTAGTTCCAATTGAAACACCAATTCCGGCATCATGTATAAGCATCGGTTACTATGCAATGAGGTGTTCTGAATGCGGCGCAACAGTAATAGATGACAGTAAGCCGATAATCGAGTCATTGGGACACGATACTGATGGACAGACAGTATTTACAAAATATCCAACATGTGATAGCGCCGGATATACTTATCAAAAATGCACAAGGTGCGGAGAAGAAATAATTATTGATGAAATTCCGAAACTTTCGCATGATTTCTACGAAGTTCTCAACAATTCAGCAGGAATGATGATTTCCAAATGTAAAAATTGCGGATATGAATATTCTACATATCTTAATACAACACTTATTTCTGGAAGAGAGAAATATGATATGCTTCCGGAAGGATCGAGATCATTCCTTGTTTACGAAGGACACAACGATACTTACAAAATAGGAAGTTTTAATACAGAAGAAAGATCAAGCAGAGATAATTTAACAATAAATTCTAAATACGCAACATTTGTATGTACGAAAGTCGGTTTGGATTACTGTTTTGAGTTTACAAAGGGAGAAACAAAAGGTGATCCGACAAAAAGTCATGATGCATATTTTGACGTTGACGTAGGAGCAAGCCTTGGTGCAGGAGCAAAATTCATATATGAATTCGATATAATGCTTGGCAAAAAGAGTGCAAATGATACATACGGAAGCATTCTTGGAATTGCAATTCAGCGTATTAACGGCAAACGTAGTGGAGATCAGGAATTATTTAAGATTAATTCAGACGGTGAATTAGTAGTTAAGAACAGCACAGATCCTGCAATTAAACTCGACGCTCAGAAGTTTACAAATATTGCACTTGTTGTTGATCCTGCAATGAATACAAAAACACTTTATGTAAACGGTGTATTTGCGGGAACAAGCGTATTTGATACAAGTAACAAATCTTCCGGATTTATTCTGTCTCAAATAAGAATGCAGTATAATAATACATCTGACAGCAATTTGATAATGAACGACACAGATACGTCTTATTTCTACAATCATTTGTATGTTTATAGTGCGGAAGCACCACTTTGCCTTATAAATACTGATATTATAGAAGAGAGCGAAGGAGTTCTTGGCCTTTATGAAACAGATGAACCGGAAGAAGGTACAAATCCTTTAACCGAGCTTACTGTAACAGAAGACAAACAGATATTCCTCAATAAATTTGATAAGAGCAGTAATTACACATTTAGTTTTACACTTTCTGCAACATCTGAGTTTGTAAACGGAACAATTCTTCAAGGCAATAAAGTTGATGCATTCAATACTTATATTACAGCAGAGCTCCTGACTGTAAAAGACGGATACCTTTATTACTTTGATATACCGGTATACAAAATCGTAGCGGGAGAAGATATTTCGATAAAACTGATTTGTGTAGACTATCTTTCAAAAGTAACAGTTATAGTAAATGACAAAGAAATAATAAAAGATATGCCTTATTCTACTGGTGATAATTATGAAAGAGGAGATTCTTATATCAAAAGTTACATATTCTCCTCTGCAGCAGGTGAATATACAGTAAGTGACATAAATTTTGTTACAAATGTAAGTGAATGAATATTTATAAAAAAACAAAAACCGTGCTTATTTTGCGTGATGTCGTTAGCGGAGAAATCTGGGTGGTATGTAACCTGAAGGCATTATGCCTTCAGGTTACTGCTTTTTACGCAGACATTGCTGCCGGAAGCACCTAAGACTGGCGATGATAGGAATCTGTTTATCTGGATTGTTCTGGCTCTGACAGGCATGTTAGGAATGTGTGGAACGGCTGTTTCTTGCAGAAAATGGCGGAGTGTCAAGTAAGTTGAGTTATGAGAAAGGAATATAAAATGGACAAAAATGAGAAAAAGGGAGGCGCAATCATGCGGACCATTTCCTACAAAACATATCTTGACAAGATATACGGCTGTTTTATCGGAAAGGCAGTCTCCGGCAATATTGGAGCACCCTATGAAGGCATCAAAATGCCAATGGAATTGCCCTACAGCCCAAAAATGATTAACTGTGAACTGCCCAACGACGATCTGGATCTGCAGGTACTGTGGCTGGATGTGCTGGAGCAGAAGGGGGAGCATTTTACCTCTTACGACCTCCTTGACCGGTTTGCAAATCACTGTTCCTATTCACCCGGAGAATATGCTGTTATGCGGAAGAATTATAGCCGGGGCATCTATCCGCCATATTCCGGGAAATTTTGCAATGACTATTATACGGAGGGAATGGGCTGTCCGATCCGCTCGGAGTTATGGGGCTGTGTCGGCGTGGGCAACATGACACTGGCCAGTGAGTTCGCTTCCCGCGACGGACAGCTTGATCATTTCGGCGAATCCATATGGGCGGAGCGTTTTCTGGCAGCTTTGGAGAGCGAAGCGTTTTTTGAAAGCGACATCAATGTCTTGCTGGACAAGGCGCTTAAAGTTCTGCCTTCGGATTCAAAATTCCGCGGTCTGGTCTGCTTTACACGGGAATTGTGTGAAGCTTATGGGGACATGAAGACCGTACTTTGCAAACTGTTGTTCCGATATGGCCATCCGGACTGCACGAATATGTATCAAAATATGGGGATCACCATTGCCGCTCTTTTATTGGGAGAGGGGGATATTATCAAAACAAGCCTGCTTGCATTGAACTGTGGCTTTGATACGGACTGCACCTGCGCCACTGCGGGGGCAATTATCGGTCTGCTGCGGGGGGCGGATGAATTGATGCAGGCGTACAGCCTTACGGAGGTTACCTATGCCCTTGGCGTAGAGAGCAGCCGACGCAGCAACAGGATTTTTGATCTGGCAGAGGATATTGCAAAGATGGGCATACAGTTTTCCAAAACCGTGAACCCTTGCGTTGTGATTACGGATGCACCCCAGGTGCATTATGACTTTGATCTTCCGGAACCGATAGCCGTGCGGGTGCTGTATCAGGATATGGAGCCTTCCATTGCTCTTGGAGAGAGCCGGGTGGTTACGCTGTGTTTTGAGAACAGGAGCGACAGCGCAAAAAGGCTGGACTGCCGGATTGACAGTGTAAACGGGATTCTCTGCTCCCTGCCTGATTTTGTAATGGAGCTTCCTGCCCGTACTAAGAGTCAGGTTGCCGTTACTTTTACACTGCCGATGGGTACGGAGCTTGTTTATGATAAGAATATTTTTACGCTTACCGCCGGCAGTGAGGGGAAGATCGCGTTTCAAAAGCAGTTCGGTCTTGCCGGTGCCGTGCCTTGGAAGCTATGCGGACCGTTCTGGCGTACTGAGCCGGTCTGCACCACCGAAGCGCTGCTTAAGGTCTCCTCTTATTATGAACTGATGGTCAATTCCCGCATCCAGGGAAATGATACGGATAAGTCGCGCCATTTTCATCTGAATTTTGCTGCGGATATCGATACGGAGTTTGTCACAGAGCATGCGCTGTTCGAGCCATTAAAAGAACAGCATGCCGGTTCCGATTATGAACAGATATTGGTAAATATACGTGAGGATAGCTTTTACCTGAAAGATATGTTCGGGTTCCGCGGTCCATGCACCGTATACCTTTCCCGTATTCTGGTTGTGCCTGAGGATATGGAGGTGTGCGTACAGATCGGACATACCTGTCCGTTCCAGTTTTTCGTCAACGGAGCTCTTGTGGCGGAACGGAACTATTGTGACAATTGGACGGCTGAAAATGTGCACGTAGAAGGGCTGCGGCTGCACCGCGGTGAAAATAAGCTCGTGCTGCGGGTTACCCGTGTGAATGCGGATGCGAAAATGAACGTCACCTTCAGCAAAGAGCAAGCCTGTTCGGAGCATCTTGTTGATTTTGCTTCCAAGAATCCATATTGTTTTTGAAATACAGAAAGAGGTAGGAAAAATGACAGAGCAGGAGAGAGACAGAGTAAGGATAATCTGTGATAAAATCAGTCAGAGAATTGGAGAAAAGCACATCGGGTGTTTCCATGGCTACGATGCACCGCTCTTTTTTATCTCTACGGAGTATCCGGGATTGTGGCTGGAGCATGTCTATGACGCAGTTTTTTATGCGAAGCTTTCGGGGGAACTTTTGCCCGAACGGCTTGCCATTGCGAAGAATACGATTCAGTTTTTCCTGGACAATCAGACTGCGGAGGGCGAGTATCCCTGCTTTTACGTGGATCCGGCCAGGGCGGTAAACTGGCAGGGAGAGTGGATGGGCTATAGTCATATTCAGGAATGTGTCTCTTTCCCTGCCCTCTGTCTGGAGGTCTGTCGGATGGCGGAGGATCCCTGCCTTACAGAGCGGGTCTATGAATCGGCGAAGAAGTGGGATGGCTGGCTTCGGAAATACCGCATGACAAGAGGCCTGGGGCTGGTGGAGCAGTTTGTGGGATATGACACGGGACATGACTGGAGCGGCCGTATTGAGGGCTTCTCCTGCCCGGGGCGTTATGAGCGGGACGGAGAACCGATGAATGCGGCTGTCCTGCCTCAGGATGACGTGGTTCCTGTGATCGCGGTGGATATGAATGCAAATTTCTACGGCACCCAGAAGGCTCTGGCCGTCCTGGCACGGCTGTGTGGGAAAGAACGGGAAGCACAGGAATGGGAGCAGCGGGCGGCGGAAGTAAAAGGGAGGCTGTTTGAAATCTGCTATGACAAAGAGGACGCCTTCTTTTACGATGTAGATAAGCATGGGAAAAAGCGAAAATATCTTTCCAGCACGATTTTCCATCTGTTTCAGGAAAAGGTGCTGGATCCGGAAACGGACGGAGAGCTGATCCGTGAGATCTACACACGGCACATCAAAAATCCGGAGGAATTCTGGACGGAATATCCGTTTCCCTCCATGGCGGTGTGTGATCCATCCTGTGCGGAGCACAGATCCGGAAACTGCTGGGGATATTACTCCCAGGCGCTGATTGCCCTGCGCTGTACCAGGTGGATGGACGACTACGGGTTTGGTGAGGATTTTGACTATATCTGCCGAAAATGGCTGGAAGCCTGGACAAGATGCTTTGATGATATGAAGCTGGGCCAGGAGCTGGATCCCTTTACCGGGGAGCCCAGCCAGTGTTCGGAATGGTACTCCAGCTGTATGCTGTTTTATCTGTATGCGGCACAGAGGCTGGGGATTGCTGAGCGCTGATTACGTTAGTGCACAAGGAAGAAAAAGGAATGTATCGGGCGAAGCTATGACGGAGAGAAGATGAGATAAAGTAACAAGAAAAATCGGATCGCTCCGGCTGGCGGAAAGCCTTGTGGAAGGATGAATCTTTATGATATGAACGAAATAAATAGCCCCACCAATAAAAAAAACGAGGTTTTGGAGGGGGTTGATTTCGTATATCATTGTCTCCCCGATTCCGAGTTTTGGATTGGGGGGATTTTTATGCGTTGGAGATTTACCTGCGCTTCGCTGCTGATTTCATGCAGCGACTATGAATTTATCTGATAAACCAGGAAAGTCCTGAGAGTATATGGTGTCCTCAAAACCCGCATCCTCCATCTGGACAAGTAGGCCCATATACTGAATTGCCAATTCAGTGTAAGAATGAAATGGCTATTTATAATGCGCTGTTTATGCACTGCCATGCGGTGTGTAATGGGCGCATTTTTTTGCTACCAAGTATCTGGAGGGAGTTGGCAGCGGAAGGTTCTGTAGGTATTCCTATCGGCTTATATTTCATTGTCGCTCGCCGCCCTCAATCAATCGTTTTGAAAAGTTCAAAATTGATTGATTGGAGGAAAACAAATGGCAGACAATAGATATGCCAACGCAAAATGCTTTGTATTCTCGCCGGACGGTTATCAGGAAATCACTTATGAAGAACTGTGCCGCAGACGGGAGATAGATACAAATTATCAGAATCGGAAATTTATTCCGCTTCACGGAATGCTGATGGAGGTAACAGCGGATACATACCGGGATTTTTATAAGGACAAACGCCGTCAGAAATATCTGTATGAGCAATCAGTGAAAAGTGGAGATATCTCTTACGATATGCTTACAACGGATGAATTCAGTGGTGCAAGTATTTTGATCGACGACAGCGTGGATGTTGCAGCAAGGGCTGAAAACAAGATTATGATGGACAAGCTGAAACAAGCCGTTCTTACACTGACGGATGACGAGCAGCTTCTGCTTTATCGGCATTATTACGCTGAAATTTCGGAAACAGAATTGGCTTCCTTGTATGGCATATCACAGCAGGCGATCAGCAAGCGGATTGGTAAAATTCGTTCCAAACTAAGAAAAATTATAGAAAATTAAATTAAATTTTTTGGTTGTAGCTCCCTTAACTTTTCGGCATGGAAAGTGAGGGGGCTTTCCATTTGCTCCGTTGCTCTTTGAAAACCAAATAGCACAGCGCATTTTTTACTTTCTCTCTGCTGTCGGCAAAATCGGCAAGCCACAAGAGCAGATACAAAGACTTTAGCCAATTCAAAACTACTTTGCTCCCGTGTTTTTGTATTCCAGTCTCTGACGGTGCGGTGCATCCGCAGCGAAGGCAATGACAGGCAGAGAAGATAATGATACTTGCGTCCAGTTCTAAGGCCGAGCGTTGAAGCGGTATTTTACATATCGTGAGCCGTCGCAGCAAAGAAGGATGCCTCGCAGAGAACCTGGGAGGGGTGAGATTCCCATGAGGTCAAATGCATGACCGGAAGATGCGTTCCCATGAGCCGAGGGATGGCGTGGATCGAATATCGGCAGACAAACGAAACGATTGATATCACAAGGCCGCGGTCTGCCCAAACAGCGGATCGCAGCCTTTTACATAAACAGAAGGAGGAACTGAACATGGATGAGAAAGACAAAAAAATCATTGAAGAAGAAATTCTCGGCAAAGACCATGCCGGGTATGCATATATTTATCCTTTAAGTGGCGACAGGCAGGAATATGTTTTTGACATGACGCCGGAGCATATCGCCAATTTCCTCGGCGCTCACCAGTTTGACGCAGAAAAGATCATTCTGACAGATATGTTGGACAGGCTGATTTTGAATACGATCGGCGGATTTATTGACCAATGTCCGGATCAGGATTTGTGCCATCAGATTATCCCGCTGCTTGCTCCTATTCAGATGGGCGAAACAGAAGCAAAGGAAATCCCTATTATTATTACGGCACGGAATCATATACGGAGTTTGACGGAGACGGGCAGCTTACCAGCGCGGTAAATTATGTCACGAATGAGTCTGAAAAGATAATTTACCAGTCGGAGGGCCATGGAGAGAGCAGCCTTTCGGATACGATTACGGATCTGATGGAAAAAAACAGTTATACGCTGTCTGAAGTAAATCTTCTGATGTCTGAATCAGTTCCGGACGATTGTGATCTGCTTCTGATGAACGCTCCTACGGCCGATCTGACGGAAGATGAAGTGGAAATGCTGGGTGATTATCTGGACGGCGGAGGGAAGGTTATGATTCTGCTTGGAGACGCGGGCGCTGAAGATCTGCCCGTGCTGGAAGGCCTTCTTAAGGAATACGGAATCAGCGGGGCAGAGGGCTATATTGCCGATCCGACGCGGTGCTACCAGAATAATTACTACTATATATTCCCTGTGCTTTCCGTGTCAGGAGATATGGCGGCCGGAATCAGTTCGGAGATGGTTCTTGTGGGCAATGCCCACGGGCTGAATCTGACGGAACCGGAACGGGATACGATTTCTAGCTCTTCCTTTATGACTACATCGGATCAGGCTTACGCGCTGACGGAGACCAGTCAGGAGCAGGGCAGCTATACGCTGGGAGCGGTTGCTGTGGAAAGCACAGCTGATGAATCGGAAGACGCGGAGAATGAAGAAACGGATTCTTCGGATGAGTCGGACGACGCGGAGGAAAGCAGGCTTACCGTAATTTCCGCGGCCAGCCTGATTGATTCTCAGATTACGGATACCTTTACCACTCTGGAAAATACAACCCTGTTTATGAATGTTGTAACGGAAAACTTTGACGGAGTACAGAATCTTTCCATTGAGGCGAAGAGTCTTGGCACGGAGTATAATACAATGCGGTATACAGGCGTACTTGGGCTTGCAGCCGTGTTCGGCGTACCTGCCGCGGTCCTCATCGGAGGATTCGTGATCTGGTTCCGGCGCAGAAAGAGGTGATGGAATTGAAGAAGAAAAAGGGCCTTATTATTATGCTTCTTGTGCTGTGTGCGCTGCTGGCCGTATATTTCGCCCTTCGAAGCCGGAATCAGAAGCGTGTAGAACAGCGGCTCAGAGAAGAAGCGGCGGCTGAGATCCATGTGACGGACACAGATTCCGTGGATATTATATCGCTGCGTTTCAATACAGGCGGCGAGGCGCTTGCGTTTGAAAAAGAAGACGGACGGTGGTATGACGCGGACGATCCGGACTTCCCGCTGAATCAGGATATAACGGAGAATATCGCGGAGCAGATCGGAAGTATTACGGCGGACCGGAAGCTGGAAGATGCGGATGCCCTGGAAGATTACGGACTGGATGAACCGGAAT
>CALWJV010000004.1 GCA_944381115.1 uncultured Clostridia bacterium
TGTTCAGGCGACTCTATGAGGACAATGTTCTCGGAAAGGTTACCAACGAACAGTTCCGAATGCTCTCCAACGGTTACAACACCGAACAACGAGAGATCACCGAGCGACTTCCGATAGTCAAACAAGAGATTGAGGATCTGAAAGCGGCGGCGACCAATGTCGAGCGATTTGTGGATATTGCAAACAAGTACACAGATTTAAGGGAGCTAACTCCCGAAGTGCTTCGCACATTCATAGAGCGAATCATTATCCACGAAAGAACGGCAAAGTACAGCAAAACCGCCTCGCAGCAGATAGACATTTACTTCCGTTATATCGGGAAGCTGATGCCCGAAGAAGTCGCCTAACCCCACAAAACGAAATAGGACGGACAGCCGAAACTGTCCGTCCTACATACCGAGAACACCTATACGTAGTTAATATCCTTATGAGAAACTGCGTAAATGCAACCTTTTTTTATATAAAATTCGGAAGATCAGTATTAAAGAGCAAGGTAAAAGCCAAAATTTTAAAAAATGTACCTGAATTTGCTCCTTTTATGTTTATGAATAATATATTGCCGGAGATTAATAAAATACGTAAATAATTATTAACATTGCGGTTAATATTGATGTATTGAAAAATAAGGAGAAAAATAGTATAATCAATGTATTAATTTAAAAAATGTGATCTAAGTACGGCGGAATTTTTAAAATAAAAACGGGGATTATTTCAAAATGGAAAATACAGAAAAAACATTGAGTGCGCAATATAATACAATGACAGGAGCGCCTATAAGTAAATTGCTTATCAAACTTTCAATTCCTGCCGTCATCAGTATGATGATAACAAATATATATAATATTGTTGATACTGCATTTGTCGGAATGCTCGGCACGAGTGAAAGCGGAGCCACCGGAGTCGTTTTCAGTTTTATGGCGATCTTACAAGCGGCTGCATTTATGTGCGGACAGGGTTCGGGAAGCATAATGTCACGCAAACTCGGGAAAAAAGATATTAAAGAGGCAACAACATATGCATCTACAGGTTTTTTTCTGTCTTTCGGACTCGGGTTGATACTTGGGATCATGACTTTTATTTTTATGAAGCCGCTCCTTTGGGTCCTCGGGAGCACTGAAACAATATACCCCTACGCTAAAACATACATTACTTACATAGCCATAGCGGCACCTTTTTTTACATCCAGCTTAACAATGAATAATCTCCTTAGATATGAAGGAAAAGCAAAATTGGGAACGGTCGGTATGTTGTCAGGTGCAGTGCTCAATATAGGACTTGACGCACTTTTTATGCTGGTGTTTTCTATGGGTATTATGGGGGCTGCTCTTGCAACTGCAATCTCCCAAACAGTAAGTTTCTTGATCCTTTTATATATGTTTGTTTCCGGAAAAACGGAGACAAACATATCCGTAAGGCGGGTATCCAGAAATGTTTTGACTTCATTTAATATTATGGCAACGGGTTTCCCGAGTTGTCTGCGACAGGGACTTACCAGTGTTTCTTCAATGCTTTTAAATCAGTGCGCAAGAGTTTACGGAGATCCTGCGGTCTCCGCATTCAGTTGTGTTACGAGGATAAGTTATTTTTCAATGGCAATTGCAATAGGTATCGGTCAGGGCTTTCAACCGATAAGCAGCTATAATTACGGAGCCGGAAAGACGGAAAGAGTAAGAAAAGCCTTTTTAAACGCGATAATTGCAGAGGAAATTGTGCTTTTTGTTCTGTCGGTACCTATGTATATTTTATCTCCGGAACTTATTTCTCTTTTGCGGAATGATCCGGAGGTCATTGAGATCGGAGTACGAGCCTTGCGTCTCAGTTGTATAAGCAGTCTTTTTATTCCGGTCGGTATGATGATAGAAATGGGATTTCAAAGTATTGGTTCAAAATTTTTGGCTACGGTCTGCTCCAGTCTGCGTAGCGGAGTCGTGCTTATTCCAACACTTTTTATTCTGGCAAAATTCAGAGGTCTTGCAGGTATTCAGGAATCTCAGCCTCTTTCCATTTTCATTTCGTTTTTAATAGGACTTTTATTTTGCAAGGTATATTTGGGTAAACTTAAGTTATCGGAAAATGTACTTTCCTCACAAGATAAAACATATGACGTTTCTCATTTTTAAATTAAAACTATAAAATTCAGTATGCTTGAAATATACTGATTTACATGTAAATTCCGTGTATCGGAGATTATCGTTTTTACTTGATATTGCTTTAAAGAAATTAAACAAACGGAGATATAAATGAGTAAATATATTCTTACACTTGACGAAGGAACTACCGGGGCACGAGCGATACTTTTTGACTCATACCTTAATATTAAAGAGATAGTCCATCATGAGATTCCTCAGATCTACCCGAAAAACGGTTGGGTTGAACAGGACCCGACTGAAATATATGCATGTCAATATTCTGCTTTGACGGAATGTATAGTCAAAAGCGGTATTTCCCCTTCCGAAATTTCTGCGGTAGGTATTACAAATCAGCGAGAAACGGTAATTTTGTGGAATAAAAATACCGGTAAACCGGTATATAACGCAATTGTGTGGCAGTGCAGAAGAAGTGCGGACATTTGCGAAGAACTTACAAGAAACGGGTACAGCGAGTATATAAAAAATACAACGGGATTGAAAATTGATCCGTATTTCAGCGGTACAAAGATAAAATGGATTCTGGATAATGTCGAGGGAGCGAGAGAATTGGCAGATAGCGGAGACCTTCTTTTCGGAACGGTCGATACATGGCTTTTATGGAAATTGACCGAAGGAAAAGTATTTGCCACCGATCTTACAAATGCGTCAAGAACAATGCTTTGTAATATTCATACCGGAAACTGGGATGATGAAATGCTTAGGATATTAAAAATACCCTGTTCAATGCTTCCGGAAATAAAGAGCAGCAGTGAAATTTACGGATATTTTAACTGTTTTGGGACTCGTATACCGATTGCCGGGATCGCCGGAGATCAGCAGGCGGCTCTTTTCGGTCAGTGCTGTTTTAAGCATGGAGAGGCAAAAAACACTTATGGGACGGGTTGCTTTTTACTTGCTCATACCGGCAGATATGCAGTAAGTAGCAAAAACGGGCTTCTTACTACCGTTGCTGCAACCGAAAGAGGTAAGCCCATAGAATATGCACTTGAGGGAAGTGTGTTTGTAGGCGGGGCGGTTATTCAGTGGCTTCGTGATGAAATGAAACTTCTGTATGATGCCAAAGACAGTGAATATTTTGCAGAAAAAACAAAGGATAACGGAGGTGTATACCTTGTTCCGGCTTTTGTGGGACTCGGTGCACCTGTTTGGGATATGAATGCAAAAGGTTCGATTTTTGGCCTTACGCTCGGTACAGATAAAAACCATATAATACGTGCGGCTCTTGAGTCTATAGCATATCAAACCGAAGATGTTATATCAGCAATGAATGCCGATATTGATGAAATGAATAAAGCATTTGTTCGTAATGATATTTTGTTTGATAAAGGGGCACTAAAAACAGAAAAGCGGAATTTGTATGAAAAACACGTAGAAGTACAAAAAAATGAAAGCGCTGAAAATAACAGCGTAGTGATTGAAAATTTTGTCAATATAAAAAAGATTACAAGACTTAAAGTTGATGGCGGCGCTGCAAAAAATTCACTCCTTATGCAGATGCAGAGTGATTTTTCCGGGATAGATGTTGTATGTCCGGATAATGTTGAAGTAACTGCTGCAGGTGCTGCTATGCTTGCGGGGCTTGCCGTAGGACTTTTCAGAAGCCGTGAAGAGATAGTTCAAATGCAAGGAGAAAATAAGTATTTTTCACCAAAAATGGATAAATTGAAGAGAGAGGAACTTATTTCCGGGTGGCACCGGGCAGTCAAGGCCTGCAGGGCATTTACAGAACAGGAAAATATATAAAAGCCGATATTGAACATTTCCAAAAATTAAAATATTGCTTACATAGATATATAACAAAATTACCGTCTTACATAATGCGTCATTATAATTAAATGTTTGATTACATAAAAAAAGGGAGTTATATATGGAAATAACGGTCAAAGAATTCAGAATCCCGTCCTGTGATTCAAAACATGATCTTTTCGGTATTGCATATATACCGCATTGCGAAAAAATATGCGGTATTTTTCATGTCGTACATGGAATGACTGAATATATAGCAAGATATGACCGATTTATGGGTTTTATGGCTGAAAATGGGTATGTTACGGTCGGATACGATCATCTTGGGCATGGTCGCACTGCAAATAATGAAAGCGAACTTGGATTTATTGCACATAAAAGGGGATGGGAACTGCTTGTTCAAGATGTTAAAAATTTTTCGGATGCCGTTAAAAAAGAATACGGAGAAGATCTTCCATATTATTTGATGGGACACAGTATGGGCTCATTTATTGTACGGCTCGCCGCTGCAGGATATGTAAAACCGGATAAACTGATTATCATGGGAACAGGAGGTCCTAATCCTACCGCCTCTGCCGGAATTATGCTTGTAGAAATAATAAAATTTTTCCGTGGAGAAAAAGGGTATTCTGATTTTATTGAATCGCTTGCTTTTGGAAGTTATAATAAAAAATTTGGAGGGGACGATAAAAACGATCCCGATAAATGGCTTACAACCCGAAAGGAAATAAGATCTGAATATCACGGAGATAAACTTTGTACGTTCCGGTTTACTTTAAGCGCAATGGCAGACCTTATAAGACTTAACAAGTATTCAAATTCAAAAAAATGGTATAAAAAACTTGATAAAAAAATCCCTATTCTGCTTGTTTCGGGAGAAGACGATCCTGTTGGTGATTACGGAAAAGGTGTAAAAAAAGTACAAAATAATCTTATTAATAGCGGTCATGCTTCAAAGTGTGTAATATATAAAGGAGTGCGGCATGAAATACTTAATGATACATCGGAAGAAAAAGTTAAAAAAGATATTTGTGATTTTTTGAAATCATAACAATAAATATCGAATTTGATAAGAAATAAGGTGCGGTTTTTGTATCTTATTACTTATTTATTGTTTATAATTTACACAAAAAAGCCTTATCTGATAAAATTTGATAAGGCTTTTTTGTATTATTGAGGATTATTACGGATATTATGTTGTAGCCAAACGCTTGCGGAAATTATTAAAATTTTAAAGTAATTCTGCAATAACTTCTTCGCGTGTTTTTGAAGAAAGATAAATCGGCTCTATATCCAAAACTGTTTTACATCCACTCTGTCCTTCAGAATTCATACGGTATGCAGCGCGTGCATAAGCGATTAGAACAGAAGAGGTAAATTCAGGGTTGGAATCAAGTTTTAAACTA
The DNA here is from genome assembly GCA_944381115.1 of uncultured Clostridia bacterium. GTDB lineage: Bacteria > Bacillota > Clostridia > Oscillospirales > CAG-272 > SIG673. The sequence continues at coordinate 5,303 of CALWJV010000004.1, forward strand.
TATTCTATGACATTCGTGTTTTCCTTGTTAAATCCGGTCTTACCGCTGCGGATAACGAAACCTCCGTGAGGAATACCGCTGTGTTTTTCTTTAAGTTCTTCTGCTGAAATGAAGTGAACAGTAGTGTCATAATCGGAAAAATAATTGGGCATTTCTTTAATCTCTTTTTCAATTCTTGTTTTGTCTGCGCCATCTTCGGCAACAACAAAACATTCACGTGTGTGCTTTTGTTTAGTGGTAAGGTCCGGAGTTTGACCGCTTCTGACCATTGCCAAAGCTGTATCGACCGGGATCGTGTACTGTTTTGCATCGGCGACACCTTCGATTCTGCGAATTGCGTCAGAGTGACCTTGGCTTACGCCTTTGCCCCAAAAGGTATAATCTTTTCCTTCAGGAAGAATAGCGTTACCGAGGAAACGGTTAAGTGAGAACATACCGGGGTCCCAGCCTGCGGAGATGACAGCAATTTTTCCGCTTTTTCTTGCGGCTGCATCAACATTTTTAAGATGTTCCGGAATTTTTGCATGAGTATCAAAACTGTCAACTACATTAAAATATTTCGAAAGTTCGGGGGTCTGTTTAGGCAGGTCGGTTGCCGAGCCTCCGCAAAGTATCATAACATCGATTTTATCAGCCATTTCAAAAACCTTATCCGCCGAAATAACAGGAACACCTTTGGTTTTTATTGAAAGCGTTTCGGGAGGACGTCTTGTAAACACGGCGACAAGTTCCATATCTTTGTTTTGTTTTACCGCGGCTTCGACACCTCTTCCGAGGTTTCCGTATCCGTAAATAGCAATACGTATATTCATATTAAACTCCTTAAAATACGATATAATTTTTGAAATCAAATTTAGGTTTTTAACGATACAATTATAGCATTTATGAAGTTAAATTTCTTTTCGAAATTGTAAATATTATCAAATATGGTAAGATGTGCTTGATTTTTCAAATCAATGTATCGCAATCTGCACTTTTAACATGAATAACCTGAAAAACGTAAGTCTATAATAATTTTATTAAGTAAAGTCGCAAAAATTTTCAAAGTAATGCGGCGGAAAGGATTTTTATGTCAGTTGATTTCAAAAACAGTGAAACAAAAAAGAACTTAATGAAAGCGTTTGCGGGGGAGAGTATGGCGCGAAACCGTTACACTTTCGCAGCAGAAGAGGCAAAAAAACAGAATAACCATGTCATAGATGCGGTATTTACTTTTACTGCCAATCAGGAAAAAGAACATGCTGAAATATTTTTTAATTATCTATGTAATTATTCTGAGGAAAATGTAAACATTGAAGGCGGTTACCCTGTTGATACTTCAAAAGTTCTCCTTGATCTTTTGAAAAACGCCCGTCATAATGAATATGAAGAATTTGATCCGGTATATAAGGAATTTGCATCAGTTGCCGAGAAAGAAGGGTTTGACAAAATTGCCGCATCGTTTGCACTTATTGCAAATATAGAAAAAACACACGGTGATCGTTTCGGAAAACTTGCAGAACTTCTTGAACAAGGGAAACTTTTCGTTTCCGATGTTGAATGTAAATGGATGTGCCTAAACTGCGGATATGTTTATGAAGGTAAAGGTGCTCCTGAAAAATGTCCGGTTTGTGAGCACGACAAGGGATTTTTTATCAGAATAACGCTTGCTCCTTATACGGATTAATAAATAAAATTACTTTTTATAATGAAACCGGACTTAAATGCAGAAAGTCCGGTTTTGCTTTTTTTATATTTTGCATTAAAAAAATCGTATTATTTTCATTGATATATTCTTAAAAATTTATTGACAATTTTTTTAGAATGTGATAATATAAATCTAAATGCAGATATAAAAAGGAAAAGAAAATGCTAAAAAAGTTTTTTAAATATTATAAACCTCACAGGTTTATGCTTACACTTGATATGACAGCGTCTCTTATCATTGCTCTTATTGGTATGGTGTATCCTATAATTACAGAAAAAATGCTGAGTGCATTTATTGAAGGTACACAAACCGTTAAAATGATTGTCACGGCAAGTTTGGTTGTGCTTGGACTTTATATTGTACGGTTGTTTTTAAGATATTTTGTTCAATATTATGGTCATTTGATCGGTACAAGTATGCAGGCTAAAATGAGAAGCGACCTTTTTGTGCATATTCAAAAACTTCCGTTTTCATTTTACGATGAAAATGAGACCGGCAAAATAATGTCAAGGATGACATCTGATCTTTTTGAAATTAGTGAACTTGCTCACCACGGTCCGGAAAATGTTATAGTAAGTTCAGTAACATTTATTGCGGCATTCATATATCTTTTTTCTATTGATTGGTTACTTACTCTGATAATATTTACTTGTGTTCCGATACTTATAGTTATTTCATCATATTATAGAAAAAGAATGCACTCCGCGTTTAAAGAACGTCGGGTGGGAAATGCTGAGATAAATGCGTCTCTTGAGAGTTCTATTTCAGGTATCAGGGTTACCAAGGCTTACACAAACCAGAAAAAAGAAACGGACAAGTTTGAAGTCGGAAATAACCGTTTTGTAATGGCGTGTAAAAAAGCATATGATGCAATGGGTAAATTTCATGCCGGTAGTTCATTTATTACTGATATATTCAATGTTATAATTCTTATTGCCGGAGGCTTTTTCATACATGCCGGCAGAATAGATGTTCCTGAATACTCTGCTTTTATGGTATCTATAACGCTTTTTATTTCACCTATTAATACGTTAATAGGTTTTATGGAGCAGTATCAGAACGGTGTAAGCGGTTTTGAACGTTTTGTCGAAATAATGGATGCAAAACCCGAAACCGATGTACCTGGTGCCGTAGAGCTTACAGATGTTGAAGGAAAAATTGAATTTGAAAACGTTGAATTTTCTTATAAAGATTCCTCTGAAATACTCCACGGAATAAGTTTTACGGTTGAAAAAGGACAGAAACTTGCACTTGTGGGACCGTCAGGCGGAGGTAAAACGACGATATGTCATTTAATTCCAAGATTTTATCCAATAACCTCGGGTGATATAAAAATTGACGGTAAAAGTATAAAAACACTTACTATGGGTTCGCTCAGAAAGAATATAGGTATTGTTCAGCAGGATGTTTTCCTCTTTAACGGAACGATCAAAGATAACATTCTTTACGGTCGTCTGGACGCAACAGATGAAGAGGTCGTAAATGCAGCAAAACTTGCTAATATACATGATTGGATACAAACGCTTGATAATGGATATGAAACGGAGATTGGTGAAAGGGGAGTTAAACTTTCCGGAGGACAGAAGCAGCGTATATCTATTGCGAGGGTATTTCTGAAAGACCCGGCAATACTGATCCTTGATGAAGCTACAAGCGCACTTGACAACACAACCGAGATACTTATTCAGAATGCTCTTGATGAACTTTGCAAAGGAAGAACAACCATTGTAGTCGCTCACCGACTTTCTACTGTACGCAATGCCGACAAGATTGCGGTAATAGCCGAGGGGCGGATAGCAGAGGAAGGTACTCATTCCGAACTCATGAAGATAGAAAACGGTATATACAGAAGTTTGTACAGACTTGGTACCAGTAGTCCGGATTCAAAGAAAACAATTTCTGAAATTGATTTTGCCGCACTTTCTGAAAAAGCGGGATTCTGAAAAAAAACAGTGAACTTATTTTAATAAGTTCACTGTTTTTTTAATGTATAAATTAATAATTTTAAAACGAAAAACAAGGTAATATATTTGGCACGAAAATAAAAACATATGTCAAATTACATTTTAATGTATTAATTTTTATTATGCAAGGACTGATATAATATTACAAGTAACGATTTCATCATAAAGGTGTGTATACCAGCACCGATAATCAGTAGTCTTTATTTTGATTTTGTCTTTCGTATTCCTTTTTTTTCTGCTCTTCAATAAATTTTTTTACCTTCGAATATAAGTTTATAGCCGTTATTGCCAAAACATATAAAAATGCAATAAGAACAAAAATATTACCTATATAACTGTAAAAGGTTCTGTCTGTTCGCATGTAAACGGTAGCGGCACTGTAACCTTCCTCAAGCGGTTTTATTAAGGTCATTATTTTACCTTCGGGATTGATTATAGAAGAAACCCCTGTGTTTGCTGCTCTTACTATGTATCTTCCCGTCTCAATCGCACGAAGGGCTGCATGCGAATTATGTTGCCAGACCGCTGTCGAATCTCCAAACCACGAGTCATTTGTGGAAAGTGTCAGGAGTTGTGCTCCGTCACGGACGGAGTCAATGGCAAGCATTTCATATATCGAATCAAAACATATAAGGCTTCCTATATTTCCGTATTCGGTACTGAATATCTCGCTGTCTTCTCCCGGAGTAAGCGGATCGGAAAGTATGTTAAGCGAACTTAAAACAGGCAAAAATGTAGTTATCAGACTTTCCATTGGAGTGTATTCGCCAAATGGGACAAGATGCCGTTTATGATATACTGTCTGTCCCATTTTACCATCGGGATTGAAAATAAAAATCGCGTTATACTCTTGACTTTCGATCAAAAATTTATCACTGTACATATCAAATGCACCCACAAAAACTGTTACCTGAAGTTCCTTTGCCATGTCTGAAATTTGTGATACGATCGTGCCGTTTTTGTAATTCAGAGTGGTTGGTATGACAGTTTCCGGCCAGACAATAATTTTTGCTCCGGTCTCTGCTACGCATTCGCGTGTCAATTTTTCGTATAGATCTGTGGACTTTTGGGTTGTATTTACCTCCCACTTTTCAAGCGAGGAAACATTGCCTTGAATGACTGCTGCTGTGACCTCGTTGCCGTTTTTTTCATTAAAAGCGAGCATACGTATTCCACCGAAAAGAAGGTTTAAAGTAAATATGCCAAATGCTACAGACCCATAGACGACAGTTTTTTTTGATTTTAGAGAGGAAAGAAATTTTTCTTTAAATTTATTTCCATCGGATTCAAATATGTAATAAAGTACAAGGGCTACAAATACATTTATTGCAACAATTATTGCACTTACAAAGTAACTTCCGAAAATGGACGCACTTTGTTGAAATATCGGTACCTTACTTTGTGACAGCGCAAGTCGTCCCCAAGGTACCCCGCGCCATGCAAGCGTCTGCTGGTACTCAAAAAGGACCCAAAGTGGAATTAACAGTGATCCGCATAACAGAGGTTTGTTTTTATTCGGTCTTATAAGTCTGTAAGCAAGAGTTAAAAGTCCGAATTCGATCGATTGTATAAATGCAAGTCCCAACCAGCATATAAGGATAAGAATAACGCTTTGAAACGGAGTAATTCCTGCGAATTCCATCGGATAGAGGTTTGTAAACCAAAAATAAATCACCCCAAAATAGCCGAATCCGAAAAAAAGTCCGGTGGCGTAAGCAGTTCTTTTTTTTATCTCCGAACCGTGCTTTATTATCATCAAGACCATAGGTATAAGGCTGAAATAGGAAATAATAAAAAGGTAAGGAAACACAAGAGGCAGAGAAGTAATTATTCCGCAGGCAAAAAATATGCGAAAAAGCCGTGGCTCTCCCTTTTTACTAAAAAACAAACTCTTTAGTTTCATAACAATCGTTTTCAATAGAACATCCTCCACATTCTGTACATCCCGGCTGTTTTTTAGGTGACAGCCTGTATTTACGAAGAATTTGACCAAGTTGCTCACTCATCTGAACAAGTGCATCAGGTGAGCATGGAGAAAAGCCGTGAAGTTCACAATTATCAAAAGGTCTGAAAGGCATTATTGTTGGAAAAACGCCTTCACTTGCTAAAAGTTCACATTCCCTGATTATGTCTTCTTGCGGTTGTATACCTCCGATCAATACACTTGAAACCATGCCGTGACCAAAAATTTCCACGGCATATCTCATAGCCCTATGATAATGATCATAGTTAATACGGCTTTTTCCCGGACATATTTCAGTACGCAAGGTTTGATCTGCAATTTCAATATTCATAATGACCGCATTACATCCTGAATCTTTCAATGATTTCAGTTTGCCGAGATCCGAAGGTGGTGCAAGTTCTATTGTAATGTCGCATAGGGAAAATTTTCGTATTTTCTTTACCAGATCCAAATAATAATCAGCCATATGATCCGGACTTCTGTAAGTTCCTCCGCTCATATTAAGCATATATTTTTCTTTTTTAAATGTTTTGGTATCGGGGTGGTACACACCGTTTTTGTCAAGTTTTTCAAAAAGCAATCTTATGCCGTTTACAAGTTGGTCTGCAGGTATCGGGGCATTGCGGTCTTTATCAAGTGAGCAAAATTTGCATTTAAGTCCGTCGCTGTCGTAGCAGCAAGCGCTACTTGGCCAAATATTTATACATCCCGGTGCATGAAGTTGAGCCATCCCATCTATAATAGTTCCTGTTTCGGGAAGAGCACCGAAAAATTTTACAGGAACCTTAATTATCTTGTATTGACCGTTTTGGTAAGAGTTTTTTTGCGACTTACTGTTTTTTTCTGTATTAGTAGTAATGCAGTTTATATCAATTGCAGGTATTTTTTCCTTGTACATTATTTTATAATCATTGCCAGATCTGCAGAGGGTGAACTGAGAATTTGCCGAGTATCCGTCTGCAACACTTACACAAATATTTGACCCGAATACGGATATATTTGCTGCATGTATAAATCCTTTATTGAAAAAATGAGGATATACGGAAAGCAGTTCTTTTTTTGCATCATCAGTTATCTTTACACCATTACATAGCAATCCTGCTTTAAGTTTTAAAAAATCTTTTCTTTTCATTAAATATCTTTTTATTTTAAATTATGTGATAAAATTATAAACCTGATACTATTTCAAAATTCAATGTTTATAAAACATAGGCGATACTGTTTGCATGCATTTAAACTTGACCATATTTGTAAAAATTGTGAACTTTGCTTTAGTATTTAAAAATCAAAATTTAAATGATAAAATAATTTAATATATGATCCGGAAAAAACTCATTGTAAAAATTAATTTTATAAATAAATATATTTTTAAATTTAAACCTTAAACTCAAATATTAATATACATGACATAAGGATGACAGTTTTTATTTCTTTGCATGCAATCAGTGCAGTCACCTAATAATTTTAAGTAAATTTGTGAATTGCAGGGAACTTCACATGCCCCGTTTTTACGAAAAAAATCTATTGCTTTTGCGTTGAGGTATACTTTATCAGATCCAAACTCTTTGCATTTTTCTTTTATCCTTTTCAAAATCAAACTGCCAATACCGTTTTTTCTCTGATCGGATTTTACCGCGATATATTCAAGTATAATTACACCGTATCGTTTAGAAAGGGAATATGCGGCAATAGGCGATATCACCAAATTTGGCGTTTCTTCGTTTTTATTGCAGAGCATTAAAATTTCTTTGTCAGTTTTAATGTACTTTTGGTTATCTTCTTTAATTACAAATTCGCTTAAGAAGACGCCGCTTGAATTTGCCCAGTCATTTGAAATTTCAAGTTTATTTTCGGCGTAAAAATGGGTAAGAATACTGTGGTCGGTAATTTCCGTAAATTGCAATTTTACGGTTTTCAAACCAAATTTCCTCCCTGCATTTTAAAATTATAATAACATTATAACTTTTTTTGGAAAGTCATTAAAGTGTATAATTGTTAAAATATTTGTAAAAGAAGTGACACTGCGGCTACTAAAAGTGCCCCGGCGGAAAACCATTTCACCCGAATATATTTAAAATCGTCTTTTTTATCGGACACCTGATCTTTTTCCGAATCAAAATAATTTGTGATCCTATGCTCAGAAATTATTCTGTTTGCTTCGTCTATCATGCTGCCCTCTGTTCTGACTTTTGCGCCGCTTTTATCGGATACGATAAAAAACGCTCCATCAAAACATTCGCTATCAATATTTTTTACCCAAAGTACTCTTTTTTGACACCCTTTTATCATTATTTTTCCTCCGTTTTAATGTGATTTTCCTGTTTTTTCCATAAAGATAAATGTATTATTGACCATTCACGTTTATCTATTCACTTTTTAAAATCGGTTTGTAAAAATAAAATTCAGAAGTTTTTTTCTTTTTGTATAAACTCTGTTTTTAATGTCCAAACTTTCTTTTGTGTAAGGACGGAAAAATTTTTTCGTACAAAAACGCGGCATTAAAATAGGAGTAAGAAATATGAAAAAAAGTAAAAAATTTATTTTTTCCGTGATTATTGTGGCATTTATTTTAGCTGTCATAGGAAATCTTCATTCGGAAATATCTGAGGATATGGAGATTTACGATAAAACTCTTCGGATTCATATACCGGCAAATTCTGACAGCGACGAAGATCAGGCGCTAAAACTTCAGGTAAGAGATGCTATTATTGAGATAATGAAAGAACCTCTTTCAGATTGTAAAAATAAAGAAGATGCAGTAAAAGTTACTGAAAATATGAAAAATAAAATAAAAGAAACTGCCGAAAGAGTTATAGAGCAAAACGGGAAAAACTATTCAGCATCAGTTACCTTGACAGAAGAATATTATCCTAAAAAAGAATATGAAGGAATTACACTTCCTGCCGGAACATATACATCTCTTAAAATAGAACTCGGCGAGGCTGAAGGTAAAAACTGGTGGTGTGTACTTTTTCCGCAGGTATGTACCGGGACGGCAGAGGCAAAAGAAACACTTGCACAGGTTGGTTTTACTACAAATCAGATTCGTCTGCTTACCGATCAGGAAAGCGGAGAATATGTTATTAAGTTTAAAATAATTGAAATCGTTAAAAGTATTTTTGGGTAAATAAAAGTAAAAGGAGTGTAAAAAAACACTCCTTTTTGGATATTTATTGTTATGTATGATTTGGTGTAAAATTAATTAAGCCATTTTATCGGCCATTTTTGTACCGCCGAGAATATGAAAGTGCAAATGCTTTACTGATTGGCAAGCGTCTTCGCCGCAATTACTTATAACTCTGTATCCATTTGTTAAATCGCATAATTTTGCTATTTTTGGAATAACTTCGAATATTTTTGCTACAATTTTGCTATTATCCGAATTTATACAGTCAACAGACCTGATATGCTCCTTTGGTATAACCAAGATATGAACCGGTGCTTGCGGATTTACATCCTTAAAGGCGAGAATTTCTTCATCTTCGTAAACTTTTGCAGACGGTATCTTGCCGTCTTTGATCATACAAAAAATGCAATCCATTTTTATTTATCCTTTCTTTTATAAGCAGTAAAGCGGATATTTATCGATTGATACGAACCATATCCGCTTTTTATTTTGAATACATTGAAAAATGGTCAGGTAAACGTTTTTAAAATTACCTGTGTTATATTACCGATCTCAATGTATCTGAAGTAATATTTTTATTTATCGGTTTTATCTTCATAACCTGGATCGTAATAAGTTTGACCGTCGCTACTGTTCTGACCTGAATCACCTGAAGGACCACCCGTGGATCCGTCTTGTTGAGAGTAAAGTTTTTCACTGACTTTATAAAATGCCTTTTCAAGTGCTTCCGTATCTGCTTTTATAGCCTCGGTGTTGTCACCTTTAACACTTTCCTTAAGTTTTTCAAGAGCCGCCTTAACATCAGTAAGTTCGCTTTCGGGAAGTTTATTACCGATTTCTCCGAGGGTTTTTTCAGTTTGGAAAATAATTGAGTCGGCACGGTTCTTTGTATCGACCGCTTCTTTTTGCTTTTTATCTTCTTCTGCAAATTTCTCTGCATCCTTGATAGCCTTATCAATGTCTTCTTTACTCATATTTGTAGACGAAGTAATCGTTATGTGTTGCTCTTTGCCTGTTCCTTTATCTGTTGCGGTTACATTAACTATACCGTTGGCATCAATATCAAATGTGACCTCGATCTGCGGTACTCCGCGTGGTGCCGGGGGAATTCCGTCAAGAGTAAATCTTCCGAGTGTTGTATTACCTCTTGCCATTTCACGTTCACCCTGGAGAACATGGATCTCAACAGATGTCTGACCATCGGCAGCAGTAGAATAGATTTGACTTTTCTTTACCGGGATCGTAGTGTTTCTTTCAATGATTTTGTTGAATACACCGCCCATCGTTTCGATACCGAGCGAAAGGGGAGTAACATCAAGAAGAAGCAGGTCTTTAACGTCACCTCCGAGAACTCCTGCTTGAATTGCAGCGCCGATTGCAACACATTCATCAGGGTTTATTCCTTTAAATGGCTCTTTTCCGATGAAACTCTTGACCGCGTCCTGGACTGCAGGAATACGTGTCGAACCTCCAACGAGAAGAACTTTATCTACTTGTGAAACAGAAAGTCCGGCATCTGAAAGAACCCTTTTTGTAGGTATCATTGTTGCTTCAACCAAGTCTTCTGTTATTTTGTTGAATTCTGCGCGTGTAAGTGTTGCTTCAAAATGTTTCGGGCCGTCTGCGTCTACCGTTATGAAAGGAAGGTTTATGCTGGTACTAGTGATTCCCGAAAGTTCGATCTTTGCTTTTTCAGCTGCCTCTTTAAGTCTTTGAAGTGCCATTTTATCTTTACGGAGATCAATGCCGCCGTTTTCTTTTGCAAATTTATCGGCTATCCAATCTATAACCCTTTTATCAAAGTCATCTCCTCCGAGTCTGTTGTTACCCGCTGTTGCGAGAACTTCAAAAACTCCGTCACTTATTTCGAGGAGTGAGACGTCAAATGTACCTCCGCCAAGGTCAAAGATCATTATTTTCTGGTCATTTTCTTTATCTATACCGTATGCAAGAGCGGCTGCCGTAGGTTCGTTGATTATACGTTTTACATCAAGACCTGCGATCTTACCCGCATCCTTTGTTGCCTGACGCTGAGCGTCGGAGAAGTAAGCCGGAACTGTAATAACCGCTTCCGTTACAGGTGTACCGAGGTACTTTTCGGCATCAGATTTAAGTTTTTGTAGTATCATAGCGGAAATCTCCTGAGGAGTGTAACTCTTTCCGTCTATGTTTACTTTATAAGAAGTACCCATCTCCCTCTTTATTGAGATAATGGTTTTGTCAGGGTTTGTTATTGCCTGTCTTTTTGCGACAGTACCTACAAGTCTTTCTCCGTTTTTAAATGCAACGACCGAAGGTGTAGTTCTTGAGCCTTCGGGATTAGTTATCACAACAGGTTCACCACCTTCGTAAACTGCAACGCACGAGTTAGTCGTGCCAAGGTCAATACCGATAATTTTTCCCATTATATTTTCCTCCAAAAGTTTTAGGCTTTATGTTTATGATATTTATTTTATAATCAATCTGTTTTTATCAGTTTGCTACGGATACCATTTCGTATCTGTAAACTTTATCGCCTTTTTTGTATCCGGGTTGAAGCACTTCCGCTATAACATTTTCACCGAGATCCGGATTTTCCGTATGCATTACTGCGTTTTGTATTGCCGGGTCAAACGGAGAGCCAATCTCGGAAGTTATTTTTTCAATTCCGAGTTTTTCAAGGACGCTTTCAAACTGAGTAAGTGTCATTTTAAGTCCTTTAAGGATCTTTTCTCCGTCCGTGAATGCAGCCGCTCTTTCAAGATTGTCCATTATTGGGAGTATCTCCTTTATTGCATCTCCGTATGCGTCGGAGTAAATACCTTCTTTTTCTTTCAGAGTGCGTTTTCTGTAGTTATCATACTCCGCCAGGACCCTTAAATACTTGTCTTCAGAATCTGACAGTGCTTTTTCGGCTTTTTCAAGACTTTCCTTAAGTTTTAGATTTTCTGCTTCGATCTCCCTTTTAGTAGGTCTTTCGGTTTTTTCAGTCTTTTCAGAAGTATCTGCTTTGGGTTTTTCAGATTTTCCTTTTACCTCTTTTGTATTTTCGTTTTCAGCAGGTATGTTATCAACTTCATTTTCCGTAATATTTTCCTTTGCCATTATATTATTCCTTTCGGTGATCGTTAATGTTATTATCGACTGAATTTTCATTTTTTATTGCATCGGATATTTTATCCGTAAGATAATCTACCGTTGAAATAACTTTTGAATAATCCATTCTGCAGGGACCTATTACACCTATTGCCGCAACCGGAATATTATTTTCGGTAACGGTTTTAAATACAAGAGAAGTACCCTTTAAATTTTCTTCATTACTTTCCGGACCTATATAAACGTTAATTGCATCATTTTGTGCAGATGAAACCACATTTAATATATAATCCTTTTTTTCAAGTACTCCGAGCAGCCCTTTTAAATTGTCAAGGTTTGAGTATTCCGGGTATTTCAGCATTCGGTTGACGCCTTCCATTCGGAGTTCTCCGCCATTCAATGTTCCTATCTCCTCCATAAATGCTCTCATTACCGGAACGAGTAACGGAGTATATACGGATAGATCTTTTTCCATTTTCGAGATAAGTTTTGTGTCAACATTTTCTATGCTTACACCGGTAAGGAATTTGTTCAGGCATTCTTCAATACGCACCGAAATCTCTTCGCTGACCTTGAATCCTGTCTCAACAAATCTTGTTTTAACGATCCCGACAGAAGTCTGCATTACCATAAGTATTCCGAAATCATTCATGGGAAGACATTTAAAATTCAGAACAAGTACGCGTCTGTGTCTTGGCTTAACAGTCAATGCTGTATAATCAGTTATTCTTGAAACAATTTCTGCAGCGTTTTTTAGCAGACCGTCGATACCGATAAGCCGTTTTGAAGTCATAAGGTCAAGTTCTGTTTGCTCTGATTTTGAAAGAAAATACCCGTTCATAAGTTCGTTTACATAAGTTCTGTATCCCTTACTTGACGGGATCCTTCCGGCGGACGTATGAGGCTGTTCGAGGTAACCGAGTTTTTCGAGATCCGCCATTACATTTCTTATTGAAGCGGAAGAGAGCGTAACAGGAAGTTTTTCGGAAAGCAGTTTTGAGCTCACAGGTTCGCCGCTTTCTATATGAGAATCTACAATCGCTTTTAAGATCATTTTTTGCCTGTCGCTTAGTGATGATTCATCCTGCATATACCCGCCTCCTTTTATTATATTCCTGTCAGTATAGTTTTAGCACTCTGGTTCATCAAGTGCTAACGCTTTAAATTTTATCATTATATTATGCTATTTTAAATATTTTTTTTGAAATATTCTGTGAATAATTAGTTAACGGGTTCGTTCGCTTATGTGTTAAGCGAATATTTATATAAAAGCGTCAATAAAAAGTATATAAAAAAACAGTCGTTTTTTGAAGAGCCTTTCAAATATCACATAATATTTAAGGCAAATATCATTCGGCGACTGTTTTTTTGATGTTTATTGTACTTGGGAATAAATTCAAAAAATATTTTATGCTGTTTCGTTTAAAGTTCAAAATCGGAAAGATTATCGTCTGTTTTTTCTTCATCGGTAATGTCTGATTTAAGTTCTGAAGAAAGTTTACCCATAACTGATTTAAAATCTGCATCCGTATTTTGACGGAGTATATGAAGAAGAGAAATATAACTCCTTATGATCTCTCTCGGTGTTATCATACTGTCAGCTCCTGCTTTGGAAAGACAAGCAGAGAGGAATGCTTTATCTTCATCTTCCGTGATTGGAATTTCGTAATTATAACACTCTGAATAAAGCATACGGAGTCTTTTGATCAATGCGTAAAGTTCACTGTCGGTAAGACGTATAAGTCTTATCACGGGACCGGAAAGGTTTTTGTACTCATCTGAAAAAAGCGTACTGTCTGCAAGTCTTGAACGCAGTGCTTCGTAACTAAAAAGACCGCGCCTAGTATCTTCGAGAAACTGAGGGGTACCGGCAAAAACAAAACCGAGATAAGGAGCCTTTCCCTGGAGAGTGTCATTAAATATTGAAAGAATTTTTTCGTAATTGTTTTCTCTTGAAATGCGATTGGTGATTTTGTATAGGTTTACACATTCGTCAATGTAAACCATCAGTCCGCGATACCCTATCTGTTTTACAAAAACAGCAAGAAGTTTGAGGTAGTCATACCAGTTTTCATCTGTTATTATTCCTTGAGTTCCAAGTGCCTTTTTTGCTTCGCTTTTGGTCAAATATTCTCCTCGCAGCCATCTAAGGCAGGAAGAGCGAAGACTTTCATCAGCATTTACCGTTGCAAGATAATACTTATTAAGGACAGTGGCAAAATCAAACCCGCCTACGTTATTTTCAAGTTCCTTTGTCACGGAATAGATTTCTTTGCGTATGGAAAAAATGAATTCTTCGCTTTCCGGTAAAATACCGCTTGCTGCTAAATCTGACTGCTTTGCAGAAAGCCATTTTGATATAATGATTGGCAGTGCTCCTCCGTCCGCAGAGGTTTTTACTGACATATTGTTTATAAGTTCTCTGTATGTGGCAACGCCGTTTCCGTTACTTCCGTAAAGCCTTCGCTCCGGTGAAAGGTCTGCGTCGGTGGTTACAAAGCCATTTTCGGCAGCAAAATTTCTTATAAGCTGAAGAAGGAAACTTTTTCCGCTCCCGTAACGACCGACAAGGAAACGAAGAGAACTTCCGCCTTCAGCAACATTTTCAAGGTCTGAGATCAGGCTTTCGGTTTCTTCTTTGCGTCCTATTGCAATGTAGGGTGCGCCGGTTCTCGGTACCACTCCGGCAGAAAGTGAATTTATAAGAGAATTAAGAATTCTTTTAGGTATCTTCTTTTCCATATTTTATTACCCTTTAAAACCGTTAACTGTTATTTTTTCTGTATTTTTCTACAATTTCTTTTATATCGTCAATATAATCTTTTATAAGTGTTGATTTTTCTCCGTCTGATTCTATGACTGAGTCACCGAAAATATCAAAAAAAAACTCGTTTATCATATCGGCAAATGCCTCTTCAAAATATCCGTTTTTTTCAGCCAAGAATCTGAAAGAACTTAAATCCTCCGAAAGCAGGCTTTCAAGAGCGGAAATAAATGTTTTTTCTTCTTCTCCCGAATTTAACTTGTTTTTTTCTTTATCAGGATTTGTTTTAAAGGTATTTTCTACGTTTGCTGAAGTATCGTGAGGGTTGCTTTTTTCAGAAGAGGGTACAACGTGCATGTGTTTAGTACTTTCAGTATCGCTGTAAGACAGATATATGTTATCTTTTGAAGAAACGGGGAGTTTAAAATTATTATTCTGTACTGTATCTTTACTTTCTTCATCTTCCGACGTGACCTGATCAAATGCAGTTATTAGACGCTCTGTCAAATTCCACGATTCCTGTTCAATTTCATCTGCAGTTTTATCGGATATTCCTTTGTCTTTCGGCTCATAAAGTTTCTCATATTCGGGAATTTCGGTATATATCGGTTTTTTCACTTTATTACTTTCTCCGGGTTTCGGAAGCATGTGGGAGTGTTCATTGAAAAATGCTTTTATACCGTCCCTGACCGCAACGGGAAGATATATGACCGTAAGCCTTGGCTTGATCATAAGTTCTGCACGAAGACAGTTTTCGGCATATTTTACCATATCTGACACTGTACGTTTTACAGCCTCATCTACTGTGACAGATCGTTCTTCGACGGTAATTGTTCGTTTTACTGCACTTGTGCAAAAGGCACCGAAGTAACTTTCTCTGGTTATTTTACACAGGTCTTTTTCGTTTTCGGAAAACCGCGAGTCGACTTTACTGAGTTTTTCAATTTCTGCCGAAACTGCTTTTGGTATAAGATCGTCGTAATATTCTGAATATTCCGGATAAAATTTACTTTTTTTATAATTATAACGGCACGCATCCATAATAAATGCGAGGTTTTCATTTTCCGGTGTTTTGCTTTGGTCAAAAAAAAATTCTTTCATGGAAGAGCGTTCAATAACCCTTTGAAAAACACTGCCGAAAATTATTTTCGGTACTTCAGCTCTGTATATAAGACATACGTCCGTTAGCCAATTGCACATATCCGCAAAAAGTTTGTCGTCAATTTGTGGATAACCGCAGATAAGGGACGCAATCAGATCAGCTTTTTTTTGTCCGTCCAAAGAGACGGAGTTTATTATCTCGTAAAGATAAAGGTAGATGTAGGATCGAGAAACATAAGGAAACCTACCGGATTGTACTTCTGTCCGAAAACCGATATAGCACTGTGTTTGCTTACTGTCCAACTGTGAATACTGTGGGAAAAATGACTCAAAGGGAATATTTCCGTTAAAAGAGGCTTTTAAATTTATAAGCCGACGGGAGTCGTTTATAAATCGTTCGCCGCTAATCCTTTGGTGAGTTTCTGTGCTTATCGTAACTTTTTTTATAAATCTTCCGCCCGGATTGTATTCAAGCAAAATTTTTTTACCGTAGGTATATTTATTTTTTTCAAACTCTTTTCGGTATTCAAGCCATTTTTCAAAACTTATCTTACCTTGCTTTTGAGATTGTTTTTCCGTAATGGGACAAAATTTTGAAGGGCCCTGGTCTTTTGTTATTGAAAAACGTACCCCGGACTTCGAATCTTCGTTTTTAAAAACAGACGATTCGGATCCGGAATGTTCTTTTTTCAAAGAGTTCAAAGAAGAATCCAAAGACTTATTTTCAGTTTGTAGGCTTTTATATTCTGTGTTTTGCGTAGTTTGTTTTTTTTGTTCCTCTTTCGGGGGAATTTTTTCTCCGTTTTTTAATATTTCACCGTCTATTTCAAAATCTACAAGTGATATGTTATTTTCACTGTTAAAATTTATATTCTTTTCTTTTGGAGGGAGAAGGCTATCAAAAGACCAAAAATCGTCAGTATCCGAAAGTGAATTTTTTTCGTTATTTATTTCTTTCAAATTTCTCCCCCTTTTTTATTTATACAGAGAATAAAATTTCCGAATTTTACCTGTTATTACTTTTAAAACATATGTTTACATAGTGACAAATGTGTACATAAAAATAATATTATATGTTTACTGTATAATATCCATAGTATCACAAAAAATTCATTATGTCAATATTGACAGATAAAAAAAATTGTTGTATAATTATTACGATTTATTTTATTTTTAATTTTATGTAAGGAGACAGGATGTGCAAACTGCAATAGATTTTTTGAAAGATCTTGCAAAGATCAGGAATCCGTTTTTTGACACTCTTTTTCAACTTATAACCAGTTTTGGCGAAGAAGTTATAATTCTCGGTGTTATCTGTTTTTTTTATTGGTGTTATAATAAAGATACAGCGTATAAAATCGGATTTATATTTTTTATATCAGGGATGCTTGTTCAAGGGTTAAAGATAACATTTAAAATTGAGCGTCCGTTTATTATTGATCCATCGCATCATCCGGTCGAATCGGCGATAGAAGGAGCAACGGGATATTCTTTTCCGAGCGGTCATACGCAAAGCGGAACTTCGCTTTACGGTTATTTTGCGGTCACAGCGAAGAATAAAATTTTGAAATTTCTTTTTGTTCTTGCATTCCTGCTTGTAGGTTTTTCAAGACTATATCTTGGTGTCCATACCTACTTTGATGTTTTGGCATCTCTTGCTTTAACACTGGCCGTTGTATTTTTAATTACATGTTTTTCCGATAAACTGATTTCTGGGAAGTACGATGTGATAATTTCATCTGTTCTGGCAGGCGTATCCGTTGTTCTTTGTATATATTCATTTATTCTTGCAAATGTCGGATATGCTGATATGGCGCAGATAAATGATTGTTTCAAAAGCGGCGGTGCAGGTATGGCGTTTGCGCTCGGGTTCTTTGTAGAAAGAAAATATATAAAATTTAATGTTTCTGCTGAAAAGTCATACGTACAGATAATAAAATTTATTTTTGGAGTTGCCGGTGCACTTATTTTTAAATCAGGTCTGAAACTTATTGCTCCCGGAAACCTTATTCTTGATTTTATACGTTATTTTATTACAGTGATCTGGGTAATTGCCGTTTATCCGCTTATTTTTACAAAAGTCCTGTCAAGGAAAAAGGAATCAAGCAGTTCAGTAAATGATTAAAAGATTTTATTGCAATATAAAGTATGATCCTGTTTTCAAAGTATTTTCTTCGGATATCAGGCAGGTAAAAATTTTTGGAAGATAAAAACTTTAACCGAAAGGCAATTTCTGACAATGAAAAAAGAACTGATAAGAAATTTTTCCATCATAGCCCATATTGACCATGGAAAATCAACACTTGCCGACCGTCTTCTGGAGGCAACTAAAACATTAACTACCCGCGAAATGCAAGATCAGGTACTTGATAATATGGAACTTGAAAAGGAGCGCGGAATAACCATTAAAGCACGTGCCGTCAAAATGATCTACAGGCATGGCGACGTACAGGAATACACTTTAAATCTTATTGATACTCCGGGGCATGTTGATTTTAACTATGAAGTTTCCCGTTCGCTCAATGCCTGCGAAGGCGCGCTTCTTATCGTTGATGCGACGCAAGGTGTCGAAGCACAGACACTTGCAAATGCCTATCTTGCAATAGATGCTGATCTTGAAATAGTACCGGTTATAAACAAAATAGATCTGCCGTCGGCGGATATAGGCAGAGCAAGAAATGAAATAGAGGAAATTATAGGAATTCCTGCGGAAGGATGTCCTGCCGTTTCGGCAAAGACCGGACAAAATATTGAGGATGTTCTGAAAGCGATCGTAGAACAAATTCCGGCACCCGCAGGAGACGAAAATGCACCTCTCAAGGCGCTGATATTTGACTCATATTATGATTCATACCTTGGGGTTGTTGTAAATGTCCGGGTTATGGACGGACAAGTGCGCATCGGAGACAAAATCAAAATGATGAGTACAGGAGCAATTTTTGACGTTGTAGAAGTCGGTGTTATGGAGCCTTTTGGACTTTCCAAAACCGGAGTTCTTTCTGCGGGAGAGGTAGGTTACATTACTGCATCAATAAAAACCCTTTCAGACACTAATGTCGGTGATACAATAACAAACGCAGAAAACGGTGCTTCCAAGCCCCTTTCCGGGTTTAAAAAAGTACACCCTATGGTTTATTCCGGTATTTACCCTGAGGACGGTGCAAAATATGAGGATCTGCGCGATGCTCTTATAAAACTTCAACTAAACGACGCGGCTCTCACTTATGAACCCGAGACATCTGTTGCCCTCGGATTCGGATTCCGGTGCGGTTTTCTCGGGCTTCTTCACATGGAAATAATCCAGGAACGGCTTGAAAGAGAGTTTAATTTAGACATAATAACAACTGCACCGAGCGTTATATACAAAATAGAAAAGCGTAACGGGGAAACTGTATATATAGATAACCCGTCAAATTATCCGTCACAGGATGAAATAGAAACAGCATATGAGCCGATGGTTAAGGCGAGCATAATAACCCCTACAGATTATATCGGTGGAATAATGGAACTTTGCCAGGACAGGCGAGGTACGTTTATTGATATGAAGTACCTTGACAAGACACGTGCGGAACTTCATTATCACCTGCCGCTTAACGAAATTATCTATGATTTTTTTGATGCTCTTAAAAGCAGGAGTAAAGGGTATGCATCTCTTGATTATGAATTTATCGGTTATTATAAATCAAGGCTTGTCAAACTTGACTTTCTTTTAAACGGTGATATAGTCGACGCTCTTTCTTTTATTGTACACGAGGAAAAAGCGTATTCAAGAGCGAGAAAAATTGCGGAAAAACTTAAGGAAAATATCCCGAGAGCGCTGTTTGAGATACCCATTCAGGCGGCGATCGGCGGAAAAGTTATAGCAAGAGAAACGGTAAAAGCGATGCGAAAGGATGTTCTGGCCAAGTGCTACGGAGGTGATATTACCCGTAAGAAAAAATTGCTTGAAAAGCAAAAAGAGGGTAAAAAGAAGATGCGCAGACTCGGTACTGTTGAAGTTACGCCCGAGGCATTTATGGCTGTACTTAAACTTGATGAAGACTGATACACCGAAAAAAAAATCAAACTTTAAATTATTAAAGAAATCTCCCGGAATTTATATTCACATTCCGTTTTGTATTTCAAAATGTTCCTACTGCGATTTTTATTCAATTCCGTGTAATATGGGAAACAGGTATGGAAACGATATTGCGGGAAGCGTACAATCAGGTAACAGGGAAATCCCCGGATACGGAAAGAACGATTACGGGGATTCAGGATACCTCAAAAAAAACATTTCAAACCTTCCCGATATTTTAAATCAACAAAATGAAACGGATATTTCCGAATTGTCTTTTTCAAAATATGAAAAAGACCTGGTCTCAATTGATTTTGATATTTTTAAGTTAAAAAAAAACTATGCAGATGCCCTTTGCAGACAGATAAGCCTGACAGGCGAAAAGTACGGAAATCCAAAAATTTCCACAGTTTTTATCGGAGGCGGAACTCCCACAGTGCTGAGACCGTATGATATAAGCAAAATAACAGATACCGTTTACCGTTTTTTTGACGTTCCAAAAGATATAGAATTTACAATAGAAGCCAATCCGGAAACTGTTGATCTTGAAAATCTGTCGGAATACAGAGAGATGGGAATAAACAGAATAAGTTTAGGCATGCAAAGCGCATGCGATACGGAACTTAAAAATATTTCGAGGATACACACATTTAAAAGTGTACAGGAAGCGGTAATAAATGCACGTAAAGCTGGGTTTGACAATTTAAACCTTGATATAATGTACGCCCTGCCGGGACAGACCGCGGAAAGTTTTAAAGTTACCCTTGACAAAGTTATTTCGCTTAGTCCGGAGCATATTTCTGTGTACGGACTTCAACTCGAAGAGGGTACTCCGCTGTTTAATAATAGAAAAAAATTTATTTTTCCAGATGAAGACGAAGAAAATGCGTTAAATGCTTTGGCAATTTCGGTTTTAAGTGAAAACGGTTACAGGCGATATGAGATCTCCAATTACTCAAAACCCGGCTTTGAGTGTAAACATAATTTGAATTATTGGACACTCGGGGAATATTTCGGATTCGGTCCTGCATCGCATTCATTTATTGACGGAAAAAGATACAGCATAAAAAAAGATATTTTTGATTTTTGTTCTTCGACTGATTTTTTCAATGTAATAAAGACAGAAGAAGAACTTACAGATGAGGGCAAAACTGAAGAATATATAATGTTGTCCCTTCGTCTTTGCAGGGGGTTATCGGCAGATATTCTGAGATCTATGACAGGGAACGCAGAGGAATATCTTAAAAGAGCAGACCCGTATATAAAAGAGGGATTTATGGAAATGAAAGACGGTTATCTACGTTTTACGCCAAAGGGATTTAATGTTTCAAACACTGTGCTTTCAAAAATTATTTACGGATAAAAAGATAATGTCATAAACAATTTTATGTTTAATAAAAATGTCATTTGATAAGCATATATTTTGTTCTGTTGTACCACGAATATATAGGAATATATAGATTTAAACAAAATTTTAAAAAGGAAGAAAAATAAAAATGAGTCTTATTGTAAATCATTTGCATAAAAAATATGGAGACAAGACAGTGCTTGAAGACCTGAGTTTTTCAATGTATGATCCCGGAGTTTATGCACTTCTCGGAACGAACGGTGCCGGTAAAACAACTGCTATACGAATGATGCTCGGTATCCTTGCAAAGGATGGAGGTGAAGTTCTTTGGAATGAAAATCCTCTTTCAACTGAAAATTGCAATATAGGATATCTTGCTGAAGAGAGAGGACTGTATCCGAAATATTCACTTATGGAGCAACTTATATATTTTGCTTCCTTAAGAGGAGTTTCAAAATCGGATGCAAAGAAAAAAATAAGATATTATGCCGAAAGACTTGATGTTACAGAATACCTTTACCCTGTAAGCGAGAAAAAAGGCAGAAAACCCATCTCAAAAAAAGCCGATCAACTTTCAAAAGGAAATCAGCAAAAGATACAGTTTATGGCAGCCCTTCTTTCGGATCCGGAACTCATCGTCCTCGATGAGCCTCTTTCCGGACTTGATCCGATAAATACCGATATATTCAAATCGATAATAAAAGAGCAGATATCCGCTGGAAAATATTTGATAATGTCAAGCCATCAAATGGCGACGGTTGAGGAATTCTGCACTGACATAACCATTCTTTCAAAGAGTAAAACGATTTTGCAAGGCAACCTGAATGAGATAAAAAAGAGTTACGGACGTATAAACCTTCACCTTAAAACCGAGACTGACATAAAAAAATTTATATCAGAATCCGGTGCCGTTCTTGTAAATGAAAAAGAAAACGAATACGATATAAAAGTAAGCGGTGAAGAACAGGCTAACAGTCTTCTCGGGAACTTAATTTCGAATAATGTTACTGTTGTTACATTTGATCTTCGCGAGCCGTCTCTGCATGAAATATTTGTTGAAAAGGTAGGAAATTCTGTCAATGAATAAGTCGAATGAGATAAAAGCAATAACAGGGTGGAAAAAAGTTTATGCTTTTACACTGCGCGGACTGATCTTTAATAAAGCCAATATAATTTCTGCTGTAATTCTTTTTTTAATTTCGGTTTTTTCTCCGTTTTTAATTTCTTTGTTTTCGGTAGGAGTAGCCGACGGAGAAGTATCCGAAAATTACGCAACAATAGAAAAAGAAGACGGAATTGAAAAAGTATTTATAAAAAACGAGACTGAATTTGTTTTTGATGCATCTTTGTATACCTCGGGAGTTGAAGTATTTGATTACGAAAAAAGTCCGGAAGAATTTAAAACCGAAGAAAACGGCGTACTTTATCATTTATACTTTGATGAACAAGAACATGTATACAAAATAAATACAGTTATTTCTGATGTTTGTACAGGCAATAAGTCAGTAGCAGAGAATTTTGCCGTTACTGTGTTGTCGCTTTTTGATGAGGCGCGGTATAAAATGTACGGAATAACGGCAGAAAAAACAGAATTTATCTTATCACCCGTTTCAGTCAATGTAACGGGATCGGCAGAATATTTTGAAACTCAAGAAAATAATGGAACTATGTCGGTATTTGCCGTTCAGTATATTTTTGCTGTTGTGGTGCTTATTTTGATAATTTATTCTTCGACCTATATTATACGTGCGGTTTTGGAAGAAAAAGCTTCAAAACTTGTAGAAATGCTCATGGTCAGCGTAAAGCCGCTTGCACTTATAATGGGGAAAATCCTTGCTGTAATGACATATATTTTCGGGTTGCTTTCGATTGTGGCAATCAGCACTTTTCTCTCAGCAAAAATATCTCCGAAAATCATGGGTAGCCCGGTTTCTTTTGAAGCGATAGGATTTGACCTTTCCGGAATAAGGTTTGATCTTCCGACATTTATTCTTATAATTGTTTCGCTTATAATAAGTTACCTTACTTATTCTATTATGGCGGGAATTGCGGGAGCATCCTGCAGTAACATGGAGGATATCGAAAGTGCAAACAGTACGGTAATGTTTACTGTACTTGCCGGTTATATGATATCAGTTATTACATGCTCGATACCTTCAAAAATTCTTGCGGTTTTTACTTCTCTCTGTCCGATAGTATCAACATTTTCCGCTCCCGTACACTACGTTCTCGGAAACATAGGTTTCGGAGTTTTGGTCATATCTTATGCACTGCAAATAATAATTGTTGTACTCCTTGCAATTTTTTGTTCAAGAATTTATTCAGAATTAATCATAAGAAACGGTAGTAAGGTAAGACTGCGTGAACTCTTTAAAATTTATTTTAGAAAGCAAATATAATTTATTAAACTGAAACTTTGTTTTTATAATAAAGTCATAAATTTATAAGAAAAATCATTAATTTGCAATTTTTAAATAACTGTGAAAAGAGGAAATGAAAATGGAATCAGAAATAATTGAACTTGAAAAATTACGTGAAAATTATAAAAATGACAGATTTGCCACTGAAGCGGGATGCGTTATAATTAAGGCGACCGCAGAAGAGGTCATTTGTGAAATGCCGATTAAAGAAGGGCTTTTAAACGCACACGGCGGTGTAATGGGCGGAGCTATATTCACGCTTGCAGACTTTGCTTTTGCTGTTGCATCAAATTATGCAGGAGTACCTTCAGTAGCAATTGAGTGCAATATTCGCTATTATTCGGCGACAAAAGGGAAAAAATTAATCGCTACCTGTGTTGCAGATAAAGAGGGACGTGCACTTGGACATTATACGGTTGAAATCACTGACGATTTAGGAAAAAAAATTGCCGGATATACTGCGATTGCATTTCATAAAAACTGATTTTCTGAACCGGGAAATCGCAATTCTCATTTATAAAACAAAAACCAAGAAAGTATGTATGTCTTTCTTGGTTTTTTATTCAGGAGTTTAAAGTCAAGAATGTTTACAACAAAGCGGAGGATTTTTTAAGTTTTTATAATGCTTTTGATTTATGTTAACAAAAATTAAAAAATTGGTTTTGATATTTTCAATAATATGATAAAGGACCATGTTTGATAAAATAACTTGCAAAAAAAATATAAATATGGTATAATACGCATGTAATCGTAAAATACACTTAACGAACGCAAATGTTTTGGAACGGAGAAAATTAAATGAAAGAATATATTGAAAACATGCTGATATCAGTAAAAAACTACTTTCTTTCACCTCAATTTTGGCTTTGTATTATCGCTGTTGCGTTGGCAATATTGCTTTATGTATGGATAAACCGGTCTATCAGAAAAAACTTGAATAAAAAGGATGATTACGACCAAACTCTTAAAGGAATACCTTTGGTTTTAAATATTATTAAGTATATTATTTTAACACTATGCATTTTGTTTGTTTTGGAAATTAACGGTATAAATGTTACCGCAATAATTTCCGGGCTTGGAATATTGGGTATTATAGTTGGTTTTGCCCTTCAGGATGAACTTCAGGACGTTATAATGGGATTTGCAATAATGCGAGGACACTTCTTCAAAGTGGGAGATATTGTCAGGTATGGAGATATCGAGGGTGCAGTAATAAAATTTGATTTAAAGCGCACGGTTTTAGAAGATATACATAACAAAGACAAAGTTATTATTTGCAACCGAAATATAAGTGAAATAACTCTTATTTCCGAAAATCTCGATATACAAGTTCGTGCGCCGTATGATGTGCCGGCAGAAAGAATGAGAAACATTTGCACAAGGATTGCAGAAGAGGTATCAAAGTCAGGATATGTACGCTCGTGTGTTTTTGAAGGGACTGATGGGTTTACAGATCAGTACATAATATATAATCTTGACACGAGGTGCGAAAAGGATAAAAAAGACGATGTACTTGTTTTTGCTTACGGAATAATACAGGATGTTTTTGATGAAGAAAATATAACGCTGCCTGCTTTTTCCGTTGAATTAAAAAAAGAAAAACAGAAATAAAAATACAGATTTTGTAAAATTTGATTGTGCGTTATAGTTATTACAAAGTTAAAATATTTTAAAGAAAGTTGTGTATTTAAATGATTTTTCATAAAAAGATAGAAAAAATATACAAATCAATGATGTTTGCAAGATATGACGACTTGGGGGTAGTAAAGTATTTTTCTTATAAAGATTTTCCTGGACTCAATGCTGATCCTTATACTTTCAGGTCTTCACTTGGACATACAATGCAAGGTTATTTTTATTGGTATGAAGGAGCAAATACCGAAAGAACAGTAATTTTTGAGCATGGTCTTGGCGGAGGGCACCGTTCTTATATGAAAGAAATCCAAAAACTTTGTTCTGCCGGATATCGGGTATTTGCATATGATCACACAGGATGTATGGAATCCGGTGGAGAGGGGGCAAGAGGATTTTCGCAATCGCTTCATGATCTTGACGATTGTCTTAAAGCACTGAAATCGGATAAAAGCATAAATACCTCCGATATATCGGTTATAGGACATAGTTGGGGAGGTTTTTCAGCATTAAATATTCCTGCAATTCATTCTGATGTAAAAAAAATAGCGGTTCTTTGCGGATTTGTTTCGGTCGAAAAGATGATTGGTCAGAATTTTCACGGTATTTTGAAAGGATACCGCAAAAATATATTAAAACTTGAGAAAGAGTCAAACCCGGATTATTGGTATTATGACTCTGTAAATACATTGAAAAATTCTGATGTAAAGGCACTTTTAATATATTCCGACAATGACCCTATCGTACATAAAAAAATTCACTATGATGCGCTTTTTTCTGCTTTAAACGGAAAAGAAAACATAAAATTTATGCTTGTTTCCGGAAAAGGTCATAATCCAAATTATACGGCGGATGCGGTTTTGTATCTCAATGTCCTTGCCCAAAGAACAAAAAAAGAGATGAAAATGCTGAATACCAAACAAAAGAAAGAAATTTTTAAAAACTCTTTTGATTGGGACAGAATGACTGCTCAGGACGAAAAAGTCTGGGAAAATATACTTGGGTTTTTAAGTAATAATAATGCGCAATATGAGAAATAAAAAAACGGATACCTTCATTTTTCCTTTTTTGGAATTTTAATTGAAGATATCCGTGAATTTTTTAAAAGAATTTATCTCTTTTTCCCTATAAGTAATAATATTCCGTCGATGATTAAAATAATTCCGATAATAATGAGGAGCCAGTTGATCATTTCAAGTTTTTGTGCCCAGTTGCAGGCAAAAAGAGCAACACCGACTATTATCGTAATAACTGGTGTTATGATCTTTATCAATCTTTTTTTACCGCTGACAGATAAAAGATCAATTATTCCTTTTGCAATAAGAACAATGCCGAGAATAATAAAGACAAGATCAATAAATTTCCATCCGAATATGATTATCAGAACACCGATTGCTGCGGTTACAACGCCCATGATGAGTTCTGACTGTACTGCTTTTATTATACCAACAACTATAAATGTTATGCCTATAACAGTCATTACCCAGTTTAAAAGATCAGAGCGGAAAATGCAAAGAAGCAAACCTATGATAATGTAAAGAGCAGCGCTTGTTTGTCTGTCTGTGAGTTTAAATGATTTTCTTTTTGCCATAAATAGTATCCTCCGTACGTTGTGAAATATTTGTAATTTGACATATATTGTATCATAAAAATGTAACCATATATATTATAATTTGTTAAATGTTATAAAAATGTTGAAAAACTATGAAAAAATGTTTAGAAATAATGTAAAAAAATAATTTGCAAAAAAAATAATTTGCAAAAAAACATATACAAAGATTTAATGTGTGCATAGTTTACATAATGCACTTGACTTTTTTTATTAAAAGTTTTAAAATATTAACAAATAATACTAAAACAATAAAGGAGAAAAAAATGAAGAAAAAGAGGATAATTTCATTTATACTTTGTTTATCCATGCTTTTTACGCCGTTGCTTTTTATAGGCTGTAAAAACGATGCAGACAGTAAAGAAAGTTCCGAATTTTATACTCATGTAATGTACGCGAAAGATGAAAACGGTACTGATGCTTCTACGGATCCGACAGGAAGAAATTATATAAGTATTCTTACGACCACAAAAGAAGTTCCTGATGCTTCCGATTTTACCGTTTGGGTAAAATTTGTAGGTGATCCTGGTGTTAAAGGCGAGCAAGGAGAAAAGGGTGAACAGGGAGAGCCTGGGACAAGTTCTTATACATATATTGCATTTGCAAGTGATGCAAACGGCAATGGATTCAGCATGACTCCGGTACCGGGACATACTTATATAGGAATTATAACGACAGACACGAAGATCAATCCAATAACTAAAGATGATTTTTCGGGTAAATGGATCAAATTTGCAGGAGAAGAAGGTTCTTCGCCTTATATCGGTTATGATGGATATTGGTGGACGGAAGATGTAAAAAGCGAGCATAAAGCTGTTGAAGTAATGACACAGAGTACTGTTGAAAACTCCATAGGCATAGCCGCAAGTAAATATTTTGAAGGTTATCTTATTGATATGAGTCAAAAACAGATCGCCTTGATGAGCAATTATTTTCCGACTATAAAGAAAAACGGATATTCGGGTCTCTCAATAGGCGAGATTCAGATTTATGCCGGAAAAGCCGGTACTGTTACGATCTCAACTGCAAAAATTTCAAGTATTGCCGACAGAACTTCCGTTTCATCAGTATCATTAAAAAAATTTAAACAGGTAACCCTAACAGAAGGGATTAATACAATAAAATTTGATAACTTCAACATTCCGGACGGAGAAACGATAGTTTTCGGAGGATCCGGAGACACGTCATCACTTGTTGCGTATAAAGGTATTGATCAAAAAGACGGTTATGGAATATTCACAATTCTTTCGGAATCCGGTCTATATAAAGAAACCGACGGTGTAAAAGATAAGATAGCAATTAAAGTCGAAAAATCTGACGTAATTGAGGCGTTCCCCGGTATGCAAAATAATATTGATACTACTCTTGAAGGGGAAAGTGAATGGAAGACATGTTCAAGCGGAAATTTTGCGCATGTCAATTACCGTGTTTATTCAGGTCAGACTGTTGATCGTATTGAAGTAAGAGCAGCATCTCATACTGCGGGAACGGCTGTAAATGATGTATATATGACCGTGAAAGTCATAAAAAAACAAAGTGCTCAAGTTGTAAGCACACATAGATTTTATGCAGATCCTGAAGATGTTACCGGAGCGTTTTTAAACAAAATGATGACACTTAAGTGTGATGATGTGATAACTCTTAAAGACGATGAAACACTTTCTTTCGGACTTACAAGCGATACGCTTCGTTGGACATATAAAACGGAGGTGAAATCCCCGGTTACAGGCGGATATGTTTCAGTAGACAGTTCCGGATTTGGAACAGTTACCCCCGAAGGATTGCTCGGAATAAATGTTTATGTAAAAGATTCAAGAAGTTTTTCGGATATTCTTAAAGTGATTGAAGGTGAAGAACAGATGGCAGCAGCACAAGAAACGCTCAGGTATATTTTGGCTGGTAAAAAGGTATCTGTTATAGGAGACAGTATCAGTACGTATGAAGGATATTCCAATAATGCGTCTAACAACTCGACAACTGCAGGAAATAGAGTTTTTTACGGCGGTACAGAAAATAGATCTATTGAAGTAACTGATACATGGTGGATGCAGACAATAAATTACTGCGGAATGCAACTGAATGTTAATAACTCATATTCAGGTTCATGGGTAACGGATTCAAGGGCTGATGCTGCCGCATGTAACACGCGTGCTGAAAATCTTGATAATAATGACGGAGTAAAGTCAGATATAATTGCTGTGTACATAGGGGTTAACGATCTCGGAGGAAGTGACACTCCCCGTCCATGCAACAGTACGTTTGATATGGATTTTTGGAATCGTATACAAAACGGACAGTTTACAACACCCGTCGAAGACTATAACGGTCCTACCCATTTCGACGAAGGTTATGCTCTTATGATCTATAAGATCAAGAAAGACAATCCTGATGCTGATATATACTGCTTTACTATCCCCGAGTCCAGAAACGGACTTAGTGACATTCTTGAAATATACAATAACGCAATAAAAAATGTTGCACGACACTATGGTTGCAATGTTGTTGATCTTCATAGTTCAGAATTAAGCAATCATTATGGTCTGTATACGATTGACGGATTGCATCCGAATGCCATGGGTATGGATATCATGACTGATAAATTTATAGATACACTTGCACAAAAATATATTGATTGATTAAAAAAAATGTCTGCCTTTCCAGGCAGACATTTTTCTTATTATATTTTTGTCATCCATAATCCGTGAAGATTACAGTATGCATAAACGGCAATAGGTTTATCTTTTTCTGCGCAAAAAGTTGCGCAGGGTTCATCTCTGGGCTTAAATACTATGCGGCGACCACCGTTTTCCATTTCAATATATATCCATTCGATGTAATGTTCGCTTGTCATAGGGTGATTGACGGACCCAATGTTTACATTAATTGTACCGTCCTTAACGGTAACTACCGGCAAGTGTTTTTCGCTTGCCGCATCGACGGTATTGGGAACAAGAGGCTCCATTTTTTGTCCACAGCACATCATCGGGACGCCGGAATTATGAAGCATACCTATAAGGTTACCGCAGTGGCGGCAGATAAAAAATTTTTCTTTCATTTTTTTCTCCTTTTCAGTTTAAAAAATTTTGTTTTTTAAACTATAATTTTTAGTATAATTAATATCAGGTTTTCTATACGTGACAAGATAATAAAATTATTGTAAACCACATATTTATTATAACATTATTTTGTGTATATGTCAATAATAATACGTAGAATATTGACATATTTATATAGCTGTGATATAATGCTTATATGTTCAGATATGAAGACATAACCGGAGTTATTACGGAGTGCAATAATAATAAATGTGTTTTTTGTTTGAATAAAATTGAAGTGACAGAGGTGCATGATGGATATTTCGGTTTATTTTCCAATATGGGGTAAATTAGACTCAAATCAGCAAGATTTGCTTTCGTCAAATACTAAAAAACTGCACTTTGAAAAGGGAGACTTGATTCATACAGGTGCAGACTGTATGGGGCTTTTGCTTGTTATTTCGGGACAACTTCGTGCTTACACGGTTTCCGAAGAAGGAAGAGAGATAACAATGTACCGGCTTTTTGAGCGGGATATGTGTCTTTTTTCTGCTTCATGCATGATTCACAGTATCCAGTTTGACATTACCGTATCTGCCGAAAAAAACAGCGATGTTTTTCTTATATCTGCAGAAATATACCGTAAAGTCATGGAAAGTTCTGCTCCGCTTGCAATGTTTACAAACGAGGTCATGGCGAGCAGATTTTCTGATGTAATGTGGCTTATTGACCAAATCATGTGGAAAAGTTTTGATAAAAGACTTGCTGAGTTTCTGATAGATGAATCGAATATAGAAGGAACAAATATATTGAAAATAACTCAGGAAGAGATAGGTAATCATACCGGAAATCCACGCGAGGTAGTGACGCGTATGCTTAAGTATTTTCAGAATGAGGGTATGGTAAGACTTTCAAGAGGGAGTGTTGAGATAACAGATATTAAGAAATTATCCGCTGTTATTTCGAAATAAAAAATTTCGCTTACGGTATAAAATCAATTCAAATGCATAGCAGTTTTGAAATTAAATACTTTTTCGGCGAAATTTTTATTTATCTGAAATGTAGAATGGTTTTTAATTTATACAAACTTTAAAATATTATTTGAAACGGAAAAATTTTGTTCTCTTTTATTTTTGTCTTAAACAATAGTACTGATTTTCGGCATACTGATAATAATTAAACGTCCATACCGCAAGGTGTGGCTTTTTTATTCAATGACTTATCGTTTCGTATCGCACTGTATAAGCGGAATCCTCCGGCAAAATTGCAACAGTCAAAGCCGTTTCCGGTCAATATCCTGCAGGCAATGTAACTACGCAGTCCGCTTTGGCAGATAACATATACAGGCTTACTTTTATCAAGTTCACCTATTCGTTCGCGCAGAGAATCGACAGGTATATTTATAAATCCTTCTATATGACCGCGGCTGTATTCGAATGGAGTACGTACGTCAAGAAGAGTTACACTTCCGTCATGTTCAAGATCGGATTCATCATCGTAATACCACTGTTTTATAATACCGGTTTTAATGTTTTCAATAATATACCCTGCCATATTCACCGGATCCTTTGCAGATGAGTAAGGCGGAGCATATGCAAGATCAAGTTCCGTAAGTTCATATCCCTTCATTTTTGCGCGTATTGCAGTTGCAATAACGTCTATTCGCTTGTCGACTCCGTCAAAGCCAATAATTTGTGCACCCAGGATACGGTAACTTTCTTTCTCAAATATTACTTTTAAAGTCATTACACTGCCGCCCGGATAGTAAGATGCATGGCTCATGGGTGATAAAATTACTTTATCAGTTTTAATCCCTAAGGCTTTCGCCGTTTTTTCGTTTATACCGGTAGAAGCGGCGGTAATATCAAATATTTTAATTACTGAACTTCCCTGTGCACCGGTGTATCGGCTGTTACCCCCGCATATATTGTCAGCAGCGATACGTGCTTGTTTGTTTGCAGGGCCTGCCAGAGAGATAAGTGTTTCACTGTCTGTTACGAAATGTTTAATCTGTACAGCATCTCCGACTGCATAAATATCCGGAATGGATGTTTCCATTTTTTCGTTGACAACAATACTGCCTTTTATACCAAGTTTGATTCCTGCCGCTTTTGCAAGTGTATTTTCCGGAGTAACACCTATTGCCATTACTGCCATATCTGCATGAATGGAAATATTTTCTTTTAGATTAACATCAATGGCACCATCGGAAGAGGAAAAACTCTCTACCGTTTGACCGAGCATAAGTTTTATTCCGTTTTTACGCATTTCCGAATGAATAAACGGTACCATATCTGTATCAAACGGTGCCATCAGTTGATCGGCGGCTTCAATCACAGTAACGTCAATACCTGATTTTTTCAAATTTTCGGCAACTTCAATTCCTATAAACCCTCCGCCGATAACAACAGCCGATTTTGGATTACTTTTATTTAAATAATCTTTGATTTTCAAAGTATCCTCAACTGTACGGAGTGTAAAAATTTTATCAATGTCAATTCCCGGAAAATTCGGTATTACCGGTCTTGCTCCCGGAGAAAGTATAAGTTTATCGTATTTTTCTGTAAAAATTTTACCGCTTTCAAGATTTTTTACGGTGACGTTTTTTTCGTATGGATTGATTTCCGTAACTTCATGATGCACTTTCATATTTACACGAAAACGTGAGAAAAAACTTTCCGGGGTTTGAAGTGTAAGATTCGATTCCTCTTCAATGGTGCCGCCAATGTAGTACGGCAGACCGCAGTTAGCGTATGAAATGAACCCTGAACGTTCAAAAACCGTGATTTCTGCTTTTTCATCAAGTCTGCGTATTCTTGCTGCTGCAGTTGCTCCGCCGGCAACTCCGCCTATAACTACAACTTTCATTGTTCACCTCAAAGCATGGCAAGTATGGATTCTTTAGGCCTTGCACCGACCGCTTGGTTTATTATTTTTCCGCCTTTCATTACCACAAGAGAAGGTATGCTGAAAACATTGAATTTTTGAGCAAGTTCCGGCTCTTCGTCAACATTTATCTTTCCGACTTTAATGTCCGGTCTTTCTTCTGCTATCTCATCTACAATAGGACTTACCATACGGCAAGGACCGCACCAATCTGCGTAAAAATCGAGAAGAACGACTTTTTCTGACTTAAGCACCTCGGATGAAAAGTTATCAATAGAAATTTTTTTAACTGACATAATATTTTTCCTTTCTTAATCAAAGTTATTTTAAATTTTAAAGCATTAATGCGAAGACTCATATTGATTATTTGAGCGTCGCTTGTGGCTTACATTAACATTATACGGTATTTTTTGTTTTATTTCTGTGACATTGTCACTTTTCTATCTGACCTGTCCAATCAAGGATACCGCCGAATTCTACAATATTTTTATAACCGAGTTTCACAAGTTTGGCAGAAGCCTCTTTGCTCCTTCTTCCGCTTCTGCAGTAAACAAGAATTAGTTGATTTTTATCGGTAAGTTCCGGGATTTCGCCGGTCCCGATGTTTTCGTTCGGAACGTTTAAAGCACCTGAAATGTGACCTTGTGCAAATTCATCAGGACAACGTACATCAAGTATAATATAGTTGCTTTCTTTCTCCATCAATTTAACTGCATCGTCCATAGAAATCTGTTTATAGCCATTGGAATTATTTTTATCTGTAAGTGGAAAAGTACATCCCGTAAACAGCAGGGCAAGCAACATTGGTATAAGTTTAATTTTCATTTTTTTACCTCCGTTTATGCTATTTATATATTATTATCCTTAAAAAGACCGTCAATACCCGGCAGTATTTTTCAAAAAAATATTTGGAACATATATCGGTATTGTTAATCTTTTTAAATATTATACCGCAGAAAAAGGGATTATTCTGTGATGTTATCACAAATTTTCGGTAATTTTTTAAAAATAAAAACTGTTAAGTCTAAATATACAACTTTTAAAAATGTACATTGTATACAATTAACAATAAAAACTTGAAAAAGAAAATAAAAATTTATATAATGGTATATGTTGAGATTTATCCGAGCAATCTAATGTTTAGTAAAAATTTTGAAAAGGAGGCATTATGAACGAAGAAAACGAAAGTCGCCGGTATATTGCCATTGATTTAAAATCTTTTTATGCCTCTGTTGAATGTATGGAAAGAGGGCTTGACCCAATGACTACAAATCTTGTCGTTGCAGACTCGTCAAGAACTGATAAGACGATTTGTCTTGCCGTTTCTCCGTCACTTAAAGTATATGGTATTCCGGGAAGAGCAAGACTTTTTGAAGTCGTACAAAAAATAAAAGAAGCGAACAATAAAAGAAAAGCAAAATGTAAAGGCAGTGGTTTTATCGGAGAATCATATGATTCAAAAGTCCTTGAAAGTAACCCGGACCTTGCAATTTCATATGTCGTGGCAACCCCACAAATAGCAAAATATATGAGGATAAGTACTGAAATTTACGGTATTTATTTAAAACATGTTGCACCGGAAGATATACATGTATATTCGATCGATGAAGTTTTTATAGATGCCACGCATTACCTTGATACCTATAAATGCAGTGCACGTGAACTTGCACTGCGAATGATACGTGATGTGCTTAAAATTACCGGGATTACGGCAACGGCAGGTATCGGGACAAATCTTTATCTTGCAAAGATCGCAATGGATATAATAGCAAAAAAGATGCCGTCTGATAAAGATGGTGTGCGAATCGCAGAACTTGATGAGCGGTCATACCGAGAAAAACTTTGGTCACATAAGCCGCTGACATCGTTTTGGCGTATAGGAAAGGGAATTGCGGCAAAACTTGAAACATATGGTATGTATACAATGGGGGATGTTGCCAGACGGTCGATATATGATGAAGAGTTATTTTATAAATTGTTCGGAGTAAATGCAGAACTTCTGATTGACCATGCCTGGGGGTGGGAACCTTGTCTTATTTCAGATATAAAGGCATATAAACCGGAGAGCAGCAGTATATGTTCAGGACAGGTCCTTCCATGTCCGTATGATTTTGATAAGACAAGACTGATCATTCGTGAAATGCTTGATCTGCTTGCCCTTAACCTAGTGGAAAAAAGATTGGTTACAGGACAGATTGTACTTGATATCGGGTATGACGTTGAATGCTTGACTGATCCTCGAATATCGCGTGAATACAGCGGTACGGTCGTTACCGATCATTACGGAAGGAAAGTACCGAAGCCTGCGCACGGCACGGTTAACATTGGCAGGCAAACATCTTCATCCATGCTGATAACAAAGGCGACCCTTGATCTTTTTGACCGCATTGTGAACCGAAATTTGACAGTTCGCCGCGTTACGGTCACTGCATGTAATACAGTGGATGAAAGTACAGTAAAAGAAAGCTCAGGGGGCGAACAGATAGATTTTTTCACCGATATCCAGTCTCTTGAAAAAGAGAAAGAGGTTGAAGATAAAGTGCTGAAAAAGGAAAGAAAAAATCAGGAAACGATACTCGGACTTAAAAAAAAATACGGGAAAAACGCCGTCCTCAAAGGTATGAATCTTGAAGAGGGGGCAACTACGATAGAGCGTAACGGAAAAGTCGGCGGTCATAAAGCGTAAAATCCAGCACCTGTGATCTTTATATAAATAATTTTTAAAAAGGGGACGTCTGTATGAAAAAACAGGAGTATGACGATATAATAGACCTGCCACACCACGTTTCACAAAGATACAGGCAGATGTCAAGAAAAAACCGTGCGGCTCAGTTTGCACCGTTTGCCGCACTTACCGGTTATGAAGCCTCTGTTAAAGAGGAGGCGCGTCTTACCGAGAAAAGAACGGAACTGATGGAAGAGCAGTATGACGCTTTGAATCGCAAGACAGCATACCTTATGAAACACGTTTCCGAGGCGATAACGGTAAGCATAACTTATTTTTTACTGGATAAAAAGAAAAGCGGAGGTAGATATGTTACGGCTTGCGGAGTTATTTCCGAGGTCGATGAGGTTGAAGGCGTAATTACAATGACTGATAAAAAGAAGATACCGATGTCAGATATACTTTCAATAGATTCGGATATTTTTGAGGATAATACGTTTACCGAAATATAAAACAGTAAAAACGAAAAAAGGCTTTGAAAATCGTAAAAATTCCGGATCTAAAAGCCTTTTTATTTTTCAAAAAAAGTTGTCTTACGGCTGAAAAAACGGGAAAAACCATAATTTACAGCAGTCACAAATGACGTCAGGGTTAGTTTTTTATATGCCTTTTGAGGCGGTCAGATATTGTTCCGGAATTTGCGGAGTAGAAAAAACGGCATTTTTTGCCGCGCGTTTTAAAATTTCCGCAACCTTCGGTTCAAGAGAACCGTTGTATTCAATAGAGGTCGTATCTGCACCGAATATTTTTGCGAATATTGTCATTGCAGCAAGAAATGATCCGGAATACGACGGATGAGTGAGGTCTTTATCGTAAAGATCGGTAATATCAACTTCCGAAGTATAAATATCATAAAATGCAAGTCCGACGTACGCAACGCCTATGTCAAGTTCTTCACCTATTGCCTTGTACGCTGCCGCAAGTTTCCATGTCATGGTCTCGTTTGTGAGACCGTACTTTGCAAGTGTTGGACTCCCTGTCTTCCGTCCCCACGTTTCATAAAAAAATGGGGTTGCACCGTTGGCTCTGATCTTTTTTGTAAGGATACGTGCGCCGTCATAAAACCTTTTCGGGGTTACGGCGGGACAGGTACTGAACTCCTGCATGATGACAAAGTCGTATTTGTTTTTTAGTAAAGTTTCGTCAACGACCTTGCCGACTTCATCCTCTTTGTTTGCGTGAAGTTCAAGGCGCCAGCCGCCCTTAGTGATTCGTGTTGCGTTTACATTATACCCCGCCGAGCGCGCTATTGACGCAAATATTACGTCAAGATCGTTAAAAAAAGTATAACTGTTGCCTATGAAAAGTACGGAATATGTTTTATCCTTATCCAAAGGCGCGGGAAAATATCCTTTTCCCATACCGCTCGGATCTTTTTTTTTCATATCATTATCTTGTGCATTCATTGATAAAGGAGATATGTTTTGGCTGTTTTTCATTTTTTTACCCATAACGTTAACAGATAGAGGTGCGATCTGAAAACTCAATCAAATGTTTTTAATTAAATTTATTAAACAAAAAATGCAGTCAAATATTTTTTAAATTACCCTTATGTTTTACGGTATTAAACAGATAAACATTTTCAGTTATCCGTGAACATCATGTTTCTAACAAAAAGGTCTGTAAAAAACGCGTTTGATGAAAGGTCGATATACTTTGAATTTTTAATGTAAACGGAAAGATCATTTGCTTCATTTGCAAATTTTATACTTCCCAAAAGACTGCTGTTATTCAACGCGATAGTTTTTGTACTCAACTCTTTTGGTAAAAGTCCGCATCTTACCGCATTTTCAATGTTGATTTTTGCTGAAAATCCACCCGATATATACATTTGAGATATTTCGTCAAACGAGACAACCTGTGTTTTTATAAGAGATAAAATTGCAGAATATATTGCTGATTTTGCAAGTTGGAACTTACGTATATCTTCTTGTGATAAGGTGATACCGTTTTCCAAATCAAAAAATTCATCTTCCATATAACCGGTCTGATCGATAATTCCTGCTTTTAAAAGTTCGGAAATTATGTCGATAAGTCCGGTACCGCAGATTCCTTTTGCCGGCTTACCGGAAACCGTACTTATTTTTTTTTCTCCGTTTTTTCCGAACTTAAATGCGTAGATTGCTCCGTCGGTAGCACTCATTCCGCATGAAATGTTTGCTCCTTCAAAGCAAGGACCCGCTGCCGCTGCTGCCGCTAACGATATTTTTTGCGAAAAGAGGACGATTTCGGCGTTTGTTCCAAGATCGATAAGCAAATTATATTTTCCCTCTCCGGGTAGACCGATATAATTCATCCCGGCTACTATATCCGCTCCGACAAAAGATGAGACTGAAGGAAGCGAAATTACTGTTTTTATTCCATCCAGTCCCATACTGTGTGCATCTGCGGTTTTACTTTCAAGAAAGACCGGAGTATACGGGGCAATACCCATCGAGGAGCAATCAACATTGAAAAACAAATGTAGCATAGTTGTATTTCCCGCTACAAACATTTTATCGACTGTTGGCAACGAAAATTTTTTAATCATTCTGTTTATCTCATCAATAAGTACCGAGTTGAGCGGTTCGGGAGAATTTTCGCGGCAATATTCGATACGGGACATTATGTCTGCGCCGTAGGCTCTTTGAGGGTTTACGGAAGTTTCAAACCTAACTGTTTTTTGTTCATCTGAAGAAACGGCTGCCAAAGCCAAAGTTGTAGTTCCGATATCAAGTACGTAGCAGATGTTTTCTGTAATTTTTCCGGTCTGTATCGCACCGGTTTCAGAAAGTATATTACCTGCTTCCGGAAGCGTTACGGAAATATCAGAATCGATTTTATATTTACAGGATAACTGTTGTTTTCCGTTTACCGTTACTTTACATTTTTGACAAATCCCTCTGCCTCCGCAAGGATGATCGACCGCAATTTTGTTTTTTATCAGCACGTCAGAAAGGATATCGCCTTTTTCGGCATAAAATATTTTGTCACCAATATTAATTTTAAACATACAATTCTTTTATTTTTTTAAAATAAGCGTCTATGTTTTCCCAGTTTGAGGCTGCGGGAATATCGCAACCGGAGGAAATCATAAAATTATCATATATACTACATTCATCAAAGATTTTTTGAATGCTTTCACGTATATCTTTGACACTTCCGTTTTTAAAAAGTAAAGGATCCAGATTTCCCATTACAAGTAAATCGGAAGGCAGGAGAGGGATAATTTCATTTAATTTGACTGCATTTCCGAAGTGGCATATATCGGCTCCCAATTTTGCAATTGATCCGGCCATGTCGGTAACTGCGTTTCCGCAGTTGTGATAACATATTATGAAATCATCATCGTTAACTGCGTCAAATATCTGTTTTACATAAGTCATGGAAAACTCATCGGCAAGAGAAGGAGACAGAAGTCCCGCAGCGGGTTCTGCCATTATTACACCGTCTGCTCCGGCTTCTTTGAACGACTTGATATATTCGACCAAAAAAACGGTTGCCTTTGAAAGAAGAATTTTAACATCGTCAGGATTGTCAAAACATTCCATCATAAGTTCAGTCATATCAAAAAGTCTTCCGGCAAGTGAATAAGGGCCGATAACGCCGCAGAGTATGTAAAGATCTGTAATTTCGTTCTTTGCTTTTCTTACACCATCGATATATATTGAAGAACGTTTTTCTCCGATCTTAGGTATGACAATGTTTTTTGCATCTGATATTTTATCAATGATGCCTTTTGAAACTGTCGGAATTTCATTTTTTGAAAATTTAATTTCAGCGCCGAAACATTCGGCTTCTACGGAAAGATCCATCATATTGAGAGATGCTCCGATATTGCATCTTTCAGCAATCATTTTCATACCCTTTACCTGCATTTCAGCAGATGAAATAAGTTCATTTACCGATATACCGAGACATTGAGCAGACGGAAAAGAAAGAATAGGAATGGTTTTATCTTTGTTGGCAATTATATTTTTTACTTTATCTTTCATGTTTTCACCTTGTAAGGATAATGCAGAAATACGTAACGGTATTATTGCCGTTTGAGTATCTGATATTTATATTACGTGAAAGTTCCACAACATTTATACCGCATGCCTCGACCGATGGAGTTGCAACCTCCGCAAAACGGCAAGGTGCGTCCGGGTATGTACATTTTTCGCATAAACGGCAACTTCCGCATCCGAGTGCCATATAATCAATGTTGTCGTTTTTAAGCTTTTTGGTAATTGTTTTCAATACCAATGCGGTTTTATAAGCGCCTTTTTCCATATTTTCAAAATCAAAAGGATCTACAAGATCATATTTGCAAGTAAAAACTGCTCCTGAACTGTAAGATTTTATTTTTTTCTCAAGTTGTCTGTAATTTCCTACACCCGGAGGACATGTCCAGCATGTATTATATTTACCGCATTTATTTTCAATGCATGCGTCGGATACACTTTGTGAAAAAGGAATAATCTGAGGGCTTATTATTCTGTATTGAAATATTCTGTGGTCAGAGAGGTATTTTTCAATTACTGAACTGCACATAATTCAACAGCGGCATCGGCGGCGCTTGCAGCGTCGGATGTATAGCAGTCTGCACCTATACGTTCACAAAATTCACGGGTTATAGGGGCCCCTCCGACCATGATCTTTACTTTATCACGTATTCCTGCCTTTTCTGCACATTTAACTACTTCACTCATAACATCCATAGTCGTGGTAAGAAGAGCAGAACAGCATATTACATGGCAACTTTTTTCTATTGCTGTATTTACAAATGCTTCTGGAGAAACGTCAGTACCGAGATCTATGACTTCAAGACCTTTACTTTCCATCATCATTTTAACGAGATTTTTACCTATATCGTGCAGGTCACCTTGAACTGTACCGATGCAAACGCGTCCTTTTGATTTTATTTTTTCTTTATTAAGTAAGGGCTTGAGCAGTTCTATTCCGGCATTCATTGCACGTGCGGCCACCAACACTTCCGGTACGTAAACTTGGTTATTTTTAAACTTTTCCCCGATTATATTCATACCGCTGAGCAGTCCGTCATTGAGGATTTTTGAAGGATCGATCCCTTCGTCAATCGCAGAATTCACAAGTTCTTTAACGGTTTTTAATCTGCCTTTTTGAAGATTTTCGGAAATTTCACTTATTATACTCATAATATAGAATCTCCTTTATAAAAATAATTTTATACGGTAAATAAAATTTAATATGATTTTCAGACGACTTTATTACAATTTAATTTTTTTGATTTCTTCAGCGTAGTACTGAACGAGTTCAAACTTGGTGCCGGGCATAAGACGGTGGTCAGGGCAGGGAATAAATCCGCCGAGAGACGCGAGCCTTTTCATTCTTTCGATTTCTTTATCGACTGCGGCTTTATCTTTTCGCAGGGCGGTTTTATCCATACCTCCGACTCCAAGCATTCCTTTTCCGTATTTTTTTCTTGCGGGCTCAAACTGGTCGCCCCAAACTCCGACTTCTATCGGAAACATGACGTTTACACCCGTTTCAAACCAAACAGGCAAAAGTTGTTCTGTGACGCCGTCGCAATCCAGTGAGATTATGTCTATTCCATGCCTGTGAAGGAGATCATTACGTTTTTGATAATGTTTTGCACAGTATTTTTCAAAATTTTTTGGAGAGATCAAAGGTCCGTTTTTGAAACAAATGTCTTCCCAATAATGTGCAAAATCAAATTCTTCACATGTATTAAGAACAGCCTCAAGGCATTTGTACTGCATGTCTGCATATGTATCGATGATATCACCGAACAACTCTTCATCTTCATCATACATAAGATAACTCATGCCTATTACGGATGTCATATTTCTTACATTTCCTATAACACTCCCTGCATGTATGCCGACTGTTACGTCATTCGGACGTGTTTTACTGAAATTACGGAAAAAATCAAAATTTATCCTGTTAGGTGAATATTGCATTTTGGGTTTAAAAAGGGTTTCAAATGCTTCTCTGTCTTTGAGAAGATAGTCGTCCTCCGAGGGAATGGATACGGTTCCGGGTTTAACACGTTCAATAATACCGTCTTCGTTTAGTATACGGCGGCATCCGTCCGGAAGTACTTCAAGTAATTTACGTTCAAACGGCGGATCGAGATTATAATTGAATCCTACTGTTTTGTACCAATTGCAGTCCCAACCTATTAAATAGTCAAGTTCGCGTTCTTTTTGGCTTCCGTCATAATTACCGACAGCGAGGTCTTTTGGAATCTTGCCTTGTTCAGCCCACTCTTGAAGCAATTCTTCCCAGTATCCGAAATGTACTGCCGGAAATCGGTCGACATCTTTGTAATGAAGTATATTCAGTATACGTTCTCTGTTGTTCATTTTTAGTCTCCTTTATTATATCTAATAAGCAAACAGGGTTAAACAGTTAACGACAAATATGGGGTTTTAAATAATACTGTTTTAATGCTTTCAACTGCAGATTTTTATCGGACTGATAAATGAATTTACTTAATTATACCATATTTTAAAATACAAATATGTATAATTTTTTTCTTTTTTATGAAATAAAATAAAAGTCTGCGCATTTTATATTGCATAAATTCAGTAATAAATTTGTTTATATGTGTTTATATGTCGGATACTATTATAAAAATGTTTTTTTATAAAGATTTTTGACTCCAAGCAGGATATTAAAAATTATAACATTATCACTCATATAGTGAGAGTGATAATATTTATAAAATAAACATAGTTTTATAACACAATATGTGATTTTAAAGTGTACAATATAAGTAAAGAAAAAGGAAGACAGGCTTCCTGGAAAAGAGATGATACAAATGTGCCTGTTTAATTCCGATTATATCGGATAAAAATACAAATGTGTAAAAATAATTAATTTTTGGTCTAAATTTCAATATTTAATAAAAAGAGGTGTTTATTATGTTAAACCGTAAAAACAATAAACTTGTAAGTTATAATCCTTTTCATGATATAGACGAATTTGAAAGAAATTTCTTTACAAATCCTTTTGGATCATTTTTCCGTTCAAACGATCTTGCTGAATTCAAGATTGATGTAACTGATGAAGGAGACCATTATGAAATGGAGGCTGATCTTCCGGGTTTTGAAAAAAATGATATTCATCTTGATATAAACGGAGATACTTTAAAACTGAGCGCAGAAAGACACTCCAAGATTGAGGAAAAAGATAAAAAAGATAAAATAATCCATATGGAGCGTTCATATGGTAGTTTTTCAAGACAGTTTGATGTTTCAGATATTGATACGGATGCAATAAAAGCAAAGTATGAAAACGGAGTGCTTAAACTTACTCTGCCGAAGAAACATCCGAGTCTTCCCGGTAGCAAAAAACTCGAGATCGAATAATTGATCTTTTCCGGATATTTAATAAATCCAATGATCATAAATTACCCACAATTGGATTTTAAATTTATAAATTATTACCATGCTCAATTTAAATGTGCGGGCGAATAAAACGCCCGCACATTTTTTATTCTATTCAAACCCGGAATTAAAAAGATAGTCTTATGTTTGTTATGTCCGAGAAAATTTTTTAATTCAGATAAATTAAACGTTAATTCACGGTATTATTTTTAATTTGTTTATATCAGACTAATATTTTAAAAATATGTGGTTTTGTTTAAAAAGTTCTATTGTTAACAATATACGATTGAAATTAAAAAATAATGTATGATATAATATTTAAATAACTACCGTATCAAAGGAGTTGTTATTGTTATGTTAGCAACACATACGTTGAAAAAGGAAAATTTGAACTTATAGAGAAAAAAAGTATGTTTTAAAATACAGCCGTGATGCAATTGTACGGGTTACGCTGTCGAGTATTTGCACAAATGATCTCCATATTAAGTACGGTTCCTAAGGCTGTACCGGAAATCACTTTAGGTCATGAAATTATCGAAGTTATTGAGAACATTAGATGCGATGTCAAAACTGTAAAACCCGGAGACAGAGTTGCGGTCAATGCGGAAACTTACTGCGGCAAGTGCTTTTTTGTAAAAAAGGATTTGTCAACAACTGTACTGATGAGAACGGCGGTTGGTCACTTTGTTGTCGGATTTTCGGAGGTTTAGTCCAATATGTTCGTATTCTATATGCCGATCAAGGA
The DNA here is from genome assembly GCA_944381115.1 of uncultured Clostridia bacterium. GTDB lineage: Bacteria > Bacillota > Clostridia > Oscillospirales > CAG-272 > SIG673. Next base: position 48,796 of record CALWJV010000004.1, read on the forward strand.
CTTGCAATAATTTCGGAGAATGTATCAGATTAGCAGGTTCTTTTTGTTGGTTATATACCGGCGACCGGATTTTGGGCAGCGCGTATTTCAGAGATCACATGTGATGATATAGTCATGATTATCGTAGCAGGACCTACCGGGATCTGTACACTTTTATGCGTTATGCTTAAAGATTATAAACGAATCATAGTTTGTGAAAGTGATGAGTACCGGCGCAAGTTTGTATTATCTCACTACCCTGGTGTGCTTGTGATCATCAGAAAACGTTTATGACTTTGTTAAAGAAAACAGTGACCACGGAGGCGCAGATGCGGTTATTGAGGTTGTAGGTTCGAAAGAAACTTTCAAGATGGCGTGGTAATGAGCAAGACCGAACGCGACAGTAACGATAGTCGCAATGAATGTATGAAGAAGCGCAGATCTTACCTCTGACTGATATGTACGGAAAAAATCTTGTTTTCAAGACCGTAGGTGTTGATGGATGTGAATGCCGTAAAGTACTAGATCTGATTGCGCAAGGCAGGATTGATATAACTCCGTTGATTACGCATGGATTCGGCTTTGCCGAGATCGACAAGTCGTATGATTTATTTGAGAACAGGCAGGATCATATGATCAATATGGCAAATAAAAATTAAAAACAGATGAAGAGTAAAGGATAAAAAAATGAAAAGTGTATATATTGTAGGCGGACCCATGGGAGTCGGGAAAACCGCTGTATGTCAAGAACTGAAAAAAAGATTGCCTGCTGCGGTATTCCTTGATGGTGATTGGTGTTGGGACAGCAGTCCGTTTGTTGTAAATGAAGAAACTAAAAACATGGTTATTCAAAACATTACTTTTTTGCTTGACCGGTTTATACATTGTTCTGTTTATCAAAACATTATTTTTTGCTGGGTTATGCACGAACAAAATATCATTGACACGCTGGTCGGTAAGATTGATACAAGTAACTGTAAAGTAAAAACAATCTCGCTTGTTTGTGATGAAACAACATTAAAAAAAAGATTACAAGGAGACGTGGACAGCAAAATACGTACAGAAGATGTTATTGAAAGAAGTATTGCAAGAATACCGTTGTACAGAGAATTAAATACAATAAAAATTGATACAACAGGAAAAAGTATAGATCAAATATGCAATGAAATAATGAATTTGTAAATACGATTTTATTGAAAATTCAAAAGTTGTTGACATATATTCTGAAAAATTTATCTTATATATTTTCAGAAGACGATAAAAAACGTATAAGTCAGTCATTTGCATATGGAACTATATGTGTATTTATAAGAAAATGTATGGAGCAGATTAAGAAAAACGGGGCATCGCATAAAATTTTTTGCGATGCCCCATGAATTTTATTTAGTATGTATATCGATCATATCGTTTATCAGAAATCGACCTCTGTATCATAATAGCAACACTTGAGAAGTTTTTCCATTTCTTCTACAGAAGGCTGACGGGGATTGGAGCCAGTACATGCGTCCGAAATTGCATTGACGGCAATATCATGGACTCTTTCAAGGAAGATTTTTTCGGGAACAAAACCGTTTTCTACAGGATAACTATCTGCTCCGTAATTTTTTATGCACTGCGGAATGTTGAGTTGAGAATTCATTCCTCTGAGATATTCGATTAAAAGTTTTATTTTTTCGTCAACAGTATTACCTCCGAGTTCAATAAAATCGGCAATTTGCGCATAACGTTCTGCTACAGCAGCATTTTTTGCATTAAATGCTATTACCTTCGGAAGGTACATTGCATTTGCGGCACCATGTATAATGTGTGCACCGTAATCAGAAAATGCAGCACCGGTCTTATGAGCCATTGAGTGTACAATTCCAAGAAGGGCATTTGAAAATGCCATTCCTGCCAAGCACTGAGCATTGTGCATATTTGATCTTTTTTCTGTATCCCCGTTGTAAGAGCCTACAAGGGCGGATTTGATCATTTTGATCGCATGAAGGGCAAGTGGATCTGTAAAGTCACAGTGAGCAGTGGATACATATGCTTCGACTGCGTGTGTCATTGCGTCCATTCCGGTGTGTGCCACAAGTTTTTTAGGCATTGTCTGAGCAAGGTCCGGATCGACAATTGCTATGTCAGGTGTGATCTCAAAGTCTGCAAGCGGATATTTTATACCCTTTGCATTATCAGTTATAACAGAGAAAGCCGTGACTTCTGTTGCAGTTCCGGAAGTGGAAGAGATTGCACAGAATTTTGCTTTTGTACGAAGTTTCGGAAGCCCAAAAACCTTGCACATATCTTCAAATGTAACCTCAGGATATTCGTATTTTATCCACATTGCTTTTGCAGCATCAATAGGTGAACCTCCGCCCATTGCCACGATCCAGTCGGGCTGAAATTCAGACATAACTTCAGCGCCTCTCATAACTGTTTCTACTGAAGGGTCAGATTCGATCCCTTCAAATATCTTGACTTCCATGCCTGCCTCTTTGAGGTACGAGACAGCCTTGTCAAGAAAACCGAATTTTTTCATTGATCCTCCGCCGACGCATACTATTGCACGATTTCCGGTCAATATTTTGAGCGCTTCAAGTGCTCCTTTTCCATGATACAAATCTCTTGGTAATGTAAATCTTGCCATATGAGTGTCTCCTTTTATTTAATATTTTTTAAATAAAAATTTTTTGTAAGTTACGGTATATAATATTTTCCGTACAACCTAATTGTAATTTTTAATTGCGAATTTGGTCGGACATAACGTTGTATTTTGTGTGAAATTATTGTTAATTTATAAACAATTCGTACTTGGCAGTAAAAATTTTATGTTTCGGGCAACGATACTCGACTTTCACAGAGCATATAACTATAACATACGCAAACAGATAAAAATTAATTTATACTTAAAAAGTAATTTGCTTATGTAATATGTAAATAGAAGAAAAAGAAAAATTTGATTGTCTTGCAGTACTGTATACCGATCACCTTTCGATAAAATTCGCCAATATTATCAAAAAACATACAGATTGATGTTTTGAGGTAATATTTGTTGGAGAAAAGCAGTATTTTGTTTATTTTAATTATAAAGTAATTGCATACAGTAATTTGGCTTTAAAAATTAAGGAATACGGATTTTTTGAAATATCTGTTGAAAAACTTTACTTAGAATTTACCATTGTTCAAGTGAAAAAATATTTATGTTTTTTAATGAAAACACATCTAAAACTGACGAAACATCAGTGACGCTTCATTGTTGCGGTGAATATGTTAACTTTTACCTTGTAGCAGGTAAAATCATAAAAGGTATAACAGAAAAATATTGTTAAAACTGAAATAATATAAGTTAATAATGGTGATATTTTCATTGACCGAGCACAATATTACAGTCGATGACACGAATAATGAATATATTACAAAAAACTCAGTATAAATTAAAGGTTGGAGATCTCTGACCCCGAAAATTCAGGTGAATACAGAAAAATGGGAAAATTCAAAGAGTTTTTAAATATTACATTACCGCAATTTATATCTAATTTTTCCGTGAAATGTTATACAGATTTGACTTTGAATTTTACGGTCCAAACAGGAAAGACGGAAAGGTCATGCTTTTCAACAGATATGTCCTCAAAAGAAATTTTTGCATCTACGCTGTTGAAAACCTTTCCATACGTACCGGCTAGATATTGTATGTCTTTTGTTGTCCGTCATAAATAAACTCGCTACTGTAATTCCATGTTGCCGAGCCAACATATAGTTAAACCTTTTTAATTTTCCATGTCTTTGTGAGTTCGACCGTATTGTTTACAAGTTTAATATTTGTTTTATAAAATGTAAAGGTTGCATTTAAAGTATATTTGCCTGCATTTGTTTGATTTGTTTGATTCATATGCTGAAGTTACGCTGACGGGGATGTTGCATTATACTTTATATTCCGTTTCGCTGTAATTAAATTTGACATTACTCCACGAAACATTGCACATGTCTATTTGTGATTTGTTTATGATCAATTTCAGTCCGACGTTATAATTTTTATATGTTACATTAATATCTTACCATTGTAAATTTGCATTAAGATTTTCTGGAAGCCCTGTAACGGAATATCCACCGATTTCAAAATTCAAGGGTTGTGAAGTAGCATCATCATAACTAAGTTGGACTGATATATTGGAATGTACTGCATCCTCAGGAGTCTGATAATCACCATATGTGATTTCAATTGTATTATTGTTTTCGCTAATATCAGATCCGTTCAACGAAATTTTTATTCCTGTTTCCTGAATATCGCCTTAATCTGAACTGTAGCAAGAACTTATAAATATCACACAAGATGTAAACAAAGCAATAGTTAAAGTGATCGTCAATAATTTTCTTTTCATAAATCCTCTTTTTTGAAAACGCAATGAATATTTAAGAACGTTTTTTTAAAGGATTATATAAGTAATGACGAATATCACTGAAAAAAACTCCATCTGATAAACAGACAAAATTTTAGCAGTATAATGACCAAGATATGTAAGCCGGAGTAGGTTATGTAAAACAAATTTCGCAGAACTATGATAAAGTATGTACATCCAAACAATTGACGGTAAGCATAATGCCAAGAACATTTATGCATAGACTGGTAATGAATGTGGAAAAAGATAGTGCAAAAATTAAGGTTTATACGAATGTAATGGAGTGAAAAACGGGTATCTAAGAGGCTGTTTAAATAAAAACAGTTGACTTTTAAACGTGTCAATGGTATAATGAAGTCGAAATAGAAATATATGATTACATATTAAGGAGAGAAAATATGAAGACCGAGTACATAAATGGAAAAATCGCTGTAACGGGAATTCTTTCAGATGAGGTAGAATATGATGTGACCTCTTATAGCATTGCAGCGAGGTTTGACGGTAAGGGTGGAATTAATTATTTTTCGGCCTTTGACGACAAAATCTATTTTGATCAGGAATCTGCGTTAAATATTTACATTGATGGGGAACGGATTCCGGTATATACGCCCAAGACCGTGTCAATGATCGGAAGGATGCAGACGGTCTTCTTTGAAACTGAAAAAGCGACAGTCAGGATTGAACTTTTTACGGAGAAATCGAGTTCTGCTGTTTTTCACAGCGTTTTTGTGAAAGCAAAGAAGGATAAAGTTGACGTTCGTGTTGCGTACTATCTTCGTACTGCACTGAATGACAGTGCAGCGGCATCGGAGGACGGATATACTTGCAGGTGTGATAAGTCGCGATTTTCTCTGGGAGCAGATAAGCCCGTGCACTGTGTTGGCGTGAATGAAATGGTGCTATTTGAACAATCAAAATGCATGGAATACACCGTTCGAATGGCATACGGATTTACGCTTACCGATCCAAAATCGGCGGTAGCAGATTTTGACCGCGCACGTGAAACGGTATTGAATGAGATTGCGTCTGTAAAACTCCCGTCGTCGATCAAAACAGAGCGCGAACGCGCAATCTATCTTTCTGCGTATTTTTGCGCGCTGGAAAACTATATTGAAAAAGATGACTTTAAGTGCTTCCTTGCAGGATGCCGATATGTCATACCTCTGCGTACCTACTTCCGTGACTCCTATTTTACCGTTCTGGCTATGTATAACGGAAATACCGAAAAAGTACGCAATCAGATCCTTACACTCGCAAGCGGAGTAGAGAAGGACGGTAATTGCCCGTCTGCGGTCCGCCGCGACCGCAGTGCACATTGGGGAGGACATTATGACAGCCCTTCCATGTTTTGCATCATGTTATATGACTATGTAAACAATACCGGGGACATGAGCATTTTGGATGAAACAGTTAACGGTGTTACTGTATTGAAAAAAGCCGTATTTATTTTGAACTGTATGATGCAGCGCACTGATTCGACCGGTTTACTTGTAAAAAAAGGACCTTATAACAGGCGGGACTGGGCGGACGAAGTCAACCGAAACGGTTATGTTACCTATGACGAGATCCTGTATGCCCGGGCACTTTACTGTATGTCGGTGCTTTGCGCAGATAAGGACAAAAACTTATCTAAGAAATATGCTGATTTATTTGTAAAAGTCAAACAGTCGATCAACGATATTTTGTGGGACGAGAAACTCGGATATTATGTCAATTTCAAGGACGGAAAATATATTGAGAATAATCTGTCGATTGACACCGTCCTTGCTGTCTTGTTTGGAATTGCAGAAGGGGATCGTGCAAAACGCCTCGTAAAGCAGATGGAAGCAATACTTGAAAGCAGAAATCATCCGGAGTTGAGTGATTTCGGAGTGATGTGCGTCTACCCGCTGTATAAAGATGCTGAGAGCGCCCAGAACAAATCAGCGCGACCCTTTGATTATCACAACGGTTCGGAATGGCCTTATTGGTCAGCAATGTATGCTTATGCGAAAAGACTCTGTGGCATGGATTCCGATTATGCGCTGACAAGGTGGTTCGATGTAAATATTGAGAATGGAAATTACACACCGGTGGAATACCATTCCCCATACTGTAAGATAGGGTCAAGTTTGCAGGCATGGAGCAGTGCAGTGGCATTTGTGTATTTTGACTCCGATTGCACTTTTTTTAAAAACAAACTTTAATACTGATAAGTTTATTTTTTTTAACATCAAAATATACTCCGTAACAAATAAAGAAAAGGCTCCGGCGAGATTTTATAAAGCCGGAGCCTAACTGTTGTTATAAAAACATTTTTCAAGTTTTTTGAAAAAAGAGCCGAGAATCATTATAAACATTGGGTTTTCTTTCGTCTGTGGTCAGCTATTATGTTCAAAATCCTTCTGCAAGATTTGATAAATGGACGCAAAGTCAAAAATCAAGCTGTAACATACACATTTTATAGATTTTTTCAAGATCTTCAGCATATAGCGTCTTTATGCCGCTTATTGCCCCTCCTCCGCAGGCGTGTTCTGCCATGGCCTTGAAGTGAGTTTCGTCTATGCCGAGGTCGGAAAGATTTGCTTTGAGTCCGAGTGTTTGGAAACAGAATTTTTCCAGCTCTTTAATTGCCGCCTTTGCGCCTTCCATAGCCGACATATCTTCTGATACTCCGAATATCTTTGCTCCAAAACGATGAATTGCAGGCGCTGTTTCTTCATCTAAGATATATTTAAGCCAACGGGGTGTTACAATTGCAAGACCGTGCCCGTGAGTTATGTCGTAGTAGGCGGAGAGTTTATGCTCCATGAGGTGGCAGGCACAGCCGTGAACGGTACTTCCGTCGGTTACTCCGTTGAGAGCCATTGACGACGCCCACATCAGATTTGCCCTTGCCTCGTAATTGTCAGGCTCCTTCATTGCAACGGGTGCCCACTTTACAACTGCACGCATTACTGCCTCCTGGAATTCGAGGATGAGGTCGAATGTCGCATCTCCCGCAAAGTAATAGTTATCTATTATATGATTGAAGATATCGAATGCACCGCATGCCGTCTGATATTCGGGAAGAGAATAGCTGAATTGTGGATTTTCAAAAGCTGCTTTGGGAATGAGTACGGTACCGCCCAAACCTATTTTTTCGTTGGTGTCCATATTTGAAATAACTGCCCAGGCATCCATCTCTGAACCCGTTGCGGCGTTCGTAAGTACCGCAATGACGGGAAGAGCCCCCATAACCCACACATGATTTGAAACGAGTGGCCACACATCTCCGTCTTTTGTAACTGCCGCAGCAGCAACTCCCTTAGCGCAATCTATTGTAGAACCACCGCCGACGGCAAGCACTACGTCGATATTTTCCTTTTTGCAGATAGCCACACCCTTATTTGCCGTGGTGTGGCGGGGATTGGGCTCTACGCCTGAAAGTTCAAAGAGCTGCATGTCTGCTTCCCTGACAGCCGATAAAATCTTTTCATACAGTCCGTTTTTCTTTATCGAACCGCCACCGTATACCAAAAGCACCTTTTCACCATATTTTTAAGTTCTTGCGCAAGATTGTCCAGCGCCGTTTTTCCGAAATATACCCTATCGGGATTATAAAAAATAAAATCGTTCATTTTTTCACCTCATTAAAATTTAATTTTATATTGATTTTCCGAGCTCATATGCTTCAGTCAATGCTTTATGCCCCGCTATATCGCTAGGGTTGAGACGGTGCCTGCAAACTTCGCTTTCGTAAAACAACTTGACCAGCCGTGTATGTCTGATTTGCAGCCGCTTGCTGTATCTTCTTCATCTTCAGCCGCCGTTACAAGCAGATAAATCTGACGGAATTTATAATCGCACACATAAAGGCTGTTGGCACGGTCAAGCATTGTCTTTAGCTGACCGCATATACTGTAGTAATATACGGGTGTAGCGAATACGACTACGTCTGAATTTTTCATTTTCTCGGTGATTAAAACGGCGTCGTCATTTATAACGCACCTTTGAATTTTCTGACAAGCAAGACAGCCCCTGCAAAAAGAGATATTGCAGTCCACAAGATATATTGTTTCTACTTCGTTGCCGCATTCGGCGGCGCCCCTTGCAAATTGCGCCGAAAGCTCACACGAATTGCCGTTTTTTCTGAAACTTGAAGAAATTATCAATACCTTTTTCATGTTATGCACTCCTTTTAATTCAACGATAATGTTATAGTTACATTTCCGTTGCCGAAAATTTCTTTAAGTTGCTGCACTGAGACGTTTCTTATTTTTCCCAGCCTGGTGTAAGACCAAGAATTCGTACCATAAAAAGGACGATTTGATTGTTCCCGTATAATATTACATCGCCCGGTTGGGTGCTTATTTGTGTATGATTCGTAGGCAAAGTATGTCCAAGATTTCCTACTTTTTCAAAACCACCGTAATCACTCGCATTGTAGATGATATCTTCTCGTTTAAGAATTTCTATCAATGCTGTGACCGATGAATTATCCGCAAGGGCTACTTCTAATTTGTATACTGTGTGTGCTTGGCGAAATATTTTCGTTCGGTGTTCTATAACACCCGACAAAAAATACCACAATCATTAAAATAAGTAAAGATATTGCTGTATTTTTCATCTTAAATCTCCTAATTGCATCTACTATTCTAAAATAACGCTGATTTTATCGAACAGAATTTTTGTTTTGTCGCTCCTAATCGTTATTTCTTATTTTATGTACGAAATAATCAAGACAAGAAATCTTTTTTTCTCCTGCATGAACATCCCCAAGAAGTTTCTTTCGGTGTTTTGCCAAAAGTTGTAGTTGTCCTTTTCGGTCGCCTTGTGTATTCATTTTTATAAAGCACGCAATTTCTTCCTCATTGCATCCCGCATCGTAAAGATTTTCTGTCAATGCTATATTTTTGGTTTTATCATCAGAAATTATCATGTTTTGTTCTCCTATCAATATTATAAACTCATTTACTTTTAATGTCAAATACTTATATTTCATACAAATCAATAGCCTGGGTGCATAGGTTTGTTTTCAATTTATGCTTTATCAACATTTGATCCGCTTACCAATACTTGACAACTATATTATATCGTGATATAATACATATAAGTGAGGTGTCAATTTATGGAGTTATTGCAGATGAAATACTTTCTTGCCGTTGCTAGAGAAGAAAGCATCTCAAAAGCGGCAGACTTTTTATACATTACCCAACCGAGTCTGACAAGACAGATTTAGAGTATGGAAAAAGAAGTCGGACAACCCTTGTTTACGCGCGGCGGACGCAAAATGCTTTTAACCGAAGCGGGCATTCTGCTTCGCAAACGTGCACAGGAAATCATTGCTCTTTATGAAAAGGCGGAAAGCGAATGGCTATCTTCGCACGAAGATGTGAGCGGGGAAGTTTATATCGGCGGCGGAGAAACTTACGGGATCACAATCCTGATGGATGTTGTCTGCGAAATGCAAAAAACATACCCTAAGAATAATAAAAATAAGGAATCTATTTCTGATGATATTCTTTGTTTAGGGTATTTGCTTGATTTAGGCAGCTTGAATTGTGATCTGTATGGAGATGTACGGAAAAAAGTTTGAGCGATTTGATTTGCGGTAACCGGGATATAGGTCAGTTATGGGATATCGGTCAGAGATTTTCAGGATACAGGAATGAGGCCGAAAGAATAATTGCCGCAGCACTATCCGGGGAAAG
>CALWJV010000005.1 GCA_944381115.1 uncultured Clostridia bacterium
TTTCTCCGTCTGCAAAATTATCTGCGAATGCATATTCTACCTGTGCGTTCGTTATTTTATCTGTTTCTATGTCAAGATAAAATACTACCTTTACATCACTTCCAAGAATTAGACTGTTGCCATAAAGCGATGTTATTCCATCAAGTTTTTCACCGCATGCAATGCATATTCCTTTATCATCAATAACAATGTGATTTACTCCGTCACATGCAATCTTTCCGTATCTGTCTGATTCATATTGCGTATCATCAACGGTAAATTTCGTATCGATCATCGGTAAACCAAGTTCGTTATAATATCTTGTTATTCCATCCTCTTGTACAAATCCCGTCTTGATATCACTCGTTGTTACAGGTGTAAGCTGCTGATTATCCGTAACTGTCAATTCACCGTTATTCATTGTATAAAACTTATACGGTTTTGTGCTTTCATAAATATATGCATCTTTGACATATATAGCTACATCGGCATCATTAACCTGTGGGAATCTTACGTATGTTGAATAGTACATGTCATCATTCATTTTTACAGAAAATACTTTTACTCCGTTTGCGTACAGGTCAATGCTTCCTCTCTCTTCATTAGAAAGTTTTTCGCTTGTATTAGATGCCAAAGGAGACGGGCAGTTTACAACAAACGAAAGTTTTGTAAATTCTGTCGTATTAAGTTTTATTAATTTCTGCTCGCCAATATAGATCCATCCGTCTCTGTTCAATTTCAAGTAATTGAAATTAGTGCGTGACGTTCCGTCTTTCTTAAACCCGTCTACATAGAACAGATTGGAGGTTGATTCATATTCATTGTCAACGAAATAATCAGCAAGCATTATGTCAAATTCTACAACTATACTCTTGTTTTGTACACCTGTGCCGCCAGCAAGCGTCCACTGAGTATAACTGTTGTGGTCAACTCCGTTTCCGGCATCTTCATCACGGTATGAAATGTAAAGTGTCGCTTTTTTTTCTGTTTCACCTATGGGTATCAGCGCACTGCCAAAACTTACGTCTCTTGATGCATCAAATGCACCACCACCTTGGGCTCCTTTACCGCTGACAACAGATCCGTCAGGAGAAGAATTTATTGGATTTGCAGGTGTGTAATCAATATAAGGTGCATAAGAAGATACATGACGTCCATCTGCTTCTCTGCCAATTACAGATCCGTTCCAGCCAACAATATATTTTTCGCCGTCAATGGTAAAGTTCTCTGTTGCATATCCGCCCTGACCGTCGTAATAGCGGACAATTGAGCCAACTCCGTAAAAACCTGAAAGATTTTTCTGGAAAGGATTCATTACTTCCGAATTACTTTTTATTGCTTTCAAAGAAATAGATTTTATGCATATGTCATTATTATTAATGTTATTTACATTATCATTGTAAATGCAAAGAATACGTACAAAATCAGGTTTGAAATCGGTAGAACCCGATTTGTAATTTAGAGCAAATTCAGTTATATGTGCAATTTTTCCGTCAAATGACATAACAGCTATAACTTTACTTCCCTGTACATTACAGAAAATATCCATGGTAAAGGTGCTATATTTGTCCTTTGAAAGTGTTCCCAAAATTGCGTTTCCGTACTTCAATTCTCCATCTGAGTTTATATTTACCTGAAGATTATCTGAATTTTGTCCATTGGAAGTGACATTTCCAGATGATCTGAAGAAGAATAACTTTGTTGGAATAACCCCGTCTTCTCCTGCCTTAAGTTCCATTGTAAACCTTAGATTGGAACCTGCAGCAACATTGTTTGGTATCTGAAAATACGCCTGATTTAATTCATTAGAAGCATCAAGTCCCTCAACCTTATGCCACTGAATTGCAATGCTTCCGTCGCTCTCTTCAATATACTTTATTGTACCGGGAGCTATTATTCCATCAGCATTATTGGGACTTCCGGGAATCGATGTTACGTTGGAACCAGGTGTCTGACCGCTGAAATCAGAGGTAAATACATTCATTTCAGGCTGTTCAGTTTTATCTCCGCGTGCTACACGTGTTCCAAAAAGGAAGTTATCCATGTAAAGCCCTTTGTGTGCATTATCGTCTACATTATTGTGCCAAACCAAATTTCTGACTTCAGAAAACGGAAGGGTATTTGCGGTAAATTCGTGTCCACTTGTATTGTTTACACCGTTGTTCATTGCTTCAATAACCGAGTCTGGAACAAACTCAGTTACATTTGCAAGTATATCATTTATATAAACGTAAAGTTTATTGGTTTTTCTGTCTGTTGCAACAGCAATTCTTGTATACTCATCCTTGGAAAGGAATCCGCAGAGATTTTGAGGACTTTGCGTATATTTGCCATCTGCCATTGCTCCACCCGCGTAAATAGCACCTGTTGCGGATACAGATACGAGGCAGAAAGACACTGCATGTTGAGGTCTGTAAACAAGACCGTATAATATACCACCCAATATATTTTCGCCGTCCATTTTGAAGTCACCGCTCATATAGTAATCAAATGTTCCGTTTCCGTTAATACCGGAATAAGTTGAATTGGATGTTCCCGTAGTAATATTGAAGTAGAAATCATCGTTTGCGCCGGTTTTTTCTGCGCTTCCGATGTAGAGGGCTTTATTTCCGTCTTCTTCAGTTAAAATTTCCAAGCACGGTCTTACATTTTTTGCTGAGAAACTCGAATTGTTGTTGTATTCTGCGTTGAGTGTAAGATCAATTTTGTCGCTACTGGGAAATTTATATGAAGTTACTCCGTCTTCAAACTGCCAGTTATTGAAAGTATTATAAACTCTCAGGTATATGTTCTGAGATTCAAATTCTTCATTTATATCTTCAAGAGTTCTGGTCGTTATTTTTTCAGTGTTTAAATTACTGAGAACAACACCGTCGGAAGAAATAAGGTATTTCGTGTTACCTATAACTATATCGCTCTTTGCATATGAACCGGTTCCGTCATAATAACGAAGAACTCCGTCAACTTCAAAAAATCCTTTTTTGCAGAAGGGCGCAATATATCCGTTTACATTATAATCATCAGTAGCTGCCCAAGAAAAACTTTTTATATGCAGGTCATCCTCGGAAAGATTTGCGACTTCGTCACTATATACCTGATATATGCGGATATGTAGGTTTGTATAATCTTTTTCAGCAAATACTGCGGTATTAACCAATACATCATCTATTTTAACAAAGGCAACCATTGTATCGGCGCCGTTTGCCATAACATCAACAGTTATGTTTATGTATTTATCCTTTGGAATTTCGCAAAGCACTTTGCCGTCTATTGAATTATAAAGGATGTTGTTATCTACATAAACCAAACATTTATCATTATTATCTTTATTTCTTATGGCTATAAGTTCGGTACCGTTATTCTTCGGATGAACACCGCCTTTTCCTGCTTTTATATCCATTGAAAATCTGAAGTTTTCGGTGGTATCTTCTCTAATGATTCCAAACCAAGCCTGATCGCTCTCATTTCCTGCGATTAGATCAGCGTAACTGTAACCGAGTGCAATCGTTCCGTCGTCCTCTACTATGTATTCAACTGCACTTGCATTGGGGTTACCCGGATTGGAATAAAGAACACCGTTAAATTCTGCATTTGAATAGGTATTTCCAATTTCTGAGTAACTAACTTTATCGGTTGTTTTCTTTTCTGAAAAATCAGAAATTGCCCAAGTTTCATCATTTGTCTGCTCTGTGGTTCTTGCATAACGTCTTCCGTAGAGGAAGTTATCCATGTAAAGCCCATCATGCGTTTCTTTTCCTTCAATGTTATTTGTGGCAATATACATTCTGACAGATTCGATCGGCATATTTTTCTGGGTAACCTGAGATCCCGCTTCTTCATTGCGCTCATTTACCATGCTTTCAGAGATAAACTCTGTTCCTTGTTCATTTATAATAAGACCGTTTATGAATACATAATATTTGTTAGTTGCTCTATCTGTCGAAAAAGCAATTCTTGTGTATTCTTCACTAGAAAGTTTACCTATCGAATCACCTTTACACTCACTTCCTCCAATGTAAAGAGTTCCGTCAGTATCCACACTTACGAGAGGAATAGATTTAGGTCCGCTTCCTGCTCCCGTTTCTTTCAAATTGTATCTGTAAATTATGTTGAAAAGAGAAATAGGTCCGGAAATTTTTTCTCCGCCCATTTTAAGGTCTACGCTTAAGAATATATCCTGAGACATATCTCCGCTTTGATCAAAACCGGACATTGCTACAAAGTTTTCAAGATTGGTAATATAATCTACACCATTTTGCGGATTATCGGGGTCTGCAAAAACAGCGTTTCCGAGGTAAAGAGCCTTGTTTCCATTTTCTTCCGTTACAATAGAAAACGCTTTTTTATGATCGGCAAGATTTAATGAACTGATTCCGTCATTGTAACGGTATTCAGTATCTGCCTTTTCATTGTAAGAATATTCCCACGATTCTGTTGGGGTTCCAAGATCAGTCATATCATCAAAAGTATAATATGCACCAAGCGTCAACTTTTGTTCTGCAAACGCTTCTTTTATCTCGCTGATGGTCAGATCTTCTGCTTTTGCCTGTTCAATTTCCGCTATCGGATCCAACGCAAAAATTGATATCGGAAGCATTCCGACCAACATCAAAACCATCAAAACGAGTGCAAGTACCCTGGTTTTCTTTTTCATACAGTTCTCCTTTGAGTTGAATTATTTTTTAGATAAATATATTTTACTTTTTTTAGCAATATTTTTCAATACTTGTGCCGTTTTGTTTACATTTTATACCCAAAATATTTACTTAATGTTTAATAATTACACTTTTAAACTTTATATTTTTAACAAAATAAAAACACTGTTTTGTGCATTTTAACCAAAGCATGTTTTCCCGTTTTTCAAGATGCATAACAGCTTGAGTATGCAGACATGTCCAAAAAACATTTTTTGTTTTTTTAATTCCGGTGTTTTCAAAATATTTTATTGCTTGTTAGTTTTTTTATAAGTGACTTTTAAAGTATTTAATACTCCTTTGTTTTTATACAGTCTTTTTATCTTAAGTCTCATTTTTCAACAAAAACCATTATAATCGCAATTTGCTTTTATCTTATTTGTCCGTTGCCTTCTACAATATATTTTACAGTCGTCAGTTCCGCAAGCCCCATTGGTCCTCTTGTGTGCAGCTTTTGAGTAGATATACCTATTTCAGCACCAAATCCAAATTCTCCTCCATCAGTAAATCTTGTAGACGCATTTACATACACTGCCGCTGCATCAATTTCATTCACAAACTTAATCGCGTTTGCGTAATTCTCGGTCATTATCGCTTCGCTGTGACCAGTAGTGTATTTTCTTATATGTTCAATTGCTTCGTCAAGATTTTTTACAACCTTAACTGCAAGAATATAATCATCAAATTCCGTTTCATAATCCTTCTCTGTCGCTTTAATAGCTTCAGGCAGAATTTTTAATGTATGATCACACCCTCTGATCTCAAGTACGCTTGGTCTTGCTTTTTCCGCAAACGCCGGCAAAAATTCTTTTGCAATACTTTCATGGACCAGCATGGTTTCCACAGCATTACAGACCGACGGACGTGAAAGTTTTGCATTGATCGCCACTTTGACCGCTTTATCAATATCCGCAAATTCATCAATGTATATATGGCAGTTTCCCGCTCCGGTTTCTATCACCGGAACCTTTGAGTTTTCAACAACAGCCTTGATTAATCCCTTTCCTCCTCTCGGAATAATTACATCAACATACCCACGCATTTCCATAAGCGCATTTGTTCCTTCTCTGGTGGTATCATCTATAAGCGCTATAACATCCGGTGACACATCCGAAAGAGCAATCGCTTCTTTCATTACTTTTATAAGGGCTCTGTTGGTATTGACTGCCTCTTTACCGCCTCTTAAAACGGCGCCGTTTCCGCTTTTCAAACATAGTGCAGCAGCATCTACAGTAACATTCGGACGCGCCTCATAGATCATTCCTATAACACCTATCGGTACGCTTATTTTTGTTATTTTAAGTCCGTTGGGTCTGACAAAAACCTTTCCGGTACCAACAGGGTCAGGCAACGCAACAACCTGCATGAGTGAGTCCGCAATACCTGAAATCCTTTCTATGTTCAGCGAAAGTCTGTCTATCATTGTTTTTGGTATTACGTCCTTTGATGCTTTAATATCTTTTTTATTTTCTTCAAGTATGTAATCAGAATTTTCAATAAGTGCCTTTGCTATTTTTTTTATAGCGTCATTTTTTTTGTCTGTATTTAAATTTGCAAGTCCTTTTTGTGCGTTCTTAACGCTTTCACAAAGTTCTAAAACATATTCTTTCATATTCGTTTTTCATTCTCCTTCTGATTCCGAAAAAGGCATCTGCAGATCATATTATGTTTTTTGTATTTGTCACAGTACTCTGTCGTTAACGGCATCTTCCACTTTGTTATTTTTCAGTTCTCCGCCGTTATCTTCCAAAAATTCAGTGGTTACCTCAAAGTTTGTAAAGTCATCTCCGTGCAAAACGTCACCATCTGATTCTTTTTCTTCTATATTTTTTTTATTGTCGGATTCCATTACCCGTATATCATTATTTTTTTCTTCACCAATATCATTCGATTCATTGTCTGAATTTTCTACACCGACATCTTCATCATTAGTCTTTCGGTATCCGCCGGCCTTTTTATCACCTGAGAACTTATTTTTTATTCTTTCCCTAAGCGGTGGTTTATCTTTATTTGACAAAAATTCGTTCTCATATTTTTTTATAAATTCGCCTTCTCCTTTTTTTGTTGCACTTTTCCTGATAAGTTTTCCTGCAATATCATATATTACAGCAAAAATAGGAGAGCCTATTATCATACCGAAAAAACCAAAAAGTCCTCCGAAAAGAAGAATTGCAAAAAGTACCCAAAAACTTGAAAGCCCTGTATTGCTCCCGATTATTTTAGGCGCTATTATATTGCCGTCGACCTGTTGCAAGATCCAAATCATTATAATAAAAATCACTGCTTGTTTTATAGAATTTTCCGATGCTGCAATTATTATCGGAACGGAAAACATCATTCCTATATACGGTCCGAAGAAAGGAATAATATTTGCAACCCCCACTATAAATGCTATGAGTAGCGGAAGTGGCATTGAGGTAATGCGGCAAAGTATGTAACATATCACCGCAATAAGCGTACTGTCTATAAGCGTTCCCGCAAAGTATCCGGAAAACATTCTGTCGGCAAACTTTACTTCATTAAATATCAAGTTGGCTTCCTTTTTATTGAAAATACCTTTTATCAGCATTTTTGCCTGAGCACCTATCTTTTTTCTTCCGTTAAGAAGATATACCGAAACAATGAAACCTATGACGAGATTTACTATAAAAGTAAATGTAACCATTATCCCGCCGGTTATTCCGTTTATTAAATTTGTCAATAAAGGCAAAAATGAATTTGTGTACCAAGCATATGCCGCTTCAATTATATGTCCGAGATTTTCCGCTAAAAACGGATTTTCCGCAACAATTTGATTTAAATATGCTACAACTGTATTATAAAATCCCGATATCTGAGACACCACTTTTATAACACTTGTTACCAATTGAGGAATAATTATCCAAAGAAAGAAAAATACTATTGCACCGAAAATTATGTAAGTCGTCACCATACTTAAGTAATGCGATGCTTTTTTTGACGATGCATAAGAAAATTTTTTAATAAATATTTTAGTGTAACGTTTTTCAAAAAAATTGCACATAGGTTTTAATAGGTATGCTATAACCATCCCGTAAAACACCGGTCGAAGCGATCGGGATATCACCCTTCTTACACCCGATGTCACATTAAGCATCACAAAAAACAGTATGATAAATAGCATTGCGACCATTATATAAAAAAAAGCCTTCGGAATTTTTTTAATCATCTGTTTTCCTTCTTTCTAAAATTAATTTATAGATTCATTAATTTTCTATGGCATACCTAAGCACGGAAAACTCCGGCACAGGAAACGGTACATCTATTGAAAACCTCATCATGGGGTGCGGTACTGAGGAAATTTTTTCACCGTTTTCTCCATAAATTGCAGATACTTTGAACCGATATCCCGTTTTTCCTGGAATAAGCAGTTCCACCGCCTCTCCTGCAGAAAATTTGTTTTTTTGCATAAAGGTGGCACGACCTGTTTTATCATCGTAATAAAGTGCAGTGGCAAGTGCAGTCTGTTCTTTGATATACCCGGGAGAGGTGCAGATATTTGAATTATCCACGCTGTCGCCAAAGAAAAATCCCGTACAGTACTGTCTGTGACAAACACTTTCAAGTTCCGCCATCCAACTCGGATTAAAAATGTAGTTTTCAGGGGATTCAAAATATGCATCCGTTGCCATACGGTAAGCATTTGTAACCGTTGCAGTATAACAGGCACTTTTCATTCTGCCCTCTATCTTAAAACAGGATATGCCCGACTG
The DNA here is from genome assembly GCA_944381115.1 of uncultured Clostridia bacterium. Taxonomy (GTDB): domain Bacteria; phylum Bacillota; class Clostridia; order Oscillospirales; family CAG-272; genus SIG673. The sequence goes on from CALWJV010000005.1 coordinate 8,405, forward strand.
AACTAATTCCGGTATATGCCCGATCATGCAAAGGTCTCTCGAACTGTATGTATAACTTTCACCGCCTTCTTCTATGACCGTAAATCGTTCGCCTTCTCTTTTTACTTCTTCAATCTCTCCTATAAAACAGGAATTACCGTAAAGTTTGTATTCCCAGCGGCATGGCTGAGCACATGCCCCTCTGTTCGCGTCTCTGCCAGTAAGGTAATTTGAAAGCAAACATCTGCCGCTGTACGCAACACACATAGAACCGTGAACAAATGTTTCAATTTCAAGTTCTGGCGGAGTGTTTTCCCTTATCTCTTTTATTTCATCAAGGGAAAGTTCCCTAGCAAGTATCACTCTTGATGCACCTAATTTATACCATTCATTGCAGGTGGCCGCGCTTACTGCACTTGCCTGTGTCGAAACGTGAAGTGCAATATCCGGAACGGTTTCCTTGGCAAGCATAAAAACCCCGAGATCCGATATTATTAACGAATCAACTCCGGTACTCCCGAGAAACTCAAGGTAACTTCGCAGCCTTTTGTATTCTCCTGTCCGCGGCATGGTATTCACAGTTATATACACTTTTACGTTATGCCCGTGGGCATATTTTACCGCCTCTGAAATTTCTTCATCGGTGAAGTTGCCTGCCGCGGAGCGCATTCCAAAGACGTTTCCGGCAAGGTAAACGCTGTCTGCACCAAATGCTATTGCTGCACGTAGTTTTTCCGGATTCCCTGCCGGTGAAAGTATTTCGGGTTTAGTCATCTCTGAATTCATTCCTTATACAATATATTTTTTCTCTTAAACTTTATTGAAATGCAGACAGAATACCGTCAAATCCGCCTGTATTTTGCAAAACATATCTTCCTTCTTTAACTGGTTTATTTTTTCCTCTTAATTCAGCATAAAGAATAAACCACAGACGGCTGTCTATCAATCCTTCTTTTTTCAATGTTTTTGATGCCTTATATAGGCTCTGATCCCGGTCAAGAATCACTACTGTCTGTCCGCTTACCGCTGTAAGCGAAAATGCATCGTTTACCAAAAACATCATCAAAAGTGAAAGAAGGAATGAAACAAGTATCACTGCAATAATATAAACGGCCGTCCGCTTTTTTCTTTTTCCGCTCGTCATTTCTTTTTTATTCGTTTTTACCATACCGTACCCCTCCGCTTTTTTGTCCCATATCACTCTTTAATTTTCTGCTTTTTTTATATGTAAAGGAGTACTTTTTAAACAGACAAAAAAATTCTTCCGTTTATATCTAAAAACTTTTTTATGTAAAATACGGGTAATTTAAATACGGGGGTATCAATTTTTGACTTAAAAATCGCTTATACGGTCACATTTTTTAACAAAAAAGTAAAATATGATATTTCAGTAGATTTACCGTTTTATTCTTATTATTTCTCTATCTGTAACAAGAATGTGGACCGCTTTGTCGAACTCGCTGCGGGGAAGTTTTGCAGTAATAAACGGGTGATAAACAACTCCAATCGCCGTTATTCCGTATTTTGAAAGATACCGGTCGTAATATCCTCCTCCGTACCCCATTCTGAATCCTTCATTATCGTATCCGAGTGCAGGAACAAGACATACGGTTTTACCATCATCTTTTGGCATGAAGATCGGGCAACATTCTTTTGGCTCATAAATAGAATAACTTCCCTTTTCAAGTTCATCAAAGGATCTTATTATCCGAAAATTCATATCCGGTGATTTTTTCTCGCATAAAGGAAGCGCAAGTGTTTTTCCCATGTCAAGCACTGCTTTGTTTATTTTTTTTACATCCGTTTCATTTTCAAGCGGCCAAAAAGACATTACGGTATCAGCATTCTTAAATTCATCAAGAGAACAGATATTTTGATAAAGTTCAAAAGAATATTTTTCCTTTTCAGGACCGGAAAGCATCTTTCGCTTTTCGGTCAGTTCTTTTCTTATGCCTTTTTTCACCTCATCTATTTTTCCGTATGTCTCTTCATACGACGTAAAAATCATATTTTTATCATGCAATAATTGCATTTTTTACTTTTTCCGCGGTTTCTATTCCGCAAAGCGTTTCAATTATTTTTAATCCGAAAGCCATCGCAACACCGGCTCCTGTAGCAGTTATTATGTTCCCGTCCTTTACGCATTTTTCCTCCGTTTCGATCCTACCCAAAAGACATTCTTCAAAACCGGGATAACATATTGCTTTTTTCCCTTTTAAAAATCCTTTTTTACCGATAATTGAAGGTGCCGCGCAGATCGCGGCAATATATCTGCCGTTTTTGAAAGCATTATCAAGAGCAGATTGGACACTTTCAGATGCATCAAGATTTTTTGTTCCCGGCATACCTCCCGGAAGCATTATAAGCTCTGCATCTTCCGGAGCGTACCCCGCAGACTTTATCGTTGTATCAGCCTTTACGATTATTCCGTGTGATCCTGTTACATAGACATCATCTGTTATTGAAACCGTTTTTGCTTCAATCTCCGCGCGTCGCATAAGATCAAGAGGAAAAAGCGCTTCCGTTTCTTCAAATCCGTTTGCAAGATAAATATATACCATTTGTAAATCCCTCCTTTTTTGTTTTACATTTTTTCATTTACTTCACACCTTCCCCGTTAATGTAAAACTCAACTGATTTTTCATGCAACATTTCCGGGGCATCAATAATTTGCATTCCTGAGTTTCCACTGTTCAAATGTCTGGCGGTCAATAAGAATCTCTCTGGGTTTTGATCCGTTTCTCTGAGAAATAAACCCAAGACTTTCAAGTGCATCGACTATATCCGCGGCTCGGTTAAATCCAATATGCAAATGTCTTTGAATAACATTTGTGGTAACCACTCTGTTTTCAAGAATGTAGTCCATCGCCTTGCAAATATATTCATAGTCGACCTCAGAGCCGTCAATTGCTTCTCCGCTTTCTCCGTCTCCAAATGATGTTGCCTTTTTATTTGACTTATTTATTTTATCTGTTTCAATATCAAGCTGACGCATTACTTCAGGATCAAATTCCGCTTCTCCGTTATTTTCAATTATAAAGTTAGTTACCCTTTTTATCTCACTTGAACTTACAAAAGCCCCTTGCACTCTGACTCTTCCGCATCCGGTCGCCTGATAAAGCATATCTCCTCTTCCGAGAAGTTTTTCCGCTCCTACTGCACCGAGTATTATACGAGAGTCGGCACTTGAAGAAACCTGAAATGAGATACGCGCGGGTATATTCGCTTTGATAAGTCCGGTCACAATATCTACAGACGGTCTCTGTGTTCCCACGATAAGGTGTATTCCGCACGCCCTTGCTTTAGCCGCAAGTCTGTTTATAAGTGTTTCAACATGCTCTCTTACCTGAAGCATAAGATCGGCAAGTTCATCTATCACTATAATTATCTGAGGCAGATATTCAAGTGTCGGATCCTGCTCTTTGAGTTCATAATATTCATCCTGGTTCCGCACACCCAATCTGTCCATTATTTCATAACGACGTTCCATTTCGTTTACCGCCCACCGAAGAGCCGCCGCCGCTCTTTGCGGGTCGTCTATAACCGGCATTACAAGGTGCGGAATTTTAGAGTAAATATTAAGTTCAACCCTTTTGGGGTCAATAAGAAGAAGTTGTACTTCGTCCGGGGTCGTCCTGTACAAAAGACTCAAAAGCATACAGTTTATGGCAACGGATTTACCGGATTTTGTCTGGCCCGCAATAAGAACATGAGGCATATCGTCAATATCCATATATACCGGTTTTCCGGTTACAGTAAGACCGACGCAAACGGTTATTTTACTTTTTGCCGTCATAAAATCTCGGTTTTCAATAAGTGAACGCAAAGAAACCACAGAAACGATCTTATTCGGTACCTCTATTCCTATGACCGATTTTCCGGGCACTGTCGCTATCCGCACACCGTCCGATTGAAGTTCTAACCCTATATCTTCTATAAGGTTCGTTATCGCTTTGACTTTTACTCCGGGTCCGGGTACTATTTCATATCTGGTGATCGTAGGTCCTGCACTGTAACCGACAAGTGATGCTTCTATTTTGAAACTTGCAAGTTTTCCGAGAAGTTTATTTCTTACCTCTATAACATCCGCTTCGGTTACCGTTGTTTCACTCGGGCGCTGCTCAAGAAGTACAGAAGAAGGAAATACATAATTCGGGTAAAATTTCTCTGAGTGGTCCCTGTACATGACATCTTCATCTTTTTTGTTGTCATTTGCTGTTTTACCTGATGCAGATACTGAACCGAAAAATATATTCGGTCTTTCTCTGGATACTCCCGGATTATCTTCTTGCAGAACATAATCATCTTCATCTTCTGCTTCTTCAATATCCTCGGTATAATCATCAGAATTGATTCCGGATGTATTTATAGTACCGTTAAACGGCTCAGCATTTTTGACTGCAACATTCCACGGTGCTGTATTTCCGGATATAGAGCTGTGCTTATCATAGTCAAACAAATTTTCCGTTTTCTTTGTAATGGCATTTTCTTCTGTTGCATTCGAATCTCCATTACCGACATCTCCGGTTTTATAAACATTATTTCCGGAAATTCCCGAGTTTGTTCCGCTGTTTACATTATTTGCAAAATTTGTATTTTGTTTTTCTCCCTGCAAAATACTGATATGGATACCTCCGCTTGCAACGCCGTCACGTATTCCTTTTTGTTCTTCAACGTTTTGCATCCCAGTTTCAAATTTCGGAATTTTTTCATTGCTCTGTTCTGTATTAGAATGCATATTTTTTATATCAGTTACATAAATACTTCCGTTTTTCTCTGCTTGTCCGTTACCTGAAATATAAATATTGTTCTCGGAAATACCGTCCGTTATGTCATTTGGTTCCTGATGGCTTTCAATATTTTGTCTTGCAAATGCGTCCCTGTTTTTAAACGGGTCAGCAAACGGAGAATAAACTCCTGTATTCGCCGTTTTTTTATCATAACCGTCTGTTTTACCGCCGTTTTTCATAAACTCTTCTTTTTTTATAAGCGGCTGCGCAAACGGCGAGTAGGCACGGGATGACCCGTTTTGCACTGCTGTTCTGAATGGAATGGAAATGTTTTTTTCGGTAGTAGACGGCTTTGATTCGGTACCTTCTGAATATATATCCTGCACTTCTCCGAGTTTTGTTTCCGGTGCCCTGAGATCTATGGTTTTCGGTGCTTTTTTTATACCTGTATTTCCAATTGAATTACCGTAAACAAACGGGTCCATACCGCTGTTGTTTTTTACGAAAAACGGCGGTACGCTTCTTGCTTCACCTTCAATGGTGGGCTTTACTTCTTCTTTCGACACTTCACTTTCTTTCGAACTGATTTTTTCCGGTGATTTTTTCGGAATTTTCGGTACTGCTGTCTTCTCCGACCCAAACATTCTGAGTTCTTTTATATATACAAATGCACCTGCTTTTGTCGTACCGATAAAAAATATAAGCGATATGATACAGACTGATACAGAAAAAATTACTGAAAAAACGTTTCCGAGTGCGGCATTCATGATCTTTCCGACAATACCTCCGAAAACACCCCCGCCTTCCCCGTTATATCCTTTGACAAAGTAATCCGGGATATTTACCGGAACTGCTCCGATATTATCAATCGAAAATAAAGAATTAATTGCCGCCAAAAATAATATGAATACACTGAGCATAACTGATTTGAATGCTCTTGTTTTATTTTCGGTTATACTGTTATAAAAAAAAGAAATGACCAGGACCCCTGCAGGAATAAAATATGCCGCAGACCCGAAAAGACCGGTGAAAATATTATGGATCCACATACCCACAAATCCTGTTTTTTCTTCAAATATTAAACAACTTTCCACAACCAAAGATAAGATCATAAGCATAAACGGTACTAAAAAGTAACCGGTCTTTACAATTTTACGCTCTTTGCCTTCTTCGGCCTTCTGTCTTCCCTGAGAAGTTGATTTTTTTTGAGTTTTTTTCATTTGTCAACCGGTCCTTTCCTTCTTAATAACTTTACGCTTTTATAATGATATGCCGTACAAATATTAATGCACAGAACGGTAATATCATTTTTTACTAAATACATGATAAGTTAAAAAAATTTTCTTGCCATTTACCCATTTTTATTATAGTTTGTTGAATTTCTCTATTTTTATTCCCGAATCATGTTTTATTCCGATTTTTAAATGATAATTTCATGTAGTTATAATATTATGATATCATTAAACAAAAATAAATACAAGAGGATTTTTAAAAAAAATAAAAATATTTTTTGAGACTTTTTTCTTTTTAAAAAACAGTGCCGTCGAACAATAATTCCCATAAAGAAATTTGCTCCGATTCGTCACTGTTCTTATTTTTCAATATTTTCTCGTCACTTTTTTTCTGTGTCAAAACTATTTGAAAAGAATCTTTTTTAAGTACTGACCGGTATATGAACCAGCCGTCTTTGCAACCTCTTCCGGAGTTCCGGCCGCAATTACGGTTCCCCCGCCGTCTCCTCCCTCCGGTCCCATATCAATGATATAATCAGCTGTTTTGATCATCTCAAGATTGTGCTCTATTACAATAACCGTATTTTCAGCGTCAACAAGCCGCTGAAGAACGTCTACCAGTTTTTCAACATCGGCCGTGTGAAGTCCGGTAGTCGGTTCATCAAGTATATAAACAGTTTTTCCGGTCGCACGTTTTGAAAGTTCTGTTGCAAGTTTTACCCTTTGTGCCTCTCCTCCAGAAAGAGTTGTCGAAGACTGTCCGATCTTTATATATCCGAGTCCCACGTCGTAAAGAGTATCAAGTTTCTTCTTAAGTCTGGGAAGTTCTGAGAAAAAATTTCTTCCTTCTTCCACTGTCATATCCAAAACATCAAATATGTTTTTCCCTTTGTACTTGACTTCAAGTGTATCCCGGTTATAACGTTTTCCTTTACAAACATCACATGTAACGTAAACGTCAGGAAGAAAGTGCATCTCTATGCATTTTACACCGTCTCCTTCGCACGCCTCGCATCGTCCTCCTTTTACATTAAAAGAAAATCTACCGCTTTTGTAACCCCTTGTCTTCGCATCAGGCGTTTGAGCAAAAAGTTCGCGTATATCGGAAAAAAGTCCTGTATAGGTTGCGGGATTTGACCGCGGAGTACGTCCGATAGGACTTTGATCTATTGCTATGACCTTATCAAGAGCTTCTATTCCTTCAATACTTTTATATTTACCAGGTGATGTACTCGCACGGTTTAATTTTTTTGCCAAAACCTGATACAGTATACCGTTTACAAGAGAGGATTTTCCCGATCCGGAAACGCCCGTAATGCATATAAAGACACCAAGCGGAAACGAAACATCTATATCTTTCAGATTATTTTCCGCAGCACCCCTTACCGTAACATATCTTCCGTTTCCTTTTCTTCTTTCTTTAGGTATTGCAATTGATCTTCTTCCGGAGAGAAATGCTCCCGTAATTGAGTTTTTGTTGTTTTTTATCTCTTCAGGAGTACCGGCTGCAACAACATAACCGCCGTGGATCCCGGCTCCGGGACCTATGTCTACTATATAATCTGATTCCTCCATCGTTTCTTCGTCATGCTCGACTATTATAAGACTGTTCCCAAGATCGCGAAGCGATTTCAGCGCTGCTATAAGTTTACCGTTATCACGCTGGTGAAGTCCTATACTCGGTTCATCAAGAATGTAAAGAACACCCATGAGCGATGAGCCTATCTGTGTTGCAAGCCGTATTCTTTGCGCCTCTCCTCCTGAAAGGGTCCCCGCTTTTCTGGTAAGTGAAAGATACTCAAGTCCGACATTTTTCAAAAATCCTAATCGTGAACGGATCTCCTTGAATATCTCCTCCGCTATCTTGATTTCAGACCCGCTAAACTTCAGCGAGTTTACAAAATCCAACGCTTCATTTATTGACAGACGACAAAAATCATCTATACTTTTTCCCCCGACGGTCACAGACAGTATTTCCGGTTTAAGACGTTTCCCTCCGCAAACTTTACACGGTGTAATATCTTTAAAAGCATCGTAATAATCGTCATACCCGAACATTTTTTCACGGTGCGAGATCATATTTATCAGTCCTTCAAATTTTATTTCCTGATGTCTGACTTTGTTTTCAAAAGATCGTGTTACTTTATAAAGTTTATCTCCTGTTCCGTATAAAAGCGCATGAAGTGCCTCGGGAGAATAGTCTTTTATTGGTTTATCGAAATCAAATCCGGCATATGCACCGGCTGCTTCAAAAAGAGGACCGGAATAAGTTTCTTCGTCAAGAGTTTTAAATCCGTTGACAGCAACCGCTCCCTGTCTGAGGGACAGACTGTCGTCTGGTATTATTTTCTCCGGAGAAAGGACGCTGCTTTCTCCGAGTCCCGCACATTCCGGACATGCTCCTATTGGATTGTTAAAAGAAAACATCCTCGGTTCAAGTTCAGGGAAACTTATATTATGTTCCTCGCAGGCATAGTTTTGAGAAAATGTAAACTCTTTGGAATCATTACCTACAATAGAGATATTTACGTTTCCGTCAGCCTGCGAGAGAGCCGTTTCCACAGAATCGGAAAGACGCGTCCGCATTTCTTCCTTAATCACCAATCGGTCAACTACTATTTCAACTGTATGCTTTATATTTTTATCCAGTTGGATATCTTCGCTCAGATCATAAATTATGCCGTCTACCCGTACACGTACAAACCCACTCTTTTTTGCCGCTTCAAGCACCTTTTCGTGACGTCCTTTTTTATCTCTCACGACAGGGGCAAGTACCATAAATTTTGTACCTGACGGAAGAGAAAGTATTTTTTCTATTATCTGATCGGTAGACTGACGTCTTATCTCTTTTCCGCATACCGGGCAGTGCGGAATCCCGACTCTTGCGTACAAAAGCCGTAGATAATCATATATTTCAGTGACCGTTCCGACAGTAGAACGCGGATTTTTTGAAGTCGTTTTCTGATCTATCGAGATTGCAGGCGAAAGTCCTTCTATTGAGTCCACGTCGGGCTTGTCCAACTGTCCGAGAAACTGTCGCGCATATGAAGAAAGCGACTCCACAAAACGTCTGTGACCTTCAGCGTATATTGTATCAAAAGCGAGAGACGACTTTCCTGAACCGGAAAGCCCGGTAAAGACCACCATTTTATCTCTCGGTATCTTTAAATTTATATTTTTAAGATTGTTGGCTCTTGCGCCGACAATATCTATATAGGATGCCATTATTTCTCCTTGTGTTCACCGTTACGTTATTTTTTACAAGGCCGGGACGATTACGTAATTTTTTTGCCTACAAAATTCCCGAATGTCCCGATCTTTCTTTTTAACAGACTTAATTTTTGTATGATTTTAATTCGGCTATTCGGTCGCGCAGTTTTGCCGCGGCCTCAAATTCAAGCCTCTTTGCGGATTCTTTCATTCTGTTTGTAAGTTCCTCGATAAGTTTATCTCTTTCCTTCTTAGTCATCTTCTTTTCCGTATTCTTATCGATTCCGCCCTTGCCTATTCCGAGATCTATTACCTCGTGTATAGGTTTTACAATTGTCTTCGGAATTATTCCGTGTGATTCATTGTAATCTGTCTGTACCTTTCTTCTTCGGTTAGTTTCATTTATTGCAGCCTGCATTGAGCGTGTAACGGTATCTGCGTAAAGTATTACTTTGCCGTTTGCGTTTCTTGCCGCGCGTCCGACTATCTGTATAAGCGAAGTTTCGGAACGTAAAAAGCCCTCTTTATCTGCATCAAGCACTGCAACGAGTGAGACTTCCGGAAGGTCAAGCCCCTCTCGTAGAAGGTTTATCCCGACAAGTACATCAAAAACACCCAATCTGAGATCGTGTATTATCTGCATTCTTTCTATGGTCTCAACACTGTGATGGATATATTTGACCTTTATTCCGTTCATAGAGAAAAATTCCGTCAGATCTTCTGCCATCTTTTTCGTAAGAGTCGTTACCAGCACTCTTTCTTTACGTTCTGCACGGGACATAATTTCCCCCATAAGATCATCCACCTGTCCCTTGACCGGTCTTACCTCTATTTCCGGATCGACAAGTCCCGTCGGTCTTATAAGTTGTTCAATTATCTTTTCCGAGTGTTTTTTTTCGTATTCTCCGGGGGTTGCACTTACAAACACTACCGTTTTCATCTTTTTTTCAAATTCATCAAAATACAGCGGTCTGTTATCAAACGCCGACGGAAGACGGAAACCGAATTCCACCAAATTTGTTTTTCTAGCCCTGTCTCCTCCGCTCATTCCTCTTACCTGCGGAAGCGTTACATGCGATTCGTCTATAAACATAACAAAATCATCAGGAAAATAGTCAAGAAGCGTGTACGGAGTACTTCCTCTTTTTCTTCCCGATAGGATGACAGAGTAATTTTCAACTCCGGAACAGTAACCTATCTCTCGCATCATTTCAACGTCATATCTTGTTCTTTCCTCTATCCTCTGTGCCTCTATAAGTTTGCCCTGGGACTTAAAATACTCAACTCTTTCTTCCATCTCTTCGAGTATCGCCGAAAGTGCCGCTTCGCGTTTTTCGGGAGAAACGGCATAGTGAGTAGCGGGAAAAATGACTGCATAACTTACATTCCTTATAAGTTCTCCGGTAACAAAATCAATCTCCGAGATCCTTTCTATTTCGTCTCCGAAAAATTCAATCCTTACAATTACATTATCGGATCCCGAAGGATGTACTTCAACAACGTCTCCCCGGACTCTGAATTTATTTCTTTCAAGATTTATGTCATTGCGGTCATAACTTATCGATACCAGCCTTTTTAAAAGTTCATTTCGTTCCATCTGCGCACCGACGCGTATATCAACAACAAGGCTTTTATATTCCTCAGGATCTCCTAGGCTGTATATACAGGATACAGAAGCAACTATTATTACGTCACGTCTTTCAAAAAGAGACGATGTTGCGCTGTGACGTAACTTATCTATCTCATCGTTTACCAACGCATCTTTTTCTATATATATATCCTTTCCGGGAATATACGCCTCCGGCTGATAATAATCATAGTACGAAACAAAATATTCAACTGCATTCTCCGGAAAAAATTCACGAAATTCAGAGCAAAGTTGTGCTGCAAGCGTCTTATTATGCGCAAGCACAAGGGTAGGTCGGTTAATCTTTGCAATAACATTAGCCATCGTAAAGGTCTTACCGGATCCGGTAACTCCGAGAAGGGTCTGAAAACGCATTCCCTTTTTTATACCGTCTGCAAGCATTTCTATTGCTCCCGGCTGATCCCCGGTCGGCGCAAAATCTGATTTTAAAATAAATTTGTCGGGCATTTTAACTCCTTTCAAGATTTTTTTGCTTTATAAATTATAAAAAGTTATAATTATTTATTCCCCCATAAAAAACCGTTTTAATTGTGTAACGGTTTTTAATCACCGCCTGAGTCAATTAAAGCATAAGCAAAATAACAGTGTTATCAGGCTTATGCTTTGAACTATAACAGATCTTTAATTTTTCAGACTGTGAAGCGGTGCGGGAATAAGCCCTCCTCTATTTATAAACTTGGCCGGAGAGGTACTTTTGATCGGCATTATCGGTGCACTTCCGAGAAGGCCTCCGAGTTCTATCTCATCTCCGACTTTTTTCCCGGCTGCCGGAATGATCCTGACCGCCGTTGTCTTTGTATTTATAACGCCGATCGCAATTTCATCGGCTATCATTGCAGATATGACCTCCGCACTTGTATCGCCCGGAACAGCAACCATATCTATGCCCACAGAACAGACCGCTGTCATTGCTTCAAGTTTTTCAAGTGTGAGAACTCCGCTTTTTGCGGCTGCTATCATTCCTTCGTCCTCAGATACCGGAATGAATGCTCCGGAAAGTCCTCCGACGTGGCTGGACGCCATAACTCCGCCCTTCTTGACAGCGTCGTTGAGGAGCGCAAGACATGCTGTCGTTCCGCACCCTCCGCACGTTTCAAGCCCCATCTCTTCGAGTATCCTTGCGACCGAATCTCCCACTGCCGGAGTAGGCGCAAGAGACAGATCGACTATACCGGACGGCACTCCCAGCCTTTCTGATACCAGAGAGTTGACGAGTTGTCCCATACGGGTTATCTTAAACGCCGTTTTCTTTATTATCTCAGAAACTTCGGTAAGATCCGCCTCCGGCGCTTTTTCCAAAGCCGATTTTACGACACCGGGTCCCGAAACTCCGACATTTATTACACATTCCGGCTCACCCACTCCGTGAAAAGCCCCTGCCATGAACGGGTTATCCTGTACGGCATTTGCAAAGACGACAAGTTTTGCACAGCCCATAAAATCCCGCTCTGCGATTTTTTTTATAATCTGACCCATAAGTTTTAATGCGTCCATGTTTATACCGGCTTTTGAACTTCCGACATTTATCGAGGCGCAGACATTTCTTGTGGATCCAAGTGCAGACGGCAGGCTGTTTATAAGTCTTAGATCTCCTTTTGTAAAACCCTTTTCGACAAGAGCAGAAAACCCGCCTATGAAATCGATTCCAAGGGTATCCGCTGCGCGTTGCATTGCTAGAGCAAGAGGAGTAAGGTCCTCGGTTTCGACCGCACCTCCAAGTATTGAGATCGGTGTGACCGAAACTCTTTTGTTTACGATCGGCACCCCGTATTCTCTACTGATATTTTCTGCAGTCGGAACGAGTTTCTCAGCCTTTTTGGTTATTTTATTGTAAATAAGATCAGCAGTCTCTTTAATACTCCCGCGTATACAGTCAACGAGAGAAATACCCATGGTAACCGTTCTTATATCTAGGTGTTCCTCTTCAATCATTTTTATAGTATCGATCACATCGTATGCATCTATCATCTTCAAAACCTTTCTTTCAAATGTCAAAACAAATGTCAAAAATGACCTTCGTTTCGAAAATCAAATTCTATGCATTGCGTTAAAAAGATCTTCATGGGTGGCACGAATGACGACACCCATTTTCTCTCCGGTTTTTTTCATTATCTCGGAAAATTCAGAAAAACTTATATTGATTTTCATTGTGTCAACAAGCATTATCATCGCAAATGTCGTGTCATAGACCTTTTGTGTAATATCAAGTATATTTACTCCGTATTCACTGCATTTTCCGCTGACCTTGGCTATTATACCGACTGCGTCTGTACCTATTACGGTTATAACCGCTCTTGAACTTGTTTTCATGGCATTTTATGTTCCTTTCGATTTCGATGTCTCTCTTTATTTGGGTTAAATATAAAACTCTCTCCGTTACATTAAGGAAGTATTGTCAGGATCCGTGATAGTGGTTTACCATTTTGTGTGTAACAGGGTCAACCATTCTGAATATCGCATCAAGTTCGTCGTCACCCATTACTGTCGTACGTCCGTCAACATATTCAGCATCGACAAGTTCTTTTATCTTTGCAATAACCGGATGTTTTTTATCTATTGCAATCGGAGTACCGTTAAGACGGTAGAATCCGTTCATCCAGTGTGCGATTCCCGCAAGACCGCTGTGAGAATCGACCGCGACCGCGGCAGGACGTCCGAGTATCTTCTCGGTATTGAATATATTGTATATCTCCTCATCTTTAAGAAGTCCGTCTGCATGTATTCCGGCACGGGTTACGTTGAAATTTCTGCCGACAAACGGTGTTCTCGGAGGAATTTCATAGCCGATCTCGTCTTCAAAATATCTTGCAATCTCAGTTATTGCGGTAAAGTCCATTCCGTCATTCGTGCCTTTGAAGGACGCATACTCCATTGCCATTGCTTCAATTGGGCAGTTTCCGGTACGCTCTCCTATTCCGAGCATAGAACAGTTTACAGACGAACAGCCGTAAAGCCATGCGGTTGAAGCGTTGGTAACAACTTTGTAGAAGTCGTTATGTCCGTGCCATTCGAGCATTTCACTTGGAACTCCGGCATAATGTTTAAGACCGTAGATTATTCCGGCAACGCTTCTGGGAAGCGCCGCTCCGGGATAGGATACTCCGAATCCCATAGTATCGCATGCACGAATCTTGATCGGTATGTCCGACTCTATGCTGAGTTTTTGAAGTTCGGTCGCAAACGGCACTACGAATCCGTAAAAATCCGCCCGCGTTATATCTTCAAAATGACAGCGAGGGCGTATGCCTTTATCAAGAACACTTTTTACAACGCCAAGATATTTATCCATCGCCTTTGCTCGGGTAAGTCCCATCTTTTTATATATATGATAATCGGAGCAGGAAACGAGAATACCGGTCTCTTTGACGCCAAATTGCTTTACAAGATCAAAGTCTTTTTCGTTTGCTCTTATCCACGTCGTTATTTCCGGAAACTCATATCCGAGGTCCATACAGGCTTTGAGCGCCTTGCGGTCCTTTTCCGTATAGACGAAAAATTCGCTCTGACGTACAAGTCCTTTCGGTCCGCCAAGTTTGTGTAGAAGTTTGAAAAGGTGAACGATCTGCTCTACCGTAAAAGGAGAGGTAGACTGCTGACCGTCACGGAATGTGGTATCAGTCATCCAGATCTCTTCAGGCATGTTCAGCGGTACCAATCTGTGGTTAAACGCCACTTTCGGTATTGATTCATAATCGAAAAGTTGTCTGTAAAGATTCGGTGTTTCTCTGTTTTGAAGCGAAAACTTATAGTCTGCTTGTTCAAGAAGATTGGTCGCTTCCGAAAATTCAAGTACTGAAGGTGTATAAATACCTCCCTCGGACATTGATTCGTTAAGTTTTTTGTCGTTAAATTCTTCCATATGTATTCTCCGTTCCATCGGCAGGAGCCGACTTTTTATATTAAACAATTATGACCCGCAGAATTACCCAAAGTCTATACCGCGTACCGGTGTTATTCAGACAGCGGTACCCGTTATAAGACGGATCAGCCAGACCGCGATAAGCAACGCAATAAGCAGAAAAAATGCGGTCAACCATATCTTTGTTCTTTTTTTATCCGCCGCGGCAAGGATACCGGTCAGGCAAATAAGCGCAAAAACAGGAAAAGCGGGATTATATTCAAATGCCACCGAAAAATCAAGGCGAATCAGCGAAAGGTACGCTCTTGTCATTCCGCAGAAAGGACACGGTACACCCAATATCGCTTTTACGGGGCATCCGATTTTTAATACAATATTTAAGGTTATCGAAATTCCCGCAAATACAAATATTATTATTGCCCATACGAATGTAGAAAGTGACGCAATTTTTTCGCCAACTTCTGATATTTTATTTTTAAACTTCATTTTAATTTCAATTTTTTCTTTCAAGCAGTGCCACCCGGTCGTTTCCGCCGTAATCCTTTGTTACCGTACAGAAAAATCCGTTCTGCTCTGCAAGTTGCTTTATGCTTTTTCCCTGATCGTATCCGATCTCAAAAATAAATATGCCATTTTCTTTAAGTGCTCCGGAATAATGCTTTAATATCCCGCGATAAAAATCCATTCCGTCTTTTCCGCCGTCAAGCGCGACCGTTGGCTCATAACGGCCTGTTTCAAGTTTCGGAATTACGTCACTTTTTACATATGGCGGATTTGATATCACAGCATCATAAATTTTTTCTTTCGGTTTTGTTTTCATGATATCCGCAACAAAAAATTTTACATCTGTTCCGTTCAATAAAGCATTTTCTTTTGCCGCCGTTATTGCTCCTTCAGAAATATCGTACCCCTCTCCGGTAAGATCAGGGCGGTTTTTTATTATCGATATTGCTATGCATCCGCTTCCCGTGCACAAATCGGCAAATCTTCCGTTTTTCGGTATCATACCGATCGCCTTTTCAACTGTATGCTCGGTATCAGGTCTCGGAATAAGACAGTATTTATTCAGTTTGAACGTGAGTCCGTAAAAATACCATTCGCCGATCACGTATGCAAGCGGTTCTCCGCCCTCTACGCGTTTTTTTGCATTAATGAACTCTTCTTCGTCCACAAAGTGTTCAGCAAGTATTTCTTTTTCTAATCTTGTAAGATTAGCCATTTTCCGTATTTAATCCGCTGTCCCGGACTTCTTCATTGCAATCATGAATATCCGTCTCCTCGGACTCTCCTGTCTCTTCAGATCCCATTTCCTTCGATTCATTTTCTTCAATTTGTGCGTCCGGTTTTATATAATCCGGAAATTCTTCCGGCATCGAAGATTTCAGTGCATGTATTGCAACCTCAATCTGATCAAGGTCCGGCTCTCTTGTTGTTATCCTTTGCATAAGGAGTCCCGGGAAAGAAAGTGCTTTTGTAAATATATTCTCATGCTTTCCGGAAAACATTATAAATTCGAACCCAAGTCCCACTATTATGGGAAGAAAAGCAAGTTTTGTTAGAAAACGAAGAAACATATTCTCCCATGTAAATATCGGAAGAGAAGAAACGAAAATGCTTATTATGATTATAACGAACATAAAACTTGTTCCGCACCTTGGATGAAAACGCTTATACTTTTTTACGTTTTCCGGAGTAAGTTCTTCTCCTGATTCGTAACAAAATATTGATTTATGCTCCGCACCGTGATATTCAAAAGTCCGGCGAATATCCTTCATAAGCAGACAAAGCAACAGATATCCTATAAAAATTGCTATCTTTAATACACCTTCAATAACATTACGCCAAACTCCGAGTTGTCCTCCGGACGCTTTATCTATAAGATTTGTACAGAACGACGGAAGAAAAATAAACAAAAAAAGACTTAGTGCGATTCCGAGAAATACGGATATCCACATAATAAGGTCAACAATTCCTTTGCCAAAATGCTTCTTCATCCACTTTTCGAATTTGCCTTCTTCGACTTCTTCGTCAATTCCGTAAAGTCTGGCTGAGATATCTAAAGTTTTTATACTTAATTTAAGCATTTCGACCATATTTATAACTCCGCGTAAAATCGGAATATTAAGTGTTTTATGCTTTTTCCTTAACGAAACGAAGGTTTCATCCTGAACAACTATCGTCCCGTCTTCTTTTCTGACTGCAACACTGTATCGGTCTTTGTGTTTCATCATTACGCCTTCAAGAACAGCCTGACCGCCAACTACACCAAGCCGACAGTTTTTTTCTTTCTTTATCCTCAATTATGTTATGTCCTTTCCGAAAACATTTTTCGTGTTTTCTATTTATAAAAATTTTAGTAGTTATAACTAAAATTTATAAGTATTGTATTCTTGATTATTATATCAAATAAATATTATGAGGATATATATTAATTGTTAATTATTTCTCTCACTCTTTTTGAAAAAAGCGGAGCAAAAACTTTTCTATTGCTTCGTTCGTTTTTGTTTATTTTTATTTGATCTCTTTCAGTGCTTCGGAAAGCGCGTTTGTTGAAGCAAGGAGACGAACTCTGTCACGTCCCGATGTAAGCATTAACCGCACAGTTCGTGTTCCTTTCTCACTTGATATTCCGAGGTAAACAAGACCTACCGGTTTTTCCTCGCTACCTCCCCCCGGTCCGGCAATACCGGTCGTTGCAATTCCAACATCGGCTCCGGACAAGTTCCTTACTCCTTCAGCCATTTCAGCGGCCGTTTCTTTTGACACGGCGCCGTAATTTTCCAGCGTTTTCTTTTTTACGGACAGTAGTTTTATTTTTGCTTCATTTGAATATGTCACAACACCATATCCGAACATTTCCGAACTTCCCGCAACATCGGTTATCCGCTTAGCGATGAGTCCCCCGGTACAAGATTCTGCCGTTGCAATTGTTTTACCTTTCTTTATATAATTTTCAACTACCGTACATGCAAGATCGGTATCAAATCCATAGATGTATCCGCCGACTTCGGTTTTTTGTATTTTATCGACCATGTCAAGGCACATTTTCCGGCATTCTTCTTCATCATGTCCTGAAGCCGTGACCCTCAGTCTTACCTCTCCGTTCCCGCAATATGGTGCCACTGTCGGATTAAGCGAACTGTCCATGAGATCTTTAAGTATATTTTCAACCTCAGACTCGCCCATACCGAAGATATTTACATTGATACTTACAAATCTTTTATCGGTAAATTTTTGAAGATACGGCATTACCGATTCATCAAACATTTTTTTCATTTCAAAAGGAGGTCCGGGCAGCATTATTATAATTTTTCCTTTTTCAAAATCCTCTATTGCACAGCCCGGTGCCGTTCCCGCATCGTTTTGAAATACGGTAGATCCTTCCGGTATCATTGCCTGTTTTTCGTTATTTCCGGTCATTGTCTTACATCTGAAAGCAAACCTTTGTTTTATTCTTTCAAGTGCTTCTTCATTTAAAACAAGTTTTCTTCCCATACAGGCCGCGGCTGTTTCCTTTGTCAAATCATCATATGTCGGACCAAGTCCTCCGCTCATTATCAAAAGGTCTGCTCTTTCAAGAGCTCCTTTTATGGCATCGGAAAGTCTTTCCGGATTATCACCTACCACCGCCTGATAATACTGATTTATTCCAAGTCTTGCAAGCCGCTCTGATATGTATGCAGCGTTTGTGTTTACTATATCTCCTATAAGAATTTCAGTACCTACACAGAGTATCTCAGCGTTTTTTATATTCATTACTGTTTCTCCTTTTCAAAGTAAAAAGTTTTATTTTATTATTGACTAAATTTTAATTCTATGATATAATTATAAGCAAGAGTAAATATATAACTCTTTGCTTCATAAATTCTGAAAATCGGAGGATTTTATTATGTTAAAATTTGAAAAGACACTTCCCGTAGGCCTTCAACTTTACTCTGTTAGAGATTTTCTTCAGAAAGATTTCGAAGGTACTCTTAAAAAACTCAAAGATATGGGATATGACTATGTTGAACCCGCAGGATTTTACGGTATGACCGCTGAAAAATTCAGTGATGGTCTCAAAAAAGCGGGGCTTACCGCCATTTCTGCACACATTCCTTACGCCGAAATGATGAGTGACAGCAACAAAGTAATAAACGATTGCCTTACTCTCGGTATAAAATATCTTGCTATACCTTACCTCGATGAAAAAACACGTCCAGGTGCAGCTGATTTCGAAAATGTACTTAATACAATCAGAGAATTCGGTAAAAAATGTGCAGAAAACGGCATTACGCTTCTTTACCACAACCATGATTTCGAGTTCATAAAAATGCCTGACGGACGTTACGGGCTTGACTATATGTACGAAACCGTCGACGCATCCATTCTTGCTACCGAACTTGACTGTTGTTGGGTAAAAGTCGCGGGCGAAGATCCCGTTGAGTATGTCAAAAAATATGCCGGACGTTGTCCGGTCGTTCATCTTAAGGACTTTACAGGAGTAAAAAGCGAAAATATGTACAATCTTATCGGTCTTAAAGAAACGGCAAAATCAACATCCTCTTTTGAATTCCGTCCGGTAGGATACGGCAAACAAGATATTCCTTCCATAATCAAGGCTGCGATCGCAAGCGGTGCAAAGTATCTTGTAGTTGAACAGGATCAACCCGGAGAACAAACCTCTCTTGAGGCTGCCGAGATGTCAAGAAACTATCTTAAATCCCTTGGCTTCTAAAAAATCTGTGCAAAATAAATATAGAATATCAGGATTTTATAAGTAATATTTAAATTTTATTTCGCATAGTCAAAAAAATGTTTTTTCTTGACTATGCGAAATTTTTTCTACAAATCTACATATTTTCATTTGATTTTTGATTGCAGTTGTGCTTATTTATTATTTTTAATTTCTTTTTTACTGAAATATTTTACAGTTATCCGTTTTTTAATCAATCGGCTTTTCAGATCTCAGGCAAATTTCCTTTTCAAATATATGATCTGCTTCTATAAATATCAAAACTTTATTTCCGTTAAATTCGATCGCTACGGCAAATCTGTCATCCGCGCGGTAATTTGAACAGTAATTTAATACTTTATTTACCTTTCCGCATTTTTTTTCAAACTCGGCGGTATTTTTACATCTATGGCATTCATATACCGAAACAAAATCAAAATTCACAACAGGTATCTCTCTTTTTCCTGAAATTTTTATAACGGTAAAAGACGGCTCCTTTCCTATTCTGTCAGAATCGGTTATAACATATTTGTAATCGGTAAGAAGATACCTTGAAATCAGCATTATACCGAACGCTAGCAACCCAAGCGCTGAAAGTTGGAACAGCATTTTGCCTGCCGGTACAAACTCTCCCGCTGTATATAAAGCAGTTGCAAAAATTATACTTGCAGCCGCAGTATATGCTGCCTTTTTAGGTCTTTTAATGGGTGTATATATCATTTCCGCCTCCGTAACGATCTTAAATTTTTTCAGATATATCACGGCATTAAGTTTATCTACGTTTAAAATCTGATCCCTTTTATCCCTGTGACACGTCTGTTTTCTACAGTAAAGACTGCCCCCGTTGCCTCCGCTTCCCCTTCTGCGTATTCAAATTTTCTCGGAAGATGAAGTTTCATCCTGTCGATTACTCTGTCACACTTTACTCCCAAAATTGAATCGATCGGTCCGCACATTCCAAGATCAGTTATAAACCCGGTTCCTTGCGGTAAAATCCTCGCATCAGATGTTTGCACATGTGTATGAGTTCCGAAAACTCCAGTAAGTTTTCCGTCAAAATATCTTGCAACTGCCGCTTTCTCCGCTGTAGCCTCCGCGTGGATATCAAGAAATGAAAGAGTATAATTTCCTTTCTCTTTCTTCAGTATATCCTCTACCGTCTTAAAAGGGCAAGCAAGCGCTTCCATAAACATGGTGCCCAAAACATTTATTACTAGTATCCTTTCCATACCACAGTCATATATTAAATATCCTTTTCCAGGACACTCTTCAGGAAAATTTGCCGGTCGAATAACAAATTTATTTTCATCTATAAAATTATAAGCAGGGAAAATTCTGAAAATATGATTACCGCCGGTAAGAACATCGGCGCCTGCAGAAAAAAGTACTTTTGCCGAATTTCTGTCAAGTCCGTTTCCACTTGCTGAATTTTCAGCATTTACTATCGTAAAATCTATATTTTCCGTTTGTTTGAATTTCCGAAGATTGTTTTTCAGATATTCTACTCCTATATCTCCGGTTACGTCTCCGATTGCAAGTATTTTCATTTTCTTCCTCTGATATCTCTTTAATATTTTTTATTTTTTTCTCTATATCATCCGTTTTTTCCCTTACACCTGAACAATAAAAGAGGCTTGCCAGAAATCCTGCGTAAGCCCCTTTTGTTAAATTTATAATTTATTTTGCGTAGTCAACCGCTCTGCTTTCCCGAATAACATTTATCTTGATTTGTCCCGGGTATTCAAGGCTTTCTTCAATTTTCTTAACTATGTCTCGGGCTACAAGCACCATTTGTTCGTCGTTAACCACTTCCGGCTTAACCATTATACGTACTTCTCGTCCTGCTTGAATAGCATATGATTTTTCAACTCCTCCGAAACTGTTTGCAATTTCTTCAAGTTTCTGAAGTCTCTTGATGTAATTTTCCAGATTCTCACGACGCGCACCCGGTCTTGCTGCGGAAATTGCATCCGCCGCCTGAACAATTACCGCTATTATTGTATTTGGCTCGACATCGTTATGATGCGCCTCAATAGCATGTATTACTTCTGGGTTTTCCTTGTATTTCTTTGCAATGTCAACGCCCAGTTGAACATGTGATCCCTCCACTTCTGCCGTTAGCGCCTTACCTATATCGTGAAGAAGTCCTGCTCTCTTTGCGATAACACTATCAACACCAAGTTCATCTGCTATAATTCCGGCTATATATGCTACTTCAAGAGAGTGAATAAGTACGTTCTGTCCGTAACTTGTACGGTATTTGAGTCTTCCGAGGAGTTTTACAAGTTCCGGATTGATTGCGTGGATACCTATTTCAAATGTCGCCCTTTCTCCGGCCTGCTTTATGCTACTTTCAACTTCTTTCCGGGCTTTCTCTACTGTATCCTCTATTCTGGTTGGATGTATCCTTCCGTCTGATATAAGTTTTTCAAGGGTAAGTCTTGCAATCTCCCTTCTCACCGGGTCAAAACAAGAAATTGCAATCGTCTCCGGAGTATCGTCTATTATCAAATCGACTCCTGTAAGTTGTTCTATTGCTCTTATATTTCTTCCCTCTCGTCCGATTATCCTTCCCTTCATTTCATCACTTGGAAGAGTTACTGCTGACACGGTAGTTTCAGATACATGATCCGATGCGCATCTTTGAATTGCAAGGGATATTATATCTCTTGCCTTTTGATCTGCCTCTTCTTTAAGTCTTGATTCAATCTCTATTATCTTGAGCGCCGCGTCATGCTGAACATCTGCCTCAATCCGCGAAAGAAGTTCTGCTTTTGCCTCTTCTACAGTATACCCTGATATTTTTTGAAGTTCGGTTAAATGCTTATTCAATACTTCCAAAATCTCTGCTTTAAGGTCATCTGCTTCTTTAAGTTTTTCGTTAAGCTGTTCATTTTTGCGGTCAAGAGCCTCGCTCTTTTTTTCAAGAACTTCTTCCTTGGATGAAAGTCTGTGTTCTTGACGGGTGATTTCGAAACGCTGTTCTTTGATTTCGCGTTCCATTTCGTTTTTGTCCTTAAGTATCTGTTCCTTGGCTTCTACAATTGCGGCTTTTTTGCTGTTCTCTGCCTCTTTTGCGGCTTCGTCCACTATTCGTTTGGCTTCTTGTTCAGCAGAACCGATTTTAGCTTCTGCGTTTTTCTTACGAAGAAATGAACCAAGAAAGATACCTCCGACACCAAAAACTACTGTTGTAATTAAAAATATAATTTCAAGCAGTGTCATTGTGTCCTCCTTCTATTGGTAATATATTTATTTTTTTATGTTAAAGTTAATTTTTATTAATTAAACAATCACATATATTTCATTTTATACTTATTTTTATAGATTGTCAAGTCTATTTTGTAAAGTTTATAAATATTTCGCGGTGCCCCATTGAACAAATATTCAAAAATTTGCTGATTTTTATTTTTCCGGATCGCGTTTAAATTTTTTTTTATAACTCTATAAAGAGTTTCCCGTTTTACCGAACTGAATACTTAACGCTTACGGATAAATAAAGCGGCTTTGCATAATGCCTTAAATAAAGCATGCAAAACCGCTAAACTGTAACCTAAAATCAGTATTAAACCGTACCGTTGTCTGTAAATGACATATCTATTTTATTCTGAACTGTTTCAAAGGTTTAATTGCTGTTCCGTCCTGATAATTCTGAACTTTTCCAATTGCAAAGAAACCATCGCTGTCGTACATTTTAACAAGACTTCCCTCGGTAAAATCCGATCCTATTTTTTTTTGGTATATTTCACATCCGCAGGATGCAAGTTTTGAAAAAAAATCAGAAAGTTTAACACCCGGGACATTTTCAAACAACATTTCTATTGGGATAAGTGCTTTTGCTTTTTCTTCGGCACTCATCTGCATAAGTTGCTCCTCCGTGTAACTATTTTCTATTCCAAACGCACCCGCAGATGTCCTTATCAACGTTTTCATAACTGCTCCGCATCCAAGTCTGTTTCCTATATCTGCACAGAGAGTACGTATATATGTTCCTTTTGAAACACGTACATTCATAAGATATTCACCCGGAGATTCTGTTTCGTAAAGTTCCAACTTTTCAACTTTTACCCTGCGCTTTTCTCTTTCTATCTCTTTACCTTTTCGCGCAAGATCAACCAGTTTTTTCCCGTCAACTTTAAGCGCGCTGTACATCGGAGGAACCTGCATTATATCTCCTACAAATTCTCCTGAGACGTTTTTCACAGTCGTAAAATCGGGAAGCATTCCATAAAATTGCTTGATAACTGTTCCTGTTATATCCTCCGTATCTGTTGTCAGACCAAGTTTAAGCGTTGCCACGTACTCCTTTGTGTCTGAAGATAATAAATCTGCCGCTTTTACTGCTCTTCCGACCATGACGACTAACACGCCCTCAGCAAGTGGATCAAGTGTTCCCGTATGTCCTACCTGCCTTGTACCGTATAGTTTTCTCACTTTGTAAATAACATCATGAGAGGTACAACCTCTCGGTTTATTAAAGCAAAGGATTCCACAAAGTTTTTCTTTACTCATGTGTTGCGCCTTTCTGTCTGTTTTATAAAATACAAGTCGACATAATTATAACGATACATTCAAAATTAATTCAAGTACCTTTTGACGCGCCACTTCCGGTGTTTCGGATTTAATCACAGCCCCGGCTGCCCTTTCATGACCGCCTCCGCCAAATTTTCTGCATAATTCGCTTGCACTCACTTTTTCACCGGATCGCATGGAAATTTTATAACTTTCCGGATCTGCGCTGTCTTGACGTAGCGTCACAGAAAGTTCAACTCCTTCTATTTCACGAAGTTTTGACACCGTATCACTGAATGCATCGTCTGTCATTCCTTTTTTCATGTCATTTGTTACCATAAAAAAAGCTATCTTTCCACCAATATAAAACTCAGATTCCGAAAGCATTATCTTTTCAGCAGCAATTTCTTCATAAGTTTTTATTCCGAAAAGTCTGTGCGAAACATATACATGATCTGCGCCCTCATCAATCAGCTCTGCTGCTATTCGCATTGTCCTTGACGTTACATTTGAATATTTAAACGATCCCGTATCCGAAGATAATGCCGCATATAACGCTGTCGCAGATTCTTTATTAAGAATACCTTCTCCGAGTTCTTCAAGTTCTCTTATAAGCATATATATGATTTCTCCGGTTGCCGCCGCAGATGAATCTGTATAATTTTTTCCGGCATAATCGTCTCCATCCTTATGATGGTCAATCTTCAAATCGATCTTTCCATCATATGTGTTTCCTACTCGATTCAACACTGAGCAATCAATTGAACAAACAAGTTCCGGCAGATCGCTCCCCTTATCGTCCACCCCAAGTTGTTCCTTTCCTTCTGTCAGAAAAATAAGCCGTTTAGGCACTTCGTCTTCACAAACAACGGTTACTTTATGACTTCCTTTTGCCTCAAGTGCATGTTTAAGTCCAAACGCTGAACCTAACGTATCTCCGTCTGGATGTATGTGACATAAAAGACGTATATTTCTTTTTTTTATAAAAAGTTTTGCAACTTCTTTTATATTAATATCGTTCATATTTTCCGCTTTTCTTTTTTTATTTTTCCTACAAAAATTCAGGTCTAAAGCCTGTAAATCTTTTTTGCGTTTTCAAATGTTATGGCACAAACCTCTTCGTAACTAATCCCTTTTATTTCAGCTAATTTTTCCGCTGTTGCCTTCATAAGAATCGAGTCATTTCTTTTTCCTCTGTACGGGTGAGGTGCAAGATATGGACAGTCGGTTTCAATAAGCATCCTGTCATTAGGTACGATTTTAGCCACCTCAGGCAGTTTTGCAGCATTTTTAAAAGTAAGTACACCTGAAAAAGATATATAATATCCTCTTGAAATAAGTTCTTCCGCCATTTCCGGGCTACCACTGTAACTGTGAAAAATACCGTTTACATTTGGATGATTGCGAATAATTTCCATTGTATCTCCGTGTGCTTCTCTGTCATGGATAATAACCGGATATCCGGTCTCTTCCGCAAGTCGGAGTTGTATTTCAAACCATTTTTTTTGAATCTGCCTTGACGGCTCCTCCCAATGATAGTCCAGCCCTATTTCACCTATCGCAACTGTTTTCGATTTTTTCAAATATTGCCTGAGTATTTCAATAGTATCGGGATTATTCTCCGCCTCCTGTGCGTCATTCGGGTGAAGTCCGGCACTTGCATAGAAAAAATCGTATTTTTCTGCCAGTGCAGCCGCCTTTGGAAGTGTATCAAAAGAGCATCCTATATCAACCACCGCTCCGACGCCGTTTTCCTTCAAAGACGGAATAAGTTCATCTCTGTCTTCATCAAAACGCATGTCATCATAATGAGCATGCGTATCGAAAAGAAGCGGGACAGTTTTGTTTTCTTCAACTAACATAAAAGATATTTATCCTGTAAAAATCCGTATATTTATTTATTTTATGAATTTTTGTCTTTTTGACCAACTTTTTATTATAAGGCCAATAATAAATAATTCCCGTTTTCGGTCAGCATATTCTGTCGCCTATGGCGGCGTCATCGTCTGCAAACAGAACATGAACGTCGTCATGTCCCGAGGCAAGTATCATTCCGTTACTCTCCTCTCCTGCCAGCATTCTCGGCTTTAAATTTGCTACCATTATGATCTTTTTTCCGATAAGTTCCTCCGGCTTATAGAACTTTGCTATACCGGAAAGTACCTGTCGTTTTTCAAAGCCGAGATCAAGTTGAAATTTCAATAGTTTTTTTGACTTCGGCATTACCTCACATTCGAGAACTTTTGCCACACGCAGGTCCGGTTTTAAAAAGTCATTAAATTCTATTGCTTCCGCAAGAGGTTCGTACTCTTTCTCAGATAACTCTTCTTTAATTTCTTTTGCTTTATTTACATCTTTTTCGTTATCCTTGTTTTCTTCAGACAGTTTTGCAAAAAATTCTTTTTCGTCTATTCTTGCAAAAAGCACTGCCGGCTCTGCTGTTTCATTATTTGCAGCAAGTCCGCCGAATTCTGTCGTCTTACAGTCTGTTCCAAGCTGCTCCAGAATCTTTTTTGAAGTCTCAGGTACAAAAGGTTCAAGCAGTACTGCTCCTATTCTTATCGTTTCAAGAAGATTATACAAAATTGTTCCAAGACGTTTTTCGGCGCCTTCAGCCTTTGCAAGCGTCCAAGGTGTAGTCTCATCTATATATTTATTTGCCCGGCGGAATGCTTCAAATATTGCCGCAAGCGCATCCGATACTCGGTAACCGTCCATATAACTTCTGACGTCTTTGACTGCCTTTTCTATCGCTTCTCTGAGTTCTGCGTCCGGCCCCTCTTCTTCCCCGCGCTGCTGAATCTTTTTACCAAAATATTTCTTATTCATTGCTGCAGTACGGTTTACAAGATTCCCAAGATTATTTGCAAGATCGGTATTGTATACCGAAATAATACTTTCGTATGTTATGCTTCCATCTGCGGCAAACGGCATCGCCGAAAGGGTATAATATCTTACTCCGTCCACCCCGAAAAGTTCTGCAAGTTCATCGGCGTACATTACGTTTCCTTTTGACTTTGACATTTTGTCTGTTCCGAAATTAAGCCAACCGTGACCGTATATCTTCTTCGGAAGAGGAAGCTCAAGTGCAAGTAGCATTATAGGCCAGTATATGGTGTGAAAACGGACTATATCTTTTCCTATTACATGAAGGTCGCATGGCCAATATTTTTTGAAAAGTTCTCCCTGCTCATCGACATCGTATCCAAGAGCGGTAATGTAGTTAGAAAGCGCGTCTATCCAAACATAGATAACATGCTTTTCGTCTCCCGGCACCGGTACTCCCCACGTAAACGAACTTCTTGTAACACAGAGATCCTGAAGTCCGGGCTTCAGAAAATTATTTACCATCTCTTTGAGCCTTGACTCCGGTTCAACAAATCCCGGATTCTCTTCAATATGTTTCAGAAGCCTGTCGGCATACTTACTCATTTTAAAAAAGTATGCTTCCTCTCTTGCCCTTTGAACTGGTCTGCCGCAGTCCGGGCATTTTCCGTCTACTACCTGTGTATCAGTAAAAAACGATTCATCAGGCACGCAGTACCATCCTTCGTACTCTCCTTTATATATATCTCCTTTTTCCAGAAGTTTTTTGAAAATGTCTGAGACGGCCTTTTCATGGTACCCGTCCGTTGTTCTTATGAATTTATCGTATGATGCGCCTACGAGCGACCATATTCTCTTAACTTCGGCATTTACCCCGTCTACAAACTCCTTCGGTGTAATGCCGAGTTCAGCAGCTTTTGTTTCTATCTTGATTCCGTGCTCATCGGTACCTGTCAGAAAAAATACATCGTACCCCTGCTGACGCTTATATCTTGCGATAGCATCTGTCAGTATTACCTCATATGTGTTCCCTATATGCGGTTTACCGGAGCAATAAGGTATTGCCGTTGTCAAATAAAACTTTTCTTTCAAAATTATCCCCTTCCTTACGCTTTTCAAAAAAGCCAGTCAAAATCTCTGTTTATGACTTTTTGCATTTTTACGTTATCATATTGATGTAATACTAAGATTTGTAAATTCTGCTGAGCGTATCTCTTCTTCTTTATTTTGTATAACTGTTTTCTTTCCGTCCAAAATAATGTTTTGTCCTATAACATTTTTTATCACGACTGCATTGTCAGGTCTGCGTACTCCAAATCTTTCTATCAACTTGAAATTTTTTATTTCAAGTCCGTCAAAATTCGATTCTATACAGACTGCGGGATTTTTATTTTCCGCTCTTGTAGAATATGCAGTCATATTTTCTATTGTAAAGTTTTCTACGTGCCCGACACCCAACGGTTTATCCTCTTCTTTAAATATCGGCGCTCTGCAATATCTTGCCGCGTCGGCATTTACGGCATATGCACGATATCCACCATAAACATTTTTTATATGCACATTTTTTATTTTAGCGTCAACACTTAAAATTCTTATAATGGTATGGCAATCCTCTGCAAAAAGATTTTCCATGTTAACATTTTCAAAATCGTCCCGCAAAAGGTCAAGATTCTCTATCCTGTCTATGCAGTCATCTGCGTTTATTGCTATCAAATCGTCATTTGTCTGACCTTTTGAAAGCGCATATATATTTTTTACACTTCCATTTCTCACATTTCCGCCGAAATGCAGTCCATCCTGATTTTTACCAAAAGCATCACTGACAAAACTTATGTTTTCTATTTTAAAACCTTCTATACCCGACATCCGAATATAATATGTTGTGGAATTTGCAACAGTAAATCCGTTAAGAGTCAGCCCTTTTACGTTCTGAAAATTCATAACACTTCCGGAATATCCGTTCTTATCAAACAGATCATCCGGCTTTCTGTTTCCCCACCCCTTATTGTTTCCGTCAAAAACTCCGCCGCATATCTTTATGTTTTCGTTTCCGTTTTCGTGGTCCGAGTTCGTTATAAGAAAGTCACCTCTGTGCTTCTGTACCTCTCCGTCCATTATAAATCTTGCTCCCGGGGTCACATTCAAAACGGTATTCGAATTTATTTTCAATGTTTTGCTTATAAGATAACAGCCCAGTGGAATAAATATCTCATTTTCTCCACTGTCAAGCAGCGACTGAAGCGCTTCACTGTCATCGTGAACTCCATCGCCGTATATTTTATAATCTTCAAAACAAATCATTGATCTGCCTCCTGTTAAAAATTCAGTAAAAACTAACCGTTTTGCTCCCTGAGACTTTTAAGCACCTTTTCAAACCATTCCGGAAGCGGCACACTTATTACCTTGTATTCCCCGGTTTTCGGGTGGATAAATCCTACGCTCTTTGCATAAAGCATCTGACCGGATAACATAGACGAATGCTTCTTTTCAAAAAGTGTGTTACCTCCTCCGTATACCGTGTCTCCCATAAGCGGGTGTCCGATATTTGAAAAATGTACTCTTATCTGATGTGTCCTTCCGGTTTCAAGCCGGGCCTCAATATAGGTAAATCCGTTAAACCGTTCAAGAACTTTGTAGTGCGTTACCGCTTCTCTTCCTCCGGGTACAACCGACATTTTTTTCCTGTCACAGGGATGCCTGCCTATAGGTTTATTAATTGTTCCCTCATCATCTTTAAGATTGCCGACAACGATTGCACGGTACACTCTGTCAGCCTTATGTTCCTTAATCTGAGAAGCAAGGCAGACGTGCGCTACATCATTCTTTGCAACAACCAGCAATCCTGCGGTATCTTTATCAATTCTGTGTACTATTCCCGGACGGATCACACCGTTTATACCAGAAAGCCCGTCCCCGCAGTGATAAAGAAGAGCATTAACCAATGTACCGCTATAATTACCTGCCGCAGGATGGACGACCATACCCTTTGGCTTGTTGACTACAATGACATCGTTGTCTTCGTATACAATGTCAAGCGGAATATTTTCCGGTAGTGCCGCATCTGGAACAGGTTCCGGAAAGTCTACTTCTATATTATCGCTTTCGGATATTTTATAATTTTTCGGCCTTACCGTTCCGTTTACCGTAACCAGCCCGCTTTCTATAAGTTTTTGTGCGGAGGAGCGTGTGATCTTTTCTTTTTCCGAAACAAATATATCAAGTCTCTGTCCTTCCAAAAAATTTC
The DNA here is from genome assembly GCA_944381115.1 of uncultured Clostridia bacterium. Taxonomy (GTDB): domain Bacteria; phylum Bacillota; class Clostridia; order Oscillospirales; family CAG-272; genus SIG673. The sequence goes on from CALWJV010000005.1 coordinate 38,359, forward strand.
ACCCTCCCCGGCATAAGACTCCTTGTTTGCATTTAAATCTTTTTTGGTCATCCGGTTTTACACACGCTTTTACTTTATTTTAAAGAATAAGCGGTCACTTTTCCGTATCACCCGGTTCCTTTTTTATTGTCTTGGATACAGTTTTTTTTAAATCGTCTTCAGTGCATTCATCTGTATTTTTTTCACTGTTTATATATTCTTCTGTACACAAGGTATTCTGCTCTCCGTTTTCAATTTTTTCCTTACCGTTTTTTGCATTTCTTACCTCAGCAAGAATATAGTATAGTATTAAAAGCCCAACGCCAACGCAAACAAATGTATCTGCAAGATTAAAAATCCAGGACCACAGCTTCGGAAAAGCACAAAAGTCTATAAAGTCCACAACTTCTCCGTAAAAAATACGGTCTATCATATTCCCTATACCCCCACCGAGGATCATGGATACTGATATATAAAATAAAGTACTGTTATCGTCCCAAAAAATTATAAGGGCCAAAAGCGCAAATATCATTATTACCGATGCAGTCATAAACAGCCACCTTGCATCGGAAAGACTGCCAAACGCCGCACCCGGGTTGGTTATATAAGTAATATGCAAAATATTTTTTATTAGCGGTATGCTTTGACCCAGATCCATGTTTTTCATGACGATTATTTTTGAAATATAGTCTATTATAACCGTAAATAATGTCACAAAAAGCGCAATAGCGGTACCTTTTTTATTTATTGCAATCTTTATTTTTTTCACCAGAAAATTTCCTTTTTAATATAAGCAGGTCAACACGGAAGTGTCTTTTATACATAGGTATACAAAGACAGTTTCCGTAAAATTTTATATTCCGTTGTCCCGCTTTATTGTTGATTTTTTACTTTATCCTATTATTCTCTTACAACGTGGGCATATAAATTCGTCATCATATGCAACAGCGTCCTCAGAGTGCTTCCAGCAACGCGCACACTTCTTTCCGTCTGCTTTTTCAATTGATGCAAAAATAATTTCCCCGTCCTTCGGTTTACCTTTGATAAGTATTGTCTTCGAAACTATAAAAACGTCAGAAAGTTCTTCAATGTCAAAAGAACTGAGAAAATCATAAATTTCTCCGTCAGCTGTGACAGTTACCTTTGCCTCAAGCGATTTTCCGATAAGTTTTTCGGCCCTTGCCACTTCAAGTGCCGAAAGGACAACGTCGCGAAGTTCAAAGAGTTTGTTATATTTTTCCTCTTCTTTTGCATAATGTTCCGTACCGTCATACTCCGGCATCATGTTCAGTACCACATTTCTTACATCGTCCGTCTTTACATGCGGCATTGATTTCCAGATCTCATCTGCAGTAAATACAAGTATGGGAGAAATAAGCCTTGTGAGCGCTGAAAGTATTTTATACATTGTGGTCTGAGCTGCACGGCGTCCTTCTCCGTCCTTTTTCTCAACATATGTCCTGTCTTTGGAAATATCAATATAAAGTTTAGACATATCTGTGGTACAGAAATTGCTTATTTCATGAAATGCAATATGAAATTGGAAGTTTTCGTATGCTTCTCTTACATTTTTTATAAGATTGTTAAGTCTTGCAAGCGCCCATTTATCGATATCGGGAAGTTTGTTTTCATCCACCATATCTTTATCGGGATCAAAATCTGTCTCTGAAGTACCGAGATTGCCAATCAGGATTCTTGCGGTATTACGTATCTTACGGTATACCTCGGAAAGTTGTTTGAGAATATCTTTTGAGATCCTTGCGTCAACGGTAAAATCAACAGACGACACCCATAAACGGAGTATATCTGCACCGTAAGTATCTATAACGTCTTTGGGAGATACTGCGTTGCCTGCACTTTTGTGCATAGCCTTTCCCTCTCCGTCAACGGTCCATCCGTGTGTCACTATCTTCTTGTACGGTGCTCTTCCTCTTGCCGCTATGCTTGTAAGCATGGAAGACTGGAACCAGCCTCTGTACTGATCTCCGCCTTCAAGGTAAAGATCGGCGGGAGAACAAAGTTCTTCTCTTTCCTCAAGTACTGCGGCATGAGAAGATCCGGAGTCAAACCAAACGTCCATTATATCTTTTTCCTTGGTAAAATGCGTACATCCGCATTCGCACTTAAGTCCGGGAACTATTTCTTCCGCAGGCATATCATACCATGCATTTGATCCTTTTTCTCTGAATAAAGCCGAAATTGCTTTTATCGTTGTGTCATTTATTATATATTTTCCGCAGCCGTCACAGTAAAGTATCGGTATTGGCACTCCCCAGTTCCTTTGACGCGAAATACACCAGTCGTTCCTTTCGCGTATCATGGCTACCATTCTGTCTTTGCCCCATGCGGGTACCCATTCAATGCCGTCGCATGCTTTGACCGCCTCTTCCGTCATATCGGAAACGGAAGCAAACCACTGCTCTGTTGCACGGTAAATTATAGGATTCTTACATCTCCAACAATGCGGGTATGAGTGGACTATTTTTTGGACCGCGAGAAGGGCTCCGCTTTCTTTGAGGTCTTTAAGTATTTCTTTATTTGCATCATCTGTTTTGAGTCCGCTGTACTTTCCGGCAAGTTCCGTAAGTCTTCCTTTGGAATCCACAGGCACTATAAGTTTCGGAAGAGAGGGGTATTTGCGCCATACTTCAAAGTCCTCGATACCAAATCCCGGCGCAGTATGGACGCAACCTGTTCCTCCTTCAAGGGTTACGTGTGATCCGTTTATTACGTATGAAACTCTGTCAAGGAACGGGTGCGCCGCCTTCATTCCTTCCATTTCTCTGCCCTTCAGAGTCCCGATAACTTCAAAATCTTCTATTCCTGCCGCCTTTGCAACGCTTTCAAGAAGTCCGGATGCAATGATATATGCTTCATCTGACACCTTTACAACCGAATATTCAAAATCCGGATTAAGACATATTCCCATGTTTCCGGGAAGCGTCCATGTGGTTGTCGTCCATATTACAAAGTAAACTTTTTCGGGAACACCCCTTATATTCCTTATTTTCTCGCCCAGGTCTTCTGTAACTTCAAACTTTACAAAAATGGAATCACACGGGTCATCGTTATATTCAATTTCTGCCTCTGCAAGAGCCGTTTCATCGTATGCACACCAATAAACCGGCTTCATACCCTTGTAAATATACCCCTTCTTTGCCATTTCGCCGAAAACTTCTATCTGTTTTGCTTCAAATTCCGGTTTCAGCGTCAGGTATGGATTTTCCCAGTCTCCTATAATACCGAGCCGCTTAAATCCTTCTCTTTGTCTGTCAACATAGGAAAGAACAAAGTCCTTACATTTATTCCGGAATTCTGAAACCGTCATAGATCCTCTGTCAAGTTTTGTTTGCTTTATAATTGCACTTTCTGCAGGAAGTCCGTGACAGTCCCATCCCGGAACATACGGTGCATATTTTCCGCTCATATTTTTATATCGGACAATAAAATCCTTTAAAATTTTATTTAATGCATGTCCGATATGAATATCCCCGTTTGCATACGGAGGACCGTCATGAAGAATATACTTCTGCTTTCCTTTATTTTTCTCCATAAGCGTTTTATATAAAGATTCGTCTTCCCATTCTTTAAGCATATCCGGTTCTCTCTGAGGAAGATTTGCCCTCATTGCAAAATCGGTCACGGGCAGATTAAGTGTTTTTGAAAAATCGGTTGCCATTTTGACTTTCTCCTATATAGATTATTTTCAACTTTTGAAAATCTCTGTTTCAAATTTTCTTATCACGCATTTATTTTTATCTTCAATGATCTTTGTGCAGAATAAACACGGTTTTTTTGTCTTTATTTACTTTCCGTATCAACGGAAACTCCATCGGGGGTAAGAAGGAATGTCCTGTCTGACGGACGTTCTATGGTACCGTTTATCGCATAGATCACACCTGCTATGTAATCTATCATTCTTTTTGCCGTTTCGTCGTCAACATTATCCAGATTTAGAACTACTGTTTGCCCGGCTTTCAGGCTGTCCGCCACCTCAGTTGCGTCTCCGAGGTTGTTCGGACGTACAACTTTCATTTTAAGTGCACTGCTGTTTATTGTAGGTTCTTTGGTTGGTATCGGTTGTTGAATGGGCTCAACCACCGGTTGTACATTTTTATATTCAAAGTTATCTTCCTGATACGGATCTGCTTTTTTATTGTTAAATAAACTCATATTTTCCTCCTTATACCGCTTTTGATCTTTTTGATTTTTGTTTTTATAACTCTCTGCAAATGTTGATTCTGCCTGAATTTTTTTCGCACATTTTTGTTGCCATGTACGGTCCGGTATCATATCTTAAACAATAATTTCAATCAATGCAGGTTTTTTCTCCGCATGTCCTTGACCATTTTATTTACATACCGGACTTTTTTCCGCATACTCTCTGCGCCCGAACAATGCGCTTCCGACTCTGACCAGGTTTGCTCCGCATCTTACCGCCGCTTCAAAACTGTCTGACATACCCATGCTGAGAGTTTTCATCTCTACCCCGGAAATGCACATTTCTTTTATTTTTTCGTAAAGTTCTCTTACCTCTGTAAAATACATTTCGTACTCTTTTTCGGTAATTTTTGCCGGAGCCATTGTCATAAGACCTTCTATTTTTATATTTTTCAATTTTGACGCTTCTTTTATAAGGCTTTCCGCGTCTTCGGGAAATACTCCTCCCTTTTCTGCCTCCCTGCCTATATTTATTTCTATCAAGACAGGCATGATTTTTCCAATAGCCGCTGCGCGCTTGTTTATTTCCTCTGCAAGTTTTATGCTGTCAAGCGACTGTATCATATCAACTTTGTCAATTATCTGTCTTACTTTATTGGTTTGAAGTCCTCCGATAAAATGGATACTGATCCCCTCTTTTTCAATATAAGGGTATTTTTCCAGAAGTTCCTGTACTTTGTTTTCACCTATGTATTTAAGTGAAAGGTTCTTTATTGCATAATTGATAACATCAGCACTGACCGTTTTAGTTGCTGCAAGAAGAATAACCTCTCTGCCGCACGATCCGGTTTTTATTTTTTCTCTTACTGCTTTGAACCGTTCTTCCAACTCTTTTGTATTTGCCGTATCCGTAATCATATGCCCCCTTTCATCCGCCTGTGCATCTTTATGACCGCTCACCTTGCTGTACTGTTTTAAAAACCTGTTAAGAATCAAAACGGTTTATCAAATTTTTATGATTTTACAATTGCTCTGACTTGATCCTGTTTCTTATAATTTTTTCTGCGTAATCCGCAATATACTCAATATCGTCTTTATAAATTTCCCCTCTGCTCATTCCAAAGGTTTCCGGATCGTCTCTGTATATCCAAGTTATTTTCTTATTTTTCCTGAACCAGGTAATTTGACGCTTTGCATAATTTCTCGAATTTTTCTTTATCTGCTCTACTGTATCGGAAAGCGTTGCTTTTCCGTCTATGTAAGCGAGTATCTCTTTATATCCTATCCCCTGAGACGCTGTACTCTCTCTAAAAGATTTACAGTCGAGCGCTTTAACTTCATTAATCAGACCCTCTTCAATCATCATATCCACTCTTTTATTTATCCTTCCGTAAAGAGTTTCACGATTTTTATAATCCAGTCCGATTATAAACGCATCGTACCGGCTCTCTTTTTCTCTTGAGCGTCTGTCCCATTCGGTTTTTGTTATTCCCGTTATATAACGTATCTCCAATGCACGTATAACACGTTTAACATTGTTTTTATGCGTTTTTTCAGCGGACTGCGGGTCAATTTTCAAAAGTTCCGCATAAAGTTCGTCCGGGCTTTTTTTCATTAACTTTTCCCGGTATTCAGTATCCTGGCCCGCTGCAGAAAATTCATTCTCCGAAAGCACGCTGTCAAGATACAGTCCCGTACCTCCACAAAAGATCGGTATTTTCCCTCTTGCTAAAATTTCTTCCGCCTTTTTTTTGGCGAGTACCGCATAATCGGCACAGGAAAAATTTTCGATCGGTTCAGCAATTCCGACAAGATGGTGTTTTATACCGCATGTCTCTTCATCCTTGACTTTTGCAGTTCCGATATCCATATTTTTATATATCTGCATCGAATCACAGGAAATTATCTCTCCGTTAAATCTCTTGGCAAGTTCTACTGAAAGTGCGGTTTTTCCTGTCGCAGTCGGTCCGACTATCGCTATAATCTTTATTTTTTCCGCCATCAATCTTCAGACAAATCTTTTTCGCTGTCTTCTTCGTCTGGAAGTACATCACGGAGAAGTGCTGCTACTCTGTTTCCTCTTTCTATCGAATTATCATATGAAAAAGCAAGAAAAGGAGTTTCTCTTAAGTTTATCTTTGCTGCAAGTGCCGTCCTCAGATATCCTGCCGCACCTTTAAGTGCTGTTCTTACATCCTTTTCACTGTACTTCTTTGAAAAAAATGAAAAGTATACTGTTGCGTTTTTAAGGTCCTTCGCACACGCTACATCGGTTATTGTAACTATGCTGTTCTGTATTCTCGGATCCTTAAGCTCCCTTACCGCTTCGGAAAGAGCCTGCAATATTTGCTCGTTTATTCTTGTTTGTCTGTAACCCGACATATTCATCTCCGCATATCTTTTTATTATGAAATTTCAAATTTCAGAAAAGTTTTTTAAGTACACTTTCAAAGTTTACTCCGTAAGTGTGCTCCTTTCCGTTCGTATTTAACATTGCATCACATACGAATCTTGCCGCCTTGGCTGAGGCCTCCAGTGCAGTACTTCCGTTTACAAAACTTCCTGTAAACACAGAGGAAAATATATCTCCGGTTCCGTGGAAAACTGCAGGAATCTTATCCTCAAAATGATACTGATACGTCTCTCCGTCGCTTACACAGACTCCGAGTTTGTCCGGTTGATAACTTACACCTTTCAGTATAACATTTTTTACACCTATATCTTTCAGTCCACTTATAAGCGACTTTATATATTCTTCTCCGTACTCTTCTTTATATTCAATTCCGGTAATAAACGATGCCTCGGTTATATTCGGCAATACATAATCAGAACCATTTATATATTTTGACATCTTTTTTACAAATTCAAGATCAAAACCTTTATAAAGTTTTCCATGATCCGCCATTGCAGGGTCGGTTATTATCGGTGCTCCTTCTTTAAGGAGTTTTTTTCTGACATCTATAAGAATGTCAAGTTGTTTTGCGTTTCCGATATACCCGGTGTACAGACAATCAAACTTTTCACCGTATTTTTCCCAATGTGCAATTATATCCGGCATATCATCAGTAAGATCCCTAAATGTATAACCGCTCCAAGAACCCGTATGTGTTGAAAGCACCGCTGACGGTAAAATAACACATTCTACCCCGAGTGCTGAAATTATAGGAAGGGCCACTGTTATGGAGCACTGTCCAAGGCAGGAAATATCCTGAACTGTAAGTATTCTTTTTGAAATTGACATAAAATTTCCTTCTTTCCTTGCTTTAGAATTTTAAAGTTATCTTAAAAATCTATATTTCTTTTTTAACTTTTAATTTCTTGTTTAAAAACTCCGACCGCTAAAACTTGTTATGTTATTTTGCACCGAAAAAATTATAATCGACTGCGTAATCACCGTCTTCTTGTTTGATTATTCCGCAATTACAGTGTCTTGCTATATCAAATAGTTTTCTGCCATCTATTGCAACTATATCAGGCAATCCGTTTATTACAGTAGTTGCATCTCTGTGGAATCGCGATGTCGTCATAAAAATTCCTTTTGTTCCTTTTTCGACGTAAAACGCACCGACAAACTGCTTGACTTCATTAAGCGTTACATTTGAATTTGCTCTTTGTTTACACTGTACAAGTACGGTATCTTCAAATCCCAGCCAGTCCGAAACTGTTAGCATAAGGTCTATTCCTCCGTCATCCGCTCCGCCGATAACATTACATGAACCGACAAGTTTTTCGCATGTAATAAAATACTTTTCAAGAAGCATTGCAGAGTAATTTTCAAAAAATTCTCCGCCTTTTGAGTTCAGAAATGAAATAAATTCTTCAAATACCGAATTCGGTCTTTTCATGAGTATCATATCGGAACCTATTGAATACCGGCCCCCTATATAACTTATCTTCCCTCTTTTTGTTAAGGACGATAGCAACTTTACAACCGTTTTTTTGATCATGGAATCGTCTTCAAGCGTAAGCGTTTCAGAAGCACCGAAATATACGGTTACTTTTTCGATTATCTCTTCTTCTGTCATTGCTCTCGACTGCAAAAGTGCAATAATGTACGGGGCGATCTCTGCCTCCGTTATAATCACCGCCGGCTTTTTTTTCAGTGTGACAATGTTTTTTTCATCTATTCCTATATCGCCGTATTTTTTCATATCGGCAAGTGCCGTCCCAACAATACTTCTGTAAAGTGCAAAGACGCCGCTTGCGGATCGGTCTTTACGCTCTGATTCGGTCATACCGGAACATTCCACCGCTTTGTCAATAATTAATTTTCGCTGTACAGGACCGTTTTTCAGGATATCAAGTATATCTTTTTTGCACTTTTTCAAATACGCTTTATAGTTTGTTTTTATTTCTTGCGTCGTCATTTACCGCTCCCTTTTAACTTATAAACTTTTATACAATATTACTTTTTATTATAAAATATAATTTATATTTTGTCAAGTATCAATTCATTTTTGAAATTGAAAAATTATTTTAAAGCAATCAGTCAATTTTTACTTTTGTCTTACCAAAAAGTTTTTAAGCATTTCTTCTTGTATAAAATTTTATACCTACTGGGCTTTTTGATCAATACTCAGATTTTCCGGTTTTGGGTCTTTTTTAATCTCTCCTGCTTTTGTAAGGACAAATTTTGTAAGGAGAGGACCGACGAGTTCATAAACAAGAGTTGCACAAAGCACGACAGCCCGGATCTTTATTCCATACTCTTCAGGGAGTGCGGAAATAACAATCTGGCTCATTCCGATTGCAACACCTGCCTGCGGAAGAAGTGCAACGCCAAGATATCTTTTAACATTTTTACTTTCGCGAACAACCGTAGCACCAATCCGTGCGCCAAAATATTTTCCAAGAGATCGTAGAATTATATACATTACTCCGAGAAGTCCCACTGTCGGAAGTATTCCAAGATCAAGCTCTGCTCCTGAAATAACAAAAAACAGCAAAAATACTACCGGAGTCCAATGATCGGTAATATCAATCATTTTTTCGCTTTCTGAATAAAAATTTGCCATAACAGCCCCTATGGACATACAAAGCAGAAGTGAAGAAAGATTCCAAAGCGATGAAAGTGAAGTACCGAGAAAAACTGCGCAAATTATAGAAGTAAGACGGTTTGAACGCGAATGAAAAAATCCCATTCCGAAAGTAAGAACAGCCCCTATAGCCGCACCTACAACAAGTGACAAAACTATTTCACGGAGCGGATCAAGAAGCATAAGTCCTATATTCGGACTTTCTGCAGCAGATAAAATTTTCGCTATCGAAAGCGATATTGAAAACACTATTAATCCTATTGCATCGTCAAGTGCAACAACGGGAAGCAGTATATCTGTAATTGGCCCTTTTGCACTATATTGACGTACAACCATTAGTGTTGCCGCAGGTGCGGTTGCAGTTGCAATGGCGCCCAATGAAATGGCAACTGCAGGTGGGAAAAAAATAAGAAGACCTATATCAACCACCGCAGTAGTTACAAGCGCCTGAAAAAATGTTATTACAAGTACACTTTTTCCTATGGACCTTATTTTTGAAATTCTGAACTCTCCGCCTATTGAAAATGCAATGAACCCGAGAGCGACATTTACAAGAAGAGTAAGAGGCTCGATCAGATCCTGGGGTATTATCTGAAGGAAACTCGGACCAATCAAAACTCCTGCTATAAGATATCCGGTAACATTTGGTAATCCGAGAAACTTAACAATTCTGTTGAAAATAAGCCCCGCCAAAACAGCGACTCCGAGAGAAAGCAAAATATCCTTTGCAAAAAACTCTCCTATTGAATTAAAAATCTCCAAAAAAACGACCTTCTTTCAATTAGTTGATTTGTATATTTGTATGCATATTATTATATTATAAACTTCCTACAACTTAAATTCAATAATTATTTTGTATGAAAATATATTTTTTCATGTTATTTTTTTGTAATATTTTAAAGGTTTTCAAAATTTTTGTGAAATTTTGAAAAAACGGTTGCTTTTTTTCATAAATTGTACTACCATAAAAACAATATATTCGACATAATTTCTTGAATTTATAAAATTCAAGAACAAAAAAGGAGACTTTAATTTGCTAAAACTGATTTTAAAACGATTTGTAAAAGATCCAGAAAATTTGTCAGACCCGCGGGTGCGTGAATCATACGGAACGGTATGCGGAATATACGGAATATTTTTAAATATACTTCTTTTTGCTGCAAAATTCATTGCCGGAATTCTATCAGGGTCCCTTGCCATAACGGCGGACGCTTTTAACAATCTTTCTGATGCAGGCGCTTCAACCGTTACTCTTGCAGGATTCCGTCTGTCAAACAAAAAACCCGATCCCAACCATCCTTTTGGCCACGGAAGAATTGAATACATTTCAGGTCTTATTGTTTCGTTTATCATACTTCTTATGGGTTTTGAACTTGCTAAAATGTCATTTGAAAAACTGCTCAATCCTACGGAACCGGAAATTTCAATCGTTACCGTTATTATACTTGTTTTATCTGTGCTTATAAAATTATACATGTGTCTTTATAACAGAAAATACGGAAAAAAAATAAATTCTTCTGCAATGCAGGCAACCGGAACGGACAGTCTTAGCGATGCAACTTCTACCTTTGTTGTTTTCATATCCGGAATAGTATGTCACTTTACCAGTTTTATATATCTTGACGGCATTTGCGGAATGGCTGTTTCCGTATTTATTTTATTTGCGGGATTTAAATCGGCAAAAGAAACTATTACGCCGCTACTCGGTCAACCTCCGAGCGAAGAATTCGTTCAAAAAGTAGAAAACATTACTCTTTCAAATGAAAAAATTCTCGGTATCCACGATATTGTTGTGCATGATTACGGTCCGGGCAGATGTATGGTCTCTCTGCACGCCGAGGTATCATGCAAAGAAGACATTCTTACTCTTCATGATATTATTGACAACATAGAACATATACTCGCAAAGGAACTTAATTGTGAGGCTGTTATCCACATGGATCCTATCGATACCGATAATAAAAGACTTAATGAAATCAAATATGTTTTGTCTGAGATAATACATAAAGTATGCGAAAGTGCAAGATTTCACGACCTTAGAATGGTACCGGGTCAAACGCATACAAACCTGATATTTGATGTTGTGCTCCCTCTTGACTGTAAAGTAAATGAAAATGAGGCAAAGCGTATTATTTCGGAACTCGTTGCTGAATTTAATCCTGAATACCGCTGCGTTATAAAATTTGACACGGATTTTACAAAACATATTTAAACATACTTGACCTTTAAAAAAGTATGTTATATGTTTATTTCGAAATTTATTTATAATTAAAAAAAGCAGAGATTTAAAACTCTGTTTTTTTAATTTACAATGCTTTTTTTGATATATCATAAAAAATTTGAAAAAACCGCTGCAAGTTGCACAAAAATAATAAATGTTATAAAAATAAATTTTTTATGCTAAAAATTTTTATAAATTAAAATTGATATATAAAATGATATATAAAAACACCGTTTGATTTAACCTGTTTTTTTGATTCTACAATTTGTAGAGAAGCATTTTATGCAGTAGAACGCTTCTTTTTTACTCTACCGAATAAATTTTCAAAGTAGAAAAACAAGACTCATCGGTAGGTTGATTTTCCAATAAAAAACGGGTATAATAAAATTGCAGGCGAAACGGAATTGAAAAACAGTAAAAAGTTTTTGAACCGTTATACAAAAACGTAAAGGGTTTAATATAAACGCATAAAGTAGTTTTATCTCTATACCGCCACGCCGGACTTTAAATCTAATCTTGAAAGGAACAAACGCCATGGCAAATTACATTATAAGCACCTGCTCGACCGCAGATCTTACAAAAGAACATTTTGAAAAGAGAGACATAAAATACGTATGTTTCCACTATTTCCTTAATGGTAAGGAATATCCCGATGATCTTGGACAAACTCTTTCATTCAAAGATTTTTACAGGGAAATAGAAAAAAAAGCCAAAACAAGAACTTCACAGGTAAATATTGATGAATTTATTGAATTTTTTACTCCTTTTTTGGAAAACGGTCAGGATATAATACATCTTTCACTTTCGAGCGGAATTTCCGGAGTATACAACTCCGCTACAGCTGCTGCAGATGAACTCCGGAACAAATATCCCGAAAGGAAAATATATATCGTTGACACCCTTTCCGCTTCTTCAGGACTCGGCCTTTTTGCCGATATAATCGCAGATATGCGCGATGAAGGCAAAAGCATTGATGAACTTTACAAGTGGGCAGAGGAAAATAAACTTCGCTTTAATCATTGGTTCTTCTCTACAGACTTGACATACTTCGTTCTCGGCGGACGTATTTCTAAAGTCAGCGGATTCATCGGCACAAAACTGAAAATCTGTCCTCTTTTCAACGTTGACCAAGAAGGTAAACTTGTTCCGAGAGAAAAAGTCCGCACAAAACAGGCAGTCATAAACCGGATTGTTAAAAAAATGGAAGAAGAGGCAGATGACGGTATCAACTACAACGGTAAATGTTACATTTCACACTCCGCTTGTTATAATGACGCAAAAGCCGTCGCCGATCTCATAGAAAGTAAATTTCCGAATATGAAGGGTAAAGTCGAAATAAACACAATAGGCACCACAATAGGAAGTCATACAGGAATCGGAACGGTAGCACTTTTCTTTGTAGGCAAAAAAAGAACAAAATAATTAAAATATTTTTTCGCACGCTTTAAAAATCACTTAAAACAAAGTAAACAAAACGGAATTTTTTGGAAAGGAAAAAAATGAATAAAAAAACATTGGCAAAAACAATAAGAGTTGTAACAATTCCTCCGCTTCTTGTAACATCTCTTCTTATAATTTTATTTTTTGGTCGTCCCGACGTATACCGCGGTCTATTTGATCTTTTTTTTGCAATAACTTTTCTTGCTATTATTCCGACTCTCGCATACCCTCTCCAACCTATAATTCCAGGATTTAAAAACAAAGGAAGAAAAGGTCAGAGAACTCTTGCATTTATAACGAGCGGGATCGGTTATGTTGGCGGTATTTTATACGCGCTTATAAGCGGAGTAACTCAGGAACTTCTTCTTATTTTTGCAAGTTATTTTGTTTCGGTTATCGTTCTTACCGTCTTCAATACCCTGCTTAAACTCAGAGCGAGTGGTCACTCATGCGGTGTTGTCGGTCCGCTGATTTTTACAGTATATTTTTTAGGATGGAGTTGGCTTATACCTTGTATAATTCTCGCATTTGCAGTTGCATGGTCATCGGTCTTCCTTAAACGTCACACTCCTAACGATATTTTCTTCGGTAGTATGTCCGCAACACTTGCGTTTATATTTTGCGTTTTGATTTAAATTTACGTTTTTAATTACAAAATTTTTATGAAATAAAAAAGAAGCGGTCGTTATCGCTTCTTTTTTATTTGCCTGATTTTTTCCTTTTACATACGTTAGGTAATTTAAGGAAAAATGAAAGCAATATTATTACTTCGATCGGTATACCGAGAAAAAGTAGTTGCCAATATATCCTGCCAAAATCCAGAAAAACAAAAAATATCGTAAATAAAATACTCTGCACAAACGCAGAAACAAATATTATATTATATTTTCTTTTTCCCCATAATGTGTTCATTACAGTGATCACAAGGAAAGATATCATTGCAGCATACTGAAACATAATCGGGTAAAAAATACCTGATAAAGACAAGATTATATACGCCAATGATGCAACAGTGAAGATCCCGACTACCGTAATAAGCGCAACGATCAACCTGCTGGTCTTCTTTTTTACCGGAACCGGAAGCGATTCGTCTGCTCCGTGATATGTGAGGATATAGTCGACGCTTACTCCGAAAAGTTTACTCATTTGCAAAAGTACATACGCATCAGGGATCGCTTCGCCTCTCTCCCATTTGGAAACGGCTTTATCTGAGTAACTGAGTTCTTGACCAAGTTCAAATTGAGTCATTTTTCTGTCTGTTCTCAACCTGGATATGTTTTCCGATACTATATTTTTCAGTTCCTGCACCGTGCCGTTCCTCCCTTTAAAAATTTACAACCCATTTATTATTATATAATTTCCGAATTAATTTTTAAATAACATTTTTTAAATATTTTTCAATACTTTTCGCGTTTTAATAAAAAAAACCCCGAAATTTGTACTATTTCGGGGTTTATATTTTTTCAAAGTTTTACATCAGGAATAGTTGCAAATCCCTTTTCAAGAACCTCATCGGTCGGAATATAGTCAGACATGTTTCCGTCATTAAAACTCTTGTACGCTGTCATATCAAAGTAACCTGTTCCGGTAAGACCGAAGAGTATCGTCTTATCTTCTCCTGTCTCCCTGCATTTTACTGCCTCATCAATTGCTATCTTTATTGCGTGGCTACTTTCCGGCGCCGGAAGTATTCCTTCACAACGCGCAAACTCCGTTGCCGCAGCAAAAACATCTGTCTGAATAACAGAACACGCTTCCATAAGGCCGTCTGCATAAAGTTGAGAAAGTGTACTGCTCATACCATGATAACGTAATCCTCCTGCGTGCCCCGGGGCAGGCATAAATCCGCTTCCGAGCGTGTACATTTTGGCAAGCGGACATACCATACCCGTATCGCAGTAATCATATGCAAATTTTCCTCTTGTAAAACTCGGGCAAGATGCAGGCTCAGCTGCTATTATTTGGTAGTCGGCATTTCCCTTTATCATCTCTCCTACAAAAGGAGAAATAAGCCCTCCGAGGTTGGATCCCCCGCCTGCGCACCCGATGATTATATCAGGCTTTACTCCGTATTTGTCAAGTGCGATCTTGCTTTCAAGCCCGATTATGCTTTGATGAAGCATTACCTGGTTCAGAACGCTTCCGAGTACATAGCGGTATCCATTATGTGACGTTGCAGCCTCAACCGCCTCTGAGATCGCGCAACCGAGAGAACCGTCTGTACCGGGAAACTCTTTTAATATCTTGCGTCCGACCTCCGTCGTGTCAGACGGTGAGGGCGTGACCTGCGCTCCGTAAGTTCTCATTACCTCGCGTCGGAACGGCTTCTGCTCATATGAACATTTTACCATATAAACATGGCATTCAAGCCCAAAATATGCACATGCCATTGAAAGCGCAGTTCCCCATTGTCCGGCTCCTGTTTCTGTTGTGACTCCTTTAAGTCCCTGCTTCTTGGCATAATACGCCTGTGCTATTGCAGAGTTAAGTTTATGGCTTCCAGACGTATTGTTTCCTTCAAATTTATAGTAAATTTTGGCCGGAGTCTTAAGTTTTTCTTCAAGGCAATATGCTCTGACAAGCGGAGACGGACGGTACATTTTATAAAAATTTCTTATTTCTTCGGGTATATCAATGTATGCCGTCGTGTCATCAAGTTCCTGTTGGATAAGTTCGTCACAGAATACCGGACGAAGATCTTCGTATCCCATAGGTTTCAAAGTTTTCGGATTTAAAAGAGGCGCCGGTTTGTTTTTCATATCGGCACGCACATTGTACCATTTTTTAGGCATCTCTTCTTCTGTAAGATAAATTTTGTAAGGTATTTTTTCCATGGCTTTTGACCATCCTTTCCCGGCTTTGTAATTTGCCGATATAATGCCTTCTACAGGCTCTTTTTTCTTTCGTGGGCTACGGAAAAATTTGTTATGCCCTTAAAATTTTTAAAAACTTATATTTTTTGGCTTTAGGCATGTTACCAAAGAAGTTTTTATAAAATTTTAAAACAAAAAATCCTGTCCCACAGTAAAACTGCCGGGACAGGACTGTAAATATCCTGCGGTGCCACCCATGCTTGACGCTTTTTGCGCCCTCTCTGCGTATGCTTCACATACCGGTTTTGTTTACGGAGTCCCTACTCCGTCTTACCTACTCAATTCCACTGATTTTCCTGTTTTCTTTCGGCTCGCCCTCAGAAGCCCATTCACGAATCGTTTCCGTACCGTAATCCCACCGCCTACGGCTCTCTGTAACAGTTGCAAATCGCTACTATTCTTCGTCATCGGTTTACGTTGCTATTATATCACTTTTTTTTCATTTGTCAATAGATTTCAAAAAAAATTTTTATGCATTTCTCGTATAATGCGCTATTAAATTTCTTTCTTTTCCGGATAGCAAATCATACCCGGTTATTACAGCACCTCCGAGACTCATAAGTTCTGAAAAGTCCGTTTCATCAATATAACTCCTGAAAACATCGTGCTGTGAAGAAAAAACTATAAATTCCTTACCGCGCGTAAGCAACGCCCCTTCTCTGCCGACAATTATATCATCGCCGTCACCAAAACGTTCCATTACATATTTTATATGCATTCCGTGCAGTTTTTTTGCCATTTTACGCCGAAATTTTACCTCTTTGCTTATTTTCTCCAATCCGAACATCCTTTTACGATCCTTTCGTTTTCAGGTTATAAAGATGCTTTTATTCAGTTCTTTCCTCAATGATTCTTTATTACGTATTTTATCCATCTGTTTCGTTATTTGCCTGCATAGCCTGCTCTGCCATCTTCATAAGTCTGTTATTAAATTCCTCTGCCGTATTGTAACCCATGGACTTTTGGCGGTGATTCATGGCAGCTATCTCAATAATTACAGCCAAGTTTCGTCCTGGACGTACTGGAATCAAAACAGTAGGAATTTCTATTCCCATAATTTCGGTAAATTCCTGTTTAAGACCCATACGGTCATACATTCGTCCTTCTTCCCACGGTTCAAGTTTTATAATAAGTTCTATCTTCTCTGTCCCTTTTACAGAACCTATGCCGAAAAGACGACGGACATCAACTATACCTATTCCTCTGAGTTCAATATAATGGCGGATAAGTTCCGGAGAAGTTGCAAGCAATGTCTTTTCGCTTACCTTTCTTATCTCCACCGCATCGTCTGCAATAAGTCTGTGTCCTCTTTTTACAAGCTCGATCGCCGTTTCGCTTTTTCCTATTCCGGAATCACCCATAATTAATATACCTATACCGTAAACTTCAACCATAACACCGTGACGGGTAATCTGAGGAGCAGTTTTTTCACGCAGATAACTTATAAGTTGAGCCATGAACTCCGATGTGCGCAACTGAGTACCGAGAATCGGGACGCCGTAATCCTCAGCAAATCTGAAAAATTCTTCGAATGGCTTAAGTGAAGAGGAAAAAATTACACAAAGCGGCTTTGCAGCAAGAAATCTTTTTATATTCTCTTTTCGTGTCTCTTCGCTGAGTTCAGATACGTACGTGTGTTCTTCTCTTCCGATTATCTGTATTCTATGCGGCTGATAAAGTTCGGTAAATCCGGCAAGCGGAAGTCCAGGGCGTCCTACTTCTGATGTGTTAACGATCACATCGTTTTCTGTTATACAGAATATTTCAAGGTGAAATTGTTTTATAACATTAGAAAGATTTACACCTTTTTCTGACAATTCTTCCATTTCCATAATCCTGCCTTTTTTATGTTATTGATATCTTATATTTTTTATCTTAAATTTTTATCTTTAATAGGTATTTTTAATTTTTTCAGTTTTTGCCAATTAAAAAACGGTTCTTTACGACTCGTGCAAAAATATTTTCACCTCAGTCACCGTACATTTTCATTATTACAGCGTCTGCCATTTCAAAAGCCCTGTCTTCAAGTTCGGAAAGATCTGCCCTTGATTCCTGCTCCAAAACTTTTGAAAGTTCGGGACGTGTTTTAGGGTGCCTCGGTGTGAAGATTGTACAACAGTCTTCATATGGTAAAACAGAAGTTTCAAACGTATTTATCTTTCTTGCAGTTTCGATTATCTCTTCTTTATCAAGTCCTATACACGGGCGGAAAACAAGCATTCCAGCCGCCGGGTCCGTAACTCCCATCGCAAGCATTGTCTGAGAAGCGACCTGACCAAGACTTTCTCCCGTTACAAGCGCGTCACAGTAGCGAGACCTTGCTATCCTTGCCGAAATACGCATCATACATCTGCGGAGCAAAAGCGTAAAATATTCTTCATCAACTGTATTTCTCAGCCTCTCCTGAATCTCGGTCACAGAAACACAATTTACTCTTATAGGTCCGCAGTAATCGCTCATAATTCTTGCAAGTTCAAGGACTTTTTCTTTTGCAGCTTCAGATGTATAAGGAAAACTTTCAAAATGTACAGCTTCTATTTTCGCGCCGCGTTTTGCCATCATGTATCCGGCAACCGGGCTGTCTATTCCCCCGGAAAGCAGGAGCATTGCCCTGCCGGCAGATCCTACCGGCATTCCTCCTGCTGCTTTTGATGCGTCAGCGTGGACAAAGGCATACTTTTCACGAACTTCAACAGTTACGGTAACATCTGGGTTTTCAAGGCTGACTTTAATATTCGGAATGCATTCAAGTACAGCCCTTCCTGCCGCTGCCGCTATCTCCGGAGATGTCAGCGGAAAACGTTTATCTGCTCTTTTTGCGGTCGCCTTAAACGTTTTTTTCGATTCCAAAAAACGCGGAATGTATTCCTTTAATGTACTTATTATGTTATCCATATCTTTTTCTGTACGGGCTGCTCTGCAAACGGTCGCAATACCAAAAATCTTACAAAGTTCTGAAAAGACCGCCTCACTGTTGATACCGTCATCATTTGGCACAACGTATATAGTGGACTGTGCTCTGGTAACGGTAAAACTTCCGTATCTTGAAATGCGACCTTTTATTTCCTTTGACAGAGTGCTTTCAAAGTGGCTTTTGTTAAGCCCCTTCAACGCTATTTCTCCGTATTTACACAAAAATATTTCCTTCATTTCAATCAAAAACCGCACCTTTCGAAGCCAAAATCTCTTCTATAATTATATCGCATAACCTTTTCCTTGTCAAGTAGCGATTTAAAATAAAAACATAATACAAAATGCCTTTCAAAATGACCTGCAGTTTTAAAAACGTATTTTATGTTATTTTCAGTTTATTTTTGCAAAAAATAATTTTTTTTTAAAAAACTATTGCAATTTATTAAAAATAATGCTATAATGTTAGCAGCATGTATTATTTTTTTATTTATTTAAGAAAGGCTTGGTACAAACTTATGAACAAAGTAAAACGTTTGTTTTCCGCCGCATTTGCGCTGATGTCGCTGTTTGCTGTGACCCTTCTCGGCGCTTGTGCAAAAAATACCACAATTTCCGTAATACTGAAAAGCAATGATACCAATGTCGGGGCTATAATAACCATAATTATTGCTGTTTTAGTTGTATTGGCATTTGTAGCACTTATTTTGCTTAAATTTAAAAAGAAAAAATCCTCTGAAGAAGAGGCTGAAGAAAGCGAAATTATGACGCAGGATCCCAATGCCGTTTCCGAATACATATCTGACGAAGAAAGAGAAGCCATGCGGAAGGCCGCAGAAGAAGAAAAAGCAGCACAAGAAGAAACGCCGGCCGAAAAAGCCCAAGACGAAGGAGAAAAATCTCCTGAAGAGACTCCTGCCGAAGAAAAGGTAGCGGAAGAGCCTGAAAAAGAAGTTGTTGAAGAAGTCGCTGAAATAACCTCAGAAGATAAAGCAGATATTACCAAAGCAGAAAGAGAAGCCGAATCCCTCGGGTATACACTTGACGAAAACGGATTCCCAATTGTGCCTGAAGGAATGGTCGTTCGCTATAAATGGAGTTTCCTCGGTCGTCTTATACAGTCCGATGACGAACTTAAGTACCGTTATATGCTTTTGCGCCGTAAACTTCTTTCTTACAAGAAGGTCCGTTCAAATGTAAGTTGGAACTTTGACAGTTACTTCATCGGAAGAAATCCCATAGTAAAACTTAAAGTAAGAGGAAAGACCCTTGTTGCTTATTTCCCGTTTGACCCCAAAGAGATGGAAGGATCCAAATATATAGGTGAAGACGTCTCCGATATTTCAAGATATAAAGCAGTTCCATTTGCTTACCGTATCAATGGTATGAGAAAATTAAAATATGCTATGGAACTTATAGAAAGACAGCTTGTCGGAGTAAAATCAAAAGAACCGGAAGCCGTTGATGAATCCCGTATCGGAGAAATTATTCCGTATGAAAGTTTCAGAAAACTTTTCTTAAAAGGATATATCAGAATCGGCGGTGTTATTGAAGTCGGGGCAAGAGCATCTTCTCAGGACGACGATGACGACGATATAGAAGTAGATGAAAACGAAAACGATGCAGAAGTCGCTCCTTCTGAACTCAAAGAAGAGTTCAACTTTAATCCCAAGCCTCAGTCGTAATAAAAAACTAACCCGAGACAAAGGAATTTTGCCTCGGGTTTCTGCAGATAACAGCATAGTATGCTGTATTTGCTCTTTGTATATTATAACTCTTTGTATACTATAAATCACAAGGCCGGACAAGTTACCCTTTCTGTTTGTTAAATCATTACTTACCGTTTTGTGAGTCACAGATACGGTAAAACAACGGCTTAAAATAAATATTAATAAAATGAAGGAGAAAAGTAATATGACAAATTACGGACTTCAACTTTACAGTATCAGAGACATCACCGAAAATGACCTTAAAGGATCACTTAAAAAAGTAGCGGAACTCGGATACAAAAAAATGGAATTCGCTGGATTTTTCGGAAACAGCGCAGAATCGGTAAAAAACTGGCTTGATGAATACCATCTTACAGTTTCCGGAACGCATACCGGGCTTTCCGCACTTGACAACGACTTTGAAGAAACGGTAAAATATCATAAAACCATTGGTTGTTATGACCTCATTGTTCCGAGTGCTCCGATCGCAACAAAGGTGGAAGTAGATACTCTTGTCGATAAAATGAATAAATATGATGAGTTGCTTAAAAAAGAAGGTATTCGACTTCATTACCACAACCATCATCGTGAATTTATGCCGAACAATGACGGAATTATTGCGAATGAAGAACTTTTAAATAGAACAAATATTCTTTTTGAAATTGATACATACTGGGCATATGTTGCAAAAATAAATCCAATAGAAGTTCTTGACAGATACGGAAAAAGAGTTAAGTTTATACATTTAAAAGACGGTTTTGCCGACGGCAAAGGTACTTCTCTCGGTCAGGGAACGGCTCCCGTAAAAGCTGTTCTGAAAAAGGCTCTTATTGAAGGATATGGAATAATCGTTGAAAGCGAAAGCCTGGATCCTACGGGTATTGAAGAAGTCAGCAGATGTATGGACTTCCTTAAACAGCAATAAACAGGAGTGAAATACCGTATATTTTACATCTTTTTCTTATTAAAGTTTAACTATATCAAAATCCTGCCGCAGAAAGCGGCAGGATTTTTTCCGAAATTTTGTATTTTTACTGATAAACCATCAAGAGGTCTCAAATGATCACGGTGATCTTCCAAATTTTTCTTTCAAACAAATTACCTGAAACTTTAATCGGTGTTCATTTGTCTTGTGTAAACCTTTTCTCCCGGTTTTTTAAGAAGTAAATTATATCTGCTTACTCCACATTCTGCCTCTAAAATAATTGAAAACTTCTGTGTCTTTGTCACCGGAAGTTTAACATAAACAGTGTGCCCTCTTTTATTTTCGTTTGCTTTGACCACACCGGTCTTCCATTCCATAATAAACTGCTTTTCTCCGTCTATTTCCATATATACGTTTACTGTATCGCAAACATCATTCGGACTATCATTAAGCAACCATATTTCCGCTGTAAAATTCTCTCCCCCGGTGTAGTCAAACTTCTTTATCCTTGCACTTGGCATAACAGGACGCAATGCACTCTGTACCGCATAATATGAAGGCTTAGGATTTGACGGATAACTTAAAAGTGTATTTCCGGCAGCAGTAATCCATGGTTCATTATAGCACCAGTTTACCGTCATGGAACATTTAGGTTTTTGCCGCCTTCCCTCTTCAAATACCGCTTTATATCCCTCACACTGCAACCAGTGACTGTTCTCAATATAATCATCGAAAGTGTTTTGTTTACCAAAAATTTTATCCATTACATCAAAACAAAACCATCTGTTCGCACCCCAAGCATTAAATCCGTGATGAAGATTCCACACCGTGTTATCCTTTGAAGGGATCTTTTCAAGTTCTTTTTTCGGTACGATTTTTTCAAGGTACTTTTTTTCCGTTATACACGGCACCCCGAATTCAGAATATGCAGTACAAGAAGAAGATTGGAAAATATCAAAAACACTTTTATTTGTGTCATTATCATAAAAAACATAATGTCCGTGTCCCATTCCCATAACCGGGGATGTCATCAAAAACGGGATCTCTTTATTATATTCGTAGCAAAGTTTATTAAGTAAACGAAGAGCATATGACTGATCTGTCATTCCTGACCAGGAATTGAAAAGTTCATTTCCCCCGCACCAAAGGCTTAAAGATACATGGAGACGAAGCCGGTTTATTATCGCTGATGCCTCTTGTTCTAAAACGCTAAGATATTCCGGTGTACCTATATAATTATTACAGGCAAGCGGAAATTCCTGCCATACCATAAGACCAAGTTCATCACAAAGGTCAAAAAATGGCTCTTTATCAATTATTGCTCCTCCCCAACAGCGAAGTATATTCATATTTGCTTCTTTTGCTAAAACCAATTGTGGCTCGTAGGTCTTTTTTGTTATGGTTCCGGTAAAAATTTCAGGATTTACCCAGTTTGTTCCTTTGGCAAAAATTTTTCTGCCGTTAAGACATATTGTAATCGGAGGGTTTGCTCTGCTTTTTGGAAAATCTCCGACATTCCATGCATCCGGTCCGTTCATTTCAAGAGTTAATTTTTTAAATCCTATTCTGCCCGTTTTTTCGTCTGTTTTACTTGTTACTTTGTATGTATAAAGATACGCGTCTCCCTGACCGTTACACCACCAAAGCCTTACATTATCAACAGTAAATTTTTTTTCAACTCCGCTATATACAGTATTTCCTTCCATATCAAAAAGAGATATCTGTGTGTCGCCTTTACAATCTATCTCAAATTCTACCTCCGCTTTTCTTAAATCTGCGGACATTTCGTACTTATGACTTACGGAAATTATACTGTTAATGTTCCTTGTCTCAATATATGTTTCATTCCAAAGACCGCTGACTAAAAGGCGGGGATGCCAGTCCCAACCGTATTCAACAGCGGGCTTACAACTTTGGTCTGCCTGGTCACGACACTCAGCAGCACCTGCCCTTTTCGGGTGCGGGTATATATATATTTCTAATTCGTTTCCGTTTTTCAGTTCATCGGTAATGTCGGTCTGCACCTTTGTAAACATACCGATATGATTTAAAATAACATTTTTATTGAGTATCACATCGTACTCATACTCTATTCCTTCAGTAACGAAAAAAACGCTCTCTCCTTCTTCTGCTTTTACGTTTATCTCCGTTTTATATTTCCAGGCACAGTTTTCAACATCTCTGAATTTTTCGCAGGTATCCATCCAGTTTACATCGGGAAAATTATGGCGTCTTGCGTAATCAAGTTGAATGTTACCTGGGACATTTACCGGAAAATAATCTTCCTCTTTTCCGTCTTTTAAGCATACTCCTTGCCATTTTTGATAAAATTTCATACCCTTCTCCCTTTCATAGTTAAAAAATCATCTCTGATTTTTATTTTTTTCTGTTTTCCTTTTTCCGCAAATCATGTACTTGACTGTTTCATAAAGTCGTACAAATGATAATATTTCCATTCTTTCTCTCGGAGTGTGTATAAATTCGCAATTAGGTCCTATTGAAATTATTTCAGGTACAATTCCTTTTTCCTTCATTTTTTCGAAAATAATCCCACATTCAAGACCTGCATGTACCCTCGAAAAAATCACCTTTTTCCCATAAAGGTCCGAAACCGCGTTTGCATATAATTTTTGTATGCTCTCTCCTTGTTTTGACTCCCAACCCGGGTAACGGTCTTTTATCTCTATTTCTCCTCCGCACAGGTGTAAAAGCCTTTCTATTTGTAATAATATCCTTTCCGAATAAAAAGGAATGCCCGATCTGATAAGATAACTTAACTCCAACGTTTTTTCTCCGGAATAAACTATCCCGAGATTTACAGATCCTGCTATATCCATTCTTTGTACACTTGTAATTTCTGAATCGGCACAACTTTTTTCATATCTGTCCGTAACACCTTGTGGCGTTACCGAAAGCACTGAAATACATACTGAACTACTCTTAAGCGAAAGCATTCCTCTGCACGTTATTTTATAAAACTCTTGTTCGCTAAACGCGTTTTCTTCCTTTTCTTGAGTGCTACCTAAGGTTCGGAATCTGACTGAAAAATGTTTTTTATCCTCTTTACATAAAACAGTCAGAATGTCATTTTTTATTCCGTTCATTGCCTCTTTTGCCTTTTTTGCTTCTGTACTGTCTACAAATGCTATTATCGCTTTTGCATAATTGGGTATTACATTATCGCGTCCGCCGCCATTGATTTCAACTATATGAAAAGGGAATATTTTATATAATTTGTCTAATATAAATGCAATCAACTTTACCGCACTGCTTCTGCCAAGGTCAATATCTATACCACTGTGACCTCCGGCAAGACCACTTACTTCAATACTGCATATTTTTCCTGCAGTCTTTACTCTTTGGATCGGTATTATTGCTTTTACATGTATACCTCCTGCACATCCCATGCATGCATTAAACTCTTCTTCGCTGTCAAGATTAATTATATGATGCGACTTAATCTCTGAATAATCAAAACCAAATGCTCCATACATTCCTGTTTCTTCTGAAGACGTAAAAAGATACTCTGTTTCAGGAGTTTCGAGTCCGGTATCGTCAAGCAGTGCAAGCATTAAAGCCACTCCTGCACCATCGTCCGCTCCCAGTGTGGTCCCGTCTGCATAAATATATCTGTCATCACTCAGAATATCAATCCCCTCATTTAAAAAATCATGTTCTTTTCCCTCAACGCTTTGGCATACCATATCTGTATGTGCCTGCAAAAGTATTCCCGGCAGATTTTCAAATCTGCATGATGCTTTTTTTCTCACAAAAACATTGTTGAATTTATCTCTTTTACAATATAAATTGCGTTTCTTTGCAAATTTTTCAATGTAATCCGCAATCCCCTTTTCGTTGCCCGATTCTCTGGGTATTTTTGAAATTTCTTCAAAAAAACGAAAAAGAGAGGAAGGTATACAATTTTTTAAATTATTTTCCATAAACTTTTACTCACCGTGTTTTTCCTTTCTTCACAGGATCAGTTTTCGAACGCTTTATTAATTACACCTCCGCAAAGTATCCTTCCGTCTCTGTACATAACAGCACTTTGTCCGGGTGTTACTGCCTTTACAGGAGCGTTAAAATCCAGTCTCGATTTTTCTCCGCTTATCGTCAAAACCGAAGGCACCGGAACGGCGGTATAACGTATTTTTACATCAACTTCGTACCTTCCGTCTTTTTTTTCCATAAGTTGATAATTCATATCTGTAAGCTCTGCCGATACAAAACCGTTTGCGCATGCATTTTTCAATGTTACCGTGTTATTTTCGGAATCTATATTTGAAACAAACATGCGTTCCCCAAGCGCAATTCCCAATCCCTTGCGCTGTCCTACTGTATAGTTTATTATACCTTTATGTCGTCCGAGAATTTTTCCGTTTACATCAATAAAATCCCCCTCCGGAAATGCTCCCAGACGGCTTTTCACAAACTGTGCATAACCGCCGTTCGGAAGAAAACATATATCCTGACTTTCCGATTTTCCGGCAGATTCAATACCGAGTTTTCCCGCCTTATTCCTTACATCTTCTTTTATTCTGTCTCCAAGCGGAAAAACAAGTTTTTTTATCTGTTCCTGAGTAAGTTTCCAAAGCATATAACTCTGATTTTTTTTTGTATCCGCTCCGTCAGCAATAAAATATCTGCCTTTTTCCTCTCCGGTACGGGCATAGTGCCCTGTTGCGACGAGGTCAAAACCGTTTGATTCAGCATATTTTATCAGTTCTTCTATTTTTACGCTTCTGTTACAAACGGTACACGGATTTGGTGTTCTTCCACTTGAATATTCATTTATAAAGTAAGATACGACTTTTTCCTCAAATACTGCACTACAATCTATTATGTGCAACTTAATTCCCGCTTTTTCAGATGCTTTTCTGGCTCCGTCTATATCAGTAAAACCATGCATTTTAAGCACCGCGCCTTCTACTGTATACCCTTCCGCTTTTAGGATTTCAGCAGAATAGGAACTGTCCAGTCCACCACTTACACCTAATAATATTCTCATATTTGTAGTATCTACCTGCTTTTTTTCAAAAATTTTTCTGCGACTGATTTTTGAGGTGTTTCCCCGCTTGCTACACTTTTTTACATATGATAAAATTTTTGTACTATTCAATTGTTCCTTATATTGCTTGCAGATTCAGTTTATTTTTTATGAAAGAAAATTATTTTTATAATAATCAACCGCAAGAATATCGCATCTTTCATTATACGGATGACCGGCATGTCCTTTTACCCAGACAAACTCTACCGAATGAATTTCTAAAAGAGATAAGAGTCTGTCCCAAAGTTCGGTGTTCATGGCAGGTTTTCCGTCGCTCTTTTTCCAACCTTTTGCCTTCCATGCTTTTGCCCACCCTTTTATAATTCCGTCACTTACATATTTCGAATCTGTGGTTAAAGTAACCGAACACGGCTCCTTCAGAGTTTCAAGAGCGGTAATTACCGCCAAAAGTTCCATTCTGTTATTGGTTGTCTGTTTTTCGCCACCAAAAATCTCTTTTTCTTTGCCATTATATACAAGTATCGCCCCGTATCCACCGGGACCCGGATTTCCGCTGCACGCTCCGTCAGTATAAATTTCCACATGCTTCATAAAAATCTCCGCTCTACGGTTATAACGCTTAATTATCGTTTTCCCGATTTATTAACAGCGAAAAAGTTATTACTTACCGCTTTTTTATTATTTTATGACATACTTAAAAAGTATTAATAATTATTACTTATTATAGCACTTATCTTTTAAAAT
Organism: uncultured Clostridia bacterium; assembly: GCA_944381115.1. Taxonomy (GTDB): domain Bacteria; phylum Bacillota; class Clostridia; order Oscillospirales; family CAG-272; genus SIG673. The sequence continues at coordinate 65,365 of CALWJV010000005.1, forward strand.
AGCAATAGCCAATTTAAAAATTTTATTCTACGTACTTGATTTAGAAAATAAAAAATGTTATAATTAAAATATAAAATAATTTTTTGAGATCGGAGAACTCTATGGATTTTTTATGTGAACATGTTGTTGAAAGAAAAAAGACCGGTCTTTACCGGTATAAATCCATTGCCATTGCCTCTTTATTTGTCATAATACCTGCAATAATCATTGTCGTATGCATGGCAATAGGAAGTATATCAAAAGATCTCTTATTTCTAAGAGGGAGCGTTTTTTTAATTCCCCTTTTTGCCTTTATTGCCGTTAAATTCGGACCGATCGCGACCGCTTACGGAACCGTTGCATATGAGTATTCTGTGATGTCAGGAGAAATGAGCTTTGCGAAAATTTACGGTGACCGGTTCCGCCGTGACTGGTTCACATTCAAACTTTCAGATGCTGAAAAAATTGCACCGTACAACTATATATATCAGGATAGCGCAGATAAAGATCATTTTGCCGCAACGTATAAAGCAATATCATCTTTTGATGCCACAAATATATACTTTTGCATATTTAAAAATAACAAAAACGAGCGCTGTATTGTTTATTTCGAACCAATTAAAAAAAGTCTTAAAATGATAAAGACATATTTTCCCGCTACAGTTATGACAAACGTCCCTGACTGACCCGTTTATATTCACCCGAAAATAAACATAATTTATTAAAACCGAAGCTGTGCTCTGGTAAGCCCGTACTGTATCAGTAAATTTGATTATTAAAGCCTAAGATATTTTTTTGATATTTTACACTCAAGTATAAAATCTCCGCTTCCGTCATAAATATTTATAAAATATTTATTTTCGGGAGCGATTTTAATGAAAAGAAGATTTGTATTCATCTTACTTGTTTTATCACTGTTTTTATTTGTTTTCGCAGCTTACGGTTGCCGGAAAAATACGCTTTCTTCTAATCCGTTTGACGTTTTTTCAAACAATTTTTCCGCAAAAATTTCTGTGGAAATAAATGGAAACGCCTCTGTATGTTTATACGAAAAAACAGAGACCGGATCAAATATTTCCTTTGTCTCTCCGGATGTGATACGCGGATACATATTTACCGTAAACGGCGAAGAAACCATACTAAAAAGCGGCAATGTTTCAATTATTGCAGGTCAAAAAATCTCTACATTACCAAGACTTTTGGATGAGGTATTCTCAGAGCAAAAGGATCGCATAACCGAAATAAAAACCGAAAAAAATGACAATGGTGTAATTACGGTAATAAATACTTTTGATTCAGTATATCATTTTAACGAAAACGGAATTCCGATATATGCAGAAGGTATAAAGGATAAAACTTCATTCAAAATAAAATTTGACACATTTATTTCGGAAAAAGATGCGTCATCATTCGAGGACGGCACTTCTTCATACACAGAAAGCGGTGTTTGAATGTACGTTATCAACGATATGGACGCACTTGCTGACAATGCGTCGGTTTTAAAATCGGCTCTCGGGGACTTTTACGCCGTTATAAAGTGCAATGCATACGGTCACGGATCGGTTAACTGTGCAAAAACTCTGTATCAGGCAGGACAAAGACACTTTGCGGTTTTTTCTCTGCCGGAAGCATTACAGATACGTCCTTTTATCGGAAATTCCGAAATCCTTATCCTAGGCAGAACCCCGAAAGAAGATTTAAAAACAGTGTCAGAAAACGGATTAGTTCAAACCGTTTTTTCCCGGGAGTACGTAAAAGAAATTTTATCTGTAACAAACAAAATAAAACTTCATATTAAAATCGATACAGGTATGAACCGTTCGGGTTTTCCGACAGGAGTGCATGTTTTTTTTGACAGTAAAAAAGAAATTTCCGAAGGCGGGGTTATTTTACCGTTAGGGACAAATAAAGAAAACGGCTGTCTTTGTCGTCAAGATCCGGAAAATAAAAAATACCGCTCTGCGGGTCCTGTAGCGGAAAGAATATTTTCAGACATATCACCTCTTTCAGATAATATTTTGGGAATATATACGCACTTTCCTTGCGCAGACTCTCCGGACATTACCGACACTGAAAAAAGATTATCGTTATTTTTAAAAACGTCAAAAGAACTTGATCTTCTTCTCGGTAAAAGACTTATAAAACACTGCGCGGCTTCTGCTGCCGCTGCACGGTTGCCGGAATCCCGGCTTGACCTTTGCCGTATAGGACTTATGCTTTACGGAGTAATTCCCGAAAATGTTTCCTTTCCCTTTGAAAGTTACAAATTTCAAACATGCTGTAAACCGATTTTAAAACCGGTAATGTCCCTTTACGGCAGAATAATCGATGTAAGGTATTTAAAAAAAGGCGAAACTGTTGGGTACGGATGTGTTTTTACATGTAAAAGAGACACCGTCATCGCAACAGTTGACGGCGGATACGCAAACGGTATAAAAAGAGTTTTAAGAGGAAGATTTTCTCCGCTTATATCAGATAAAAAGGTCCCTGTTGCCGCTATTTGCATGGACAGGTGTATGCTTGACGTAACGGATCTTTTTACCGAAGGAAAGACCGTACGCCCCGGACAGACCGTAACTTTTTTCGGCGATGGCTACCCTGTTAATGAAATGGCACGATCGGCGGGGACAATAAGTTATGAAATACTTACGTCAACAGGTAACGAAAACAGTTCAACGGGATATTCGCGTTTCCGGATACAGAAATCAGAAAATATTTATTAAATAAAAAATACAGGTCGGGTAAAAAAATGAAAGACGTATTTTCAAAATTTGCTCCGTTTATAAAGGAGTATATCTACAGCCGCGGCTGGGAAGAACTGAGACAGGTCCAGACCGAAGCGGCAAAGGTAATATTTGAGACAGATAAAAATCTTCTTATAACAACTCCTACTGCATCGGGAAAAACCGAAGCGGCTTTTTTTCCTATTCTCTCAAAGCTTTATAATAAACCCTCCAACGGTTTTGTAGTGATCTACATTGCACCTCTTAAAAGTCTTATAAATGACCAGTTTTCCAGAATGGAAGAAATCCTTGATGAAAGCGGTATACCTGTATATCACTGGCACGGCGATGTTGCCGTATCAAAAAAAACAAAAGCGCTTAAAGATCCGAAAGGTATACTTCAGATCACCCCTGAGTCACTGGAAAGCATGCTGATCAACCGAAACAACGATATTTCGAGACTTTTTTCATATCTGAAATACATTGTGATAGACGAACTTCACACTCTTACCGGAAGCGACCGCGGAAATCAGATACTATGCCAGATATCAAGAATATCAAAACTTATAGGGTTTTCTCCGAGAAGAATAGGACTTTCTGCAACAATAGGAGATACTCGCTTTGCCTGCAATTGGCTATCAAAAGGTAGCGGACGAGATACGGTTTGTCCGAATATTCCTTTCGGAAAAGTAAAATGGAGGCTCGGCGCTGAACATTTTTATATTGGTAATGAAGGTCTTTCTGCCGAATCCGAATTTTACGAAAAATACAGAACAGAAAATAAATTGACTGATACTGAAAAAAATCTCGTCGGAAATACTTCCGTATCTGCTGAAGAAAAATCATTGATCGGTTCAAATTTAAAAGATGCGGAAGAAGGGTTGGTTTTAAGCGAGAACGCACCTGCACCAACAGAAAAAGCAATCGGAGAAAATCAAAAAAAAGAAGAACAGAACCAGCCTGTATATGTAGACAAAGGTTATAATTTCATCTATGACTGTGTAAAAAATAAAAAATGCCTTATCTTTTCAAATTCAAGAGAAGAAACCGAATATATAACCGCAACTTTGCGCCAGATTGCAAAAAGACGAAATGAGCCGGACGTATTTTCCATTCACCACGGAAACCTTTCGGCTTCTATACGTGAAGAGGCAGAGACCGATCTTAAAAACGATGAGATAATCAATACCACCTGTGCCACAGTCACTTTGGAACTTGGAATTGACATAGGAAAACTTGAAAGAATAATTCAAACGGAATCGCCAAACTCCGTATCATCACTTCTTCAAAGAATAGGGCGTTCCGGAAGACGCGGTGCCCCGCCGGAAATGATGATGGTATTCAGAGAGGACCTGCCCCTTCCCAATACACCCTTGCCAGACCTGATACCTTGGCAACTTTTACAGGCTATAGCCATTGTACAGTTATACGCTGAAGAGCGCTTTATTGAACCACCCTTTTTTAAAAAACAACCTTTCAGTCTTTGCTTTCATCAGACACTTAGTGTTTTGAAATCAAGCGGAGAACTTACCCCTAAAGCACTTGCCGGCAAAGTGCTTTCTCTCCCGCCGTTTGAAAATATCAGCAAAGATGATTACCGAACACTGCTTGTATCCATGATACAAAACGGGTATATTGAAAAAACGGAAACCGGAACATTGATAATCGGTCTTGCGGGTGAAAAACTTACCGGAAATTTCAAGTTTTATGCCGTTTTCAAAGACTCCGAGGACTTTACGGTAAGATGCGGGTCGGACGAAATAGGAACGATTACTGCTCCTCCGCCTGTCGGCGACAGATTCGCACTTGCAGGAAAAGTCTGGGAAGTTGAGGAAACCGATATCAAGGCAAGACTTGTGTTTGTCAAGGCGGTCGGCGGCAAAATGAAGATCTCCTGGCCCGGTGATTTCGGAGAAATACACACAAAAATTTTAAAGCGTATGAAAAAAGTACTTTCCGAGGATACGGTTTACCCATACCTTAAGCAAAACGCCGTAAAAAGGCTTGCAAAGGCAAGAGCAGTGGCAATAAAGACCGGTATGCTTGATTCCCCCGTAACCCATATAGGCGGTTACAGTTACGCTCTTTTCCCTTGGGTCGGAACAAGAGAATTCCGTACAGTACGCAAAGTCGTATCACAGATGAAAGACAAATTCAAAATAAGTTCTGTTGATTACTCCAGATGTTACTACATCACATTCAAAATGGAAAATGCAAACAGTGAGGAATTTATATCCGAACTTAAAAAACGACTTTTCAGTAAAAATCTCGACCTCTTTTCTCTTTCTGCTTCAGGAGAAAATCCGATCTTTGACAAGTTTGACGAATTTATTCCGGCTGATCTTTTGCGGCGTGCCTATTCGCAGGACAGGTTAAGAGTTCCCGATAACATTGATTAAGATATATCTTTTTTTGTAAAAAAGTAAACAATACAAAAATATCTTCTCTTTACGTATTTTTAAAAAAAAATAAGGCATAAAAACATTCGCAGGCTGTCTGTCTTACCTAAAAAACAATTACGTTCTGATATAATACGGCTAGTATTTAAATTTTACATTATAACATGATAATTTTTAATAAAATATCTTGACAAATAATTGATTTTATGGTATAATAAGACCGTAAAAGAAATTAATATTAAAAATAAGTTTTAATTAAAAACTCATACGGCTTTTCCCTGAGCGGGAGGGCTATATGCCAAGCACTTTGACAAGGGAAGTGTCAAAGTGCTTTTCTATTGTTTTAATTTTAAAAAATTTATTTTTTGTAACGGAAGGACGACAAAAATGAAATGGTCTATTAAAAGAACGATTTCACCGCACGATCTTGATTTAAACGATATTGCATCTCCTTCGGCGGTACTCAGATACATGCAGGAAGCAGCATATATGCAAATGCAGTACTGCAAACCGACAATGAACGATTTACGTGCCGAAAACAAGGTCTTTGTTGTCAGCCGCACAAGTATGAGCATCTACGCTCCGCTTAATGTTTGCGATGAGATAACCGCATCTACATGGGCGTGCGAAAGTAAGGGAGTCAGTTTTTTAAGGTGTTCAGAAATAATAAGAGACGGCCAAAAAGTTGCCGAACTTGCATCAATATGGGCACTGGTAAACCCTGAGACAAAATCTCTTTGGCGTGTCAGCGACTATAACCCTTCATACGAAACTGAACCTCCGAGTGAACTTGATCTTCCGGCAAGAATAAGGATTCCGAAAGAAACTCCGCTTACCCTTTGCGGAGAATACAGGGTATCTTACAACGATGCCGATCTGAACAAACACATAAATAACACAAAATATCCTGATATACTCTGCGGATTTCTTCCTGATATGTACGGAAAAAGAGTCATTAAATTTTCAATAAGTTACATCCACGAAGCACCGATAAACACTACGATCAAGGTATACACATCAAAAGAAGATGACGGAAGTTTCTGGGTCCGAACGGTAAACGAAAACGGAAGCATAAATACAGAATCCGAAATAGTCCTTGAGGAGATAAAGTAATAAAAGTCCTTTCTCGCTTTACGAAGACCGACATTTCCATAAATAAACATACGGGTAAAATGCAAAAGAACGGAGACCGATATGTCAATTATTCAAATACGGACAAAAGACCGTGTATTTGCAAGAATGCTTGAGATTGTCCTGCTTGAAAACAATTCGGAAATTTTTCTGACCGACAAAAAAGATACAAAGATTCCAGACGGATGCGAATTGATCATTACAGACACAGCCTGTGCCGATAAAGAAACAGACCGTTTTGACAAAATAATCTACGTCTGCCGAGGCGAAGAACCTCCTCAAGGAAGCATATCTGTAAAACGTCCGTTTTTAATCGAAGATTTTATATCGCTTGTTAACGGTATGCTCTTTGCAGAGGAAAAAACAGCCGATTCGCAACCGTTCCTTACACTTGATAAAAAACGCAAAACGTTACGATACGGAAAATTCTCCGTCCTTCTTACAGACAAGGAATTTGACCTTATGCTTCTGCTTTACGAAAACAAAGGAAAAATTGTGACAAATGAGCAGATCACCAAAACCGTATGGGATGACAAAACCGTCCCCGGCAGTAACATATCTGCGGTTTATATAAATTACCTGAGAAAAAAATTTGACGAAAAACTTGGAAAAAAATTTATTTATTCGGTAAGAGGAAAAGGGTATCAATTGAAGATTTGACGGAATGCATAAAATTATTTCTATGTTTAAAATTTCAGAAAAGAGGCAGACTATGCTTGAAAAAATATATACAATACCGGTGAACGAAGCCTTTGACCTCTGCGCCGAAAACAAAGAGCAAGGCTGCCCGTTTTGCTACATTTACAGAAAACTTGAAAATGACGAAATAGACACGATGCTCGGTGCGGCTATGATGGAACCGGAAATAAGGATAAAAACAAATGAACTCGGTTTTTGCGGTCGTCACCTTGACATAATGTTTGAAAAGAACAACCGGCTGGGTCTCGCCCTTATACTTGAAAGTCATTTAGACGAAACACGTAAAAAATGTGAAACAGGCGGTATTTTTAATTCAAAAACCGCGGCAATTTCCGAAAATTTAGCAAAACTCCAAAAGACTTGCTATATCTGTGACAGGATAGAAAACTTTTTTTCAAAAATGACCGAAAATGCCGTTTATCTTTATGATACTGAACCGGAGTTCAGAGCAAAAACTGCATCACAGCCTTATTTTTGTCTCGGACACCTTTCTCTGTTTTTAAGCGCCGGAAAATCACACCTTAACAAAAAGAAGGTCCCGGAATTTCAAAATGCGGTCGCCGGAATCGCGAACAGGTATTTTGATGATCTCCGTGCTGATATAAAACATTTTTGTAAAAAATTTGATTACCGATATGAAAACGAGCCGTGGGGAAATTCAAAAGACTCAGTTGAACGTTCCATTCGCTTTATCTCCGGAGACAGAAGGCTGAAATTTGAAAAACCCAAAAAAAATAAAAACCTTCCGGGTACGGAAAAACAATAAAAATAATGCTGAATACTTGAAAAAGTAAAAATTGACAAAAATATAAAGTAATAAAAAGCCGGGAGGCTGAAAATGACTATATCGGAAGAAAACGGCGGAGTACGTGTATCTGAAATAGAGTTTTTTTCTGCACCGCAGACTTTTGACTGCGGTCAGTGTTTCCGTTTTACGGTAAACGGTAACGAAGTCACAGGATCTGCTTTGGGAAGAAAAGTAACATTTACGCAACTTTCGGAAAACGAAATATTTATAAATCCATGCACAGCGGAAGAATTCCGCAGTCTTTGGGAAAAATATCTTTCGCTTGATGTTGATTACATATCGGTAAGAAACGAAATGGCAGAACTCCGGAAAAATGATCCTTCTTTACTTGCCGCAATGCAAACCGGAAAAGGAATAAGAATTTTAAAACAAGAGCCATGGGAAACACTCTGCTCTTTCATAATTTCACAAAACAACAACATACCGAGAATAAAAAAGATAATCGATGCTTTATGCAAAAAAGGCGCGGAAATAAGCGGCGGAAGTGAAGTCATGTTTCCGTCCCCTGATGTACTGATAAAAATGGGGACAGAGGGGTTATTTGCACTTAGAACCGGGTTTCGTGCGGCTTACCTTTTTGATGCAGCGTGTAAAGTTGAGAGCGGAGAGGTCGATTTTGAAAAAATTTTTTCACTCAGTACGCAAGAGGCAGAAACAGAACTATGTAAAATAAAAGGCGTCGGACCTAAAGTCGCCGCCTGTACACTGCTTTTCGGATTTGATAAAACAGACGCTTTCCCCATAGATGTGTGGGTAAAGCGTGTAATGCAGGATTATTACGGTGGTAATGTAAAACCGTCCGATTTTGGTCCGTATGCCGGACTTGCACAGCAGTACCTTTTTTATCATAAAAGATATATCGGCGTATAAAAGAAAAATTAAACACCCATCTTTTTTCTTTAGAGTTATATCAACAAACATATACATTGAAAAAGGTAATTATATAAAAAATATTTTTACATAAAATTATTTTAAAAAAGTATTGCTTTTTCTTTCGATATACAGTAAAATAAAATAATAAATATGTGCTTGCACAAAGGTGCGGCAGAACGGAGAACGCCATGGCAGTAAAACTTAACTGTAAACATCTTGAAGGTTTTTTAAGTGCCGATGAACTTAAAGCCATTCAGCCGGAGATTGACAAATCGGTTGAGACGATAAATGCAAGAAACGGGGCAGGAAGCGATTTTCTCGGCTGGATTGACCTTCCGATTGACTACGATAAAGAGGAATTTACCAGAATACAAACAGCAGCGGAAAAGATCAGAAAAACCTGTGATGTATTTATTGTTATCGGTATAGGAGGCTCATATCTTGGTGCGCGAGCGGCTATTGAATTTATAAAAAGCCCGCTTTACAATAATCTTAAAAAAAATACCCCGGATATTTACTTTGCGGGAAATACGATCAGCGGAAACGCCCTTGATGAACTTCTTTCCATATGCGAAGGAAAAGATATATGCGTAAATGTCATATCCAAATCGGGAACTACAACAGAGCCGGCAATAGCATTCCGTATATTCCGCGAACTTCTCGAAAAGAAATACGGTGAAGATGGCGCAAAAGAACGTATATTTGCAACAACCGACAAATCCAAAGGAAGTCTCAAGTCTCTTTCAGTTGAAAAAGGCTACGAAACATTTGTAGTGCCTGATGACGTGGGAGGCCGTTACTCTGTTTTAACTGCTGTTGGACTTCTTCCGATAGCAGTCGCTGGATGTGATATAAATAAACTTATGCAAGGTGCAGCAGATGCTCGTACCGCGTTTAAAGGCAGATCGGATACTGACTGCGCAAAATATGCGGCGATCCGTAACTGTCTGTACCGTAAGGGAAAGGCAATAGAAATACTTGCCTGTTACCATAGTTTCTTTTCTATGACCGCCGAATGGTGGAAACAACTTTACGGCGAGAGCGAAGGTAAGGACGGAAAAGGAATATTTCCGGCATCTGTTATCTTCTCTACCGATCTTCATTCCATGGGTCAGATGATACAGGAAGGGGTCCGAAATGTATTTGAGACTGTCGTTGATATCAAGCAAACAGGAGCAAAAGCGACTGTGCCCGGTGACAGCGCCGACCTTGACGGTCTTAACTTTCTTGCGGGCAGTGAACTCAATGCTGTAAACCACAAAGCATTGGAAGCGACAGTTCTTGCACACTGTGACGGCGGAGTACCGAACATTATTCTTGAAGTTGATTCAAAGAGTGAATACGATTTCGGATATATGGTATACTTTTTTGAAATGGCTTGCGCTGTTTCCGGTTATACATTAGGTGTTAATCCGTTTAATCAGCCTGGAGTCGAAAATTACAAAAACAACATGTATGCACTTCTTGGTAAACCCGGTGATCAATACCAGGCACGCCGTGCAGAACTACTTAAAAGACTCGGAAAATAATGGTGTGATTTTAATTTTAAATAAAAAATCATACCGTACAAACTCAATCATTCGGATAACACCATTTTTTCAGATGTAATTTTTAAATGTAAAAATAATATTTACGTTAAAGTTAAAACAATATCGCTTTACGGCGGGTGATCGGATATTTATATTTTTACAAATCTCCTTTCATCCGCCGTATTTTTCAAACCTTGCTTTTAAGCAAAAAAAGTTAGAAAATAATTCCGGAATACGGAAATGCGGACGAAAGTAAATCGGTTATAAACAGCGCTGACATTTACGCTGACAACAAAGGCGGCGCCTCTGCAACAAGCATATTTTTACGCACTTGTATCTGATAAATGAGACGTCAATAACATAGGTTTAAATCGGCCGTCACAATAAAAAAGACAAAAAAGGAAAAAATATGAGTATTATTAAATCAAACCTTGAAAAAGGACGTCCGTCTGATATGAACGGACGCCAGGATAAAGAAAAAAAAGTCTATGACTTTCTTGACAGTCTTGGAATTGAATATCAAAGAATTGACCATGAAAAAGCAGACACTATGGATGCATGTACAGAAATTGGCATGGCTCTCGGTACTGAAATATGTAAAAATCTCTTTTTATGCAACCGCCAGAAAACAGATTTTTATCTTCTTTTAATGCCGGGCAGTAAACCTTTTAAAACAAAGGAACTTTCCGGTCAGATCGGTGTTTCAAGACTGTCTTTTGCTTCTCCGGAGGATATGGAAAAATTTCTTAACACTTCTCCGGGCTCGGTAAGCATAATGGGACTTATGAATGACACCGGGAAAAAAGTAACTTTACTTATCGATGATGATATTTTAAAGGATGAATTTATCGGATGCCACCCCTGTGTAAATACTTCAAGCATTAAGATCAGGACAGATGATATAATTAACAAATTTCTTTCAAAGACCGGTCATTATGTTAATCCGGTCAAACTTATCGGAGAATAATAAAAAACGGCTTTGCAAGTCACCCCGATTGAGATGATTTCTTGCAAAACCGTTTTTTTACCGCTTTATGGTGTGCGTCTTTATCGTATGAAATTAGTTTTTACAGCCGCTTCTTTTTCAGGGACGTTTATTCCCGCTGACTTACCTGCTTCAAAACATTTGAGCATAAATGCCATGTTTTTTGCGAGTGTCCTCATTGTCTGAAGACCTTCTTCATCCTTTTCCGCTTCCTCAGCACTGTTGCCGTGTATCTGATTCCAGTATTGAGACGACACTATCGGCATACACGATATTGTAAAGTATTTGTTGATCTCGTCAAACGCCGCCGACGCACCGCCTCTTCTGCAACTTACGGCTGCCGCTGCCGGTTTCATATAAAATATATTTTTGTCACCTGAATAAAATACTCTATCCATAAAACTGGACATCGCTCCGGATATCGCCGCATAATGCACAGGAGAACCGAAAACGAATCCATCAAACCCGCTCGCAATCGAATTAAAACGGTTTACTGCGTCATCTCTGAAGCATTTCCCGTCCTTTCTGCATGCACCGCAACCTATACAACCCGCGATAGGATCGTTACCTATCCAAAAAATTTCCGATCCTATTCCTTCTTTTCTGAGCGTAACCGCTATTTCGGTAAGCGCTCTGTTCGTTGCCCCGTTTTTATGCGGTCCTCCGTTTACAAGTAAAACTTTCATATAATTTTCCTTTCTTAAAAAACATTGATATTAAAATTTTAAATTACGGATCCACAACTGTGCCAAGCGTAAGTGGAATGCCGTTTGAATCGTAAATTATAAATACAAACGGTTTGTCAAATGTTTCCCCTTGAAAAATCTCTTGTGGTATATCGGTCTTTTCAGCCGGCTCTTCAGGTGCCGAAGAGGAGGTACTGATTCCGTTTTCGTTAAATGTAACTGAAGTAATGTTCAAAATCTTTTCGAGTGGGAAATCAGTACTCTCTGTTTCTTTTGCAACGGATTTTTCAAAAACAGATTTTACATTCATCGCTTTTAATGCAGGAACAGTATCTGATAAATATGTAAAGGAAAACTCAGGGATTTTTATCCCGAACGAGGATGTGACTTCTTTTTTTATAAAACAGTTTTTTAAAGTATCGGCATCAAGCGACTGCACAAGTTGGTCAAGTGTTACCCCGGTTTTCGGCATGAGTGCTATAAAAGTATACCCGTTATCAAGTTTTTTTGCAATACCAGTAGATTTTTCAGTTGACGCCCGGAGCGACTCAGTTGAAATAAGAAAATCTACCTCTTTTTCACTGCCCGAAGTTTTAAATATACCCGACTCTTTTGCGCAAAAACCTTTCTCAAAACTACCGGTAATCGATACTGTGTCTGCGACCAATGAGTAACTGTCTGCCGTGCATTTTGCATCTGCGGTAAATTCCTGTATTCCCAGTTTTACCTTGACCCACTCTGTAAGAAGTATGTTTACATTTCCCTCGGCAAAACTTGAACGGTAGGCATCTGCTCCGTAGTAATCTGCATTCACCTGTAAAAATGTTTTCGAAGGCGTATAGCCCTCCTTATCTGAATTTAACCTGAAGGACGTGTAAACGGAAACATTTGATTCCTGCTTAATAATATGGGCAAACGTAGCATTATATTCGTTAAGCGCGGTGATCTTCAGATCTCCGAGCATATGTAAAATTTCTGTCTGATTTTTATCTGACATTGAATTGGCAATAAGCGAAACGGAAAACACAGAAGAAATCGGAGACACCGCTGAATTTACCTTTCCTGAAAGGGATTTTACCGATACAGCGGAGATCATTTTTCTTAAAATATTATAATAAGCAGTATCCGGCAAGCGCTCCGCTATTACTTGCGGACTTATCCCGATCATTAGGTCGCTCTGTGTAAAATCTCCGTTTTCGTTCTGGCTTCTATCACCGCTTGAACAGCCAAACACAAAACTGCAAAATGTAATTACCGCCAAAAATACACTTATAGTTTTTATATAAATCTTTTTCACATTTACCTCCTACTTTTGCACTGTTGCAATACTCTTGAAAAAGAGAACCCATGGATGCTAATTTCTGTAAACACCTCTTTGCGGCGTATAAATTATCGGTTTTACGATTTTTTTATTTTTAATCAGTTATTATTTTTTCATAGGACAAATATAAATAACATCAGATAAAATTAGTTTTTTAAAAAGACATCCGCGTGTTTTTTCTCCAATAATTCAGCGTATCTTTTATAGTATCATCAAGACTGATTTTCGGCTCCCAACCGGTATCATTTTTTATTTTGCTTATATCTGCAACATGCAGCGGCACATCAGACGGTCTCATCCTGCTTTCATCCCGTTTTACCTCTATCGGTATCTCTGAATGATCGAGTATCATATCAAGAAGCGCGGAAATTTTGACTGCCTTTCCTCTGCCCACATTATATGTTTGTCCGCTCTTTCCTTTTTCGGCAAGGAGAAGGTATGCTTTTACTATATCCCTGACATCTGTAAAATCTCTCATGGCTTCAAGGTTTCCGACCGAAATGACCGCCGATTTTTTTCCTGCTTCTATATCTGCTACCTGCTTACAAAAGTCAGAAACCACAAAAGACGGGCTTTGCTTCGGTCCGGTGTGGTTAAATGCCCTGACGGTTATTATATCCAATCCGAAACTTCCAGAATATATTTTACCCAACCCATTTTGGGTGAGTTTTGAAAGAGCATACAAATTTTCAGGCACACAGACACGGTCTTCTTTTATCGGACATTCTTCCGGTTTTACCTTACCGTACTCCTCGGCAGATCCGATAAGCAGTATTTTGGTTTTATTTCCTTTTTCATAAAGGGTCCTGCATGCTTCAAGCACATTAAGCGCACCGATAATATTCACATTTAGTGTAAGCCGAGGATTTTCCCATGAAAGTTTAACCGAACTTTGTGCCGCCAAATGAAATATTACATCCGGGTTTACATCAGATATAACCGCTTCCGTTTCAATTGATGAGGTAACATCCATATCATAAACTGTCGCTGCGCCTTTTTCTGTTTTTTCATGAGGCAGTTTGGTAAGGAAGACTTTGTATCCTTGGTTTAAGAGTTCTTCCGAAAGATAGCCGCCGACAAATCCCGCAGCACCGATTATAAGGGCTTTCTTTGACATAATTTTTCCTTTCTTACGGTAAAAACGAAAATAAAATAATTAACTTAAATCCGGGCTGCTTCATTAGATACTTTACTAATAAAACAACCCGTTTTCAAACATTAATCAAGAGATGATATCTTTATCTCTTTTTCGACAAGCGCCATATCATTGTTTACCATTCGGGTAACAAGTTCTTTGAAATTTATTTTGCGTTTCCAGCCTAATTTTGTCTCCGCTTTGGTAGGGTCACCGAGAAGTATATCAACCTCGGCGGGGCGGAAAAACTTAGGATTTACTTTTACAACCGTTTTCCCGTTTGCTTTGTTGACTGCTGTCTCTTCTATACCTCTTCCTTTCCATTCAAGGTCAATACCGGCTGCTTTGAATGCGGTATCAACAAACTCTCTTACCGTTCTGGTTTCATTTGTTGCTATTACATAATCATCCGGCTTTTCCTGCTGTATCATAAGCCACATAGCGTAAACATAGTCCTTTGAGTGTCCCCAATCGCGCCTGCTGTCCATGTTTCCAAGTTCGACATATTCCTGAAGTCCGTACTTGATCCTTGCCACAGCATATGTGATTTTCCTGGTTACGAACTCAATTCCCCTGCGTTCGCTTTCGTGGTTGAAAAGAATACCCGAACAAGCATAAAGACCGAAACTTTCTCTGTAATTTTTTGTTATCCAGTGTCCGTAAAGTTTTGCCACTCCATAAGGGCTTCTAGGATAAAACGGGGTCGTTTCTTTCTGAGGCATTTCCTGAACAAGACCGAACATTTCAGATGTTGATGCCTGATAAAATCTTGCCGTTGGCTTTACGGCGCGGATCGCTTCAAGCATATTCGTTACTCCCAGAGCATCTATCTCGGCTGTTGCCAGCGGCTGCTCCCAACTTGTTGCAACAAAAGACTGTGCTGCAAGATTATAAACTTCGTCCGCATCAGCGATCCTCATTGCGGACATTAACGAAATAACATCTGTCATATCTGCATATATAAAATGGATTTTATCTTTAATATGGCTTACATTTCCGTAATCAACAACGCTTTTGCGCCTCCAGATACCGTAAACCTCGTATCCTTTTTCAAGTAAAAGTTCAGCAAGGTAAGAACCGTCTTGCCCGGTTATTCCTGTTATAAGTGCCTTTTTCATAATACTCTCCTTTTACATATCGTCAATTAAGAAAATACCGTTCGATTTTATCATTTCGAATACAGACACGTACATGTCTTTTCAATATTTTCCGTAAAGATTCATGATTCACTGTAAATGCATATTAGTTTTTTCTGCATAAAATACATTACGTACAAGTATTATACCATGTTTTTCTGAATTATTCAAGTGTTTTTTTCATTTTCCTTAGAAGTAATATTTTTTAAAATTAAAATGCATGCGCTTTTTATTCGGACTTAAATAATAATTTTTTTACTTTTTTATTTTTATTTTTGTGCGTTTTATACAAGATAACCTAAATAAATTCTACATCTTACACACCATTTCAAGGTTGAAAAATTTAATGTTTTGTGATATACTGTTTATAGAGATGTGTTTTGCATGTTACATTATCAAAGAAAGGAATATGGCCATTTATGAAAAAATTAAAGAAATTTACTTTATTTTTGGCGCTGGTAATGCTTTTCACCCCTGTTTTTGTTGCGTGTAGCAATACTAACGACGATGACACAATAATTTACTGGGAACTTGGCGACGAAGGCAGACCCGCAACCCCTGATAATCTTCCCGAAGACCTTAATTTCAACGGCTACGAAATAAAGGCTTTCTACAGAGGCGGATTTACAGATGAAGCTGAAGGTTTGGACGAAGAAGGGGCTGACCCTGTTGAAATAGTTGTTTATCAAAGAAACAGAAAGATTGAGCAGCGTCTGAACTGTAAACTGACATGGGTTCCTTCTGACGGAGCCCTTGATTCAACCGCGCAGGATATCACTACAATACTTAACACAAATACATACTATGATTTTATACTCACAACAAACAATACGATAGTAAGTAACAAAAAGAACGCTTTCCTTTGCGATCTTACAGATTCTCGTTACCTTGATTTCACACAGCCTTGGTGGTGGTCTGAATATATGGATGAGATCGCATTCGATGGAGTTACTTATAATTTTATGGTCGGGGACATCAACATAAGCAATTTTAAGAAAATGAGTGCTATGTATGTAAACTTTGACCTTGCTTTTGAACTTCTCGGACTTGACTCAAAGGCCATTTACAAAATGGTAGATGACAAAGTATGGACAATTGAAAGATTTAATGCTCTTACGAAAGAGTGTTACAGAGATACAGACAATAACCCGCTTATGTCCGGTGTAAAGGACCAGGGTGATATTTTCGGATTTGCATGGTCCGGAATCGAGACCGTACAGCAAATGATTTTTTCAACCTCCATTGTTGATGACTTTTATGAAAGAGATGAAGGCCAGTTCAATATAACACTGACTCTTGCAAACAACCCAGATATTCAGGAACTTTGTGAGCAACTTAAAAACCTTCTTCATAATAATGACGGTGCGTGGGACAGACGTATCAATAACGAAGTCGGTGTATCTGACTTTGACGGTCTGATTATAAAAGAATTTGCCGAAGCAAATTACGTTTTCCTTGCACAAAGACTTACGGCTGCCTGTACTGAGCACCTTAGAGCGACATCAGTAAACTTTGGTATACTTCCTTATCCCACGCTTTATGAAGGCGACGATTACATTTCTTACGGTGAAACATCTGCAACCAGCATTTGTATTCCGATCGTTGTAAAATCTCAGGACAAATCCGCACTTGACCGTTCCGGTGCTGTCCTTGAAGCACTTTGTGCAGAGTCCTACCGCTATACAATCGATGCTTTCTATAAAGATGCGCTCCAGACGAGATATACCCGTGACCCTGACTCCGTCCGCATGATAGACATAATCTACGAATCAAGAAATAAAAACTTTATTATAGAGTATAACGGCGTCGCAAACAACGTACTCAGTAATATTTATAAATCAGTAAAAGATCCTGATGCACCAAACATTGAAACTCTGTGGGCTTCATCGGTATCTCAAGCACAGTCTGCACTTAATGCTTACATCAACGAATTGCTTGACAGCCGCAGACAGTAATTAATAGTGAAAAATTTTACGGGACTGTGAAAATACAGTCCCGTAATTTTTTTCAGATTTATTTATAATATCTCAGACTAGCCACAACTTCACCGACTATATATACATTATCGGCTATTATTGGCTCCATAGTGTCATTTTCCGGCTGAAGACGGTATTTACCGTTCTCTTTATAAAACCGTTTTACAGTTGCCTCATCTCCTATTCCCGCAACGACTATTTTACCGTTCTCGGCATAATCTGTCTTGCGCACGACAATTATATCTCCATCGAGTATTCCCGCATTTATCATACTTTCTCCTTTTATTTTCAAAGCAAAATACGTGCTGTATCTTGCCTCTGAGACGGGAATATCAAAATCAATATATCCCTCGAGGTTTTCTTCGGCAAGTATTGGCATTCCTGCTGTTACACGGCCAATAACGGGAATTCTTTTTTTGCCGGGTACATTCTTCTTTCTTTCTCCGCTTATTTTGCCGCTGACGGTAAGCGTCCTGCTTTTACCTTGCTCTTTGTGTATCCTTCCCTGACTCTCCAGCCTTCCGAGTGCATCGTGCACCGTTGATGTGCTTTTTATATTTAATGCCGTTTGTATATCACGGATACTAGGCGCATATCCGTTTTCTTTTATGCAGGAAAGAACAAATTCCAGTATATGTTCATCTCTTTTTGCTGTTTTCATACTCCCTCCTCAATGTAAAAGCAACACCTTCTCCGATGCTTTTTTATGAAATTTCTTATATTCATTCTATATTTTACAATTTTTCTCTGATTATATTTTATCATATATCCGAACAAAAGTTCGGAATTTTTTGTAAATATTTTTTTCTCGGTAAAAAAAATGCACCCTGTTGGGTGCATTTTTTATTTTTTTGTCAGTTTTTTAAAAATCTCTGTAAATATTCTGTCGCGGTTAAGTCTTCTTACGAGCAACATATGATGTCTTCCTGCATCAAAAGAATATGTATACATTGGCGTTATGATAGGTGTCGGAAGAGTTACTATGTCAGCGCTGTTTTTAAGGATCAGCACTGCCACTGCAGATATATCCCAGATTATCCTTGTACGGCAGTTACGGTCGTAGTCCGCTATCTCTTTGATAACATTTTCACATAGATACTGTGAAAGCGGATTTTTTCCTTCAAGGTAGTATTTTAGTTCAGGCGCGTTTGTTGCAAGTGCGGTACAAACTCCGTGGCAGGGAATCTGGATAATCGGTACCTTTGAATCAAAAACGACCTGCGCAGACGGAATATCCTGCATCATATTAAATTCTTTTGTGTTACTTTGATCCCATGCGTGTCCGCCAAGCCATATAACGACCATGTTGTTTACTATGTCCGGATTCATCTTAATGGCTGAGGCAACATTTGTTATCGCGCCGATAGCAATAACATAAACAGTTTCTTTGCTTTCGGAAACGGTCTTGACAATATTTTCAGCCGCATCGCTGGGTACAGGCATTTTATCTTCCGTCATGAATCGTGCAGATCCTTTGAACACAGGCACCGAAGATGCCTTTATCGGAATATCGTACCCTGTCTCGTCTATTAGTTTCATGAGTTTGAAAATCTCTCTATAACTTTTTTCCATTCCGTCTTCGGCACTTATACTGTTGTTATTCAAAAACGGTGCGGCGTTTATAGACAGAAGTTCAACTTTCTTTCCGTTTTCAAGGATCAGCCATGATATTGCAAATTGGTCGTCAACCTCATTAAAAGCGTCAGTATCAAGTATAACTTTTTTTACTCTGTCGCTTCTTATGTCATTTAAAACCTCACTGATTTTCATGTTTATTTATCCTTTCATAAAATTTTTACCGTAAGTTTTTCCGTTATACTACCTTTTAAATTTTTGCGTTTTTCCAAGCTTACTCATCTTCAAATTTACGGAGCGGACGGCTGTAATGCTTTTCTTCATTTACTGTCGTCTCTGCAGGCTTGACCGTACTTTCTTTTGGATATGCATCCTTCTTTGAGAGATTGAGCCTTCCTTTTTCATCTGTTCCTAGGAATTTTACTTTTATAACATCTCCTTCTTTTACTACATCTTCAACATTTTCGACTCTGTAGTTTTCGAGTTTGGAAATGTGTACCATTCCTTCTTTTTCGGGTGCAATTTCAACAAATGCTCCGATTGGTATTATTCTTGTTACCTTACCTTCGTAAATCTGTCCTACTTCCGGCTCAAATATTATCGCTTTGATGATTTCCTGGGCAGCAACTGCGCTGTCACGGTTCACGGCCGCGATATATACGTTTCCGTCATCTTCAATATCTATTTTTGCGCCTGTATCGGCAACTATCTTCTGAATAACCTTCCCTCCGGTTCCTATTACATCTCGGATCTTGTCGGGATTGATCTTCATTGTTATCATTTTTGGTGCGTACTTGGAAACTTCATCACGAGGTCCGGGTATCGCTTTGAGGATATACTCGTCTATAATGTAGTCTCTTCCTTTGTGGGTTACAGCCAACGCTTCTTTTATAATTTCCGGAGTAAGTCCGTCGATCTTCAGATCCATCTGTATGGACGTGATTCCTTTATGTGTTCCGGCTACTTTGAAATCCATATCTCCGTAAAAATCTTCAAGTCCCTGAATATCTATCATTGTAGACCATGATCCGTCTTCCTCCGTGATAAGACCGCAAGAAATACCCGCGACCGGAGCTGTAATCGGTACTCCTGCATCCATAAGTGCAAGAGTAGATCCGCAAACAGAAGCCTGTGAGGTAGAACCGTTTGAAGAAATTACCTCAGATACGCATCGGATCGTATAAGGAAACTCTTCCGCTGAAGGAAGTACGGGAAGGAGCGAACGCTCTGCAAGTGCACCGTGTCCTATTTCTCTTCTTCCAGGGGTACGTGATGCCTTTGCTTCGCCTGTCGAAAAGCCGGGCATATTATAATGATGAATATACCTTTTTTCTGTCTGTTCATCTATGTCGTCAAGGAGTTGGACCTCGCTTAGGGTCCCAAGTGTACAAACTGTAAGGACCTGTGTCTGTCCTCTTGTGAACATTCCGGATCCGTGAACTCTCGGAATAACAGCAACTTCTGCGTCAAGAGGCCTGATCTGATCCATTTTTCTGCCATCAACACGTTTTTTGTCTACAAGCAACCAACGACGGACTATCTTCTTCTGGAGTTTATAAATAAGTTCCTCCATGATATCCGGTATCTCCGGATATTCTTCACTGAATTTTTCTATTATTGCATCCTTTATCGGCTCGACTCTCTCGTCTCTCACGTTTTTATCGTCGGTATCAAGAGCAAACATCAGATCTTTCTCACAGAAAGAAAAGATCTTATCAAACATATCGTGATCAAGTTCGCAGGAAGGGTATTCAAACTTCGGCTTTCCTATCTCCTTTACCACATCCTTAATAAAAAGACAAAGTTTCTTTATCTCTTCGTGGGCGTCCATTATTGCGTTATACATGTCGTCATCCGGTACCTCTTTTGCGCCCGCCTCTATCATAACAACTTTTTCATATGTTCCTGCTACAGTAAGTTCAAGAATACTCTTCTGTCTTTCGCTTAACGTCGGGTTAATTACCACTTTTCCGTCAACAAGTCCTACGTGAAGACCTCCGATAGGTCCGTTCCACGGGATATCCGATATAGAAAGCGCAACGGACGCTCCTATCATTGCTACAACCTCAGGTTCGCAGTCAGGGTCAACAGAAAGTATAAGAAGGTTTATTGCAACATCGTTACGAAGATCTTTAGGAAAAAGAGGGCGTATCGGTCTGTCAATCACTCTTGACGAAAGTATTGATTTTTCTGTCGGGCGTCCCTCCCTCTTATTGAAACTGCCCGGAATTTTTCCGGCAGCGTAAAGTCTTGCATCAAAGTCAACCGAGAGCGGTAAGAAGTCTATACCGTCACGGGGTTTTGCGCTTGCTGTTGCCGTTGCAAGTACGGTCGTCTCTCCGTAGCGTACAAGGCAGGATCCGTTTGCAAGCCCCGCCATTTTGCCTGTCTCTATAACAAGCGGTCTGCCTGCGAATGTGTACTCAAAGGTTCTGTATTTTTCAAACATCTTTTTTCCTCCGTTATTTTTTTAACGAAATTTTACCGACATTAAAGGGAACGGTTTTTCACCGCCAAAAAAGTAAATTTCCTTATTTTAAACAATATTTTTCCGGTATAAAAATCAAATTCTCATTTTCCGTAATTTTACTTTTATCCTTCTTTTTACCTTCAAACCGTCTTTTATTTTTTTCATGACCGTTCTTTTGCTTTGTCGTAAGCGGCAAAAAACCGTTCCCTGCCGTACCATGTGGCAGATTCCCTTAACTGTAATTTATGCCGGTATCCTTCCGATTATTTTTCCTTCAAAAACATCAACGGGCTGTCCCTGTGTCTTGCACTCGGAACAGCCCTTAACGCTTTGTTTTTCGCTCGTTTTTTGCGCTGTTTACTGTGTGCTTCTCGGCAAAAATTACTTTCTTAAGCCAAGTTTTTCGATAATAGCGCGGTAACGCTCGATATTCTTCTTCTGAAGATAAACAAGAAGTTTACGACGGTGGCCGACCATTTTAAGCAATCCGCGGCTACTGTGATGGTCCTTGCTGTTTTTCTTCAGATGTTCGGTAAGATTTTGAATCCTTGAAGTAAGTATAGCGATCTGAACTTCCGGTGATCCGGTGTCTTTTTCGTTAATCTTATAGGTTTCTATAATTTGCTTCTTTTCATCCTTCATTAACATAACTTTTCACCTTTCTTTTTTATTTCACCCGAAACTCAGTAAAGGAAATCGGTGATTACCGCAGTGTTTTCAAGCGGAATACTCCATTTACCGAGACAACGGTGCGATTAATTTTTTTTATTATAACATATATAAGTAAAAAAGGCAATACTTTTTTAAATATTCACATTTTTTTTACACTTTTTATAATACCGTTTGATTTTTTTTTAACGTTCTTTAAATCATCTTGCTTTTTTAAATCCAAAGCAAATAAAAAAGACGGTCTCCTTTCGGAGTCCGTCTTTTTTTTGTTTTTTAAAACAGTTCGAATAATCCACCGTCTCCTTCGACGAAGAAGTCTTGGTCTACGCCTTTTAGTTCATCTTCATTCATTGGGCT
>CALWJV010000006.1 GCA_944381115.1 uncultured Clostridia bacterium
CATTGCGGAGTATGCTTTCGGTCATCGCGCATGTTGAGCCTTTCCCGTTTGTTCCGGTCACATGTACAAAAGAAAGACTGTCCTGGGGATCTCCGAGTTTTTTGCAAAGTTCTGTTATCCTTTCAAGACCGGGACGCGAACCCAGCCAACTGACCGAATGTATATATTTAAGTGTTTCAGTGTAATCCACAATACCCGCCTCCGTATTTTACATTTTCCAAAGTCTTCTGAAATTTGAATTTTTATAAAGAAGGCACATTATTATTATTTCCAGCGATGCAATGACAAAATAAAGCGGTATCCTTACCAATACAGCCCACCCGTAAAATGTGTAAAGACCTATCGTCTTTATTATCATTGACCCGATTATGTGTGCACCTATACCGGAAAAAATTATCTGCATCTTTCCTGGCTCTTTTATTATATATTTGCTTATAACACCGGAAGTAACACCTACCATAGTACATCCGAGCGTTACTATTAGATTCGGCGGATATACCTGTGAAGAAAGAAAATAACTTACGATATCTGTGGCTACACCGACCATTCCGCCGACTATGGGACCGTATATTATACCCGATAGGATTATGGGAAGGTTTTCAAATGTGATCCTGAAAAGTCCTCCTCCAAAATTCAAAAAATTTTTGCAAAATATACCGATTATTATACTTATTGCGGTAAGCATGGCTGCAAAAGTTATTGTCATTGTACGAAAATGACGGGTTTCCTTGTTTTTTTCCATAAAAAATCCTCCTTTTCCCGTGTAATTTACAGCAGAAAAAAGGAGGAGTCAAAAATATTACCTGACAAAGTCCTTATTTCATGAGATCCTCTCATTATTATCCGTGCAAATGAAGCGGGATGCAAAGCATAAATCGCAGATATGACCTTCGTCCGACAGACAACTCCCCGTTCCGCCGGCACTTCACGCTTATGCTTTTACTCTTCTTTTTTATATCTTATTATATCACGGATTATAAATTTGTCAATAGGTTACCGACATTTTATTTCTTTATAATAAAAATAAGTTACTTCAATACCTGAAATTTCATTTTCAAAATTTATCCGTCTGTTTAAAATTTGTTTATTTTTTACTCATTATTGGGTGTACACAGTAAATGTTATTCTATTTAAATGCGTATTGACGTTATTTTTTTGTTATGTATTTACTCTTTTTCTTTAGGTAAAAAAAGATCCGGAGTTCTTATAGCATCAAATAGTTTTCTGACGCCTACTACATTTATCCCTTTAAGATCCTTAGGTGCAAGTCTATACGGAAGCATAATTTTGTTGAACCCAAGTCTTTTTGCCTCATTAAGTCTTTGCTCTGTTATGGGAACGGAACGGCATTCACCTGAAAGACCGACTTCTCCGAAAGCAATTAAGTCATCGGGAATTACTCTGTCAAGAATTCCTGAAATCAGAGAAAGACAAACTGCAAGGTCAGCTGCAGGTTCGTTTAAATATAGTCCCCCTGTTACATTCAGGTAAACATCGTACTGAGAGAAATGTAATCCGAGTCTCTTTTCAAGAACGGCTATAAGCAGGCAAAAACGGTTGTAATCAAAGCCGTTCGATGCTCGTTTCGGCGACGGGTAAACCGTCGGAGAAACAAGTGCCTGTATTTCGGTTATTATCGGTCGGGTTCCTTCCATTATACATACAGCACAACTCCCGGAAACATTTTTAGGTCTTTCTTTAAGTAGCGTTTCAGATGGATTAGGCACCTCGCAAAGGCCTTTGTCGGTCATTTCAAAAACACCTATTTCATTTGTAGAACCGAAACGATTTTTTACTGCTCTGATTATACGGTATGCGTGTTGCTTTTCACCTTCAAAGTACAGAACGGCGTCTACCATATGCTCAAGAACTTTCGGTCCTGCAATCCCACCTTCTTTATTGACATGTCCGACAAGTATAACGGAAAATCCCTCGGTTTTTGCTTTACCAATAAAGAGAAGCGAAGATTCTCTTACCTGCGTTACACTTCCCGGAGATGATTGAGAGATATCGGTATAAACCGTCTGAATTGAATCTATTATAACTATCGACGGCTTTATGTCGTCTATTTCTGCAAGAATATTTGCAGCATTAGTTTCGTTTAAAACGTACAACTCACTTGCCGAAACACCGAGCCTTTTTGCGCGAAGTTTAAGTTGGGCGCCGGACTCTTCTCCTGAAACATAGAGTATTTTTTCCTTATTTCCGATAGTTCCGCAAAGTTGCATGAGAAGAGTCGATTTTCCTATTCCGGGTTCACCTGAAAGCAAAACGGCGGATCCGCTTACTATTCCTCCGCCGAGGACACGGTCAAATTCACTCATACCGCTCCCCGTCCTTATATATTCTGGAATATCCAGACCCTCAAGTTTCGCTGACCTTTGACGAAACTTTTCTACCGCTGTCACACTTCTTTTTTGCGGCTCATTATTTATAATGATTTCTTCAAAAGTATTATAAGCATTACACGACGGGCACCTTCCGTACCACTTGGTATTTTTATATCCGCACTCAGTACATTCGTACATAGTCTTATCGCTCTTCATAATACTCCTTTCATTTTTACGTCTTTTTCAATTTATTTTCATAATACGCAGAATATTAAGTCCGTAATTGAATATAAGTCAAAACATTACAGTTCAATACACTTCGGTTATTCCTTTAAGTATTGCAAGCGCAAGTGCTTTTTGGTATTCACTGTTTTTTAGATTATTACAGTCCTCTTTATTTGAAAGAAATCCGCATTCAATCAGTACAGACGGCGTTTTTGCCCTGTCAAGAAGGTAGATTGAAGAATCAGCTTGCTTTACTTTTCTGTGATTTCCCGGTTGAATAATATTAACTACGCTGTCTTGAATTTTTCCGGCAAGTTCTGCTGCTTTTTCATCATCAGAATGGTATACCTGCAGTCCTTTGCAACTTTCCATAGAAAATTTGTTACAATGTATACTAATCATAACAGAATCAGGGTAAGAAGATGCTATCATGAGTCTTTTTTTTAGGTCCTGAAATTTACTGCTACCATTTCCGTCCTCGGTATTTAACATGATATCGTCTTCTCTGGTCATTATAACGTTGTATCCCGAAACACGCAAAAGTTCGGAAAGAACATTTGCAATTTGCAAATTCAACTCTTTTTCAAGTGTTCCGTCATATCCGACCGCACCTCCGTCCATGCCGCCGTGGCCCGGATCTATTATAATTATAGGAAACGGCTCTGCGTCTGCAGGACTTGATATCGGATCACTTACTGATGAAAGCCGTGTACATATAACAAAAACCGCAACACTTACAGCAAGGGCTATAAGTAAAAATAACATTGCGGTTTTTAATGCTTCATTTTTCATAATATGTTCCTTTCCGAAAAAATATCTCTTTAAAGAATATTCTTGTAAATTCCGAAAAAGAACAGTTTTATTTAAATAAAGTTCTATCTATAAAATAAAATTTCAGCACAATAATCCATAAATTTATTTATACCTAAATTTTATTAAAATTAAAAATGGTCTTTTTTAGTTGCGGATGAAGGCAGTCCAAAAATCTCCCTTGTACCAAGATAATACCCAACACCGCAAACTATTAAAGCCGGTACTGTCAAAATAAAAAGCCAGTATGGTGCAGTTAAAATTCCGAGGCTGTCGGCAATACCGACATACATTGAATTAATATAAACACCTATCATCTGTGCAACGGCATAGACATTCAGTGCCCATTCCGGCGAAAGAAAATTCCCGTTTGCGTCCAAAACATCTTTATTAATACAAAAATAACTTACAGCAGAAGCAACCGCAAAAACATAATTCGGAATATTTGCAAGCAATGTTATCTTAAGTCCCTTGAATACGTCCCTTTTCATTCTTCCGCCGTCAATCCGAATTTTATCTGAAGCACCGGTCTCCCACATTAATACGTAAAGGAGAAAAAGATAAAAAAGAGCAGAAAATATGCCGAACACAAGGACCAAAGAATTATTTTCAGACACCTTTGCAGCACTGTATAATAACAGTCCGAAAACAGTAAGACCGAACTGATGTATAAAAAGTTTTGAAAGCAGAGATGAGGTTTTTCCGTAATAATTATTCATTAAAGCAAAAGTCCTTTCGTGATAAGGGTATACTCTAATTTTATTATACAAAAATTAACAAAACAAGTATTAAAACAAAAGTTTACAGATTATCCATTTAAACTATTATATCTTTATGATACAGTATTAGTATCTAATATAAAATTTAAAAATTATGAGATTTATTGTATGCAAACAGGCAACGAATTCTTCAAAAATAACAAAGCAGCAATTTCAAAGGCAGATAATTATGACAGAGAAATGTTATATGACCTTATAATAAAGCAGTTTGATCTTCTCGGTATTGATCTATCTGAATTTAAATACAAGAAAGTTGTTTTAAAACCTAACTTACTGATGAGATTTGCACCTGAAAAAGCAGTTACCGTACACCCGGACGTTGTCTTTGCGGTAGCGAAAATATTTATTGAGGCAGGTGCTTCCGTACTTCTGGCGGAAAGTCCCGGAGGACCTTATACACAAGGTCATCTTAGGACTGTTTACAAAACTTCCGGTATGGAAAAAGCGTCAAAAGATGTCGGTTTTGAACTAAATTACGATACTTCATATACCGAAGTCAATACAACCGGCGGACAGCGTTCAAACAAATTTTGTATAATAAACCCGATCCTTGAAGCAGACTGTATAGTAAATCTATGCAAACTCAAAACACACAGTATGGCGCTCATGACCGCCGCTGTAAAAAATCTTTTCGGTACGGTTCCCGGAACATTAAAGGTAGAATATCATTCACGCTTTCCTAAAAATGAAGATTTTGCCGCTGCAATTGTTGATCTCACCGCTTACATATGCAAAACAAAAAAAGTTATTTCCGTATGCGATGCCATAATCGGTATGGAAGGAAACGGTCCATCAGGCGGAAATCCCAAAAAGATCGGATGTATCATTTCATCTGAAAACCCATTTGCACTTGATCTGCTTGCTTCCCATATTATCGGAACAGATAATTCCGTAACAATGATTGAAAACGCGAAGGCTCGCGGGTTCATTCCCGAAGATATTTCCGATCTTGAAATTTACGGGGACGGCCCGGAAAATTTTGTAGTAAAGGATTTTATACTTCCGGATACACATAAAAAAAATATACTTAACCATCTGCCTTCTTTTTTACAGCCGCGACCAAAAGTAGTAAAAAAGATTTGTATAGGTTGCGGAGAGTGCGCGCGCTCCTGCCCGCAAAAAATTATTACTATTAAAAAACATAAGGCACACATTGACAGAAAAAAATGTATAAAATGCTACTGTTGCCAGGAACTTTGCAGACCTGGGGCTATTAAAATACACCGCAGTTTTATATATAAAATAGTTAAATAGAACTTTTCGTAAATTCAAAAATTCACCGAAATTTTTTCTTATTTTAAAATAATTTTATCTGAAATCAAATTAAAAAGGATCCTTGTAAATGAAATATCAGTTTGTCGCGACCTGTCTTTTCGGTCTTGAAAAATTTGTTGCAGAAGAAATAGATTTTTTAAGATACAAAAGGCTTGAAACTATAACTTTCGAAGGAGATATAACCGCTATTGCAAGATGCAATATCTGGCTTCGTTCTGCCGAGCGTCTTTATATAAAGCTCGGAAGTTTTGATGCTCCTGATTTTACTTCTCTTTTTGATGGCACAAATGCTTTACCGTTTGAAAACTGGATAAGCAAAGACGATGCCTTCCCGGTAAAGGGGCACTCCGTTCATTCAAAACTCAAAAGTATTCCAGATTGTCAATCGATAACAAAAAAAGCGATTGCAGCACGTCTTTCCAATGAATACGGTATTGAGTGGTTTTGCGAAGAAGGGGTTAAATACCAAATAGAGTTTTTTATAATGAACGATATTGTTTCAATTATGATCGACACGAGCGGTACCGCTCTTCATAAAAGAGGCTATCGCCCTGTGTCCGGAGAAGCCCCCCTTCAAGAAACTCTTGCTGCTGCAATGGTTAAAATTGCTCGTCCCAGGGAGGATGTAATATTTTGGGATCCGTTTTGCGGTTCCGGAACAATTCCAATAGAGGCTGCCCTTATAATGACAAATACCGCCCCAGGACTGTTTCGCTCTTTTGTTTCGGAAGATTTCTACGACATACCGCCGTATGTATGGAAAAATGCCCGTGAAGAAGCAAAAAGCCTTATAAAACCCAACACGGAGTTTATTTCTTACGCATCTGACATTGATCCTAAAATGGTTAGTACTGCAAGTGAAAATATCGAGCGGGCAGGCATGAAAAAATATATTAAATGCTTTTGTAAAGATGCTTTGCAAATAGGCAAAGGCGGTATGAAAGGAACTTTGGTATGCAATCCTCCTTACGGAGAACGGATGATGACGCCAAGACAGGTATACAAACTTTATTCCGATATGGGAAGATGTTTTTCCGCACTTGAACGTTGGCAAATCTATATTTTGACATCCGATGAAAATTTTGAGCGTCATTACGGAAAAAAAGCCGATAAAATCCGTCGCCTTTACAACGGAATGATAAAGTGCAATTATTACCAGTTCTTCCGCCCGACAGGCAACGGATCATCCAAATACTCTATAACTAAAAAAACAGATATCTCAGAATGAATTTATTTTGAATTGACTTTAAATCAAAAACCGGCATCGCGTTTCATGTGATGCCGGTTTTTGATATCCTGTTTAATTTTTTCCGGGTAAGCCTGTGGAGCAATTCTTTACGGAGGCTT
This sequence comes from uncultured Clostridia bacterium, assembly GCA_944381115.1. Classification (GTDB taxonomy): domain Bacteria; phylum Bacillota; class Clostridia; order Oscillospirales; family CAG-272; genus SIG673. The sequence continues at coordinate 6,767 of CALWJV010000006.1, forward strand.
TTTACAACTGTTTTATAGGTGTTTTTTCTTTGATTCCGAGTTGCTCTGAAGTTTTCATCAAAAAATCAGCCGAATCACGAAGTTTTTTAAGTTCTTCATCTGAAAGCGACAGTTCAATTCTCTCAGTTACTCCGTTTCTGCCGACAACGCACGGTACACCTATGCAAACTCCGTTGATCCCATACTCACCGTTCAGATATGAAGAAACAGTAAGTACGCTCCGTTCATCCCCTAGTATTGCTTTTGTTATTCTTACAAGTGCCATACCTATTCCGTAATATGTCGCCTTTTTTGCCTCTATTATACGATATGCGGCATCCTTTACAACGTCCCCTATTTGTTTGATCTCATCAAAATCAAACCTATCCGGATGCTGAGTACAAACCGTTGTAATAGTTTTTGTTGTAATAAGCGCCTGCGACCACGGAACAAATTCACTGTCTCCGTGCTCACCTATAACATAAGCATGCACATTTCTCGGATCAATTCCGAAATAGTCTCCTAAAATAAACCGAAGGCGTGCAGTATCAAGAGTTGTTCCCGTCCCTATGACTTTATTTTTTGGAAAACCTGAAAGTTTCATTACGATGTTGGTCATAATATCAACGGGGTTCGTTGCCACAAGAAATATTCCTTGAAATCCCGATCGGACTGTATCGTTAACAATACTTTCAAAAATTTTTGCATTTCTTTCGAGAAGGGATATTCTGGTTTCTCCGGGTTTTTGTCCGACCCCGGCTGCTATAACAACTATATCCGCATCAAAGCAGTCACTGTAATTTCCCGCCTTTATTTTCATATTGCTTGAAGCGAATGCAAGCCCGTGATTCAAATCCATAGCCTCTCCTTCGGCACGCTTTCTGTCAATGTCAATAAGAACGAGTTCATCGCATGCTCCGCGGTTTACCATGGCATATGCATAACTCATACCGACAAATCCGCAACCGATAATTACTATTTTTCTGTTTTCCGTTATAATCATATTCTTCTCCGTTTGTATGACTTTGTTTACAGTATATTTTTTACAGAATAAAAGTTTTTATACAGTAAAATTCAATCAATCCAATTTAAGGTCGTTTTCTTTTATCCATCCAATTTTTCTGAAAAAATAACCTATAAGGGGTGTCAAAACTGCAGGTATTACAAAACAAATAAGGATAAGTCCTATCCAATCAAACGCTTTTACAGTATCCGGGTACTGTCCGCCAAACCAACCGAGCATTATACCTATTGGTCCGAGAAGTCCGCATGTCCCCATACCTGAGTTGATTGCCACGTCATACATTCTCATTTTGAATACACATGTTGCAATTGGTCCGGTAATTGCCGAAACAACGGTAGGCGGTATCCAAATCCTCGGATTTTTAACTATATTAGGCATTTGAAGCATACTTGTCCCTATTCCCTGTGAAATAAGACCCCCAACTTTGTTTTCTCTGAAACTCATAACGGCAAATCCAACCATCTGTGCACAGCATCCGGCGATTGCAGCACCTCCAGCAAGCGCAAGGCCGTTATAATCAAGCGGGACAAGCGCACCTGCTGCATTGTATACCTGCATACCGCTGAGTCCCAGTGCTGCACATATCGCGGCAGAACTTATCGGGAGAGTCAGTGCCATACCGATTATTACAGAAACAAGAACGCCCATTACAAATGGTTGTTGTGTAGTCGCCCAACCTATAAAATTGCTTAAATATCCAACTAAAATACCTATCGCCGGGGCAAGGAATTTAGAAAGTAGACCTCCGATAACTACCGTTACAAAAGGCGTTACCAATATATCGACTTTTGTTTCTTTTGAAACAAGTTTACCGAATTCGACTGCTATTACTGCAATAAATAAAACGGCAAGCGGTCCTCCGGCCTGACCGAGAGAATTTGCCGCATATCCGACAGTAAGCGAAGAATACATGACAAGCGGCGGAGCTTTCAAAGCATGTGCTATTGCCACGGCCATTGCGGGTCCTGCAACAGCCTGGGCATACCCGCCAATTTCTGTAAACACGGAAAGTCCGGGAATCATTCCAATGGCTTTCAGTATAGTACCTATAAGAAGCGATGCAAAAAGTCCCAGAGCCATTGCTCCGAGAGCGTCTATACCATAGCGTTTTGCTGAAATTTCTATATCCTTTTTCTTAAGAAAAGCAAGAAATTTATTTTCTTCTGTCTTCTGATTATTATCCATATGATCTTCCCTTCATCTTTTAATGCATTTTGAAAAATTGTTTCAATCAAATATTAAAAATGTTGACGATAATATAATAATTATAACATATTTTAGTAAAATAATCAATATTTTGTTACTAATAATTTATAGTCAACTTTAACAAAATTTTATAAATATTACTTTTTTTATCTTGACATGGTATACTTATTAAAGTATAATATCATTATAATTATAATATCACCGGAAAGGATGACTTAAAATTTGGAACCCAAAAAAATTGAAATACTTAATTTTCTTGCAAGAAAAGCCAAAAACGAAATACTTATTGAAGAAGAACTTATAGAGCAAAAAAGTCTCCGTGATGAATACAGAGAAGAGATCCGTCTAAGGTTTCTCGGAATTCTTGAAAACACATCTATACAGCAACCTGACGGGAGAATTGAAAAAATCAAAAAAAAAGAAACTTAAGAAAGCGGTAAAACAGTGAATAATTATTTTAATCGGACAAATTTTGAAAAAGAAAGCCAAAGATCTTCAAAACTCCCGAAGTGGGTGTGGATCTTGGCTGCGGTAGGACTTATACTTGCTGTATTATTAGGATATACATCAGGTACCGAAATAGCACTGACCTTAAAATCATCAATTTTACAAGATACAAACGGCGAAGATACATCTTTACAAACGCTTGATTTTTCTGAATTCCTGGGTGTTTTTTATGGCAGAAGAGGATACAATTTTATTGACTCAGAATTATCTTTTGCACCGTCATATAACACAACAGTAAAATTTGACAGCGTAAAAGGAACTTATCCCAACGATTTTGCAAATACAAATCAGGTAAATTATAAAGTTGAATTTAATTTTTTAAGTTATTATGATATTTCATATGCAAAAAAATCAGAAAATGATGTAACGTTTACTTTCACATCACAGATAAAAAAAGGAAATTTTCAAGCACGCATACTCAGGATTGACGATAATTACAAAGTAAAAACAAACAGCCGTAACACCGATATAATCGAAGATACTTCTATATATACAGAACTGATATGCAATGCCGGTGAGACCAATTCAATAACTCTTCCCGGGGGGCATATTTATGTAATTGCAGTTGCGGCAGAAAGTGCATTCGGATCCTATACGGTATCGGTGGTATAAATGAACCTACAACTTTGTTAAAACTGTTTAACACCCAAATACGGAGAGAAGAATATGTCGGAAAACAGATCAGGTAAAAAAACGATAGCGTCCAACCGCAAAGCGTATCACGATTTCTTTGTTGACGAGACATATGAAGCAGGTATCGTACTTTCAGGTACAGAAGTAAAAAGCCTTCGTGCCGGACAGGTCAATTTAAAGGATTCATACTGTTTTATTGACAACGGAGAAATTTTTGCAACGGGAATTCACATAAGTCCTTATGAAAAAGGTAATATTTTTAACAGAGATCCGTTGCGCGACCGAAAACTTTTAATGCACAAGAGAGAAATAATGAAAATTAAAGGACTTGTAGGTCAGCAAGGTTACACATTAGTTCCTTTATCGCTTTATTTCAGCGGTTCAAATGTAAAACTTGAAGTCGGACTTTGTAAAGGAAAAAAACTTTATGACAAACGGGAGGATGCCGCAAAAAAACAGGCAGACCGCGATATTGAACGCTACCAGAAAAATAAAGGCAGAGATTATTAAAATTAAAAAAGATAACTCCTTTGACTTTTCAAAAAGGAGTTATCTTTTTTATATATTTATTACAGCCAATTTTACTTAAATTTAATTTTCTTACGAAATTTTACTTATTTACTTCTTGCTTTCAAATACTGTTTCCACTATCCTTGCACTCTCTTCAGGCGAATAAACCCAACGGTCTATATGCTCTTTGTCAGTCAAGTAATAATCAAAGACAGGCAAACTTTCTTCTTTCTTACCTATATCTATTATTACGAGTTTTATTTTCATTCTTTCGGGAATTATATTTTTTATGTATACAGCAGCGGTCTGGCCCACATTTATTCCCTCTCGCAATTCTCCAAGACCTGCAAGATTCGGTGCCAATTCAATAAAAACTCCGTAATCTTCTATTGAACGCACTATCCCCGAAACTGTTTGACCTATATGAAATTTTTCAACATTTTCTTTCCATGTACCCAACAGTTCTTTATGTGTCACATAAAGTCTTCCGGTCTCATAATCGATGCTCTTAACAATAGTTTTTATGTTCATACCCACACTAAATCTGTTTTTTGGATGCGATATCCGCGAAACGGAGATACAATCTATACATAACAGTGAAATTATCCCGCAGCCTACATCAACAAAAGCACCGAATTGCTCAAGGTGAGTAACCTTCGCATCTATTATATCACCGGGGATCAGATCCATTATATATGAATTGGTACATTCAATTTGTGCCGCACGCCGCGAAAGGACCGGAGTTACTGTTCCGTTTTCACTTTTTTTCATTCCTATAACTTTAAAACACACTGCTTTTCCTACTCTTGTTATAACGGCTATATCTTTAAATCCCCCGGTACAGTAAAGTGCCTCGGATCTCGGTATGATTCCTTTTATTCCACAAAGATCTACTGTAATATTCAGATCACTGTCGCACATGACCGCCATTCCCTCAAGTATTTTTCCCTCTGCCATAGCTCTTTCAAGTCCAGCAACTGATGTGATATATTCTCTGTTTTCCGCTGTTGATATAAGACTTCCCTCGGGTACATATTTGTTCATTTTTATTTTTCTTTCCTTTCTTCCTTCAAAATTAGTTTTTAATTTCTTTTAAACCTGCTAACATTCTATTTTTTTTACACGATTTTTAGAACTCCCTTTTAAATTAGTGAGGACAGTATAATAAAATTTACAAATTTACATAGAATTTAAGACAAAATTAATGTAAAATAAATACAATGTTATTTAAATAAAATTAGTACCCGTGAACAAAATACAATTAAAAGAAAGGTAAAAAATATGGCAACCGATAAGATAACTAACTATGTAGTATATAAAGGCCATCCAGTTGTTTTATTTGAAGGTAACGCAATGGCTTACGGCGACCTAAGCAAAAAAGCCTTTGCTGACATAGTATTGCTTGCAGGAGATGCTGCAGGACCGATAATGGTTACAATAAAATCTACCGCAGGCGGAAACGCAATTCTAAGAGCAAATGAATTTAAAAACGGTATATTTGAAGCCCTTGAATATGCCTACGAGCAAATAGAAAGATACAACAAAAAATAAAAAAAGACACGCAAGTGTCTTTTTTTAATATGCAAGAATTTTAAAAAATCTTGCAGACAATTTTCCGTTCATTTTACAGAATACACTTCGCTTTTAAATTATATATATTTTTTTATAACTTAATCTCAAAGCTTAAAATGTTTTTATTCCATAACTAAGCATAAAAAATTTAATAAATATTAATTTAAGGGCTTTAATTAATCTTTACAGTGTTAATAATAATGCAGTATAATATGTTTAAAAGATATGATGATTGTTTTATACTGTTGTAAAAATATATAAAACTTTAAACAAAATATCGGAATTGGAGTTTTCAAATTGTTAATACTTAAAGATATTATTAAAGATTATGTTTCCGGAGACAGTAAAGTCCGCGCGCTTAACGGCATTACAGTGGCCTTTCGTAAAAGTGAGTTTGTCTCAATTCTTGGACATTCAGGATGCGGAAAAACAACGCTTCTAAATATAGTCGGCGGACTTGACAGATATACTGACGGAGACATTACAATAAAAGGCGTCTCAACCAAAAATTATAAAGATGCCGACTGGGATACTTACCGAAACCATTCTATCGGTTTTGTTTTCCAGAACTATAATCTTATACCACACCAAACTGTTATCTCAAATGTCGAACTCGCACTTACGCTTTCCGGAGTGTCTAAGGCTGAACGCAGGAAACGTGCGGAAGAGATGTTGATAAAAGTGGGTCTGGGAGATCAACTTTATAAAAAACCCGGACAAATGTCAGGCGGTCAGATGCAAAGAGTTGCAATTGCAAGGGCACTTATAAACGATCCCGAAATACTTCTTGCTGATGAACCTACCGGAGCACTTGATACTGATACATCGGTACAGATAATGGATATCCTTCGTGAAATTTCAAAGGATAAACTTATTATCATGGTAACGCATAACGCAGAACTTGCCGAAAAATATTCCGACAGGATAATAAGGCTTAAGGATGGACAAATAATCGGCGACTCAAATCCATATTCTACGGAAGATGCAGAAAAAGATACTGCTGCACTTATAAAAGCCGAAGCAAAAGAAAATCTTTTTAAACCGGATAATGTAAACATTAATGTTACAAATGATTCGCAAAACGTTTCAGATGTACCAAAGGTTGAAAAAAACACCGAAAAAAATGTTACTCAAAAAAGAAAGAAAGATAATAAACAAAAACGTCCGTCGATGTCTTTTTTTACTGCTATCGGTCTTTCATTTAACAACCTTTTAACCAAAAAAGTAAGAACCTTTATGACTTCGTTTGCTGGAAGTATAGGAATAATAGGAATTGCACTTATCCTTTCTCTTTCAAACGGAATTAATGCATTTATAAGCAGAGTACAAAAAGAGACGCTCTCTTCTTATCCGATAATGCTCCAAAAAGAGGAAGTGGATATTTCAGCATTTATTACAAATTTTATGGGCGAAAATTCAAAGCCAGAAAATGCCGATCCAAATAAGATATATTCAAACAGTGTTTCATATAATCTTCTTTCGTCAATCATGAACCCGGCAACAAATACAAACAACCTTGACAAGTTTAAAGAATTTCTTGACAAAGACGAAAATAAAATTAAAGATCACTCCTCACTTATCAGATACGGCTATGATGCTGATATAAATGCATACTTGACAAATCCAGAAGATAACAGTTATTATAAAGCGGACATAAATGAACTTTTTGTTGATTTGGCAGTTGATCTGGGATTCAGTCAAAATAATGCATCAAGTATGTTGTCATCAAGTTTTTCAAGTTTTAAGATATGGGAAGAAATGCTTCCGCCTAAAGACCCCGAAAGCGGTGCTCTCATTCACGACATGATAAAAGATCAATATGAAATTATTGCAGGCAAATGGCCAGAAAACAAAAATGAAGTAGTTCTCCTCGTTTCTTCCGACAACAGACTCACCGATCTCGCCCTTTACAGCCTCGGACTTATTTCAGAAGATGATGTATTTGCCGCTATCATGAGCGCTATAAGCGGAAACCCTGCTGAATCGCAAATACGCGAATATACCTATGATCAACTTTTAGGTATAAGTTATAAATTAATACCGACAAGTGATTACTATTATTGGAACGTCGCAGAAGAGGAGTGGATGGATTACCGTGATTCGACTAATGCCAACGAACTTAACGGTTTAATATCCGGTGGGTTAGATGTAAAGATATGCGGTATCATCCGTCAAAATTCCGAAGCAACAACAGGCTCTCTCACAGGAACAATTATATACACCTCAGCACTTACCGACTACCTGATTGAAGAAGTTGCAAACAGTGATATAGTTAAAGCCCAAAACGCGACCCCCGCAATTGATATTTTCAATGGTCTGCCATTTACAGCCCCCGAAGATTCGCTTATTCCGGAATCTGAAAAGCCGGCAGCATTCAAATCATACATTAAATTGGCAAATGAGGCAAAAAAGGCAGAGATATACAAACTTATTCTGACTACACCAAGCGAAGACGAAATTAAAGAAGCAGCCGATAGAATACTTGCGATGGCCCAGATATCTCCAACATCAAGCAGAGATGATTTGCTTAAAGTGGTCATGGAATATGCAGGAGGAGAAAATGGCGAAAACAACGCCCTCATAATACAGTATTTTTCCACATTTTCGGATGAAGATCTTTATAAATTCATATATAATTTCGTACTTGAAACAGCCGAAAAAAGTATTGTTGACAGCAGACAAAAGGATGTTGACCAAATAATAAATGCGCCAAGTGATATTGAACTCGATGCAGAAAAAACCAAAATTCTTTTTGGAATAATATTGAACAGCGCACCCGACAAATTAGGTGAAATCGCAAAAGAACTTGCAAACACAACAAGTATATTCAATTTGAACGTCGAAGGTAAGACGCCTATTGAAATTTACGCAGAACTTTTAACTGCGCTTGATTTTTACTCCATCAGTTCCCAAAATCTAAATCTCTTCGGCTCTTTAACATCTGATGCCTTGATAACAAACGATATTAAAAAAGGATATATCTTCACTTATTATAAAACTCAAGGTCAACTTTCTGATGATGAAATATCTGCTCTTGTTAATGCAATACAATCCGACCGTATACCGACAGTTTTTGACAGCATTATAAATGAGCAAGCCTTTGACACATACAGAACTGAAAAAGCTCCTTCACAAAGTGAGGCAAGTAAAAATAAAAAACTTGCAAAAGCATTTGAAATAGCTCTTGAAAACAATAGTTTTAGTGATTCACAACTCATTGAATTTTACGATGAATATGTACCGGTAAAGTCATCCTCGACACTTGAAGATAATCTTGCACTTTTCGGATCGCATGATAAAAATTCCCCCGATTATATTGCAATTTATCCAAACAGTTTTGAAGACAAAGAGGTTATAGCTGATATAATTGAAGAGTATAACAATGCACAAACAAATGAAGATGATAAAATCAGTTATACAGATTACGTAGGTCTTATTATGTCATCTGTAACTTCGATAATTGACGCAATATCTTATGTTCTTATATTCTTTGTTTCAATATCACTTATAGTTTCCTCGATAATGATAGGCATAATTACCTATATTTCCGTACTCGAACGCTCAAAAGAAATCGGTATACTCCGCGCTATGGGTGCATCAAAACGCGATGTTGCAAATGTATTCAATGCGGAAACGCTCATTGTCGGGTTTACCTCGGGAGCAATAGGTATAATTATCACAATACTTCTTAACATCCCCATAGGTCTTGTAATAAAACACCTGTCCGGAATTTCAGGAATAGCATCATTACCGGTAGGCGGAGCAATCATACTTGTTATAATCAGTATGACTCTAACTCTTATATCAGGACTCATTCCCGCAAGGATTGCCGCTAAAAAAGATCCTGTTGAGGCACTTCGTTCCGAATAAAAATATTTTATTCTTCAGTTAAATTAAATTAACCAAATAACAAAAACGGGAATATTTTTTAAATTATTCCCGTTTATTTTCTTAGTTCTTTTTAAAAAAAATATTGATTTTTGATTATTACTATGTTATAATGATGATATATTAAATGAGTGATTTTAAACTTTCAATGTTTATATTATTTTACTTAAATATTTTGAAAAGTTTTATTTAATCTTATTTTCTAAAAATAAAATTAACGGAGAATATAAATTGGAGAAATGGATTTTATTTGACCTTGACGGTACATTGCTTCCTATGGATCAGGAGGTTTTCACCAAGGCATATTTTAAAGAACTTGCAAAAAAACTTGCCCCTTACGGATATGATCCCGAAGTACTTGTAAATGCAATTTGGTCAGGTACGGCAGACATGGTAAAAAACAATGGACAAAATACCAACAAAACTGTTTTTTGGGATAGATTTTTTAAAATATTCGGGGAAGGAGCAAAAAACCATCTTTCGGTCATTGACGAGTTTTATCGGATAAATTTTGATAATATAAAAAATTTCTGCGGATATAACCCTGAGGCAAAAAAGACCGTTGATGTCCTGAAAAAAAACGGATATAAAGTTGGTCTTGCAACTAATCCGATTTTCCCGCTAACAGCAACGGAACTAAGAATTAAATGGGCTGGATTTACACCGGAAGACTTTAAGTTTTACACAACGTACGAAAATTCTTACTACTGTAAGCCTAATACCGATTACTACAAAAGTATACTTGAAAAGTACGGGATCAGTCCCGAAAACTGCATAATGGTCGGAAATGACGTTTGCGAGGATATGGTTGCCGAAAAACTCGGAATTAAAGTATTTTTGCTTACAGACTGTATAATAAACAAAGAAGGAAAAGATATTTCTGTCTATCCTCACGGAAGTTTTTCTGATTTGCTGAAATTTTTAAAAATCGAAAAATAACCAATATGGCAGTTCTGCATACATTGCCTGTTATGCGCATAAACTTTGTAAAAACAGTTTAAAGGAGAACCTGCCGTGGAAAAAATAAACCTGATTGAACTTCTGAAAATTGTTTTAATCGGAATTATAGAAGGTATTACCGAATGGCTACCAATAAGCAGTACCGGACACATGCTGCTTTTTGACTCATTTATACCTCTGAACGCAACAGAAGAATTCAAAGAAATGTTTTTCGTTGTAATACAACTCGGCGCAATACTTGCAGTTTTTGTAATGTTCCGAAAAAAAATGATACCTTTCGGTATAAAATCAATATTAGATCTTAAAGATAACAGTTTGGCACAGAACAACGAAAAAAAAACCACCGAAAAAAAGAGTCTATATATAAAAAAAGATATATTTATGATGTGGGTCAAGGTAGCGGTCGCTTGCATTCCGTCTGCTATCCTCGGCCTTGTCTTTGATGACTTTCTTGAAAAATATTTCGGAAACACATTGACTATCTCTATAATGCTGATATTTTACGGTATACTTTTTATCGTCATTGAGTATCTAAACAAAAACAGGACACCAAAAACTAACAGTATAGATGATATAGGGTACAAAACAGCAATTATAATAGGACTTTTCCAGGTGCTGTCTATGATACCCGGCACCTCACGGTCAGGTGCAACAATAATCGGTGCACTGATAATAGGGGTCTCACGCGTTGCGGCAGCGGAATTTACTTTTTTTCTCGCAATACCTACGATGCTCGGAGCAAGCACACTGAAAATTATAAAATTCGGATTTGATTTTTCAACAGCGGAGATTTTAACTCTTATACTTGGTTCGACAGTCGCATTCACCGTTTCGGTTTTTGCAATAAAATTTTTGATGAATTTTGTTAAGCGTCACGATTTTAAATTTTTCGGGTACTACCGGATCGCACTCGGAATAATAGTACTTGCTGTATTTTTCTTAAATTAAATTTTTTTAATATCGTATAACACGTATGCCCTAAACCAATGATAGAACTGCATAATGCAGCCAAACGGAGAAATAAAAATGTCTGAAAATAAAAAGGATTTTAAAGATAATAATCAATATTTTTCTGAGGAAGATATTGTTTCCGCAGAAGAAACAACAAACAAAAATTCATCCCCGGAACAGACTACATTAAATAAAAATTCTGTGCCTGATACAGAAACAGAAAATTCAAATGACTTTTTGTCAGAAATAATTTTACCGACAACAGAATCCGATGTAACAGTCAAAAAAAACAAACTTACATTGTCAGATATATGGTTTTACTATAAATGGCACGTTCTTATAGTACTTTTTTTTGTAACGATCTTTACAGTACTGATCGTACAAACAGTTACAAAGGAAAAATTTGATGTACGTATGCTCTACGCAGGTCCTGTTATCTTAAGTGATGAGAATAAAACCGCAATAACAGACGCATTGAATCAAAATATTGACTCAGACTATAACGGTGACGGCCAAAAAAATTCTGAACTTTTCGACCTCATACTTATGACTAATGAAGAAATTAAAGAAATGAACGATAAAGGCGTTGACCCTTATTTTTTAAATCCTTCATTTGTAAATGATAACAGAGAAACACTTGCTGTAAATTCAATGGCAGGAGATTATGTAATATTTTTAATCGATGCTGATTATTATCAGAATCTCCACGACAACGGTGCTTTTGTGACACTTGACAGTATGGGAATCACAAACGGAACAAGGTACGACGACTGTGCACTGTATTTAAACTCCCTTGATTTCGCCAAATTTTATACTGCATTCCACATATTTCCCGATGATACTCTTATATGTGTAAAGCAACTTTCTTTGAACGCAAAAAATAAAGCGGCAATGCTTTGGGAGCAAAATAAAAAATATTTTAAAACCCTGACGGAAATAAAACTTCCAGAAGGATTTGTTCCGGCAAAATGATAATATTAAAAATTTTTGAAAGAGACGGTAAATATATGAAAAAAGCAATAGACGATAACACAGTAAGTTCAGAAAATCAGGTTACCAAAAACCAAAGTGTCTATACACTCGGTAAAAAAGATGCTGATGTAAAAATTGCAATCCTCGGAAATTCAATAACAAGACACGGACCCAAGCACGATATCGGATGGGATCATGATTTCGGAATGGCTGCAAGCGACATAGAACATGATTATGTACACTTACTTTATAAAAAACTTTTAAAATACGGTATAAATTGTTTCATAGTGGTAAAGCAATTTGCTACATGGGAAAGAAATTTTACGTGTGTTCTAAACGATGATATATCGGAAATAAGAGATTATCAACCTGATATTATTGTTTTCAGACTTGGAGAAAACGTAAATAAGAGTGTAAACAAAGAAGTTTTTAAAGCTGAAACAGAAAAACTCCTTTATAACATCGGCAATGGAAAATCAAAACTGTTGCTTACAACCTGTTTTTGGCACCACGATGCAGTTGATGAAGTCATACGCGAAATTTGTTTCGAAAAAGGTCTTACACCAATTGAACTCGGTGACCTCGGCGAACTTCCGGAAATGAAAGCAATCGGATTGTTCGATCACAGCGGCGTTGCCGCTCATCCAGGCGACCTCGGTATGGAAAATATTGCAACGCGGATCTTTGAAGGACTAAAAAAACTCATTTAAGTTTATGTCGACAGTTAAGAATCATGCGGATTTATTCAGACTACTTTGTATTTTATAAAACAACTTTATTTCTTGACTCAAAACAATAAACAGAAAGATCATTTTTTCACGTAAAATTTTTTGTTAGTAAATCTTCTTTATATTAATTAACTAAAGTCAATATCTTCAATATATGCAAATCTTTATGCAGAACATAAATTTTCAAATTATATTTTATTAATAAAATAAAAATCGGTTTGTTGTAATCAAATGCAAACCGATTTTTATTTTCAGTATTTTGATTTTTTTACTTCTTTACCAAGCCCCGTCCTTTAATATTATTTAAATTTCACCTGTATTTCGCCTACGCATATTTACCTTGCAGATAACGGCAAATCCGATAAGTCCGATCGGTATTACACCGCAGAATAAAGTTGCAAATGTATACAAAAACCACTTTGGCACCTCTATACTTGCGGAAACAGGAATATTTGCCGGAATAGGATCTTTATATGTATTTTCTGTTAGCGTATTAATAAAATAAGTTAAAGTAAGCAAATTTCCGCCGTTGGTGTAAATTGTATATTCTTCGTAAAGTATGCTTGGGGAAGATATCCAGACGACACCTCCTCCTGCTTCATTAAATGCTGAAATTCCCGTATATCTTAATTTACGTGTATCCTTTTCTTGATCAAATTTGTAATCGGCTACATCATCTGTTGTATAACTTTCCGGAGATGTTGTTAAGATAGGCTTTATTGTAATCCCCTGCGGTACATTTTCCATAAGTGTTATGGCGGTGGTACCTGCAAGTAAAATAGTCCCTGCCTGATCTTCAAGAATGTCTGCAAGTCCTTCATCAGTAACATCAGGTACTGTATACGCAGGAATTTTTTCATAATTGTAAAGTTCGTTATCTTCGCAAAGATATTTACCGTCACTTTCCAGCCCGTATTCATTTAAAAGATAATTCAAACCGGAATAGTCAATACCGTATGATGTAACTAAAAACAGTTTCCCGCCGTTTTTCATATATTCCGAAAGTTTATTTTTTTCTGTATCTGTTATATCAGAATTTGGAAAAAGAAGAAGAAGATCGGTATCCTGCGGAACTTCTATTCTATCTAAATTTATCCATGAAATATCTATACCGAAATTTCCGATAAGATTACTTACATCAAAGGAAGGGGCATCTTCTTCGTGTCCTACAACAACATATACTTTTTTCAAAGAGTCCGAAATAACATATCTTATCGCAGAATTTACGCTTTCTTCGTATTCATAACCTGTAAACAAACCTTCGTATACGGCATATTTTTTCAGAAAATCTGTAAAACTTATATCCGATATAGCACCTGACTCACGGTATGTTGCATAGATCTGAAAATTATAGTTATATGCATTATTATCGAAATAAAACAAATCATAGTAAGGGATAAATTTATAGCGCTTTGAGGATTCAACAACTATACTGTTTGCCGGAGGAGTTGACCCGCAATATTCAAAAATTTTATCTGCATCTGCTAATGGATCAAGAAGTTTTAATTTTATATTTTTGTTTTTAAAACAGTATCTTTCCAAAAAAGTGCGTATTCCGTCATTTTCTTCTCCCGTCGGGGCAATAAGATATATTGTGATTGGTTCATTAATTTTAGAGATAAGATCTTCGGTTTCCGAAGACAGAGTATACATAGAATTTGCTGAAAGGTCAATTCTTGTAATTCCACTTGGTAAAAATTTTACCCCGGCAAAAATAAGCAGTGCAACAAGGGTTGCCGAACAAATGACTATAAAAAAGGCAATTTTACTGCCTATTTTCTTTGATAATTTATCAAACATTTTCTTTTCCCCCTTTATTACTCGTATTTTCGCCTTTTAAGTTGAAGCAACGAAAAAATCAGAAACAGTGCAGAATAAAGTATTAAATGTATGACTGCAGTAATATCAAGAGGCCCGTAAATTATTTTGTTAAGAGCCGTACACGGAGATATTATCTCAAGAAAAGTTGCAAAAGCAAACGCAAATGCCCCGGAAGTTACAAAATAAAATAATATCAGAACCGCCTCAGCTATACAGAAAAAAAACAAAGCAACAAGCCCGGATCTTGTAAAAAAATATATCACTGACGATACGGCAAGCAATATGGCTGTAAGCAAAAGAAGACTGCTGTTTTTTGAAAGTGGTATAATTCCGGAAAGAATTGCTAAAAAATATATTAAAATTACCGTAATGTAGGATGCAATATAAGAATATTTTTTCTTTTTTGCTGTAACAGATATGAAAATGCAAAGGCTCATAACGGATATTCCGAACAACAGATATCCGCCGAGAGAAGCAAATGATGATGAAAAATTAACAACACCGAAAAATCCAAAAATAAACGGCATTAAAAATAAAAAAATATAAGGAATAAAAAATACGGTAAAAGCAGCAAGGGCTTTTCCGAAAACAAGTGCTGTAATCGGTATTCCCAAAGACATTTCAGTACGCTCAAAGCCACTTTCTTTGTCAGCAGAAAACAATTCTGACATTAAAATCGGAAGGGCAACCAATAACACTATTTCAATAAATTCAACTGAATATTCTATTATTGAATACCCCGTATTGAAATTGATATATGTAAGAATTGCTCCCTGTGCCAAAAACATTATTGCAAGGAAAACATATGTTTTAAAACTTCGCATAAGCGTTTTAAGCGTCAATAAATAGACAGATTTCATTCAAATGATCCTTTCTCCCCATCTTTAAAATAATTTATGCGCATCTTTTATCTTTTATTTTATAATTTTATTCATCTTCAGAGAAATCAAACGTGTCTTCTGCTTTTATACTTTCTTCAATTTCTGTATCTTCTTTTTCGGTTTCGTTATCATCATCATGATTGAAAGATATAAGAGACTTTGTTATTTTGGTAATTTTACTTGGTTTATTTTCTTCATATTCACTTCTCTTTGCTTTGTCCTTTTCTGTAAGTTCACCGATTATATTAAGAAGGGCTTCTTTGTCAGACCTAAGTTCAAGCAAAGGAAGTTTTGCTTTTGTAAGTTGTTTTTTTATTTTGTTTCTCGTTTCGGCTGCTTTAAACATAGCAATCTTTTTTACATTAACGCAATAAATATTTTCTCTGACAGTTTCAGTTATTTCCGGATTAAATCTGCTTAATGCAGCATTTATCGACTCTTTTTCACCTCTAATTAAACAAATAATATCTGTTTCATGAATATCAGTACTGAAAAGCGTTTTCGTATCCCCGAAATATATTTGATTTCCCGCAGACATAACCAGGAGTTTATTGCTTATTTCTTTGCATTCAAAAACTGATGACGAAGAAAAAATTACCGGCACATCTTCTGAAACTGATTTAATTAGAAATTTTAAATCTCCGTATTCATCGTAACTGAGGTTATAGTATGGATCTTCTGAAATTATCAAGTCCGGGTCCCCTATAAGGGATGATGCTATGCAAAGTGTAAATCTTTCAAAATTTGAAAGAAATTCAATTCTTTTTTCAGAAAAAGACTCTATAATATCTGAAATTTTTTCTGAAAGTTCTTTTACTTTTTTTATACCTTGTATAAAATCAATATATTCTTTTGCTGTAATTGCCAAAGGAAGAGGGCTGCCTTTAGGAAGGTACGATACTTTTTTTATTCCCTTCACTTCTCCTCCGTCAGCAAATTTTATACCTGCTAATGTCTCTAACAGTGCAGCACTCCTTTCGGGTTTTTTTGAAAGTATGCATAAAACTCCGTTATCAAATGCAAAAGAAATATTTTTAAAAAAATCCGTTTTAAATAAATCGACAGTTTTAATCATTTTTACCTCATTACAATTCAAATTCGTAGCCTTAAATTTGTAATCAACTCTTAATATTTTATACCCTCAATGTGAAAAGCATATGATAAATATGGAAACCTTTAGTTAATTTAAAAAAAACTGCAAAACCCCTTGATATTTTTGGGAATTTATGTTAAACTTATGTATGAATAGTATATCGGCGTATATTGTTAAATTTACACATGCATGTTTTACATGTATATGCCGTTAAAAAAGAAAGGAATTTTTACCTATGATGTATAACAAAAAAACTATAGAAGACATTGAAGTTTCAGGAAAGAAAGTCCTCGTACGTTGCGACTTTAACGTACCGCTTAAAGACGGAGTGATCACAGATGACAAAAGAATCGTCGGTGCCATTCCTACCATCAAATATCTTGTTGATAATGGCGCTGCCGTTATTCTTTGTTCTCATATGGGTCGTCCTCATAATATCTTTAACGAAAAACTAAAACTTGATAAAAAAGAAATAAAGAAGATAGATGCTCTTCCGGAAGAAGAAAGAGAAGCTGCCACAGCAGCCGCTCTTGAAAAGGCCAAAGGAGATATTAAAAAACTTTCTTTGGCTCCTGTTGCAAAAAGAATTTCCGAACTCCTCGGCAAAGAAGTTATCATGGCTAAAGATGTAGTCGGAGAAGATGCAACAGCTAAGGCCGCCGCCCTTAAACCAGGAGAAATCATGCTTCTTGAAAATGTCCGTTTCCACGAAGAAGAGGAAAAGAACGATGAGGCTTTTGCAAAAAAACTCGGTTCTATGGCTGATATATACGTAAATGACGCATTTGGTACTGCCCACAGAGCACATGCATCTACAGCAGGTGTTGCACAATTCTGCCCCGAAATTCCTGCTGTTTGCGGATACCTCATTCAAAAAGAAATCACTATAATGGGAAATGCTCTTTCAAATCCTAAACGCCCGTTCGTTGCTATACTTGGTGGAGCAAAAGTTTCCGATAAAATCGGTGTTATCAACAATCTTATTGATAAAGTTGACACCCTTATTATCGGAGGCGGAATGGCTTATACTTTTTTAAAGGCTCTTGGCAATAGTATCGGAACATCTCTTTGTGAAGAGGATAAGCTTGAACTGGCTAAGTCACTTATTGATAAAGCACATGAAAAAGGCATAAACTTTATGCTCCCTGTTGATAACATTATTGCACACAGCTATGCCGAAGATGCTGTTTGCATGAGAATTTACTCTGACTCCATTCCTGATGGCTGGATGGGACTTGATATCGGAAGTACAACTGCAGAACTTTACGCAAAAACTCTTTCAGACGCTGGAACTGTTGTATGGAACGGACCAATGGGTGTTTCAGAATGGGAAAACTTCGCAAATGGAACACGTTGCGTTGCCAAGGCGCTTGCAGAGTGTAAAGGAATAACAATTATAGGAGGCGGTGATTCCGCGGCTGCTGTTGAAACTCTCGGATTTGCAGACAAAATGACTCACGTTTCCACAGGCGGAGGTGCCTCCCTCGAATTTCTTGAAGGTCTTGAACTTCCCGGCATAGCATGCCTTAACGATAAATAATCACAATTTTTAACTATTAATAATATGTTGTCACAAATAATAACTATAAAGGATATAATTAAATATGGATAAGGCTAAAAGACCCGTTGTTATAGCGGGAAACTGGAAAATGAATAAAACTCCTGCTGAAGCAAAAACGCTTATTGAAGAACTCAAACCAATGGTATCAGGTAAAAAAGGATGTGACATTGTTCTTTGCGTTCCGTATGTAGATATTTCCGTGGCAGTTGAGTCTACCAAAGGAACTAACATTAAAATCGGTGCTGAAAACGTACATTTTGCCGAAAGCGGTGCTTATACAGGTGAAATATCCTCAAAAATGCTAAAAGAATGCGGTGTTGAATATGTTATAATCGGACACTCAGAGCGCCGTCAGTACTTTGCCGAAACCGACGAAACCGTTAATCTTCGTACAAAGGCTGCTCTTGCAGAAGGACTGAAAGTTATCCTCTGTGTTGGAGAAGTTAAAGAGCAAAGACTTTCTGGTATAACCGATGAAATAGTTTCAATACAAACAAAACTTGATCTTGCAGGTGTGAATGCTGATGACATGAAGAACGTTATAATTGCTTATGAACCCGTATGGGCAATCGGAACAGGGCTTACGGCAACTCCGGAGCAAGCAGACGAAACATGCGGTGTAATAAGATCAACTCTTGCAAAACTTTACGGCGAAAACATCGCTGAGTCAACCGTTATACAGTATGGCGGCTCTATGAATGCAAAAAATGCCGCAGAACTTCTCGCAAAGAAAAACGTTGACGGAGGACTTATCGGTGGTGCTTCTCTTAAGGCTCCCGACTTCACTGTAATTGTTGAAGCCGCTCAATAATTTAATTTTTACTTAAGGAGAGAAAAAATATGAAAGCACGTATAGAACTCAACACAATGACTGATGTTACGGACTTCGTTGCAATAGTATCCGCTGTTCCCGGTCAGGTATACCTTTCTGACGGTAAACATCAGCAGATCTGCGCAAAATCTCAACTCGGTGCCATTCTTGCAAAAATGGAGTGGGATGAAATATACTGTATTTCCGACGAAGATATAAGTGGAAGCATTGTTCGTTTCATAGTTTAACGTTTCATAGTTTAATTTAAATAATTTAAAAATATAATTTGTAAACCGCTCCTGCCATTTAAATGTAACAGAGGAAAATCACTGTCACATTTATAATTTTTTAAAAAATGTCTGATGATTAATTTACGGATAGATAATCAGGCGGTTATATTATTCAACGGCTACTTGTCGTCGGGGGTCAGTGGCTTAATAAATTTTTCAGGCAAATCTTTACTGCTCTATAAAATAGTTTAAAACTTTGCAAAAAGACAAAATTAAAGTAAAAGGGTATGTTTTAAAAACAGAAACATACTCTTTTTTTGTATAATTTTATATCGACTGAATTACCTGTTTTTTTTTATCCGTACTTGTCAAAAACACTTGACTTTAAATATAATTTAGTGTATAATGTAATTAATATACAAATTTTTGTTTAACCAATAAATATACAAAGGAGAGTAAAATGGCTAAGAAAAAAACTCCTTCTCCGATAAGATTTTATACTTCGCTGATTGAGCAGATAAAAACCAATAAAGTTGCCTTTGCTGTTTTTTTGGTATTAAGACTTGCGGTAATTTTGGTAATAATTCGCTGTATTGTAGATAAACGGTATGAAAGTATTTTCACAGCTGGACTTGCCCTTATCCTATTTTTAATACCCCCGTTTGTTGAAAAAAATTTTAAAATAGAACTTCCGACTGTTTTGGAAACACTTGCTTATATATTTATTTTTTGTGCTGAAATATTCGGAGAAATCAGCGGATTTTATCAAAAATTTGCCTTTTGGGATACAATGTTACATGTGACAAACGGATTTATATTTGCAGCCGTCGGCTTTTGTCTTATAGATATAATAAACCAAAATCCCAAAATCAAATTCCGGACTTCTCCCGTATATGTTGCTATCACTGCTTTTTGTTTTTCGATGACAATAGGTGTTTTTTGGGAATTTTTTGAATTTGCCGCTGACAGAACACTTTTAATCGATATGCAAAAAGACAGAATAATCAACTCTTTTTCTTCTTTAACTCATCCAATTGATGGTCAAATTATAGAAAACATTACAAAAACAACAATTGAATACGGCAATGGACAGATAGCGATCATCGAAAGAGGGTACCTCGACATAGGTCTTATTGATACAATTAAAGATATGTTCGTCAATTTCATAGGAGCCGTTGTTTTCAGTGTTATAGGATATTTTTATATAAAGCACAGAGGTAAAGGTAAGATAGCAAAACAATTTATTCCGGTACTTATGCATAAAGATAACAAAAACGATGAACTCCCGGACGAAAACCCAGATATAGACAAATATATAGCGGAAAAGTCCGCCGATGAAAATATTTCATCTGAAAACAATGTTTCAGACATACAATCAGAAAGCCCTGATTATGACAATTCTGAAGATATACCATGTGATAATGAAAAAGGCGCTGTTGATAAAGACTCTCAAATTCAAAATGAAAATACAGATTCCGAAGATTGCAGTGAAAATAGCAATAATTCTTAATACAATATTTAAAATAAAGCGGATCGCTCAACGCGATCCGCTTTATTTTATTTGACTGTCACCCAATCATTATCAACCTTTTAAACTTTTCAAGATATTTCGGTACGTATTCAATTATAAATATCTGTATTTTTGATTACTTATAACTTTCTAACCTGTTTTTTCTGAATTTTCCGGATACCCGCCGGTCTTAAGAATTATCTCCGGCTTTGCCTTATTATTAACGGTATCATCGGTTATAATAACCTTCTCAACATCATTTCTTGAAGGTATCTCGTACATAATATCGAGCATTGTCTCTTCAATTATCGCCCGCAAACCGCGCGCTCCTGTGTTTCTTTCAATAGACTTTTCCGAAATAGCTTTAAGTGCACTGTCAGTAAATTCAAGGTCTACTTTATCAAGACTGAACAGTTTCTTATATTGTTTTACAAGTGAATTTTTAGGCTCTATCAGTATCCTGATCAATGCATTCTCATCAAGGCTGTCAAGACTTACTATTATCGGCAGACGACCGACAAGTTCAGGTATCAGTCCGAATTTTACCACATCTTGTGGTATTACATCTTTATAAGGCGAATTTGAAAGTTTTTCCGCTTTTGTCATTATTGTACTGTTAAATCCAATGGCAGATCCGCCTTTACGCGTCTCAACTATATCCTGAATCGTATCAAATGCTCCGCCGCATATAAACAGTATATTTTCAGTATTTATTCTTATAAATTCCTGATTCGGGTGCTTTCTTCCCCCCTGCGGAGGAACATTTGCAACCGTACCCTCAAGTATTTTAAGAAGTGCCTGCTGTACTCCTTCACCGGAAACATCTCTGGTAATAGATCGGTTTTCGGAACGTCTTGAAATCTTGTCTATTTCGTCGATATATATGATTCCCATTTCGGCAAGTTCTATATTATAGTCTGCCGCCTGAATAAGTCTTAAAAGTATATTTTCAACATCTTCTCCGACATACCCTGCTTCGGTCAGCGTTGTAGCATCTGCTATTGCAAACGGTACTTTTAACGTTTTGGCAAGAGTCTGAGCAAGATAGGTCTTCCCCACTCCTGTGGGGCCGAGAAGAAGAACATTGCTCTTTTGAATTTCCACATCGTCACTGTTCCTCTTTTTATTACCTGTTTTTTTGCTGCCAAATGAAGTTGAAGGGCTTTGTAAAATCCTTTTATAGTGATTGTAAACTGCTACGGAAAGCGCTTTTTTCGCATCTTCCTGACCTATTACATAATCATCAAGTATCTTCTTTATTGTCTTGGGTCTCGGAAGTGTTTCGTAATTCAATGCGGAAACATTTCCGCTTACTTCTACCTCACTTATAATTTCATTACAGGTTTCTACACAGTTATTGCATATATAAAGACCTGTCGGGGATGGGATCAAAAAATTTACCTGATGCTCATTTCTTCCGCAAAAAATGCAATGCCTTGCAGACGAATTTCCTGGTGTACGATTATTTGCCATTATTCGGGTGTTTCCTTTCTAAATAAGGTCTGTTCAAGTTTAAAAATCAGTAAATACCGTATATTTCAAAGGCTTTAAAACCTTGACATACATCGCACAGACACCGCCTTGAAAAAAGATCAACTTCTCTTTTCTATAACTTTATCAACTAGACCGTATTCCATTGCCTCCTGTGCGGTAAGGAAATTATCTCTGTCGGTATCCTTTTCTATAATTGAAAGTGGCTTTCCGGTATTTGCGGCAAGTATCCTATTAAGTTTATCCTTTGTACGTAAAATATGTTCGGAATGTATTTTTATATCAGACGCCTGACCTTGAAATCCTCCGAGAGGCTGATGAATCATTATCTCACTGTTCGGAAGGGCAAAACGCTTTCCTTTTGCACCGGCAGAAAGTAAAAACGCACCCATGCTTGCTGCCATACCGACACATATTGTTGATACATCACATTTAATAAAATTCATTGTATCGTATATGGCAAGACCAGCGGAAACGGAACCGCCGGGACTGTTTATATAAAATGAAATATCCTTATCTGCATCCTGTGATTCAAGGAATAAAAGTTGTGCGACTACAAGAGACGCTGTTACGTCGTTTACATCCTCAGAAAGAAAAATGATTCTGTCGGTAAGCAGGCGAGAATAAATATCGTAGGCACGCTCGCCGTGGTTAGTTTGTTGTATTACGGTTGGTACAAGAGCCATATGTTTTTACCGTCCCTTTCTTATTTTTATTATTTTTTATGTTTTTAATGTTTCAATTAATAATGCTTTTTATCTCAAACTGTTTTATTTTATTTATAGGGTATAGGACGGCGGTAAAAATATTTCACCGCCGTCCTTGATTATAACTTTATGTTATTTGTTTTATTCATCCAGCATACCTGATTTTTATTTTTCTCTATCTGCTTAAACTGTTTCGGATTCAGAATTCTTTTCTTCGGCTTTCTTTTCCGTTACTACCGCATTATCCTTTACAAACTTAAGAGCAGTCTGAATATCAAGATCTGCAGCAATATCTTCCTTTGCAACTGCCTCTTTGACTTTTTCGACTTCCATGGAATATGCAGTAGCCAAACGATTGTATTCAGCCTCTATTTCTTCATCAGTTGCTTTGATACCTTCCGCTTTTACTACTGCTTCAAGTGCAAGACGAACTTTTACAGAGCGTTCTGCACGGGGACGGAAGTTTTCACGGAGTTGGTCAAGGGTTTGGTTAGTATATTTAAAATATGTGTTAAGATCAAGCCCGTTTGAACGAAGTTGCATATCGTATTCTCGGATTTGATTTTCCACTTCATTGGTAAACATTGAATCCGGAATATCTGCCTCCATGTTTTCGATAAGGGCATCAAGTATTCTGTTTTCTGTGATCTGATCTGTTGTCTTAACCATTCTTTCAGTTATCTTTGCTCGTATATCTGCTTTATATTCATCAAGAGTATCAAAAGACATATCTTTTGCAAATTCATCGTCAAGTTCAGGAAGTTCTTCCTTCGTTATACCGTGGAGTTTGCACTTAAATACCGCTTCTTTGCCTGCAAGTTCTTTTGCACCGTAATCGGCTGGGAATGTTACGTTTACATCAAATTCTTCGCCTATGTTCTTTCCGGCGACCTGCTCTTCAAAGCCGGGGATAAACTGACCTGATCCAAGTTTAAGTTTGTGGTGCTCTCCTTTTCCGCCTTCAAACGGTACTCCGTCTACAAAGCCTTCATAATCTATGTCCGCGGTGTCTCCCATTTCGGAAGCACGGTCAGTAACTTCGACTTCTCTTGCGCCTCTCTGCTGTGCGGCTTTTATATCGGCATCGACCATTTCATCTGTTACTTCAATGGGATCTTTTTCCGCTTTAAGTCCTTTATATTCTTTAAGTGTTACCTCTGGCTTTACGTCAACGGTCGCTTTAAGCACTGCGTCTTCGCCGTCATTAACGGATACTATCTCAAATTCGGGACGTGACACGACAGAAAGACCTGCTTCTTTTATTGCCGCTTCATAAGTATCGGGAAGAAGGTTGTTTATTGCGTCGTCTACGAATACTCCCTTTCCGTAAAGCTTTCTGACCATTGCAAGAGATGCCTTTCCTTTACGGAATCCGGGTATATTCATCTTGCCGATCTCTTTTTTATAAACTTTTTCGATCTCCGCATCGAGAGCGGTTCTTTCTATACCGATCTGGAGTTCTACGCGGTTTTTCTCAAGTTTTTCTGTTTTAATAAGACTCATTTTTATACTTCGTCGCCGGAAATATTATGAAGCAGCGACGCTCCTTTCGTTTTTACAATTCCTTATATGATTTTCATTATTATATGCTTTTTTGATTTTACTATTTTTTAATGAAAAAGTCAACTGTTTTTATTCAAAATTAATACTTCGTCAACAAATTATTTAATTATATTCTCTCTTTAAAAAATAAATGACCTGTTTTTGAGATTTATGAATGTTTTTGATACTAATTTATTTTCATGGGTGTAAAATCAAGATAATCTGCAGAAATAATTGTAAATTTTATCCCTTCAAACTCAAAAAACGGCGGCATATCGTATCTTCCATGAATATGGCCGTAATAGCAGTCCTTTACACTGTATTTTTTCAAAATGTCAACAATCTCTCTGCACAAAAAATCATTCAGCACCGGCGGAAAATGGAAAAATACAAGTTTTTTTGCATTACCCGGATATTTTGAGGCAGCAGAGAGACTTAAATTAAGTCTGCCCGCTTCCCTTGCAACTATCTTTTGATAATCAGAGTTTCCCGGCATATTTTTTTCGTCACTGTACCAACCTCGGCTTCCGCATATAACCGTGTTTTCTTCAAAATATGCGTTATTATAAAGTATTTTTATTGTTTCAATGCTGTTTTTTTCAAAAAACTTCTCTATTTTTGATAAAGTCCCCCACCAATAGTCGTGGTTACCCTTGCCTATTATTTTTTTCCCCGGCAGCGAGTCAAGAAGCAAAAGATCTGCTCTTGCTTCTTCCATACTCATTCCCCAGGATATATCTCCGGGAATTATAACTGTATCATCTTTTCCCACAGTTTTTATCCAGTTATTTTTGAGTTTTTCAGTCCAATTATTCCAACGTAAGCCGAAAATGTCCATTGGCTTTGATACGCTTTCGGACAAATGCGTATCGGCTATTGCAAATACAGACATGATTTTCCTTTCTATTTCTCAAAAACGGATAATTGCCTTTTTTTCGGAAATAATATTTTAAAATACTTCATTAAGCGAGGGTTAAAAATGGATAACGGAAAAAAACAGAATAAACCGATAAAAAATGTAGCATGTGACGTAATCAGTTGCGCTTACCACGACGGTATAAGCAGTTGCACCGCAAAACAAATTTCAATAGGACCGTTCGAAGCACAAAATTGCTATGATACGGTTTGTGCAACATACAAGCCGCGACAGCAGACACAAAACTTTCAAGATTGATTTTTAAAGTATTCCGGTAACAGCTTCAGCCATTTTGCCGCTTTCAATTACTTTTGTAAATCGTACCGGCTTTTTGTCAAGATCTGCAAGCGGCGCTGTTACCGGTACACCGGTAAGTGCAGAAAGCGCTTCAATAGCCGCAGTTCCTTCCGGTGCAGGGCTGTTTTCCAAGGCACTGTAAACGGACGAAGCAAATTTGTAAGGACTTGCCGTTGAGGCAATTACAATACGATTTGCGGCGTTTTTTCCCGCGGCGGCAAGATACTGTACCGCACAGTTTATACCGACAGAGGAATGTGTATCCGCAAGATAGTTATAACCGCAGTAAAGGTCTTTAATAGTTTTTGCGGTACCCTCTTCATCGCAGAAATATCCGACAAAATCATTTTTTATTTTAGCTATTATTTCTTCGCTTACCTGATATTTTCCGGTATTTTTTAATTGTTCCATATATTCTCCCGTTGCTTCATATCCGGCAACAAGATATAAAAGACGCTCGAGGTTAGAAGAAATAAGAATATCCATTGACGGCGACATTGTAGTATGGAATATGCGGTTTCTGTCATAAATACCGGTATTTAAAAAATCTGTAAGTACATTGTTTTTATTTGATGCACAGACTAGTTTATTTACCGGAAGACCCATTTGCTTGGCAATATATGCAGCAAAGATATTGCCGAAATTTCCGGTCGGAACGCAGATATCTATTTTTTCACCGTTTGTAATATCACCGTTTGAAATAAGATCACAGTATGCGGAGATATAATACACTACCTGCGGCACAAGTCTGCCCCAGTTTATGGAGTTTGCAGACGAGAAAAAATACCCTTTTTCATCAAGCGTCTTTTGCATTACGGCATTGGAAAAGATCTTTTTGACACCGTTTTGAGCATCGTCAAAGTTACCTTTAACGGCGATGACTTCTACGTTTTTTCCTTCCTGTGTAGCCATTTGAAGTTTTTGTACACGGCTTACACCGTCAACAGGATAAAATACCGCAATTTTGACTCCGTCAACGTCTTTGTACCCTTCAAGTGCTGCTTTTCCGGTATCGCCGGAGGTGGCGACCAATATAAGAGCGGTTCTTTTTTCACCGGTCTTTTTAAGTGCTCTCACAAAGAGTTTGGGCATTATTTGAAGTGCCATATCCTTGAATGCCACCGTCGGACCATGCCAAAGTTCAAGCACTCTCATTTTTTCCCCGATAGCAGCCACGGGTGCCGCTCCTCCGGGAAACCTTGCCTCACTGTACGCATCCGAGCAATCTAAAAGGAGTTCGCAGTATGTATAGTCCGTTAAAAATTTCGAAAGAACCGTTGCCGCTCTTTCAGAATAATTCATTGACGCAAGTTTTTCTATCTCTCCGTCTTCAAGGATCGGAAATTTTTCCGGCATATACAGTCCGCCGTCCGGTGCAAGCCCCTGTTTTATCGCACCTGCGGCCGTTGTAGGTTCTCCGTTTACGATCCCGTATCCTCTTGTACTTATGTAGTTCATTTTACTTCAAAACCTTTCTGTGTTTTATTTTTTATTCACCATATAGATATGCTTTTCACATTATTTTTTCTTGCCATTTAATATTTTCAGTTATCAGGAAGATATTTAAGTGATTTTAAAAATGCAAGTGTCTTAAATTCTTTGTCTATGTGATTTACGAGATATTTCTCACAATACTCTGCAAAAATCTGATACCTTTCCGGACTTAATTCAAAAGAAAGGTATCTTTTTGCGTTTGAATACGATACATACCTCATAGCATTAAGAAGTTCTTTATCAAGAAGCATCAACAATGCAGTATGTCCTTCGCGTATACCTGTCAATGCGTTGTGTTTTCTATGACATTCGTCACAGTGCATAACGCCGTCCATTACATCAAGATACATTATTTCCGATTCTTCTTTTCCGCATTCACTGCAACAAACAAGATCGGGCGTAAATCCACAGACTGCTGCCGTACGGAGTTCAAATGCCGCTTTGATTATCTGTCGCGGCTTAAGATTTCTGTCAAGTGCATAAAGGGTATTAAGGATAAGTTGGAGCATCTCGCTTTCATCGCTGTTTTCAACGCACACTTCGTTTGCAACTTCGCATATGTACAGTGACGTTGCCGTATCTTCAAGACTTGTCCTTATGTTTGAAAAGCCCTCAAGTTCACGTGCCTCACGGACCCATGGCCGTCCCCCTCTGTCAGCAGTAATGAATTCGCTGTAACACATCGGCATACATGCACCTGATGCTTTGTTTTTAAGGCTTGACCCGCCCTTTAAAAGAACCGATATCTTACCGTATTCTGCCGTAAGAACAGAGAGCAGTTTATCGTTTTCTCCCCATGTCGTATCCGACAAAACAAGTCCTTTAAAATTTGATAGCATAAATATTTCACCCGATTTGGCATTTTTACATTAAAGCAATCTTAAATGCTATTTTTCATCCATACCTTTAAACCCGAAGTTGTTCAAAAGCACATCGCTGTTACGCCAATTTTCTTTTACTTTGACCCAAAGATCAAGAAACACCTTTATACCGAAAAATTTTTCGATATCTTCTCTGGCACGGCTCCCTATAAGTTTCAGCATTGCTCCGTTTTTTCCGATTATTATGCTCTTATGGGAGTTTTTTTCACAAAATATTTCGGCACGGATTTTTAAAATTTTTTCACTTTCTTTAAACTCCTCTATTACAACTGCTGTTCCGTGAGGGATTTCGTCTTCAATAGTACGCAGTATCTTTTCTCTTATTATTTCGGCCGCAATCACCTTTTCCGGCTGATCTGTTATTGCGTCTTCCGGAAAGAACCATTCCCCTTCATTTATAAACTTGTCCACTTCTGACAAAAGAATATCGATACCTTTGTTTTTTATTGCAGAAATCGGTACCACAGCATCAAAGCAGTGTTCTAATGAATAAATCTTTATGGTATCTCCTATTATCTCCGGATTTGTTCTGTCTGTTTTATTTATTGCAAGGATAGACGGAAGCCCGGTACTCTTTATCTTCTCTATCAGGAAATGTTCAATTTCTCCACAATTTGCCACAGGTTCCACCATAAGTATAACAGCATCCACTCCGGCAAAAGCGCTGTTCGTTTCCCATACCATTCTGTCACCGAGTTTTGTCTTTGGTTTATGCATACCTGGGGTATCCATAAATACATACTGAATTTCGCCTTTTGTAAGTATACCGGTTATCTTATTTCGTGTTGTCTGGGTTTTTTTTGATACTATGGCAAGTTTTTCTCCAACGAGGGTATTGAGAAGGGTGGATTTGCCGACATTCGGTCTACCGACTATCGCTATAAAACCTGTTTTTTTCATTTTATTTATTTTTCCGTTTCGTTGTTTTCTTTTTTTCGCTATACACTATAATTCATATACATTTTTCATCATAAACAATGTAACATTATTTTTTGCAGGCAAAACATACAAAAATGAATTTTTCAGATGCACTGTCAGTATAATGCAAGTTTACCGAAAAAGACCCATTTTGTTGAGTATGGCCTCCTGCTTTGCAAACATTTCATGTTCATCGTCAAGATCAGCCTCATGATCATAACCAAGAAGATGAAGTACAGAATGAACAGTAAGAAAAGCAATTTCACGTTCCAATGAATGCCCGTATTCCTCTGCCTGCGTCCTTGCATTTTCAAGCGATATGACTATATCGCCGAGAGCAGTTTTCTCTCCCTCTATTACCTCTATTTCCCCTGATTCATAAAGCGGAAAGGAAAGAACGTCCGTTTCTCTGTCAATGTTTCTGTACTTGCAGTTCAGCTTTTTTATTTCTTGGCTATCGACAAACGTTACAGAAAGTTCTGCTTCAAACGGTGTTTTTTCGTATTTCAGAGCCTGTTCGACCGCACGTCTGACGAGTCCGGAAATTGCCTTTGTTACCTCGACCTTATCCTGTTTGTTTTCAATGTAGATTTTATTCATTTGGCTTTAGTTTCCGAACTCCTTTTCTTTTTTTCGTCCTTTTTTTCATATGCCGCTATAATTGCTTTTACAAGTCTGTGTCTTACAACATCATTTTTTGTAAACCTATGAACGGCTATATCTTCTATACCCGCAAGTATCTCAGATGCTTCTATAAGCCCGCTCGCAGTTCCTCTTGGAAGGTCTATCTGGGTTACATCACCGGTTATAACTATCTTTGAACGGGTACCAAGTCTGGTTAAAAGCATCTTCATCTGCTCACGTGTCGTATTCTGCGCTTCATCAAGAATTATAAAAGCATCGTCAAGAGTACGTCCTCTCATATATGCAAGCGGGGCTATTTCAATCGTTCCGCGTTCAATGTGCCTTGCGTATACTTCTGGGCCCAGCATTTCAAAAAGCGCATCATAAAGAGGACGCAGATACGGGTCAATTTTATTTTGAAGATCTCCGGGGAGAAACCCAAGTTTTTCACCTGCTTCAACTGCAGGACGCGTCAGAATTATTCTCGAGATCTCCCTTGCTCGAAGTGCCGTTACCGCCATGGCGACCGCAAGAAATGTTTTACCTGTTCCCGCCGGACCTATTCCGAATACTATCGTATTCTTTTTTATCAGTCCCACGTACTGTTGCTGACCGATCGTTTTTGGTTTTATAGGGTTTCCGTTAACCGTTACGCAAATGCAGTCCTCTCCGTATCCGAGAAGTTCTTCTTCTTTTTTTTCAATAACGGTATCCGCTACATATTCCACCGTTTGAAGCGAGAGCGTTCCCTGAAGCCTTACGGTCTTCATAAGTATGGTAAGAGCCTTTGCAGCACCTTCAACTTTTTCATCGTTTTCCCCGCTTATGATTATACAGTTTCCGCTTTCGTTTTCACGGTTGACACAGTCAACAGAAAACTTTTTTTCAATCATTTTCATATTTTCGTCAAGAGGTCCGAATAATGCGTTCAGATTTTCAGTACCTTCAGTCTTTATCTTTTTTTCTGCCATTATATTGCTTCCTTTGAGTTCAGATCCTTCGTTTTACTTTCTCAATATCCTGTTATTTTACGAAACCTCAAAACCGCTTCGCTTTAAATCAATTCTATTTTGTGAGACCCTTACTCGGAACCGCTATCTCAACTATGCAGCCATACTGTGCACGCGCTGTCCATCCGGTCTCTGTTTCCGTATACTCGGTCTTTACAAATGTAAGTTCCCCGTCTCCGAGCGAATCTGTTATTTTTTTATAAAGTTGTCTTTCCGCTTCAATTCTTGCCTCTTCATTTTCTCTTGAAATCGATCTTGTGACTGTTTTTTGCTCAACATACGTCTTTACCGTAATTGGAATTTCCAAAACACCGAAAAATGTCACGTTTTTCTCACTTTCCAAAACAGCGCCGTCCGTGCTTCCAAATAAAAAATCGTGTCCGAAGACAGATATTATCTTCCCTTTATTTTCTCCTGGTTCACTGAAAGTAAACTTTTCACTGAAAGGGATCACAACTTCTTGAGTTCTGGTTATCTCCGCTTTTACCGATCCGACTGCATTCTCAACTCTAAGCGGAGGAACGTCAGTTATCTGCATTCCGCTGCCTGAAATAAGCCCCGTAATAAGAACATCGCCTTTTTTCACGACTGTCCCTACTTTTACGACAGCGCTTCCTTCGTAAACAAGTATACTTTTTATTACCCCGCCTTCGGAAGCAACAAGCAAAGGACCGTTTTCCGTGACTTCGTCTGGCCTTGATTCTGTTTCTTTCAAATTAAGTATTACCGTAGTACCTTTGAAATTGAGCGCTGCCCAGGAAAGTTCCGGATGTTCTTTTAGAAAATAACTTGCTATCGTTTGACGGTCAATATCTGAAATTTTACTTCCAACTTTAACTCCCATTTCTGAAAGTTCTGCACTTATTTGCTCTTTTGAAATAAGTTCATTTCCGATTATGTCTATTCTCCAAACAAAAAGTGTTGATATCCAGAGAAGGGCAGCAAAAATGAAAAATCCGCACAAAAGTCCGTATCTTTTTCCGTATTTTGAGCAAATTCTTTTAAATCCATATATATTTATAATATATACCATTATATTTAATTTGTCAAGAGCGGGAGCGATTTTTTTCAGTAGCGACGGAGAAATTTCGGTATATATTCCTCCCTTTTCATTACAGGACGAAATTTTCGCACTTATTCCGTTATCAACAAAAAAACTTAGAAGAGCGTCTTTATTACAGTCATCAGCATAAATTTTTACTCTTCCTTCAAAAAATTTTATGACTGAAGATAAGATTCCCATAACTTTTCTCCTTTTCCTCAGGTTTCTTACGCTTTTATTTTAAAATTATTTTTCAGTAAACCGCATAAATACTTTTAAGATTATTATTTTATTGTTCAATCTCGTCTGTAATTTTAAGCGCACTTATTTTTCCGGAAAGTTTTATTTCATTTCCGAAATATGTAGAAACGGTAATTCCTTCCCCGTTTATTTCCATAATTCCGTCAAACAGGCAAAGGCGCACCGTATCAGAGGTATAGTGCAGGACCTTTCGACAGCCGCATACTGTTATTTCCTTTGTCGATCTTAAAAAAGCACTGCTTTCCTTTTGAAAACACTTATTTTTTAAATTAATTTTTTTTCTTTTCTTCCCGATATTCGCCATAAATCCTCCCTTTGATCTGGCATATAAATATTTTGCCAGGCTCATAAGCATAAAAGCCGCTTGATATTTCGGTATTTTGTAAAAAATAAATGCATAAAATAAAAAGCAGACTTAAGATACTATATGCGGAGGTAAACCTTTGAATACATATATACAAAAAAATAATTCCGTTGCCGATAATAAAAAAAATCAGAAAAAAAATTTTTTTCCTATCGAAAACTTCAGTTTTACCGAAATAAAAAATAATGCGCTTCCTCGCAACAAAGAAAAAACACTGCAAAAAAAAAGGACTGCGGTCAAAATACTGCTGTTTTTTTCTGTTTTTTTGACTTCAGCATATCTTTTATTACACCCGTCCACCGCATTTAATGCTGTTTTTGATGCGCTGCTGTTCTGTGTTAAAACACTTGTACCGGCACTTTTTCCGTTTATGATTGCCGGTGAAATAATTATTTTATCCGGATTCCCCATGATTTGCGAAAAAATATTCGGAAAACTTTTTTACCGTGTTTTCGGAATAAGCGGGAAAGGTGCTTCTGCATTTATTGTAGGAGCGTTTTGCGGATTTCCGGTAGGCGCAAAAACCGCCGTTTCGCTTTATGAGTCAGGCGAAATTGAAAAAAAAGATGCCGAAAAATTGTCGGGAATATGTAATAACGGAGGAATCGGATTTATAATTTCCGGAATCGGGGCAGGTATTTGGCAAAACCCCAAATTCGGAATTCTACTTTATCTATCACAAATACTTTCCGCCGTTATCACGGGTTTTTTTCTTTTTGGTATGAACAAAAAAGAAAAAAGCGTTCCCCTACGCTCCGACGCTAAAGATACCTCCGAAAAAAATTTTAACCTTTCCGAGGTGCTTTCAAAAGCAATTTCAACTTCGGTTTTATCAATACTCAAAGTTATAGGATTTGTCGTATTTTTTGAACTTATCCTCACCGTTTTATCAGAAATACTACTTCTTGCAGGTGCAAATTCATACATAGTAAGTCTTATTTGCACGGTAACGGAAATAAGTTCCGGCGCAAAATCACTGCATAATCTTTCATTTTTAAATCCGTTTTCATCAAATATGGCAAAAATACTGACCTTTTCTCTTTGTGCATGGGGTGGATTTTCGGTTTTTATGCAATTCTGTGCTTTTGCTTATCCATCCGGAATAGGCACAAAAAAATATTTGAAATCAAAATTTGTACAGTCAATTGTTTGCACACTGATCGGAACAGTTCTTGTACTTTTAAAAGTGGTTTAATATACAATTAAATTTGACCTGCATATAATGTAATAGAGAATGCAAATTCTGTATTCTCCATTAACCCAAAGAAGGGAAACAGCAAAAATGAATACCGAGATCACCATAGTACTGCGTTCGCTTACTCACGCAGTGAAGGGTCAAAAACTGCTTCTAACAAGCGGAATTCACTGTAAAATAATAAGACTTTCCGATCTTGATGAGGGATGCGGATACGGGATTTCAGTTTCGGCCCCATTAGCCGATGCCGCAGCGAAAATACTGAAAAGCAACCGTATTCCGGTAATAAAAATCATGCGCGGCTGATCTTTTCTGCTGAAAACATTATGGAACGTATAATTTATCTAGACAATGCGGCTACAACTTTTCCGAAACCTTCTGAAGTAATAAGTGAGGTTACGAGTACACTTCGTTCCGGATGCGGAAATCCGGGCCGCTCTTCTCATCGACTTTCACTTGCTGCTGCAAATACCGTATATAAGTGCCGAAGCAGGATCGTTTCTCTTTTCGGCGGCAAAGAAGATAATGTTGTATTTACTGTAAACGCCACAGGTGCTTTAAATCTTGCCATCAAAACAACGCTCCGAAAAGGAGACCATGTGCTGATCTCCGATATAGAACACAATTCTGTACTGCGTCCCGTTCATTCACTTAAAGAAAAGGGACTTATAAGTTATGACATCTATACGGCTTTTGAAGATCCGGATAGACAGATCAGTGAGTTAAAGAAAAAAATTAAGCCGAATACGGCTATGATATGTGCCTGCCACCATTCCAACATTTGTAATCTTACTCTTCCCATAAAAGAAATAGGCGCATTTTGCCGAAAAAGTGGGATAATTTTTCTCGTTGATGCTTCACAAAGCGCCGGAATACTTCCTATAAATACAGAAAATTTTTATATTGATCTTTTGTGTGCTCCCGGACACAAAGGACTTTACGGTCCTCCCGGAGCAGGTTTTGTTATTTTCGGCGAACGTTTTGACGAGCAACTTACCGATACTTTTTGTGAAGGCGGAAACGGCGTGCGTTCACTTTCTCCGTTAATGCCTGATTTTCTTCCGGACCGTCTTGAAGCCGGAACTCTTCCGCTTATACCGATCTCCGGACTTTCAAAAGGAATAGATTTTATAAATAAATTTTCTCCCGGTACAATTTTTGAAAAAGAAAAGCGGCTCTGCACTTTAATGAGAGACCGCCTTGCCGGTTCGAACAAAATAAGATTCTACGATCAAAAGGCAGGCAGTATACTTCTGTTTTCTGTTTCAGGGCTAGTCTCTGAAAAAGTTGCCGCCTATCTTGATGAACAAGGAATATGCGTAAGAGCAGGGTTTCATTGTTCACCGCTTGCGCACAGAAAACTCGGAACTCCGGAAAACGACGGTGCTGTAAGAGTAAGTTTCGGCGCATTCAATACAGAAAGAGACGTAAACGACTTTTGCTTTTATATGGAAAGATTTATCAAAAAAATTTGATACCGTGAAAACTCATTCTGTTTTGTTCCAAAATAATAGTCGTATTAATTAAAAAAAATGCCGTCTTTCGGGACGGCATTTATTTTTTAATTCAGATAAGTTCTTTAACTTTAGAGCTCTTGCCGACTCTGCTACGCAGATAGTTGAGTTTTGCACGTCTGACCTTACCTTTTCTTACTACCTCAACTTTAGCAATGTTGGGGGAGTGTACGGGGAATATTTTTTCAACACCAACGCCGTAAGAAATTTTTCTTACGGTAAATGTTTCGGAAACTCCGCCGCCCTTTTTTGCAATTACAGTGCCCTCGAAAATCTGAATTCTTTCGCTTGCTCCGTCTTTGATCTTACAGTGAACTTTGACTGTTTCACCAATGTTTACAACAGGGGCATTTTCATTTAATTGCTCATTTGTAAAAGCCTGAATCAAATCCATGTTGGCTTCCTCCTTACATCTTAGACGTTCATGCAGAGCCTCGCAGCGGACCGTCCGTATTTTATATTAAGTGTATTATATCATACAAATTTGTTTTTTTCAACCCTTTCACAAAAAATTTACATTTTTCTTAAATCTTGAGCAAGTAAAAATATGTTTACGGATATTTACTGATCTTGACATGTAAAGCCGCAAAAAAATATTTTTACTTATATTGTTAAAAATTTCGGAAAACTATTGATATAAAACTATTATCGTGTTATAATATTTTTAATTTTAATTTAACCTAAAGAAAGATGAACTATAAAAATGAAATATTTTGTCTTACTCTGCGACGGTGCAGCAGACTATCCTATTGAAACCTTAAACGGTGGCACCCCTCTTTCAACGGCAAAAAAACCAACCATGGATGCATTGGCAAAAAAATCATTTGCAGGAACTGTATCAAATGTGCCAAACGGCATGGTCCCGGAATCGGATACCGCCAACCTCGCCGTTCTTTCATATAACCCTGGAATATACTCAAAAGGACGTTCCCCACTTGAGGCCATGTCCCTCGGAATTGATATGAAACCAAATGATACAGCATACCGTTGTAATGTAGTTACGATCGGCAATCCGGGTGAAACAGAAGTTCCTTATGAAGAAAAAATCATGGTGGATCACGGCGCCGACGAGATCACAACAGCCGAGGCTGACGAACTTATCAAATCACTTCAGGCTGAAATGGGAGATGAGCATAAACATTTTTATACCGGAGTCAGTTACAGGCACTGCCTCATCTGGAATAACGCTCCTGAATTCAGAGATTTTATGCGTCCTCACGACATACTGGGTCAGAAAATAACTCGGTATCTTCCAGGTGAGCCATTTCTTTCCATTCAGAAAAAAAGTTACGAAATACTTAAAGACCACCCTGTAAATCTTAACAGAATAAAAAGAGGTATTCGCCCGGCAAACTCCGCCTGGTTCTGGTCACCGGGGAAAAAACCGGCACTTCCCTCTTTCAAAGAAAAATGGAACCTTGATGCTTCGGTAATTTCAGCAGTTGACCTTATAAAAGGTATTGCAATTTGCGCAGGTATACATTCAGTCAATGTAAAAGGTGCAACAGGAAACATAAACACAAATTTTAAAGGAAAGGGGGAAGCGGCAATAAATGAATTCAGAAACGGTAAAGAATTTGTATACGTTCATGTCGAAGCCCCAGATGAGTGCGGACACCGTGCAGAACTTGATAACAAAATACTTTCCATAGAAAAAATAGATACTGAAATTTTAAAGCCGGTATATGAGTATTTGCAGACATGTAAGGAAGATTTTAAAATAATGGTCCTTCCCGATCATCCTACCCCTATATGTAAACGTACTCATACAATGGACCCCGTTCCGTTTATTATTTATGACAGCAGAAATGAACGCAACGGTATTGTGTCATTTAATGAAGAAAATGCCAAAGCCACCGGAATTTATCTCTCACGGGGAGAAAATCTTATGAATCTTCTTGTTAACGGAAAAATATCCGGATAAATTCCTTTTTAATACTTTTGATAAATTTTTTTAAAAATCTGCTCCAAATTGTTTTAATCTCTTAAATAAATTTTTTGGTAATTAAAATTTTTCAGCCACAAATTTTATTATTATATCACGGCAGAACGGAATAAAAATGGATAATAACTTGGAAAAAATTCCAGATACAGGTGAAAAAAAAGTACCTGACAAATTCAGCAGAATTTTTGAATGGATTGAACTTTTTACACTTTATTTTTCAATAGGACTGATAATATTGCTCCTGTTTTTCAAGCACAGTCCTGTTGTCGGAATATCTATGAACCCGACACTTAATAACGGAGATATTTTGATTGTATCAACATTTAATTATACCCCTAAATCCGGGGATATAATCGTATGTCAATCGGAAAAATACGGACTGGATACTCCACTTGTAAAACGCATAATCGCAACAGAAGGACAGACTGTCACGATAGATTATGAAAATTGGTCGGTTACCGTTGACGGAATAAAACTTGATGAAGACTATGTAAATTTCACCGGCGGAATTATGAAACCTTCAAATTATCTTGACGGTACTTTTACAGTACCGGAAAATCACGTTTTTGTAATGGGAGACAACCGAAACGCTTCAACTGACAGCCGGGATTCACATGTCGGCTTTATTGACGAGCGTTATATTCTCGGAAAAGTCAGTTTAAAACTTTTACCATTATCGGATTTTAAAAAATTTTGATATTTGGTTTTTGAAAATCCTGTAAAATTTTCTCGTTTTATCGGTAAATGAACAGAGTCTCGCTTTTAAAGATTACAAGTAATTTACCGGAAAATTATTTTAAAAATAATCCGGTCAAATTTTTGTTTTTATATAAAAATTAAAATGTGTAAACAGACAACTTTGCAAGGAGATAAAAAATGCAATCAAAACAAATACAGTGGTTTCCCGGACACATGGCAAAAACCAAAAGACTTATAAAAGAAAGCCTTCCTTTAGTGGATTTTGTGATTGAAATACTGGATGCAAGAATACCTTATTCCTCTCACAATCCGGATATAGAAAAGCTTTCCGAAAATAAGCCTCGCATAATACTGCTGAACAAAGCCTCACTTGCATCTCCTTCGGTAAACCGTCAGTGGAAAACATATTACAAAAAAATAAATACCGACTGTATCTTTACAGATTGCAATACGGGAGAAGGATTTGGAGAAATAATGCCTGCAATAAATACGCTGCTTGCTGATAAACTTGTAAGATACAGCGAAAAAGGTATGTCAGGAAAAGCACTTAAAGCACTGGTCGTCGGAATACCGAATTCAGGAAAAAGTACTTTTATAAATCGTATGGCAGGATCCGTAAAAGCAAAAGCCGAAAACCGTCCCGGAGTAACCAAGGACAAACAATGGGTCCAGACGAAACACGGACTTTACCTCCTTGATACCCCAGGTGTACTTTGGCCCAAATTCGATGACAGATCTGTAGGCGAATGTCTCGCAATTACCGGAGCAATAAGAGACGGGGTTCTTGACGTTGAAGAGATCGCCTGTCTGCTTATTGCAATGCTACGTAAAATCGCACCTGATATTTTTTGTCAGCGTTATAAAATAAGCAATGAAAATATATCGGAAAAATATTCTGATTATGATATTTTAACAGAAATAGGTAAAAAAAGAGGATTTCTTATCGGCGGAGGTGAAATTAATACAGAAAGAACTGCATTAATGCTCCTTGATGAATTCCGTAACGGCAAGATAGGAAGAATTTCTCTTGAATTTCCGGGTTAGCCGATATATCTTAAAAAATCTTTTGAATTAAAATGATAATTGCATGTATGGGAATACTTTTTATATAAGGAACAGAAAATCGATCAATATAAATTTTTAAATATTCAGGTTACTGAAAATTCAAAAAATCTTTATTTAACTCAAATTTATAAATACAGATAGATAAAAACCGATATTAAAGTGTGATATAAAATCAATAAAGGCGGTAAGATATGGCTGAAAGAATTATTTCCACCATAACTTGGGATATCGAAGAAGAATATTTTGCAAAAGGATTTAAGGTAATTTGCGGTACAGACGAAGCAGGCAGAGGACCTCTTTGCGGGCCGGTTGCCGCGGCTGCATGCATTCTACCCAGAGGATTTATTCTTCCGGGGCTCAACGATTCCAAAAAATTATCAGAAAAAAAACGTGAAGAACTTTTTGAAATAATAAAAAATAATGCGGTATCTTACGCAGTGGAACTTGTTTCAAACGAAATTATTGATAAAATAAATATTCTTAATGCGTCTCAACTTGCAATGCGAAAATCCATAGAAAAACTCACCACTGCACCTGACCTTGCTTTAGTGGACGGAAATATTGCAAGAGACTTTCCATGTAATGCTGTAACAATAATAAAAGGCGATGCAAAATCTCCAAACATCGCCGCAGCGTCGATACTTGCGAAGGTAACCCGTGACCGCATTTGCATCGAACTTGATAAAAAATATCCGGAATACAACATTGCGAAACACAAAGGATATCCGACAAAAGAACATATGAATGCCGTAAGAAAATACGGTCCGTCCCCTATACACAGAATTTCATTTCTCGGTTTTTTAAATAAAAATGAAAAATAATATACTTGTCGGACAATACGGCGAATCAGCCGCAGCAGAGTATCTTACCGCACTTGGTTACGAAATAAAAGAACGGAATTTTCGGACTCCGACAGGCGAAATAGATATAATTGCAGAAAATGAAGGAAAAACAGTTTTTGTTGAGGTAAAATCACGCAGTGCGTACACAAACTCAAGGTACGGAAGACCTTCAAACGCAGTGAATTTCAGAAAAAGAAAAAATTTTATTTCAGCCGTAATGGTTTATCAAAAATTACATCCCGAGTCACAGCGATGCAGGATTGATGTTATAGAAGTTTATTTTCTGAACGGAAATACCGAAATAAATCATATAAAGAGTGCTTTCGGAAATCAAAAATAAAAATACCGATCACAAATATCCGTACATACAGGCATACTTTGATCTCCATTCACTATCCACCATACTTTGAAAATCACTTAAAATTTAAAACGCTATGTCAGAATATAAAAAAGCAATTAAAACACTCGAATTTAATAAAATCCGTGAACTTTTAGCAGAATGTGCAGTTACTGACGGTGCAAAAAAAGCGGCACTTTTTTTG
The DNA here is from genome assembly GCA_944381115.1 of uncultured Clostridia bacterium. Lineage (GTDB taxonomy): Bacteria > Bacillota > Clostridia > Oscillospirales > CAG-272 > SIG673. The sequence continues at coordinate 46,953 of CALWJV010000006.1, forward strand.
ACACCGGAAAGCGATATTGTAAGAATTAAAAAAATGCAGTCGGAAACCGCTGCTGCAAGATATCTTATTTCAAAAAAATCATTTCCATCTTTTTTAAATATTAAAGATATCGGTGATATAATAGAAAAAGCACGAAAAAAGTCTGCCCTTTCTTCATCTGAACTTATTGAAACGGCAAATGTTCTCCGCACAGCAAGAATGCTTATTGATTATATAGAAAGCGGTAACGCTGAAGAAACGGTTATAGATATAATCTTCAGAAGACTTACTCCAAACCGTTTTTTGGAAGAAAAAATATACCGTTCACTGCCAAGCGAGGATTATGTCGCCGACGAAGCCAGTCCGGCACTTGCCGACATTCGCAGAAAAATACGGCACAGCCAAAGCGCTGTAAGGGAAACACTTCAAAAATATGTTTCAGGCGCATACGGAAAATATTTACAGGAAAATATAATCACAGTAAGAAATGATAGGTTTGTCGTTCCTGTAAAGGCTGAATACAAAAATGAGATCAAGGGACTGGTTCATGATACTTCGGCAACCGGAGCGACAGTTTTCATAGAACCTTATGCCGTCGTTGAGGCAAACAATGAACTCCGTGAACTTCAAAATAAAGAATCCAGGGAAATTGAGCGTATTTTATTTTCCCTTTCATCTGACTGCGCACTTCACGGAGAAACAATTCTCCTAAACTACATGAACATAACAAACCTTGCATTTATTTTTGCAAAAGCGCAGTTTGCCGAAAAACTCTGTGCCGTTGAACCTATAATTTCAGAAAAAAGAATAATTAATTTACAAAAAGCAAGGCATCCTTTGCTTGACTCTAAAACAGTCGTACCTATCAGCGTAACGCTCGGACAGGATTTTGACACGCTCGTAATAACCGGACCCAATACCGGCGGAAAAACGGTAACACTCAAAACTCTCGGACTTTTTGCATTGATGGCACAGTCGGGACTTCATCTGCCGGCTGAAAAAGCAGAATACGGAGTATTTGAAGAGATACTTGCAGATATTGGTGATGAACAAAGCATCGAGCAATCTTTATCTACTTTTTCCTCACATATGACAAATATAATCAAAATTTTAAATCAAGTAAGCCATGAAAGTCTTGTGCTATTTGATGAACTCGGTGCAGGAACTGATCCTGTGGAGGGTGCGGCAATTGCAATTTCGGTACTTGAAGAAGTCCGCTCTTACAAAGGTGCGCTTTGCGCCGCAACCACTCATTATTCCGAATTAAAAGAATATGCGACGAATAAAGAAGGTGTTACAAATGCAGGCTGCGAATTTGATATTCAGACATTAAAACCGACTTATAGACTCATAGTGGGTGCGCCCGGACGTTCAAATGCTTTTGCAATATCGGAAAAACTCGGACTCTCCAAAAACATAATCAGCCGTGCAGAACATTTTATAAGTGCGGAAAACAGGCGATTGGAAGATGTCATATCCGCTCTTGACAAACAAAGGACGGAACTTGAAAAAATGAAGTCCGATCTTGAAAATCAAAAGCGAGAATTTGAGAATTACCAAAATGAAAAAAGAAAATATATAGACGATTTATCTGAAAGAACATATCGAGACACGCAAAATCTTCGCGATCAAGCAGCTCGTATGATGGAGAGCGCAAAAGCATCTTCTTCTTTTGTTTTTAATAAACTTCAAAAGCTTCAAAAACAAGAGGAAAACAAGCAAACTAAAGAATCATTAGAGAGAGCGCGAAACGAAATACGAAACAGTATCAAAAGCGCTGAAAAAGCTCTGATCTCAGGTAAAAAAGAAATTTCTGAAGGTTCAGTGCCCACATCTCCGCTTAAAGTCGGAGATGAAATTTTAATATCTTCATTAAATACTTTAGGGACCGTCATAAAACCCGCTGATAAAGATGGAAATATTACAGTGCGCGCGGGTGTAATTTTAATTAAAACAACTTTAGACAATTTAAGAACCATAAACAGCAAAAAAACGTGTCAAAAAAATAAAATTGGTACTATAAGCAAAACATTGGCTAATAAAAACTTTAAGGCAGAAATCGATCTTCGCGGTATGACAGGTGACGAAGCATGGTTTGCTGTCGACAAATATATTGATGACGCAATACTTGCAGGAGTAAATTCGGTAACACTTTTGCACGGAAAAGGTACCGGCGCACTACGTCAGGCACTTTGGAATATGCTTAAAAAAGAAAAGAGAGTTGCATCTTTTCGGTCCGGAAATTACGGTGAAGGAGATTACGGTGTAACCGTAATCGAAATAAAACGCTGACTGCCAAAATCAGCCAAACTGTATTATAACATGGGGATACGGAAAAATACTTTTAACGTCTCATTAACGCTTGACAAAAGCGCAAAAGGCTGTTATAATAAGTTATATTTGCAATAATAATTATAATATAAAAAAAGAGTATGGATTCAGAAAGGAAAATAATTATGGCAAATTTTGTATTAAGTGCTTTTACCGATGAATATTCTCAGGATTTTTCCAAACAAATTGACGGTATGCTTAAAAACGGTGTGCAATACACTGAAATCAGAGGCGTTAACGGAAAAAACATTTCCGCACTTACGTTTGAAGAAGCAAAAGAAGTAAAAAAACAATTGGAAGCAAACGGTCTCGGCGTCTGGTCTGTCGGGTCACCCCTTGGAAAAATCAAACTTACCGATGATATAAACGCTCACATTGAACTTACAAAACATGTTTGCGAACTTGCAAATGTTCTCGGAACACCAAGGATCAGGGTTTTTTCTTTTTTTGTACCTGATACTTCAAACATCGCACCTTACAGAACCCAGGTTTTTGATTATATGAGTAAAATGCTTGATGTAGCAAATGAAAACGGTGTGATTCTATGCCATGAAAACGAAAAAGGTATTTTCGGTGAAAAAACCGAGGGCTGTGTTGAGATAATGAAGTACTTCAATGGAGGGTATAAATGTATTTTCGACCCTGCAAACTTTGTCCAGGCGGATGTGGTAACGTACCCTGATGCATTTAACCAACTTAAAGATTACATATATTACATGCACATTAAAGACTGCCGCCCTGATAAAACGGTTGCACCTGCCGGAAAAGGCATCGGTCATATTCCTGAAATACTTGCAGAACTAAAGAAACTTCCCGGCACAATGACTCTTACTGTTGAGCCTCACCTTCGTGTATTTTCAGGACTTGACAAACTTGAAAACAAGGACGACAAATCAAAAATTATTGATCAGTACCCTACAAGCGAAGCAGCATTTACAGCGGCCGTTGACGCTCTTAAGGCATTACTCTGATATTGATTTTATGTGTCAATTAAAATTCGGCGTCTGATCTTCATTGATTTTGCGCCGAAAATTTTTAAAATAAAATTTATTCAATAAAAAACATTAAACTAAGAAAAACAGACAAGCCAGTATAATTACAGGTAAGTGAGTTTTCAAATTAAAAATTGCTTTATTTAATATATTATAAAGAAAGGGATCTCCTATATGTCAGAACTTAAAATGTTGGCTATTGACCTCGGCGCAACAAGCGGCCGCGGCATAATTGGCGCATTCGACGGAAAAAAACTCTCCCTTACGGAAAATCATCGTTTCGATGATAACTCATCTTATATTGCAGGAACTCTCCAATGGAATATAATGGATATTTATGAAAATATAAAGACGGCCATAAAAAATTCCGGCGAAAGCATTAAAAGTATAGGTATAGACACTTGGGGAGTTGATTACGGTCTTATAGACAAAAGCGGCCGTCTTATAGGAAACCCGGTAAACTACCGGGACGGACGTACCGACGGTATGATTGAGTATGCCGAAAAATACATGAGTAAGGAAGCTCTTTACAGTGTTACCGGTATCCAGTTCATGAATTTCAACACGGTTTATCAACTCCTTGCTGAAATTAATTTAAATCCGAAACTCCTTGACTCTGCAGACAAACTCCTTATGATCCCGGATCTTTTGAATTACTTTTTGACAGGTGTAAAATTAAATGAATATACAAATGCAACCACCGGAGCACTTGTAGATGCAAAAACCGGCAAATGGGCATACGATGTATTGAAAAAATTCGGTATTCCTTCTCACATTTTCGGTGATATCGTACTCCCCGGAACAAAGGTAGGAAAACTTACCGATCAAGTTAAGTCGGAAGTCGGAAATATAAACGCCGATGTATTCACAGTTGCGTCTCACGATACTGCATCTGCAATAATGGCTGTTCCCTCTACAAATAAAGACTTCGTTTACATAAGTTCCGGAACATGGTCACTTATGGGTACCGAACTTTCCTCTCCCGTTATATCCGAAAAATCTCTTGAATACACATTCACAAACGAAGGCGGTGCTGAAGGAAAAATATGCTTCCTTAAAAACATAATGGGTCTTTGGATCCAAACAGAATGCCGCAGAGACTTTGCAAAAAAAGATGGCTTTAAAACATCTTATGATGATCTTGCCGCAATGGGCGATGCAAGCGAACCTATGCGTTCTGTAATCGACCCCGACGACGTTTTATTTACCCCACCGGGAAATATGACCGGAAGAATTGCAGACTATTGCAGAAAAACAGGTCAGCCGATTCCTGAAACCAAAGGTGAATTCGTCCGGTGCGTATTCGACAGCCTTGCGTTACGTTACCGCAACACTTTACGTAAGATCGAGGATATGTCCGGTATAAAGACTCCGTTTATACACATTATAGGCGGCGGTTCCAAAGAAACACTCCTTTGTCAGTACACTGCAGATGCTTGCGGGATCCCGGTTTATGCAGGTCCAAGCGAAGCAACAGCCATAGGCAATCTTGTATCTCAATTACTTGCCCTCGGTGAACTCGGAAGTCTTACGGAGGCAAGACAAATGGTAAAAGATTCTTTTGACGTAAAATGCTATGAACCTAATTTGAAAAACAAAAAAATTTGGGATACAGGTTACGAAAAATTTTTAACATTAACCAAATAAATCTGAATTTAGAAAAACATTCAGATTTGAAAAATAAAAAAGATATCCGTAGTTTTCCGGATATGCTTGTAAAATTACGTTTACTTAGTTTTTTTATACTTTATTCTCTAAAATATTTTTCAAACTTATATATATTTATATTTTAAAATTTTAAAAATCTTAAAAACATCCTACATTTTTACGCAGGCAAAACAGTATCATTTGTTCTTTAACATATAACGGTAAATATAAAATTCCCATATTACCGAAAGGAAATTTTTAAAATGATTAATCTCGAAAAAGAAATTCGTGAGCAAACGAAAACAATAATAGCCACATATCGGTCATGCCTTCCTATAATAAAAGAGATAGTGTCAGCGGCAAAGGTCAAGGATACAAATCTTATTTACTTCGTGGCAAGAGGAACATCAGACCATGCCTGCATATATGCGCAATACCTATTCCAGACAGTAATAGGGATTCCTTGCGCTCTTGCAACCCCTTCCGTTATTACAAAGTATAAAGGAAAACTGTGCTTTAAGAATACACTTGTCATAGGTGTCTCTCAATCAGGTGCCGCAGAGGACGTGATGGCAGTACTTAACCGCGCAAAAAATTGCGGCGCCATTACGGTCGGTATCACCAACACCCCAGGTTCTCTTGTTGCAACGACAGCGGATCATCACATATACCTTGGTGTCAGTGAAGAAAAGTGCATTGCAGCAACAAAGACATTTACTGCACAACTTGCAGTCATGACCGCTATGGCAGCGGTCTGGGCAGACGATAAGGAAATTTTTGCCGGAATGGAGGAAATATCTGACAAGGTCGCCGAGCTTTTAAACACTGTACCAACACAGATAGAGTCAATAATAAACAACTTCATTTTCCTTGATAACGGAGTCGTTATAGGGCGTGGATATAATTACTCCATCGCGCGTGAAGGTGCTCTGAAAATACTTGAAACAAACAAAATAAACATGTACGGATACTCCATGTCCGATTTTTATCACGGTCCTTTTGCCTGCCTTACAAACGGCGGAACCGTATTTCTTATAGCATCTGACGGTGTTATGTACGATGATTCCAAGGCTATTCTTGAAAAACTTTGCAATACACCTGCCCGCGTAATAGTTCTTTCAGATAACGAAGAAATCCTAAAAAACTGCAAGTATGCAATAAAAGTACCATCAGTCAGAAGCGAAATATTTTCTCCCTACATGTTTGCAATAACATTTCAAATATTTGCGTTAAAATTAGCGGAAATAAAAGGTATTGATCCTGATAAATCAAACATTATAAAAAAGATAACTGTTACAAAATGATCAATGAAACTGTTTTACGGTATATTATAAAAATACGTAAGACAGTTTTATTTTATTTTTTAATCAAATAATGTAAAAAATATACAAAAAACATGATCTTTTTTAAAAAAAAATTTTACAGTAAAATTAATAAAGTTGTTGAAAATTGTTTGTTTTTTTGTTATAATAGTATATATAAATTATCTGCTATTTCGGAGGAAAAAAATAATGGAAATGGAACAAATATGCGGCAAACTCAGTATAATGGGTACAAGAGGCTGCGATGAGTTTCTTAATAAAGTGGATACATGGCTCAAAACATGGTCCGGAAATGATGAAACAACTTTGATTCATCCGCAATATATACGTTTCGGAACAGGGGAAGCAAAAGTTGTAATAAACGATTCCATGCGTAACCATGATATTTTTGTTTACGCAGATGTTTTTAATCACGGCGTAAAATTCAAAATGTACGAAAAAGAATATCCAATGAGTCCGGATGACCACTTCCAGGATCTTAAAAGACTTATTTGTTCTTTTGCCGGTAAAGGTCGCAGAGTAAATGTAATTATGCCTATGATCTACGAAGGCAGACAGGATAAACGTACACTTCGTGAGTCTCTTGATGCAGCAATCTCTCTTCAGGAAATTTCCAATATGGGCGCTGAAAACATTATTTCATTCGATATACATAATATAGGTATACAAAATGCAATACCTATGTGTAGTTTTGACAATGTCCACCCGACTTACCAGATGATAAAAGCTCTTCTTAAAAAAATACCTGATATTGCAATTAATAAAGAAAAACTTATGATGATCTCCCCCGATGAAGGCGGAATGAATCGTTGTATGTACTATTCCTCTGTTTTAAAACTCGAACTCGGTACCTTCTACAAACGTCGCGACTACACTGTAATCAAGGATGGTAAAAATCCGATAAAGGCTCATCAGTACCTTGGAAAACCGGTACGGGATAAAGATGTTATAATCGTTGACGACATAATTTCCTCCGGTGAATCCGTTCTTGATGTTGCAAGACAACTAAAATCAAGAGGAGTTAAACGCGTTTTCATATTTGCCTCGTTCGGACTTTTCTGTAACGGTCTTAAAAAAATCGATAAAGCGTATAAAGACGGTGTTATTGATCAGATCTTTACGACAAACCTTATATACAGAACCGATGAACTAAGATCAAGAGAATGGTATACAGAAGTCGATATGTCAAAATATGTTGCGCTACTCATTGCCACACTTCATCAAAATAACAGCATAAGCACCATGCTTAACCAAGTCGACAAAATCCATAAGCTCATTGAAAAACTTGATGAAAACGGATTATTAAAGCCCGAATACAGAGGGACACTTTAATAAAAACAAAAACGGGGTTGTATATACAGCTCCGTTTTAATTGTTTCAGCGTAAGGAGTAAAATTATATGTGCGAAAATGAAAAAGAAAAATTGAAAAACAAGCAAAAATTCACAACAGACGACCTTCTGAAAATTATAAAAATCCTCCGAGGTAAAGGAGGTTGCCCTTGGGATGCTGAACAAACTCACAAAAGTATAATCCCAGGACTTATTGAAGAAACTTATGAAACGGTAGAAGCAATCGAAAAAGAAAACCCCGATATGCTCTGTGAAGAACTTGGAGATGTGTTACTACAGGTAATTTTCCATGCAGATATTTCAGCTGACGAAGGAAATTTTACGTACGATGATGTTGTCAGCGGTATATGTAAGAAAATGATTACACGACATCCGCACGTTTTCGGTAATGTAAGCGTCGAAAACTCCGATGAAGTTTTAAAAAATTGGGATAAGATCAAGGCTGAAACAAAATCGCAAAGTAATCTTTATCAAAAATTGGATTCCGTTGCAAAACCTCTTCCTGCACTTATGCGTATACAGAAACTTATACATAAGGCTGCAAAGGAAAATGTCAGACCAGATGATAACCTTTTGACCGGAATTGAGGGTGAAGCGGCAAACGCTCTGCTTTCTGCTGTTTACAAATGTGAGCAACTTAGCATTAATGCCGAAACTGTCCTACGCCGACTTTCAGATGCATTTATAGAACAGGTACATGATACGTCAAAAAACAAATAAAAGTAACTGTAAATCATTTGGAAATTTTTTACATAAATATAATACTTTTGTGATATTGTTTAAGTATTTTTCAAGTGTGCCTTAACAAACAAAAAGGAGCAGATAAATCTGCTCCTTTTATTATTTATACTGTGAATAATACAATTCTGCATAAACTCCGTTTTTCTTCAATAATGTTTCGTGATTTCCGCTCTCTGCTATCTCCCCGTCTTTCATTACCAAAATCACATCAGCATTCTGTATAGTAGAAAGTCTGTGTGCAATTACAAAACATGTCTTTCCCTCCATAAGTCTGCACATAGCTTCGCTTATCTTTGCCTCTGTTCTCGTGTCAACATTTGAGGTTGCCTCATCAAGAATCAGTATCACACTTTTCGGAAGCATTGCTCTTGCTATTGTCATTAACTGCTTTTGCCCCTTTGATATATTTGCACCGTTATCGGTTATCTCCGTTTCATACCCGCTTGGTAACGCTTCAATAAATCCGTTAATTTTTGCCCTCTCCGCAACCGCCTTTACCTGATCCGCAGTTACATTTTCACTGCCATAAGCAATATTATCGTAAACACTTCCGTTAAACAACCATGTATCCTGTAAAACCATTGTAAACGATTTTCGCATTTCATCTCTTTTTCTTTCACGTATATCAATACCGTCTATCAATATACTTCCGTCATTTACATCGTAAAACCGCATTAAAAGATTTACAATGGTTGTCTTACCTGCGCCGGTATGTCCTACTATAGCCACTATACTTCCCGGCTCCACTTTTAAATTAAAATTCTTTATAATAATTTTATCGTCTTCGTAACCAAAATTTACATTTTTAAATTCAATTTGACCGTTTGTAATCGGATCGGATACTGCATTTTCTTTATCCGGGGTATCCTCTTTTTCGTCCATAAGACGGAAAATACGTTCACCAGCCGCAAATGCTGACTGTATTTCACTATATATATTTGTAATTTCATTTATAGGACCCGAAAATTTTCTTGAGTAAAGAACAAATGACGAAATCGCACCAAGCGAAAGAGTTTCTGGTGAATACAAATAAAGCAATGCGCCGAAAAAAGATATGAGTGCAAGAGAAATGTTATTTATAAAATTTACAGAAGGTCCTGCAATACATGAATATCTGTCAGAGCGATAATAGGCATCTGTCGCTGCCGTATTCTTAATCTCAAAACGATGAGTAAATTCGGACTCCTTATTATATGCCTTTATTGTCCTGAAACCGCCTATTGATTCTTCAGCAAATCCATTCATTTCTCCGAGTTTTCCGGAACGTTCTCTGAAAAGAGGTCTTCCTCTTTTTGCCCTGTACCGTGAAAAAATTATAGACATAGGTATTGTTATCAAAAAGACCAGTACAAGTAGCCTTGAAATTGTAAGCATCATAATAAACGAACCCGTAACTGTTATAAGCGCAGTACAAATTTGTATCAGATCTGCAGATAGAGATGCACTTACTGTGTCAACATCATAAGACATTGTACTTATTATCTCACCGGACTGATGTGTATCAAAAAATTTTATCGGCATGCGTGACAGTTTTTGATAAAGATCCCGGCGAATGTTGAAAGTTATTCTTTTGCTAACTTTGGTCATGAGAAAAGACTGCAAAAAAGTAAGACCGGCTGAAAAAATATAAAATACTGCCATAAGTTTAACATAGTAGAAAACTTTTTCAAAATCAACGCCTTCCGGTTTTATTGCGTTAATAGCCGGTTCAGAAAGTTTTGGTCCGATAAGTGCAAACAAATTGCTGAATACAACTATCACACCGATTATGATTAAAGGCAGACGCATCTGGTTAAGATATTTCCAAAGACGAAAAATAACCGCTTTTCTCCGCTCTGAACTGAGTTTTTCTGCTCCCATGCCTCTGCCGCGAGTCATATTTGGCGCTTTATTCACTTTCCATCCCCCTTTTTCGTTTTTCGAAAAACTTAAAATTTTTATTGCCGCTGTATCCAATCATTAAAATATCTGATTTTTAAATAAAAACTTCATTCAGTTTTTGAGTCTTTATGACTTGCCTTGATCTTAATATACTCCTATGCCATCTGCGCATTTACTGTTTCACGGTAAAGTACACAATTTTCCATAAGGTAATCATGACTTCCCATACCTGCGACCTCGCCGTCATCCATAACTATTATTAAATCAGCGTTCATTATTGTACTCGCCCTTTGTGCAACAATAATTTTTGTACATTGGGTATAATTTTTTGCAAGATTTTTACGCAAAATAGAATCGGTTTTGTAATCAAGACCACCGCAAGAATCGTCAAGTATAAGTATGTCCGGCTTTCCCGCAATTGCTCTTGCAATAAGAAGTCTTTGTTTCTGTCCTCCGCTAAGGTTCGCTGCTTTGACATCAAGCATATGCCCGTAACCGTCCTTCTTTTCTTTTATAAAATTGTCAGCAAGAGCATTTACTGCGGCGTATGTTATTTCTTCATCGGATATTTCTCTTTCAAACCGGATGTTTTCTTTTATGGTATCGGACATAAGAAAATCAGTTTGAAGCGCCGATCCAAACATTTTATATAGTTCTGCTCTCGGTATGAAATTTATATTTTCGCCGTTTATTTTGATTTCTCCGCTGTCTGCTTTGTAAAAGCGAAGGAGCAGGTTTACAATAGTTGTTTTACCGGATCCCGTTGACCCGATTATTCCCAATGTTTCCCCCCTCTTTAAATTAAATGAGAGATTTTCAATATTATTTTTCCTTTTAAGGTACGAAAATGTTACATTTTCAAACGAAATGTGGTAATCTGAAACTTGTGTTTTTTTACTTTCCTGTTTTTTTCCTCTAACATCACCGTAAATATAGTCATCGTCAGTCGGAGACAAAAGTACCTCATTAAGTCTTTTCCCGGATGCGACGCCCTTACTTATCTGCATAAAAATCCTGTTTATCATCATCATTGCAGTAAGTATAATGGTAAAATAACTTAAAAAAGCTATAATAACCCCCGGTTTTATGATTCCGTCACGGACTCTGTATGCACCAATAAGTATTACAAAGCAAAACCCGAGATTCAAGAAAATATTCAGTACCGGACCGGAAAGTCCAGTTGTTATATTCGCTTTACTGTCAACTTTGTATATTTTTTCGTTTATCTTAGCAAAACGTTGCTTTTCGTATTCGGTTTTTGAAAGTGCCTTTATTACTCTTATACCATCCATGTTTTCGCGAAGCACGCCAACCATATCATCGTTACTTTTCTGAACATCACCAAATATTTTTATGCCCTTTCTTGATATAAAATAAATTATTATAAAAACTACAAACATTAGACATACAAGTATAAGTGTCAAAACTCTGTCAAGGAAAAATGTTATTATTATTCCTCCTATGACAATTATAGGTCCGCGTATTCCTCCTTTTTGTACCATTGCAAGCATATTATGAAGATTATATGTATCACTTGTAAGCCTTGAAATAAGAGTTGGCACGGTAAATTCATCTGTTTTTTGGCAGGAAAGCGCAAGAGTTTTTACATAAACATCATGGCGAAGTTTTCCGGTTATTCTACTTGCCGTTTTTGCTGCCATTCTGTTTGCGCTTATGTTACCAATAAGCGCAACTAAAGCACAAAAAACCATCAAAAGACCGTAAAGTATCATCTTTCTTAAATCTTTTGCCGGAGCAAGAGTGTCCACCATATAAGAAAGTACGGAAGGTAAAATAAGTTCCGCAAATGTGCCGATAAATTTAACCGTTACAGTAATTATTACAGCAAATTTATAGGGCCGTATGTAATCTATAACGGTTATATATTCATTTGGATTTTTTTTGTTCTTTTTCATTGTTCTTAAATTACTCTTTTATTTCTTTATATTATTTCTTTATATATAATATATTATCTATTTTATCTTTAAAAGATCTTGTATTTTCCTGCACTCTTCAATAACCTGATATGTTACAATACCGTCATCAATTGCGTTATGAGATCTTACCTTTATTCCAAGAAGATTCTTTAACGTTTCAAGTTTGTGGTTTTCTGATTTTATGTATTTTCTTGCAAGTTTTAAACTGTCTCTTATTTCATTATCAATATTGTATCCAAGCAAAAAACATATCGGGAGTATAAATCGACTGTCAAACAATGCGTTATGTGCAAATAAAATGTCGTTTTTTATAAATGAGACAAATTTCGGTACGGCATCTTCAATATAAGGAGCATTTTTTACCATATCTTCGGTTATTCCAGTAAGTTGGGTTATATGCGGAAGAATTTTTCCTCGCGGTTTTACATATGTTTGGAATTTTTCTTTAATTTTCTTTTTTTGTATCCTTACAGCACCGATTTCTATTATTTCATTATTTTCGGGAGAAAATCCTGTGGTTTCGAGATCAAAGACAACATAATTTTCTGGGATAATATTGCCTGCTTCTTTTTTCATTTCATAAATCCTTATGGTTAGTTAATAAAATCAATGCCAAAATTTTTGCTGTTTACTTTAATTTTAATATTTCAAAAACCATGGTCAATTACTAATTTTAAATTTTTAATAAATCGGTACATTCCAATACCTTAATAATATTTTATATTATAAATCATAACAAAAAAAAAGTCAATACGTTTTTGCAAACTAATAAAATTCAAAAAATCATAAAAAACTTGAAAAAATGAGAAAAAAAGAGATTTTGCCCTTTTTTGTTTTTATAACTGCTTTTTTTTAAAAAAGTTTAACCTTCTTTGACTTTGACTTTGTTTGACTTTTATGCTATAATTATGCCCGTATAAGAAAAACGGTAGTTACCCAGTAACTTTCTTAAAACAAAATTTTAAACTGTTTATTTCAGGCAAGTTGAGAAAAGAGGTCAAAAATAAATGTTAAGCGATATTATTGAAAAAATGCTTATGGAGATGATCGAGGAAGAAGGCGGTCACCTTGAACTAAAGCGGAACGAACTTGCAGAACAGATCGGCTGTGTGCCAAGTCAGATAAACTACGTAATAACATCTCGGTTTACTCCTGAAAAAGGATATATCATAGAGAGCAGACGCGGTGGAGGAGGATATGTTCGCATTACAAAAAAAGTAATGCAAAAAAACGAATATTTAATGCATCTCTTTTATTCAATAGGAAATGTTCTTGATATTAAAAGTGCAAGGATATTCATAGATGATCTTAAACAACGGGGTATGATCACACAGCGCGAGGCGGCCATATCAAATATTGCAAACTCTTATACTGATAACGATACGGTCAGAGCAAACCTAATTAAAAAAATTATTTTATCTATCATATAATAGGAGGATAAAGCCATGTTATGTCAAAGATGTCATAAAAACAATGCAACGGTACATGTAAAACAGATAATAAACGGAGAAGTAAGTCAACTTATGCTTTGTGCAGAATGCGCGGAAAAGGAAAATTTTGGTTCTTTTTTCGGAATTGGTAATGATAACCTTTTTTCGGGATTTTTCAGTGACAGTATTCTCGGAAATACTTTTACATCAGAAAAGAAAGTTTGTCCTCTCTGTAAATCAACAAGACGTGATCTTGCAAGAACAGGACGCGCAGGCTGTGCAAAATGCTATGAAGTTTTTTCCGATGAGCTTTCAAAAATTATTTACGGTATACACGGAAATACAACACATTCCGGGTCAGCACCAGGCAGACATATAGAAGAAATTGAAAAAAATAAAGAAATAGATGCTTTGAAAAAAGAGCAGGAGACGGCTATTCTTGAAGAAGATTATGAAAAAGCTGCCGAAATAAGAGATAAAATAAAAGCAATCGAAAACGTCACAAGCAACAATTTAGAAAAAAAGAACGGGGAGGATAAGTAAGATGGCATGGTATACTGAAAACGGAAAGCTTCAGGACGTCGTAATTTCTACCAGGGTGCGTTTTGCACGCAATCTGGAAAATTACCCTTTTCCGGAACGACTTAACGATAAAGGTGCAGAAGAAATAATTGAAACGGTATCGGAAACACTAAACGGTTACAGTTGTGAAAAATTCGGCGCTTTCGATAAGACAAGATTACGTTCATATATGGAAATGCATTACGTAAGTTCTGAATTTTCAGCGTCAAATAAACCGCGTGCACTGTTGAGCGGAGAAAATGACAGCGTAAAGATCATGGTCTGCGAAGAAGATCATCTAAGGATTCAAAGTATCGTTGCGGGATTTGCGCCGAAAAAAGCATACGAATATGCATGCAAAGCAGATGACTTGATATGTAAAAAACTAAAAATAGCGTATAGCGAAAAATATGGCTATCTTACAAGTTGTCCAACCAACCTCGGTGTTGCAATGAGAGTCTCTGCAATGCTTTGCCTGCCTGCGCTCACAGCCGGTAACGCCATAAGTGCATACGGAGAAGCTATGAGTAAGATGGGGATCACAATCCGAGGACTTTACGGAGAAGGAAGTGAATCCGCAGGCTGTCTTTACCAGATTTCCAACCGTGCTTCCCTCGGAACAGGCGAAAAAGAAATTATAAAACTTCTCACTGACGTTGTAAAAAACCTTGTTGAAGCGGAACGAAAAGCAAGAAAAAATCTTTTTGAATTGAACAGTGAGTCTGTTACAGATAAAATATGCAGAAGTATCGGACTCCTAAAAAACGCGCACATTCTTTCATCTTCCGAATTCAACAGCGGTTTTGCCGATATGAAAATGGGAGTATCCCTCGGAATACTTGAAGGTATAAGTGATGAAAAAATGAGTGAGATGTTGGTTGCCGTTCAGCCTGCAACGATCTCCCTTACTAAAGAAGGTCTTGAAGGAGACATGGCAAGAGATATGGCAAGAGCAAAGATAGTACGTGATATGCTCAGTACAGTAACAATAAAACATTAATTAAAAAATACAATTAATTTAAGAAAAAAATATATATTGGTTTTAACTGGATTTTATAGGTATCTATCGGTAAAATTCAAATAATAAACCCCATTTTAAAGCCGCATTTAAAGGCGTCAGAACGGAGGATATAATATGCAAAATAAATTTACACAATACGCAGAAGCAGCGCTTAATGAAGCACTTGTACAAGCAGGAAACCTCGGTCATACAGATGTCGGATCAGAGCATTTGCTCCTCGGCATTTTAAGTGTTCCCGAGTGTTCTGCAGCAAAAATTTTAGAAAAGCACGGTATAGATTACGAGTCCATGTTTGAATCCGTAAAAACACACATGGGTTACGGGACTCCTACAAATCCTACTCCGAGAAACATTACCCCAAAATTGAATGCGATCATACAGTCTTCGGCATATGAGGCGACAAAGAGAGGTAGTCAGGCAATAGGTACGGAACATCTGCTTATTTCCATTCTTTCAATTACCGACTCGGTTGCCGTAAGACTTCTCGCCATGGAAGGTGTCAATATATCAGACCTCGGCAGAGATCTTATCACTATGATGAACGGGTCCGACGACGGAGAATCACCTTCCGAAGATCCCGACGGCTCATATAACCCAAGAAGCGGTGGATCACACAAAGGGCTTGAAAATCTTAAAAAATACGGAAAAGATCTTACCAAAATGGCAAAAGAGGGTAAGCTCGACCCTGTGATCGGACGTGAAAACGAAACCGAAAGACTTATCCAGATTCTTTCAAGACGTACAAAAAACAATCCTTGTCTTATAGGTGAAGCAGGTGTTGGTAAAACCGCAGTTGTTGAGGGACTTGCGGAAAAAATTGTAAGCGGCAATGTCCCGGAAAACCTGAAAGGAAAATCAATATTCAGCCTCGATGTTTCAGGTATGCTCGCAGGAACCAAATACAGAGGTGAATTTGAAGAACGTTTAAAAGGTGTTATAAACGAAGTCAAAAACAACAAAAATATAATTTTGTTTATTGATGAAATTCATACTATTGTCGGAGCAGGAGCAACATCTGAAGGTAGTATGGATGCCGCAAACATTATTAAACCGGCACTTTCAAGAGGTGAATTTCAGGTTATCGGCGCCACTACGATTGCAGAATACAGAAAATATATAGAAAAAGACGCTGCTCTTGAACGTCGTTTCCAGTCTGTCACCGTCGGAGAACCTACACCGGAAGATGCAGTAAAAATATTAATGGGTCTGAGACCCCGTTACGAGGAACACCATAAACTTAAAATATCCGACGAGGCTATCAATGCGGCAGTTTCTCTTTCAAGACGTTACATCGGTGACAGATATCTTCCCGATAAAGCAATAGACCTTGTGGACGAAGCAGCATCGCGTAAGCACATCGGTACTCTTTCCATGCCGGAAGATCTGAGGACACTCGAAAAGGAAACCAAAAAACTTGCAGATGAAAAAAGAGATGCAATAGTAAATCAAAATTTTGAAAAAGCAGCAGAAATACGTGATAAAGAAACGAAATTAAATAAGGAATACGAAGAAAAAAAGGCAGAATGGGAAAAAACCAAAACACCTGACATGGATACTGTTACTGCAGATGACATTGCTGAAATAGTAACGCAGTGGACAGGTATTCCCGTAAAAAAACTTGCAAACGAAGAAGAAAGCAGACTTCTTAATCTTGAAAAACTTTTACACGAAAGGGTAATAGGTCAGGACGAGGCTGTAACTTCTGTCGCAAATGCAATAAGACGTTCAAGGATAGGTCTTAAAGACCCGAACCGTCCCGCAGGTTCGTTTATTTTCCTCGGACCGACGGGTGTCGGTAAGACGGAGCTTTCCAAGGCTCTTGCCGAGATACTTTTTGGCGACGAAAACGCAATGATAAGGGTAGATATGTCTGAGTACATGGAAAAAGCGAGCGTATCCAAAATGATAGGTTCGCCCCCCGGTTATATCGGATATGACGAAGGCGGCCAACTTACTGAAAAGATAAGGCGTAAACCCTACTCCGTTGTACTTTTTGATGAAATTGAAAAGGCACACCCTGATGTATTTAACCTTATGCTTCAAATACTCGATGACGGAATCTTAACAGACTCTCAAGGCAGACGCGTCGATTTTAAAAACGCAGTCATAATAATGACTTCAAACCTCGGTGCACGTGAAATTACCACAACAGGAAAGACCTTAGGTTTTACTTCTTCAAATGCACCTGCAGATGAAAAAGCGGCTACAAGAGAACGTGTTATGTCTGCTCTTAAAGAGGCGTTTCGTCCGGAATTTCTTAACAGGATAGACGAAATAATAATTTTCGATAAACTTTCTGACAGCGACATACGTAAGATCGCCAATAACATGATCGCATCTGTTGTAAAACGTATATCGGCTATCGGAGTCAATATAAGTTTTGACGAAAAAGCTATTGACTATCTTGCCAAAGAAGGTACCGACAAAGTTTACGGAGCAAGACCTCTGCGCCGTACCATCGTTCATAAAGTTGAGGACGGATTTGCAACGGCAATGCTTGCCGGAAAGTTTACCAAGGGCGATACTGTAAACGTCTCAGCGGACAAGGACGGACTCATATGGAACAAAGAAGAGAAAAAATAATTTTCATTTAAAAAATCTTTATGAATCTCAGTCAATAAAGTGATGAAAAAATCCAGTATGTTACTTTTATAACCATAAATAAATATTTAAAAAAGTCCCCGGAAAGAAAAATTTTCCGGAGACTTTTTTTAAATCAGATACATCATTACAAATTCAACAATAAAAACTACCGAACACGATGCAATCGCTACTTTAAAAAGACCTGCACCGAACCATGCAAGCACTACTCCGACTATCAGCGCTATCGCACCGGAAACCGGAGATTGCGTCGCTTCAATAATTGCCGGAAATGTCATTACCGACAAAGTAACATAAGGAACATAATATAAAAAAGACTTTAAAAACCTGTTTTTTATCTGTCTGCGTATAAGAACAATGGGAAGCATTCTGATAAGATAGGTAACACTTGCCATAATCAAAATATAAATGTATATTTTGAGCATTATTTTACTTCCTCCGTTTCTTCATCATCTTTTCGGGGAAATAAAATTGCCGCAAAAGCAGAAACAAATATCGTAAGTATGATCGTCACTGTGCCGTCGGTGAGTCCCCAAGAATCGGGAACATACCTCGATGCATAACTTAAAACAAAACATATAATAATAATGCCTGATATAACTTTGTTTTTTCTTGCAGGAGGAATTATTATCGCCAGAAACATTCCGTAAAGAGCAACGCTCAATGCACTTACTATGCTTGTCGGTAACCATGTACCGGCAAGGGCGCCTATGACCGTACCCAAAGCCCACAAAGGAACAGCGGTAAACGCCGCTCCGTATATGTAGTACGGGTTTAAAAATCCGTCCCTTGCCATTGTGATACCAAAGATCTCATCGGTCACAAAGTAACTGCTGAAAAATCTGTGAGAAAGTTTTTCTTCTGGTGAAAATTTCTGACTGAGGGCACAACTCATAAGCATGTATCTTGCATTTATGACAAATGTCATTATAGCAACTTCAAGATATGCTGCATTTTTTGATATAAGATCAAACCCGGCATACTCGCCTGCAGATGCAATACACAGCAGGCTTGCCAAAAACGACTGAAAAACGGAAAGTCCGGAATTTTTTGCCATTATACCGAGGGCAAACGATACCGCAAGATACCCAAGTCCTATCGGCACGGCATCTCTCATCCCTTCCGCAAATACCTTTTTGCGTCCTTTTTTTATGTCCAAAAGGTCCATTTCCTTGCTCCAATTCAACAATTTAATCCGATGTATTCAGGCGGTAACTTTATGCCCTTGAAAAAAATTTCAAAGGGCATTTTATTGCTTTACACGAGAAGGCGAATATAATTTTATACTCTAATGTATTTAAAAATTACTTCTTTTTTTGAAATTTTACAATTTTTAATTATGTAGCGGCTATTCCGAAAACCTTCGCGGCATTGTACCCGAGAAGTTTTTTGTATTCTTCCTCGGAAAAGCCGAGAGACATGAGTTTTGAAAGTTCTTCCGATGCATCCCACATCGGATAATCGGTAGCAAACATAACTCTGTCTATTCCGAACGCCATAATATATTCTTTCACTTTCTCATTTGGCAAAAACGGGAAAGACGATGAACAGTCGACATAAAGATTTTCAAATTTCGGAAGTTTCTTTGTTGCTTCTTCCCAGACCGACCAGCCTCCGAGGTGAGCGCCTATTATAATAAGGTCCGGAAAACTTTTAAGTACCGGGATAAGTTGATCGGGGTTGGAATTGTTGTACCTATAATCACCCGTGTGCATCAGTATCGGAAGTCCGTGATTTTCGCAAAGCTCGTATATCTTCATACACTTTTTGTCGTCTATTCTGAAATTCTGAATATCGGGGTGGAGTTTTACGCCGTGAAGCGAAAGTTCGCACAGGTGATCAAAATCGCCTTCAATATCGGCGCTGTCGGGATGAAGCGTACCGAGTCCGGTGAGTTTTCCTTTGTACTCTGCTTCCTCTTTTGCGATAAATTCATTGATGCTTTTTACCTGCTTCGGTACCGAGGCGACGGATTGTACCACAAAATGGTCGATCCCGACCTTTGTACCCTCTTTGACCATGTCTCCTGCAATTCCGTTTTTCAGCGAATGAAGGCCGTAAAATGTATTTGTACCGTTAACGGCTCTTTCCGCTATTTTTTCCGGATAGATATGACAGTGCGCATCCACCGTAAAAAATTTATTTTGATACATTATGCCGTCACCACTTTTGCTGCTTTTTGGAGTCCGAGTTTTTCAATAGCTTCCTCACGCATTTTATACTTAAGGATCTTTCCGGCTACATTCATCGGAAACTCCTTTACAAAGTCTATATATTTCGGTACTTTATGCCTTGCCATATGGGCATTGATATATTCTTTCATCTCCTCGGAGGTCATGGTCTCACCGTCTTTCAGAATTATACAAGCCATTATCTCTTCACCGTACTGCTCATCGGGAACGCCTATTACCTGAACGTCCTTTACCTTCGGATGGGTATAGATGAACTCCTCTATTTCCTTCGGGTAAATATTCTCACCGCCGCGGATAATCATGTCTTTGAGACGACCGGTGATACGGTAGTTTCCTTCTTTCGTGCGGCAGGCAAGGTCTCCGGTATGGAGCCAGCCATCCTTGTCAATCGCGGAGGCGGTCGCCTTGGGCATCTTGTAGTATCCCTTCATTATGTTATAACCTCTTGCAACAAACTCGCCAGTGACCTCATCCGGACACTCTTCTCCCGTTTCTGGGTCAACTATCTTACATTCGATCTCAGGGAGCGCGCGTCCGACGGTTCCGACTCTGACTTCAATCGGGTCATCTGTCGAACTCATAGTACATCCGGGAGATGCCTCCGTCTGACCGTAAACTATCGTTATTTCGTCCATGTGCATCTTCTTTATAACATCGCGCATAACGGAAATCGGGCAGGGGCTTCCAGCCATAATACCGGTACGCATATGCGAAAAATCGGTCTTTGCAAAGTCCTCATGTTCAAGAAGTGCAATAAACATCGTGGGAACTCCGTGGAATGCGGTTATCCTCTCGGCGTTTATACATGCAAGCGCCGGTTTCGGTGCGTAATACGGGAGCGGGAGGAGTGTAACTCCGTGTGTCATACTTGCGGTCATGGCAAGGACCATTCCGAAACAGTGGAACATCGGGACCTGTATCATCATTCTGTCCGCGGTGGAAAGATCCATTCTGTCTCCGATACATTTACCGTTATTTACGACATTGTAATGAGTAAGCATAACGCCCTTGGGGAATCCCGTGGTTCCGGAAGTATACTGCATATTGCATACGTCATCCTTATCAACGGCGTCTGCTCTTCTGTATACCTCTTCGACCGGTACCATATCCGCCCTTGCTATCGTCTCTTCCCATGTCAGACAGCCCTTTTGTTTAAATCCTACGGTAATTACGTTGCGGAGGAAAGGCAGACGGCGGCTGTGAAGAGGCGTTCCAGGTTTTGTATTTGCGAGTTCTGGACAAAGTTCTGCAATGATCTCAGAGTAATTTGAATCACGGTAACCGTCGATCATGACAAGCGTATGAGTATCTGACTGCTTCAAAAGGTATTCGGCCTCGTGAATCTTATATGCGGTGTTCATTGTGACGAGAACTGCTCCTATTTTCGTTACCGCCCAGAATGCTATATACCACTGAGGTATATTCGTTGCCCAGACCGCTACGTGGTCTCCGGGCTTTACGTTAAGAGAGATAAGACTGCGGGCGAAAGTATCGACGTCCTTGCGGAACTCATAGTATGTTCTTGTATAGTCAAGCGTCGTGTACTTGAATGCAAGTTTATCGGGAAATTCCTCTACCATACGGTCAAGTACCTTCGGGAAGGTCAGATCGATCAGCATTTCCTTTTTCCAGATATATCTGCCGGTGTGGGCTTTGTTGTAATAAAGCGAGCTATCCGACTTTGAGGTGTCGCTGAACTGGCTCATAAAGTTTTCAAACTGTGACAGTACTATTTCGAGGTCATCGATCTCTTCGCACCATTTCGGATCCCATTCAAGTGAGATAAAGCCGTTATAGTTGACCGAACGCAGTGCGCAGATAAGTTCGTTTATCGGGAGACTTCCCTCCCCCACAAGGCAATAATTTATGCCTTTATCAGTCTTTTCGGCATCCTTTATATGAATGTGCTTTACGTAAGCGCCAAGAGTTTCGATCGTGGTCTCGGGAGACTGTTCCGCTATAAAACAAGTGGAATAAACATCCCACAGTGCGGAAAGGCTGTCACTTGCAAAACTGTCGAGCATGTCGCGCAATTTTTTTGCGTCACTGAACAGTCCGCTTGTTTCAAGAAGGATGTCTACCCCTGCGTTTTCCGCTATGGGGAGTATTTGGGAAAGGAATCCACGCACTGTATCAAAATCGTTTTCTCCGTGGGAGGACGCATGTACTCTTATATAAGGTATATGAAGGTTTTCGGCGATCTTTATGCACTCTTTGAGTTCTTCCATTGCCTCTTCGGACTTTTCCGTATCGGCGGGATCGCATATGCTGTCTATGCACGGAATGCTGAGTTTCATCTCATAAAGTCTTCTGAGCGTTGCGGCGGTCGCGTATTCATTGAATGCGCTATCACTGCTTGTAAAGAGTTTGTTTTTTATATTGTGAAGTTCTATTCCGGAAAAGCGAAGATCTTTTGCTATATCGCAAAACTGCTCAAAACTTTTTCCGTGCCAACCCTTTGTTGAAAATGAAAGTTTCATTTTGTTTTCTCCTCATACACTGTTTTGTTTACCGCATTGATATAAGCCTTTATTGATGCTTCCATTATATCGGTGGAAATGCCGTTTCCGGAGTAAACCTTACCGTCGTTACGGAGTTTTACCAAAGCATATCCCATGGCTTCCTGTCCTTCAGTTACCGACTGTATCTGGAAATCGTCCAGTTCGAAACGGCGTCCTATTATCTGACTGAGCGTCTTAAATGAGGCGTCTATCGGGCCGTCTCCTGTTGAGATTCCGCTTATATATTTTCCGTCTTTTTCAAGTTTTATCTGAGCGGACGAATCAATTATATTACCGTTATTTATAAGGTAACTTACGAGTTTGTACGTCGGCGGTACTTGAAGCGCAACACTCGATACTATCGCATCAAGATCCTTTGCAGTTATCTTTTTCTTCTCCGCAACACGTTTGAACTCCTCATAAACTCTTTTAAGATCGTCATCCGAAAGGTCGTATCCGAGTTTCTTTACGGCGTCAAAAATACTTTCCTCGCTGTCGTGTACATCGAATACATTTACATTGTCGGAAATTTCGATCTTAGTAGATGCGTTAACTTTCTTACCGCCTTCAATCCACTCTATCTGATTTACACTGCGGTTAAGTATATTGTAATTTATACCGGAGAAAAGCCCGCATCTTTCTCCGCAACCGAAAAGTATCTTTGCAAAATCGTCAAGTCCGGTGATATCCTTTTTGCCTACACAGCATTTTATTTCATCAACACTGGCCTTTGCCGCCATGACTGCGGAAGCGCTTGCCATACCGTTCGTGTTTTTACATACCACGCCGACAGTAACTTTTTCAAGTTCCGGTATGTTTGTATAAGTATCTTTTATAAAAGCGGCAAATTCGTCTGGAAGCATTGCGCCTTCGTCATCGCAAAGGGTTACGGCTTTTACTCCCGCGTCTATTGCGCCGATTACCATTTCACGAAGGAATGCACTGTCGGCGCGTGTTGCGTCTTCGGCATAAAACTCCACATTTTCGCATTTTGCCGTTGCCGCGGCAAAAATCTCTTTTGCAAAAATCACCATTTTTGCCGGTTTTTTATGATAAACATACTCCATCTGTATCGAGGAAACAGGGAGCCTTACTGCCATACGGGCATTTTTCGAGCCGGATATCGCGGCGGCGGCGGCATCTATGCTTTCCGTGCTGCTTCCTGATTCTACACAGAGGGCACTGTTTTTTATAAATGCGGAAACTGTACGTATAAGAAGCGAATCCGCTTTTGTATTCTCTATCTTCGGCATATATATAACATCAACATTAAGGTTATCAAGGCATCTTGCGACCTCAATCTTTTCTTTAAATGATAATGTCGGATAGACTGTAAGAGTCATATCAGAAATTATAATCTTTTTCACTTTGTTTTCCTTCTTTCTTCTGTTTTTATAAAAAAAGCCCCCGAAGCCATAATGGCTTCAGGGGCGAATTTATCCGTGTTACCACCCTGTTTACCGCAAAATACGGTCACTCTGTGAGGCTCTGACAAGCCTTTTGCCTTGATAACGGAGCAATCCGGAATCTCTTAATGAACCATGCTTGTACGGCAAAACAGGTCTGTTCGGAGATTCTGCTCGGGAATGAGACTTTATCCGTCTTCCGCATATCGGACTTACACCAAATGCCGACTCTCTGTGACGCTTTCAAACGGAAAATAATTCCTTCTTAGCATTTTCTCATGTTTGACAACGAATTAATTATACCACAAAGAAAGACACTTTTCAATGTATAAATTATGAATTTTCTGGGTAATTTTTTGATATTTACTATCAATATTACTTTATCGGGACTGTCCAGCCGTACTTATCTTCAATCTTACCCCACTGGATTCCGGTAAGAGTATCATAAAGATGAGAGGTTACCTCTCCGATCTTTCCGTCGTTGATTATGTACTTGACATCTTTATAGCAGAGTTCGCCAATAGGAGAAACAACAGCCGCCGTTCCGGTTCCCCATGCCTCTTCGAGTTTGCCGTCTGCAAGAGCCTTACCGATCTCATCGATGCTTATGCGTCTTTCGCTGACTTTATATCCTTCTGCTCTGAGAATTTCGAGGCACGACTTTCTTGTTATACCGGGAAGTATGGATCCGGTAAGTTGAGGAGTTACGACCTCGCCGTCGATCTTAAACATTACGTTCATTGCACCGACCTCTTCGATATATTTACGTTCTACACCGTCAAGCCAGAGTACCTGAGAATAACCCTTTTCTTCCGCCTTTTCGCCTGCACGGTTACTTGCGGCATAGTTACCTCCGCACTTTGCTTCTCCGGTACCGCCTCTTACGGCTCTGACGTCTTCCGCTTCTATCATGATCTTAACGGGGTTTATACCCTCTTTATAATAACTTCCGACGGGAGATGTGATGATCATAAATGTTGCATGCTTTACGGAATGAACTCCGAGAGTCTCGTCGTTTCCGAACATAAACGGACGGATGTAAAGCGATGTTCCGGGTGCAGAAGGTACCCAATCTTGCTCGAATTTAATAAATTCGGTAAGAATTTGCATTGCGGTATCTTCCGGTATCTGCGGAAGGCAGAGACGCTCTGCGGAACGGTTCATCCTGCGTATGTTTTCCATCGGTCTGAAAAGTTGAACACTTCCATCGGACTTTCTATACGCTTTGAGACCTTCGAAGACCTCGGAGCCGTAATGAAGTGCCGTACATGCGGGATGAAGTTCTATCTTTCCGAACGGAACTATTCTTGCATCATGCCAGCCTTTTTCGGGATTATATTCCATAATGAACATATGATCGGTAAAATATTTACCGAATCCGAGTACAGAAGCCTCGGGCTTTACCGCCGGAGCGGTCGTTTTTGTTATTTTGATTTCCATGACTTATTCATCTCCGAAATTAAATCAAATTTTTGTCGTCCGGCAGATCCGAAAGACTTTCCGTAACGGAAAAACCTTCGAAAATTACCGTGCGTAATAAAATCTCAGTATTCTGAATCGCCGGTCTTGCATGTCTTTTTTCTTAACTCATACGAAAGACATACTATTTACCGGTTTTCAGTTTTCTTTATAGTTTTTTCCGAGGATCATTGCACTTAGATTGGTTTCGAGCATATCGATATGTCTTGCCGAAATTACTTTTTTCAGTGCGGCATCAACTGCTTCCTTGTCGTCAAACTCTCCGTTCTCCTTAAGAACTTTACCCATAATGATCATGTTTGCAAGAGTAGGAATATTGTTATCCGACGCCATCTGTGTTGCTGGAATATAGAAAACGTTTACATCCGCTCTCTTTACCTTGCGATCTATAAGTGTTGAATCAACATAGATCGTTCCACCGGGAACGACGCTGTCCTCGTATCTGTCAAGTGACGGAAGGTTCATTGCGATAAGTACATCTGGTTTTGAAACTATCGGAGAACCGACCGGTATGTCGCTTATAATAACGCTACAACTTGCGGTTCCTCCTCTCATTTCGGGTCCGTATGAAGGAAGCCAACTTACATTCGCACCGTCTATAAGGCCTTTATAAGCAAGGAATTTTCCTGCAAACAGAATTCCCTGACCGCCGAATCCGGCGATAAGATACTGTGTTGTTTTCATTGTATTTTCCTCCTTATTTCTGTGCAGATCTGTCCTTATATACACCAAGAGGGTAATAAGGAATCATTTTTTCATCGATCCACTTGAGAGCCTTTTCCGGAGTAAGTCCCCAGTTAGTCGGACAACTTGAAATTACTTCAACAAAGGAAAATCCCTTTCCGTTTACCTGGTTTTCAAAAGCCTTCTTTATGGCCTTTTTTGCATTTTTTATGTTCTTAACATTATTTACGGCAACACGCTCAATGTACTCGGGACCGTCAAGTTGCGAAAGCATCTCACAGACCTTTATCGGGTAACCGCAGAGGTTTACGTCTCTTCCGTAAGGAGATGTCTGCGTGACCTGTCCGGGAAGGGATGTAGGAGCCATCTGTCCGCCTGTCATACCGTATATTGCGTTATTAATAAATATAATAGTAATATTTTCATTTCTTGCGGCGGAGTGGACCGTTTCTGCCATACCTATGGAAGCCAGGTCTCCGTCACCCTGATATGTAAATACTATGTTCTCGGGGTCGGAACGTTTTACACCTGTTGCAACTGCCGGAGCACGTCCGTGAGCCGCTTCTATCATATCACAGTTAAAATAATCATATGCCATAACAGAACAGCCGACAGGTGCTATTCCGATCGTTCTGCCTTCTATTCCGAGTTCATCGATTACCTCGGCAACAAGACGGTGGATTATACCGTGTGTACATCCGGGACAGTAATGAAACGGTACGTCGGAAAGAGCATGCGGTTTATCAAATACTACCATTAGTTATTACCTCCTTTTTCCGCCGCGGCTTCTATTGCGGCAAGTACCTGCTCCGGAGACGGTATCATACCTCCAGTACGGTTGCAAAGCGTTACATCCGCTTTTCCGTTTACGGCAAGTTTTATGTCTTCGATCATCTGACCCATCGAAAGTTCAACGGATATAAACGTTTTTGCTTTTTCTGCCGCTTTTGCAATTTGCTTTTCTGGGAACGGCCAAAGCGTTATAGGTCTGATCATACCCGCTTTAATACCTTTTTTGCGTGCCTCGTTAATAGCGTTCTTGGAAACACGAGCAGCAATACCGAATGCTACAATGCAGATCTCCGCATCTTCCATAAGATAATCTTCATATCTGACTTCGTTCTGCTTTATTGTCTCGTAACGCTGATAGCGATCATAGTTTGTTTTTTCAAGAATTTCGGGTTTGAGGAAGAGAGAGTTTATTATGTTATGCTTTCTCTGCATCTTAGTTCCAGTGACCGCCCATGGTTTTTCTATGCTCTTTTCTACCGGAATGTCAAGGGAAACAGGCTCCATCATCTGTCCCATCGTTCCATCTGCAAGGATCATAGAAGTCATGCGGTATTTATCCGCAAGTTCAAATCCTTTGACGGTAAGTTCCGCCATTTCCTGAACGGAAGCAGGGGCAAGAACAATCATATGGAAATCTCCGTGAGCTCCACCCTTTGTTGCCTGGAAGTAGTCGGACTGCGAGGGCTGAATACCCCCGAGTCCCGGCCCGCCTCTCTGAACATTTATGACAAGTGCCGGAAGATCGGCTCCTGCCAGATATGACAAGCCTTCTCCTTTAAGAGATATTCCGGGACTGCTTGAAGATGTCATTACACGCTTGCCCGTTGAGGATACGCCGTATACCATGTTAATCGCTGCGATCTCGCTCTCGGCTTGAAGAAATACTCCGCCTATTTTAGGCATTCTTTTTGCCATGTAAGCAGCAATCTCGGTCTGAGGTGTTATCGGATAGCCGAAATAATGTCTGCATCCTGCGATGATAGCCGCTTCGGCAATCGCTTCGTTACCTTTCATTAAAACCTTATCTGCCATTTTAAAGTCCTACCTTTCTACCTTGATTATACAGTCAGGACACATCGTAGCACAGAATGCGCAGCCAATGCATGCGACCTCGTTTACTGCTTCTACTGGGTGATGTCCTTTTTGATTGATTTTGTCGGCGGCAAGTGCAAGTACGCCTTTTGGGCAGACGCCTACGCAAAGACCGCATCCCTTACAATTGTCGGTTTTAAATGTCAGTTTTGCCATTGTAAACTCTCCTTTTACATATATTTTTGCAAATTTATCGGATATAAATTTTTTATCTTTCCTTCAAGTTCCGGCAGAAGTTTTTTATACACTGTTGTATAAGCTATCGGAAGACCCGTTCTTTTTGCGACCTCTTCTACAAACGGTACTGATAAAAGAACTGTATTCGTGTCTGTCTCTTTGCCTAAATTGGAGTTATTTATGATAGAGGTAAATTTTAGTCTGCACGCCTGTTCTATCTCCGTCATGACCTCTATGGCACTTTCAGGAGTACTTGTAAGCGGTCTGTATTTATTTACCACATATATCATTTCGTAATTGTTTTCCTGCTGTATCTTCGGAACCAGTCTTCCCAGAGCCAAAGCACCCCGCTCGTCTCCTCCAACGTCAAGTATACTGTAAAGCGTCTTGTCATCGGTAACAGCATACATCTCCTGAGGGAGCGCCGGAATATCAACATTGCTGTTAGCATATTTTGAGCAGATCAGCCGTATACCGTTTTTATTCAGTAGATCTTCGCTGTCCTTTGTACGGAAATACGGATTGACTATATCGATGTCCGCTATCGCGGTATTTTCGTGTTGTTTTTTTAGATCGAGTGAAAGGGATACGGCAATATTTGTCTTACCGCTTCCGTAATGTCCCGATATTATAGTAATTCGTTTGAAATCCATCGCGTTGCCTCTTATCAAAGTTTGTTACGCTGGATCTTTCCGCTTGTCGTTTTGGGAAGTTCATCTCTGAAAACAACTATTCTCGGGTATTTGTAAGGAGCAGTATGAGTTTTTACGTAATCCTGTATCTCTTTTTTAAGCGCTTCGGACGGCTCGGTTCCTTTTACAAGAACGACGCTTGCCTTGACGACCTGTCCTCTTACCTCATCAGGAGCGGCGGAAACACCGCATTCGAGAACATAAGGAAGTTCCATAATAACGCTTTCTATCTCAAACGGACCTATGCGGTAACCGGAAGACTTTATAACGTCGTCAACACGTCCGACATACCAGTAGAATCCGTCCTCATCGCGCCATGCAACGTCTCCGGTGTGGTAGTAACCGTCGTGGCGTACCTCAGCGGTCTTTTCCGGGTCGTTGTAGTACTCGGTAAACAGTCCGCATGGAGAGCCGTTGGCAATATTTACAACTATCTCTCCGGACTCACCGACTGCCGCAGGCTTTCCTTCAGGAGTAAGAAGTTCAACATCGTATATCGGTGCCGGCTTACCCATGGAACCTATTTTATGCGGAGCACCTGTCAGGTTTCCTATGATCATTGTACTTTCCGACTGACCGAATCCTTCAAGGATCTGAAGTCCCGTCGCCTTTTCAAACTGTCTGTAAACCTCCGGGTTGAGCGCTTCTCCCGCCGTCGTCATATGCTTAATGGAAGAAAGATCGTATTTTGAGATATCTTCCTTTATCATCATACGGAGCATCGTGGGTGGTGCGCAGAATGTCGTGATATTGTATTTTGCAAACATCGGAAGTATATCCGCTGCGTTGAAGCGATCGAAATCGTATACGAACGTTGCCGCTTCGCAGAGCCACTGACCGTAAAATTTACCCCACATGGCCTTTGCCCATCCAGTATCGGATATGGTAAAGTGGAGCCCGTCCGGGCAGACGTTGTGCCAATATTTTGCAGTGTGGAAATGACCAAGCGCATATTTATAATTATGAACTGCAATCTTCGGGTATCCCGTCGTTCCCGAGGTAAAGAACATGAGCATAGTGTCGTCGCCGCCGGGAGTCTGTTCAGTACGTTCGAAATGCGTACTGAAAAGTTCGCATTCTTCGTCAAAATTTCTCCAACCTTCGCGGTTTCCGCTGACTATCAGTTTATATACAAGTGTCGGGCATTTATCCGCAACAAAGTCGACCTGCTCGGCAGCGATTCCGTTTCCTGCGCAGATTATGGCTTTTACTCCCGCCTTGTTGAAACGATATTCGTAGTCATGAGAAAGAAGTTGATTCATTGCGGGGATCGCAATAGCACCTATCCTGTTAAGCCCCAAAACAGCATACCAAAACTGATAGTGACGTCCGAGTACCAGCATGACTTTGTCGCCTTTTTTTATACCGAGCGATTTGAAATAGTTGGCCGCCCTGCATGAAAGCCTTTTCATATCTTTGAATGTGAATCGAGTCTCCTTTTTATCGGCAGATATATGGAGCATCGCAAGTTTATCTGGTGATTTTTTTGCAATTTCATCTATAATATCAAAGGCAAAATTGAATTTTTCAATATTTTTGAATTTAATGGATATCGGGGTACCGTTTTCGTTTTCAACTACATCGACAAACTTTTTGTATACACGGTCCTCGGTGTCCTTGCTTACCGACGCTTGTGACTTTGATACCGGTGCTTCAAGTTCCGCATCCGGCTCTCCCGCCGGGTTAAGGACCATCGCGTAAAAGTAACAATCCTCTCCTCCAATGGCTATCATTCCGTGTGGCGTTGCACTGTCGTAGTAAATAGTATCGCCCGCTCCGAGAATCTCGCTGTGATCCCCTATCTGCACCTTAAGATGTCCTTTTATAACTATATCGCATTCCTGACCTTCGTGAGTCGTAAGTTCTATTGGCTTTTCCTGAGCCTCTTTGCTGTATTCACTGCAAACGTACAAAGGCTCGGCTATCCTGTTTTTAAACGAGGGTGCAAGGTTGTAATAAGTCATACCATGCGCCTGTTCGATCTTTTGTCCGCCGCCGCTTCTTGTAAGCGTATAGGACATCAGTTTCGGGCTTTGTCCCGCTATGATATCAGTAACGTCGACGTTAAAAGCGGCCGCACAACGGTATATAAAAGCAAAATTAAGATCGGAGTGACCGTTCTCGCATTCTATGTACTCCTGCTCGCTGACATCAGTCTTTACAGCCATCTCGGCCGTACTGAGCCCTTCTATCTCACGGAGTTCTTTTATTCTCTCCGCCATTTCCCTGATCTTCAAATCAAGTCCTGTTGCATTTTTCATAATACATTTCCTTTCCATTTTATGGGAAGCAGACAAAAAGCCCGTCCCAAAGATTTTCTTTGAGACGAGCCTGAAATTCAAACCCGCGGTACCACTCAAATTGCAGTATAGACTGCCTCCTCAGGGTCAATAAACCCTTTCGCACTTACGCGGCTGTCACGGGGAGGGTCTACGGAAAATTCTTTCTTCCTCCCGGCTCGGAAGTTACAAACTTCAAGATCTCGTTTAACGGCTTTCACCATAAAACCCCGTAGAGTTTAATACCGTCTCTCTGCAAAACTACGTTCTCAAGTCCTCTTCGTCAACGCCTTTAATACCAACATTATAGCACCATAATTTCATTTTGTCAATAGTTTTTTTCAAAAAAAATTACCTTTTTCAATCATTTTCAAGATCGGACAAATAAAAAAGAAAAATTTCTAAAAAATTCTTCCTTTTTATTTTATATTTACCTTTTTTATATAAATTTTTTATATTAACTGTCTTTTTTCGCCGGACCTGAACTGTTTTTTTTATCGATAAACAGTACTGTAACCAGAATTCCTATAAGCGGGAGCGGCAGATATATAAAATCTGTTACCTTCAGAATATCTTCATTTGAAGGGGCAAATTCCGGAATGAACGATAATATAAATGCAATAAATACCGTTAACGAAAGTATACCGATAAGTACGTATATCACGGTTTTAAAAACTTTGTTCATCCTTTTTCACCCTTTCTTTTGTTTATTTTTTTTAAATCAGTAATTAATTTTATTATGCTTTTTAATTTTTATTTCGTTAATATTTTAACATATTTTTTCTAATTTGTAAAGGTTATAAAATTACATAATAATAGTATATTAATTGCATATTTTTTTTAAAATCAAAGACTTAAATAAAAAAAATTATATTGAATGTCAAAAAATAAACGAAAATCTTGATTTTACAATCTTTGACTTTCGTTTTAAGTTATTAATTTTTGTTATTTTTTATTAAAACAATATAAATGCATAGTTCAATCAACTATTTCTGTCTCAGCCGAAAAAAATGACCCATTTCCCAGAACAATGATTCTGATTTTGCCTTTCATTACATTTTCATTAACCTGAAGATTCCAAGAAAATTCGCCGTCACTGTTTGACCGTACAGGAGAAAAACTCATTACATTTCCGTCAGAATCAGGATAATAAAATTTAATGTTATATTCGGTATACCTTTCACCTTTGAACTTAAGAGAAACAGTTTGCCCTGCGATAATTCTTTCCGGCAAATTCAATGGTTCAACAGCCTTTCCGACGCATTTAATACCATCATCCCTGTCTCCGGGTACTTCCTGTACAGAAAATTCATCTACTCTGTAAACAGCAATATTTTCTTCTCTTTTATTAAAGTTTACTATGATCAAACAAAAAAGAACAATTGAAACCGTCAAATGAAAAACCGTCTTTTTAAACATCATTATCCCCTTTTTGTGTTGTTATATTTTGTTTAAAATTATTTAAGCATATATTTGTAATCTGAAGATTTTAACATTTTTATATTCCAATATCATTATTTTTAATTATGCACGATCTTTATCCTGTTTTTTACAAATTATTTCATCATTAATTATTTTATTGAATATATGCTCTGCAATCTTAAGCCCTGCTGCAGACGGCATGTAAGCAATAGATGACGGAACTGCCCCTCCGGTTTTTATTACCTGCTCTTCACTGTAAAGCACGTCAAGATGTTCCACACCTTTTTCACGAAGAGTACGACGCATAACTCTTGCAAGTCCGCACATTGAGGTTTTTGAAATATCCGCAATTTTATAGTCTGAAATTTTAAGTTTGTTTCCTGTTCCCATTGAAGAAAAGATATATTTTCCTTTTGAAAGCGCTGAAACTATCAGAGCGGTTTTTGCACTGACATTATCAATTGCATCAATTATTATATCTGAACCGCACCTATCAATAAGAGCACACGCATTATCTTTGTCAACAAATATGTTTTCGGCAAATACTTCACATTCCGGGTTGATCTTCTTTACCCTTTCTTCCATTATATCAGTCTTTCGTTTGCCTACAGTATCGGTAAGTGCGATTATCTGACGGTTCAGATTACTTTCAGAAATAATATCGCAGTCTACAAGATAAAGTTTGCCGATCCCCATGCGTGCCAACATTTCGCATACGTACCCGCCAACACCGCCAAGCCCTATTACGGCTACCGAAGAATTTATAAGTTTTAATGTTTTCTCTTTACCGATGAGCATTATCTGTCTTTCAAGCCGTCTGTAAAGAGTTGGTGTGATTTCTTTCATGATCCTAAAGTTTCCTTAACTGTCGTGTAAGCATAAACTTATTGCCTGTACACCATAATTTTAAAATACAGTAATTAAATCACTGATTCACTTATATGATATCATATTATCACAGTTTAATTAATCATCATATTGTTAATTTTTTTGCTACCTCATTTAATTTTCCGGCACCCATGGTAAGAATAAGTGTCCCGGGTGAGGCGATTTTTTTTATGTAATCAACAATACCGTCAAATTCTGAAATATATATTCCGTTTTGAACAGCATTTGCAAGCATTTTCCCGTTTATACCGTATATATTTTTTTCTCTTGCAGCAAATATATCTGTAAATATTACTTTGTCTGCCTCTTTAAATGCCGTTACAAATTCATTAAAAAACTCCGCCGTCCTTGAATATGTATGAGGCTGAAATGCACATATTATTTTTTTATATCCCAGTCTCTTTGCACTTTCAAGAGTACATTTTATCTCCGTCGGATGATGTGCGTAATCATCGTATACCTTTGCGCCGTTGCATTCTCCTATGTATTCAAAACGCCGTTTCATCCCTTTAAATGATGATAGTCCGTTTTTTATTGCATTCGGCGTAATCCCGCAATAAACAGCGGCTGCTGTCGCGGCAAGTGCGTTTACTGCATTATGCTTTCCGGGAACATTTAATTTTAAAGAAAAAAGCATTTCCTTTTTAAAAAATACATCAAAGGAATAAAAACCTTTTTCACAGCATATATTCTCTGCGTAGATGTCTGCATATTTATCGGACAACGAAAAATATATTATTTTTTTTCCGTCCTTTTTCAGAGACTCGCTCTCACCTATCTCCCGACATCCGTAATTATCAAGATTCAATATACAGCATTCAGATTTTTTTACAAAGGACATATATGCAAGAATTGAATCGGAAAGCGTCGGATAACAGTCAATGTGCTCTTTTTCTATATTGAGCACAACAGAAATCGTCGGCAAAAAATCAAGAAAAGAACGTTTGTATTCACACGCTTCATAGATAACCGTATCTCCGTTACCTAATCGAAACGCCGAATCAAGATTTACCGATTTTGCACCTATCAAAGAGGTTACATCTCGTCTGTCAAATAAAAAAATTTCCGTTATCATACCGCTGACTGTGCTTTTTCCGTGTGTTCCGCAAATACCTATTTTGTTTTTATATTCCGATATTATACCTCCGAGAAATTCCGAACGGGTAAACATAGGTATCCCGATATTTTTTGCATATGTAAATTCCGGATTATCCTCTGAAATTGCGGCAGAATAAATAAAAGCATCAAAACCTTCAACATTTTTTCCTATCTGTGTTTTATTTACCTTTATTTTATTTTCTTTAAGTTTTTTCATTATTTCTTCATCGCTTCCGGTATCGCTTCCGCTGACTGTATAGCCTTTTAATCTTGATATCAGCGCTAATGAGGAAAGTGATGCCCCTAAAATACCTGAAAAATATAGATTTTCTGTTTCAGGAGAAATAAATCCGAATCTGTTTTCCATATTATTTTCCTTTCAGATTTATCTGCACTCTTGACTTATTTTACAAAAAAAACACAATAAAATTATTTATTTTCACAAGACTGCAGAGAATATTCACAATGAATTACAAAAAAAGATATAGAAACTTCCAAAAAAAATTTTATTTTAATCGCATATTCTTAATAAAACTACATTATAATTAATATAAGGTAGTTTTAAAACCAAGGAGGCTGAAACAATGAATATAACCGATGTCAAAATAAGAAAAATTTTTAATGACGATGCACCTATGAAGGCAATAGCATCTGTTACTTTTGACGGTCAACTTGCGCTTCATGATGTTAAGGTTATTTACGCAAGAGAAAAACTTTTTATAGTAATGCCCAGCAGAAAAAACCATGATAATACTTACAGCGATATCGTACATCCTATCAATGCAGAATTTAGGGCTGTTCTTGAGCAGGCCGTTTTAGCAGCGTATAATGAAGCACTCGAGCAGTACAATGCCGAGGCAAAGAATACGAACTCTGAGGAATAATTATTTTATAAATAAAGTTAACACCCATATACAGGGGAAAAAGGAACAGATTTTCATGTCTGTTCCTTTTTGTTTTTACGTTTATATATTAAATATGGCCGTAGATCTTGTAAGCTGTCAGTTTTTACAACCGCATTTCGGTGAATTTATTTTTTCATAAGAGTGTATACCCTGGCAAAATTCTCCTACAGGAAAATCCATATGTCTGAACACTGAGCAAGGATCAAGGTCATCACAGGTACACTCTTTTTTCGGTACACAGCATTCGCTTGCATTTACAAGATACTGTCCCGGACGTTCGAGTCTTATAACAGAAAAGAAGCCAAGAGATACAAGCAGTTCTCTTTGTCCGCCGTCCATATCTGAAAGTTCTCCGTTAAAATATGAGCATATGCTCTCAGGTATTTCTTCGGCATAACAACAAACACAACCGCATCGGTCTTCATATTTAACAACTCTTACATTCAGTATGATAGGTTCTGCAACCTCACAAACGGCAAATGGAAGATTGTTACCTTTCTTTTCACAAAATGGATTTTTACAAAAATCACTGCCATCCTCAGATGAACGGAATACACTTACGTTTCCGTCACCTCCATAAAGTATGACTTTTTTATCGCAAACGGCAAGTCCGGAAAACTCCGTTATTTTACCGACACAAACACATGCTTCAAAGGTAATCTTGACATAAAATCTTACATCAATAGAATAAAAACCTTTGTTGAATTTCACACAGTCAAGAGTAAGAGCAGTCCAAATAATTTCGGTATTTTTAACTCTTATATTTCCGGTCTTTTCAATTATTTCCTGACCGTCAGCGGTTAAAAACACTTTAACATCTTCAAAACAGTCCTTATCTCTGCAACTATCAAGAACGCGGTTTACATCAAGAACAACTGCCCCTTTTGACTGATAAGCGGAACCTAAATTTTTATTGTCTGTCATTTTTATTACCCATCCTTTCTCCCCGAATTTTTACCGTCCCGAAGATTTGACGGGGAATTTCTCGGGCAAGGTAAACAAAGCAAATCAAAAAAGCCTCGTTTCTTTAATAGATTATGCAAGATCTTTTTTTCTTGTTACTCATTTAAATCCGAGTGTTTTCCAATATTTTGTTCGATTGAATAATTGCAAAAAAACAACCGCTCTTTTTTTGGCAAAACCTTACATAAATACTGTTTTAAAAAATTTTTTTTTTGACCGAATAAAAATATTTTTAAAGGGAAAAATAAGTTTACCATGATGAAGATTAAGGAAAAACGCCGAGAAATTACCGCATTATCTTATATCTTTATTAAATTTATTTCAGCCGCAAAAGCGGAAAGGAAGGGTAATACATGAACGATAAAACAAAAGAAAAAATCACAAACCGAGCAGTATATATTATACTTGCTGTTCTGCTTATCACAGTTTTCACATTGACTGTAATGGCAATTGTATCAACAGTTTCAAAAAGAAACGATCTTCCTACAGATACATTGCCAAATGAAGACCAAAATCAAACACCTCCTCCCGCAGATACCCCAAACGATGAAACTCCCCCGACTTCAAATGAAATACCCAGTGAAACACCCCCGGAAGTACCCGTTTACGTATCTCCATGTGAAGGCGGATATATTCAAAAAGGGTATGATGAATCCCTTTTGGTTTTCTCCTCTACAATGGGCGAATACCGTATACACCTCGGAATTGATATTTCCGGTAAAATAGGTGACCCTGTACGTGCTTTTTCCGACGGTACGGTCGAAAAAATTTACAAAGATTATTTTATGGGACAAACTATTGTAATTGATCACGGAAACGGACTCAAATCTTATTATATGAATCTTTCCGATACCGTTGCAGAAGGAATTGAGGTAGGTAAAAAGATAAGTTACGGTACAGTTATAGGTGCAATCGGTGAAACCGCAAACCTTGAATGTGCAGACTCTCCTCATCTTCATTTTGAACTGCGTCTCGGTGATAAACTCGTGAACCCAGCCGGATATATTACCTTACCCACTCTTCCAACATCAAGTGAAGATTTTGAGGAATAAAACCATTTTTAAACTAAAAAAAGACAGGTTATAGAGCGTTACTCTTAAGGACAGTTTTTGAAATTAAATAGGATACGCCACCGACAGACATGAAATGACAGGGAGTTTATAGTGTAATATTCTTAACGGAGAACAGCAAAAGGCAGACAGTTTCGACTGTCTGCCTTTTGCTATATGGGTTTTGGCTACGCCTGTTTTGCATTTAAGCGGTCAAATATGATGCTCTCACTTCATTCTTTTGAGAGTGTAAAAAACATTTTATAGAAGTCTTTGCGTAATTATATCGTAATACTCTCTTTCCTTCTCTATGCCAATATAATTTCTACCTAAGTTTTTAGCCGCAACTAATGTGGTTCCACATCCACAAAAAGGATCTAATACAGTTTGACCTTCAATGGTAGATATACCAATTAAATACTCCATCAATGCTACGGGTTTTTGGGTTGGGTGCAAGCCCCTATCTGTTCTTTCGGCTTTGCATTTAATGATGTTTGAACAAACTTCAATGCCTGTATTGTTCAAATGATTATCTTTGATATACTGCTCATTATAGGCACCAACATTATGTTCTTTTATGTTATCCGTCAATGTTGTACCTATTTCGTAAGGCTTCATAAACCACAAAATTGGCTCAAACAACGGACGCAAATTTCCAAGTTTCCACCCACTCCAGATCTTTGCATTGTCTGTATCTCCACGTTTATCAAAAACGACAGATACATTCTGCGCTCTATGTGCTGCTGAATCTTTTTGCCAAGAAATCATATCTTTAAAGATAAAGCCGGCATCCTCAAATGCAGAAATACAACGATGGGCATATCTTCTTCCAGCGAAAATAAAACAGCTCGCACCAGGCTTTAAAATTCTAAAACATTCAGGTGTCCAAGATAAACACCATTGATAATATTCCAATGGGATTTTTTTATCCGCTTCAGACCAACCATTAAGGGGCTTCCCTCGTTTACTAAATACAGAAGATTGTTCTTGGGCAGGGCTTTTTCCCAAAAGTGCTGAATTTGTATTACTATGAATAACATCCCATTCGTCGTAGGATATACCATACGGAATATCCGACACAATTAAATGAATTGAATTACTATCGATGTGTTTTAATTCTTGACGAGAATCTCCACATATTATTTTATTCATTCCGCACCTCACTCCAACGATTTAATAAATGATTTTATTGATGAAATGCGTTCTTCTAATTTTCTTGACTTTATTAGTTCCGATACCGCCTTTTCTCTTGAGAATCCTTTTATGATGTTTATTTCCGCATCAATATGCTGGATTTCACAATTACCGCGTTTAGCAATAGCTATTTTACAAGATTGCAATAATTTTTCAAAATCTTGTATCTTCTTTGAAATTCTATCGCAAACGAACTTGTTGATATAGGGGAACAAGCAATTCTGTCTATCAGCATATGCGATTTTGCTATCTCTTTCTATTCTTTTTGGAGCATTCCATATCTGTTCCAAACTAAGAGAATCGTTTTCAACAATATCATTTACCAAGAGAAAAAGAATATGTTCCCAAGATAACAGGCATACACTATTATCTAAACTTGACGAATAGATTTGACTATTGGTGCTTGGATATTGGAAATACGGTGATACTAATAAAGCAAAATCGTGTTCCATACCACGCCAATTGCTCAAAGTGGATATCTTAAAATCCTTTTGATTTTTAGCGGTACGGCTCATTCTAAATGTTTTAGCATCAGCTACCAAGGTATATCCATGTATACTTTCCGCAATTATATCAGCGCTGTTGCCTCTTTCGGATACCGCCTTAGATTTTAACCCTAATTCAACGAAACATCTTGATAATATTACATCGGATGCTTTAGAGTATAGTTTCTCTTCTGTTGAGCTTGCTTCGATTGATTCTGGAATGGTTCCAATTTCTTGAACAATATTTATTAAACTTTCTTTTGATAATTTGCTAACTTGCTCCGTCAAAAGATTGGTAGCGATAGGAAAAGTATTATTTTTAGACAAATCGTTTATACTTATCACAAACAGTTCAAAATCGTGATTCATAGCCCCTCCAACTGTTGACAATAATATATAATGATTTTACCATATTTTTTATTTTTTTTCAAGTCATATACAAATAAATAATATTTTTTTACAAATTCTGCTCCAAGGACATTACACTATACGCTTTCTGTCATTTTTGATTACCTTCCGGGTGGACAAAAAAGCCTTTATACAAGGGAACTTTTGTGTTCATATATTACTTGTCAATTTTCCTGACAAGCACTGCATTTGTGTCCACAAATGCAAAAACACGGCATACCTCTTTTGAAATATACCGTATTCTTGAAAAACTGTCCTTAGGAGCAACGCTCTATTAGTGCCTGTCTTTTTTTAGTTTAAAAACAATATGTATTAATAAAAAGTATTGATTTTTTTGTAATCATGCTATAATATTTAATCAGTACAAACAAAATTTTTACCAACTCTAAAAGTAAATTTATTTTTATTAAAAATTCGATCATAACTGTTTTCACAAAATTATGTTTTAAAAATAAAGAAAAACGGAGAGTAATTGAAATGAAAAAAATCAGATTAGGAAACCCTGAAAAAATTACCCCTTCAAAATTTTGTAAAGGATTCAACTATATTGAAAGTTACATAAAATACCCTATAAATGTAATTGAATATAAACAAACAAAAAGAGGATTTCTTGTTTCTCTTCCGAAATATGGGGATGAGCAAATTTTCGGTCTCGGACTCCAACTAAAAAAAGTCAACCTTACATCAAAAAAATTTACGCTGAGAGTTAACGCCGATCCGGTCGCCGCAACAGGCGATTCACACGCCCCCGTTCCGTTTTTTGTAAGTACACATGGCTACGGGATCTATCTTGATACCACAAGGAACGCAGAATTTTATTTTGGATCATCCGAACTTTCTTCCACCGAATCAACTATTGAAAAAAACAAGATAAAAACTTCCACCGACGATCTTTACGGTGATAATGTCCTGAAAGAATCCAAAATAGAAATACTGATACCTAATTGTGAAGGTGTTGATTTATACATAATGGAATGGAAAACTATTACAGAGGTTGTTGCAAAATACAATATGCTCGCAGGCGGAGGATGTGATGTTGCTGAATGGACACTATACCCAATATATCGGTGCTACACGAAATATAACCAATCAAAGATAATAAAAACGGCGGAAAGTTTTTTAACCGACAAACTACCGATCAAAACTATCGGACTTGAGCCAGGCTGGCAGACACATTCATATTCCTGCTCCTATATTTGGAATAAAGAACTTTACCCGAATGCACAGGAAATGGTTGATAAATTAAAAAATATGGGTATGCATGTAAATCTCTGGGAACATGCATTTGTACACCCTACCTCACCTATTTATAACCTTATAAAAAATTACAGCGGTTCACATAAAGTCTGGCACGGATATGTACCTGACTTTGCTACTGAAGAAGCAAGAAAAATTTTTTCGGATTATCATAAAACCATAGTTAGTATGGGAATAGATGGGTTTAAACTTGATGAATGTGACGGAAGCGATATTACCGGATCATGGTCTTTTCCTCTTCACTCTGAATTTCATTCGGGAATGGATGGAGAACAGTATCATTCAATGTTCGGTGTTCTTTACATGCAGACAATTATGGACGCACTTGAACACAAACCTATTCTGTCTGAGGTAAGAAACGCAGGCGCGCTTTCAGCAAGTTATCCGTTTGTTCTGTACAGTGACCTTTACGACCATAAAGATTTTATACGCGGTTGCCTCACTTCGGGATTCAGCGGTATCCTTTGGACCCCGGAACTCCGCGATGCAAAAACAAAAGAGGAATTTTTAAAAAGACTTCAAACAACTGTTTTTTCGCCTCAGTGTTTAATTAATGCGTGGTACTGCGAAAAAAAACCTTGGTCAGATTTTGACTGTCTCGATGAAGTAAAATACTGGCTGGATGAGCGAGTAAAACTTATTCCTATGTTAAAAAAGGCTTTTGTTAATTATAAAGAAAACGGCGTTCCACCTATGCGTGCAGTCGTAAGTGACTATACTTCTGATCCTGAAACATATTACATCGAAGACGAATATCTTCTTTGCGAAAAATTACTTATTGCGCCTATATTTACAGGAGAGAGCGAAAGAAAAGTTTACCTGCCAAAAAGTTCAAAATGGAGGAACTATTTTACAAAAGAAAATGTTGAAAACGGCCATTTAACCGTTAAGTCTGACTCAATTCTCGTATATGAAAAAATTTAATCGTTATAAACGGTAAAAAAATAAAAATATTAATTTGAACAAAATTTATGCAATTTAACCATTTTTTATTTTTGTAATACTAAAAAACACAGCCAAACAACGAATTTTTTGAAATTACTTTTTTATGCTTGACAAACGTTGAATTTTGTGATATACTATGATACATAAAAGCGATGACGAAGACGGTTATTTCGAAGTTTACGGTGCAGAGAAACGGTACAGTACTCTAAAATTTAAGAGTCAGGTGAAAACCGGGGCGTAAATGAAATAATTTATCACTTCCGAGCCGGAGATCTGAAAATAATACTTTAATCTGTTTTTCAGTTCAAAACAGATCCGACAAGTAAGATTTCCCGAAAAGCGCAGCGTAAGTGCGCAAAGAGTCATTTTTCTTGTATTAACAGGAAACTTCGCTCTTGAGTGGCGTTCCAAACGCAATTTGAGTGGTACCGCGAGTGTTAATAACACCCGTCTCAAAGGAACTTTGAGGCGGGTTTTTCTATTTTGCAAATTACACCTTTGGGTGTAAAAATATAAATGATTTTTTTAAAAAGGAGGTTATGACGCTATGTCAACCGTATCTGAAAACAAGTTACTGGAGGTAGCAACAAGAATTAAAGAAATGAGGGAAATAGTCGGCATATCCGCCGAAGAAATGGCAAAGAAAACGGAAGTTTCCGAAGAAGAATATAAAGAATATGAATCCGGAACACGTGATTTTCCATTTTCATTTCTCCATAAATGCTCTCTCGTATTTAACATAGGTATTACCGATATTCTTGAGGGTCAAAGTGCAAGACTGTCTTCCTATACGATAACTAGAAAGGGTGAAGGTCAGGAAACTGCTAAGGAGGACGGAATCGAAATAAAAAGTCTTGCTCCCCTTTTCAGCAAAAAGATCGCAGAGCCTTACTGGGTAAAATACGATTATGATGAAAAACTTCAACATAAACCGATCCATCTCTCAACACATTCCGGTCAAGAATTTGATTTGGTAATGAGCGGACGGCTTAAAGTTCAGGTCGGAGAGCACATCGAATACCTTGAAGAAGGTGACAGTATATACTACAACAGCTCCACCCCTCACGGTATGATTGCAGTAGATGGAAAAGAATGTCTTTTTGTAGCAGTCGTTCTTCCCGGTGACGATGTTTCAGAACAAGTAGTAAGAGAAACGCTGTCATCCTCGGTTAAGAAAAGGCCTGTCGTTTGCAGCGAATTTATAGAAACCGAAGAAGATGAAAACGGAGTTCTTAAATCTATCAATTTCAAAAATGAAGATAATTTTAACTTTGCATTCGACATTGTTGATAAGATTGCAAAAAAATCTCCCGATAAACTTGCCATGCTTCACGTCGATAAAAACAAAGTAGAGAGGCGCTTTACTTTTAATGATATGAAGCGTGCGTCCAACATGAGTGCAAATTACTTCAAATCCCTCGGTATCAAGAAAGGTGACCGAGTCCTGATGATACTTAAACGCCATTATCAGTTTTGG
Source organism: uncultured Clostridia bacterium (assembly GCA_944381115.1). Lineage (GTDB taxonomy): Bacteria > Bacillota > Clostridia > Oscillospirales > CAG-272 > SIG673. The sequence continues at coordinate 90,132 of CALWJV010000006.1, forward strand.
TTTGCAATTCTCGGTCTGCATAAACTCGGAGCCGTTGCAATACCGGCAACAAATCAACTTCAGGAACATGACATTGAATACCGCTTCAATGCCGCGGATGTAAGCGCGATAATCTGTACTGCTGACGGAGACGTTACCTCACGTGTCGATGCGGTTCAGAAAAACTGTCCTACACTTAAAACAAAGATCATTGTAGGAGGACAAAAAGAAGGATGGCACGATTTTGACAATGAATACCCTCTTTTCAGCGCACATTTCTACCGCGATGAAAACACCGCATGCGGAAATGACACAATGCTTATGTTCTTTACATCCGGCACTACCGGTTATCCGAAAATTGCGGCACACAGTTATAAATACGCACTTGGTCACTATATAACCGCAAAATATTGGCATGGTGTCGATGAAGACGGCCTGCATTTCACAATTTCCGAAACAGGATGGGGTAAAGCACTTTGGGGTAAACTTTACGGTCAATGGCTCTGCGAAGGTGCAGTATTTGTATACGATTTTGACCGTTTCTCGGCATCCGATATTCTTCCGATGTTTGCCAAATACAATATTACTACTTTTTGTGCACCGCCTACGATGCTCCGCATGATGATAAAAGAAGATATTTCTAAATACGACCTTTCTTCCATAAAACATATGACAACAGCAGGCGAAGCGCTTAACCCTGAAATCTTCCGTCAATTCGAAAAGATAACCGGGCTCCGCATAATGGAAGGATTCGGCCAGACAGAACTTACCTTGGTTATCGCAAACCTCATCGGCAGTGAATGTAAAATCGGATCCATGGGTAAACCGGTGCCGCTTTACGATGTATGCCTCCTGGATTCCGAAGGTAAACATGTAGCAGTCGGAAAACCCGGAGAAATAGTTGTAAAGACCAGCGAAAAAATTCCCTGCGGTCTTTTCAAGGGATATTATAAAGATGAAGAAAAAACCCGCGAAGCATGGCATGACGGGTATTACCATACCGGTGACATTGCATGGTGCGACGAAGACGGCTACTATTGGTATGTAGGACGTGCAGACGATGTAATCAAGTCCTCCGGATACCGTATCGGTCCGTTTGAAATCGAAAGCGTCATCATGGAACTGCCATACGTACTCGAATGCGGTGTTTCTGCAGAGCCTGACGAGATCCGGGGTCAAGTTGTTAAAGCAAGTATTGTTCTTGTCAAGGGAACAAAACCTTCGGACGAACTCAAAAAAGAGATTCAGGATTATGTAAAATCACACACTGCTCCTTATAAATATCCGAGAATAGTTGTTTTCAAAGATGAACTTCCAAAAACTATAAGCGGTAAAATTCAGCGAAACAAACTTTAATTTAATAATTACATAAAGGATTTAAAGGTGAGAAAATGAGTGTAAAATTAAACCCTGACGAAAAAATAGTAGAAATTATAAAAGAAGGGCTTAAAAAAACAGGTGGGTACTGCCCTTGTGTAAGAGTGCAAAACGAAGACACAAAATGTATGTGCAAAGAGTTCCGTGAACAAATAAAGGACCCCAATTTTGAAGGATTCTGCCACTGTATGCTTTACTACAAATCAAAAGACTGATATATAAGATTTTTGATATTGTGTATACACTATTTTTAATTATCACTCGATCAGATACAACTAATTAAAATTCTACAATTTACTTAAAAATAATAAAAAAGCAGCTACATCCGCCGTTTTTTCGCGGATGTAACTGCTTTTTATTTGAATCAATTTGCTTATCAGACTTCCGGCACTTCTACACCGTTTACAATATCTTTATTGTCAAAGGTTCCGGTGAAAAGTCCTGTATAAACACCGGTCTCAGAATTGAAGCTGTAATATTTTTCACCTATTTTAGTGGTACTTTTTACCATGATTCCGTTTTCGTCACAATAGTAGCAATTGTCATTTTCTACTATCTCTGTAACATCTATTGCGGTAATTGTTCCGTCGTATTTCACCCAACCTCTGCAAATTACACCGTTTATATAGAATCTTGTACCGTCGGACGCATCAACTTTTCCGCTGTACAAACCTTTGTAACTGCCTGTTTCCGCGTCAAGATCGTAGCACATACCGTTAATAACCGTAGGTCCTTTGCAAGCACACCGGTTGTGGAATCACAGTAGAAATATGTAGAATCGGCAGCCGAAATGCCTGCCACCGGCTCAGCAGTATTATTTTCACTGTCATATTTTATCCAGCCGGTAAGAAGTTTTCCGTTTTTAAAAAATCTTGTGATCTTTGACTTTTCGTCGTAGTACTTTCCGTTTGCCCTGCCTCCATTTGCGGAAACCATTACACCGTTAACGCCGAATTCATAGTATATGCCGTTAATTTCAGCGACTCCGCTTTTTAACATATATCCGGTTTCAGTATCAAAGAAGTATATTTCATTTCCTTCTATTGAAGTATCAAGGTCAAGCTCCTGTTTTCCCGTCAATGCAACTCCGTCTTTATAGTATTTAATTCCGTCAGAACTTTCAATGGTTCCGGTATAAAGTCCTACATAAAGTCCTTTTTCGCCGAACTCTATCATTTTTTTGTCAACCCCGTCTTTCGGCACTACCTCTAACTTTGTGTTATTGGGTGCATATCCGTCAGCATCAAAATAATAAAGTTCTTTGGTTCCGTTTCCGTCAATATCAAGTTCTTGCCATCCTTTTAAAAATTCATTGTTTACATAATAACGGATTCCGACTCTGTCAGTTACAAATCCGTTTTTCGTAACATCATCTTTTTCGATATAATGTGTAACAAGATAATCCATTACCTTGTCATAATAAATCGTTATTTCAATAGCTTTTCTGTCATACTGCTTTTGAAATTCTTTAAGAGTTCCGCTGAACTGCTGTTCGGCTACATATTCATTATAAAGGGCTTCAAGTTCTTTATTGTATGTCGCCTCGTCCATTTTATATTCTGGGTTTGCCTCGATAAAACGAAGTACTATAAGTTCTTGTTTTACCTGACTCTGTGCTTGACTTGCCATTGAAGCATAAAACTGCTGCATTGTCATACCCTGTTGCGCAACATATCCTGAAAGTGTCGTCTGATAAAGAAGAGCCATGTTTTCATAACTTTGTATGTTTTGCTCATAATACAGTTCTAACTCATTTTTAGGATACTCTTTGACTTTAGAACTACTGTACAGTTCCTGCCAGATCAAATTTTTCAGGACTGTTTGACGGGTTTCCTTTTCAAATTCTGCAACTGATTTATAAGAGGTTTTTTTTGATATATTTTCATCATTATATTCTGGATATTCAATGCGCTTTATTGAGTTTATTTTTACTTCGAATTTAACCGCTGCACCTTTTAAATCTTCAACGTGATAATCGTCCGGAAATGTGAGTTCAAGCACTGGTTTGTCTCCTACTTTATATCCTACAAGTCCGTCTTCAAATCCGTCTATAAATGTGTTAGAACCAATGGTAAGATTCGATCCGTTAGCCGTACCGCCTTCAAAAGCTACTCCGTCCTTTTTTCCTACATAGTCTATATTTACAACATCGCCTTTTTCAATATATATTTCATCGGTATCTTTATTGTAGGTTGTTTCCTTAAGGTTATCTTTGGTAACATCATAGAGATTGCGGAAACTATCCATTATTCCGTCTTCTATATCCGATTTATTGATCTCTATTCCGTTTATATCACCAAGTAATATATACTTTTCATAACTGTCGTATTCATAAAGCGGTTTTGAAGAACAACCCGCCAAAACCATTATAACGGACAAGATAACAAGTGAAAAAGCCAAAATTCTTTTTTTCATTATTTTTTCCTTTCGATTTTGCCATTTTATTTATCACAAAAAAGTTTGCTTATACTCATTTGTTGTATGATTGAGTTTTAAACAAGTTTCTTTGTATTATTTGCAAGTATTATAACATATAAATTAAAAAAAATCAAGTTGAAACTTATTTTATTTTCAAGTTGATAATATTCATTTTACATTATTACGGTAATTTAAGTTGTTTGCATATTTAAAGTAATGATTTTAAAATATCTTTAAGTTCATCTTCTGATATTGCTTTATTTATCTTTTCCCTTGCACAGGAGGCCCCTTTCATTCCTTTTATGTACCAACCAAGATGCTTTCTTGACTCTCTTACTCCTATATATTCTCCTTTATCCATGCAAAGCATACAAACATGCTTTATTGCAATTGCAATTATTTCATCTGCCTGTGGGCGTTTATAAGATCTCCCGGAAAGAGCGTTTTTTACCTCAGTAAAAATAAACGGATTACCCATTGCACCTTGACCTATCATAATTCCGTCGCATTCTGTTTTTTTCAGCAGTTCGAGAGCGTCTTTGCCGCTGTATATTCCTCCGTTTGCCAAAACAGGGATCTTTACTTCACGCTTTACCTTACGTATCGTATCAGTGTCCACCGGCGGACTGTAAAGTTGTTCTCTTGTCCTTCCGTGAACCGTAATCATGCTTGCCCCGTTTTGTTCGCATATAGCGGCAAGGTAAGGAGCATTTATACTGTTTTTATCCCATCCGGTACGCATCTTAACGGTAACCGGAACACTTAAATTATCAACCATCGCACGTACAATCTTACCTGCAAGGCAGGGATTTTTCATTAATGCCGATCCTTCGCCGTTTCCCGTGATCTTAGGCATGGGACAGCCCATATTTATGTCTATAGCTGAGATTTTTGAATATTTTTTTGTAAGTTTTAAAGCGGCAAAAGCCATTATATCCGGCTCAGACCCGAATATCTGAAGTGAATACGGACTTTCGTCTTTCGCAGGTTCTGCAAGAAATTCCGTCTTTTTATCATTGTAATAAACACCTTTTGCGGAAATCATTTCACTGACTGTAAGTTCCGCACCGAATTCTTTTGCAAGTGTACGGAATGACTTATCTGTTATTCCAGCCATAGGGGCTAAAACAAGGCCGTTTTCAATTTTCGTATTACCTATTTTTATGTTCGGCATAAAATATTCCTTTCTGTCCTAACTAAAATCCCATCTCATACTTTTCCTTAATTGCAGTTTATTTTGTGGACAGGAAAACCGCACTGCAGTAACTCTCGGACAAGCATTTGCCGAAACATTAATACGTTTAATAAAATTTTCCGGCATTTTTTATGCTGGCATTTAATTAAATCATTTACGCAAAACGTACATTTAAAACTGTTTTGATCAAAGAAGTTGCTGGTCGTTTACAACAAGTTTAAAGGCTAGTCCGAGTTTATCCGCGGCGTTCCGGCACATTACCATACGTCCGAGAAAAATTTCGAAGTAATCCATAACACTGCTTATTTTAGTATTGATCTGAAGCGAAAGTTTTATCTGTGTTTTCTCCGAATTTATCATAAGATCGGATTTTTCCACTGAATAATTTACTCGGTCATGGATATCAAATTTTGTTGTGTCCGCATTTCTTACTCTTGAACGTCTTACATCGGTTTTGTCTGCAAGTATAAGTGCAGCGGAAACAGGGTTTACAGCAACACCCGTACCCTCATCGTGATTACCTATTGCAGTTACTATCTTTGCAAGATCCGATGCAGGCATATCAAGTTTATCTAATATACGGAATGCCATAATTGCACCGCTTTGTGAATGGTCTATCCTATTTACAAGATTTCCTATATCATGAAGATATCCGGCTATTTTTGCAAGTTCTATATCTCGTTCTGGGTACCCGAGAGTTCTTAATACATATGCAGCATTTTCCGCAACCTTTGTTACATGCGCAAAACTATGTTCGGTAAAACCGAGTGCCTTAAGTGATTCATCAGCACAGGTTATATATGTTTTTATTGCTTCGTTTTCCTTAATTTCTTTGTATGTAACCATATTTTCTCCGTAAAATTTATTATTTTATTTCAGATGTTTCTTTTTCATTTTTCTTGATATCTTCGGTAACTTTTTCTCTTGCACTCTTAAGGTAACACAATCTGTTTGACGTCTGCTTTGCCGTTTTACTTCCTTTGTACAATCCTTTCGAAGAATATATGTAAAAACTCTCAAAATATTCTATTGCTTCGATCAATGCCATTTTTTCACTTTGACTGTAATAATAATATTGTAGCACAGGTCTTTCTTTCAAGGATTTGATATCTGAACGGTATTTTTCATCCACAGACATTTCGGATATATAGTTTATCACCCATTCTACAATATTAATTTCTTTATTGTTCCACTTTTTCAAAATACTTCTCCGGTAAATTTCTCAAAATATTTAAAAAACACGCCCAAGATTATTGATCCTCGGGCGTATAAATTTTACCGATTTTAAATCGCTTATAATTATATGCACGATTCAATATATTCGGAAAGTTTATCTATGTTGTCATATTTTTTGGAAATTTCAAGAGTTACATTAAGTTCCTCTTCAAGTTGCATTACAAGTTCCGCAACATCTATGGAATCTATATCAAGTTCAGAAAAAGGAACATCTGTTTTGATTTCATTTTCAGAAACTCCCTTAAATTTTGCTAACATTTTTACAAGTTTTTCTTTCATTTTAAAATTCCGCACGGTTGCCTTTCTGTTATTTATTATCAATTATATTTAACATATTGTATCTTTAAATTACGTGCTTGTCAAGTAAATCTTAAATATATTTTTAAAAAATTAACCATCCGGTATTATTTTTATAAATTTTATCTTAAATCGGCAATATCCAAAATAAGACGTTCTGTCTTTTCCCATCCAAGACACGGGTCTGTAATCGATTTACCGTACACACCTCCGTCAGGTTTTTGACATCCATCCTCAATATAGGACTCTATCATCATTCCCTTAACAATCTTTTTTATTTCATCAGAATGTCGCGTGCTATGCAGTATTTCTTTTGCAATACGGGGTTGCTCTGCCCATTTTTTCCCTGAATTTGCATGGTTTGTATCAATTATGACAGCGGGATTGACAAGCGGTAAATTTGCATAAAGTTCACATAGATACCGGATATCCTCATAATGGTAGTTTGAAAACGTATGTCCGTATTTATCTGTAAAACCTCTCAATATGGTATGTGTCAAAGGATTTCCCTTGCTTTTTACCTCCCAGCCTGAATATACGAATGTATGTGGATGCTGACCTGCCGTAACAGAATTCATCATTACTGAAAGGTCACCGCTCGTCGGATTTTTCATACCCACCGGAATATCAAGACCGCTGGCAGTCAAACGGTGAAACTGATTCTCAACAGACCTTGCTCCTACTGCAACATAAGACAAAACATCAGCAAGATATTGATAATTTTCCGGATAAAGCATCTCGTCGGCACATGAAAATCCTGTCTCTTCCAGTGCTTTAATATGAAGTTTCCTTATCGAAAGCAACCCTTTTAACATGTCAGGTGATCCGCTCGGATCCGGTTGATGCAGCATACCTTTATAGCCATCACCTGTGGTACGCGGTTTATTTGTATAGATTCTCGGAATAATTACTATTTTGTCCTTGACTCTCTCCTGAACATTACGAAGTCTTGAAATATAATCAAGGACTGCATCGTGACGGTCGGCAGAACAAGGACCGATTACTAAAACAAGTTTATCACTCTTTCCGGTAAATATCTCACGAAGCGTTTCGTCTGTTTCTTTTTTTGCTTTTCTGCCTGCATCAGATACAGGATACATATCCTTTATTTCCTGAAGTGTCGGCAATTTTCTTTTGAATTCCATATTCATATTTTTCTCCGTTCCTCCGCTTAAATCTACCGCGGCTACACAAAACCAAAAATGTTTTGTAATTATATTAATTGTTTATTTCTTTTTTTGCTGCACTTTTTTCGCATTTTTTTCTTCTTTCGGTGGAAAGTCTCATCATGTCTCTGACCTTTTCAATATCATCGTCTTGAATATACTCTTTTAATTTTTGAAATTTATCTTCAAAAAGATCCATCTGTTTTATAAGTTCCTGCTTATTAAGAGAGAACAGTTCGCTCCACATTACATCATTTATCTTGGATATACGCGTAAGATCGCGGAAAGAATCTCCCGTATACCGCGAAAGTTCATCGGTATCTTTACAGACCATAAGCGAAATTGCTATGCAATGTGTAAGTTGCGAAAGAAAACCTATCATTTCGTCATGCTTCTCCGGCGTTAAGACCGATATATTTTTAAATCCCAGAACTTTGCCGAGTGTTTTGCAAAGTTCTATCGATTCCATACTGTTTTTTTCGGTCGGAGTCACTATATAATTTGCGCCTTCAAAAATTTTTTTATCAGCATTCTCAACTCCGCTTGATTCAAGTCCTGCCATAGGGTGTGCTCCGATAAATTCAAGATCACTTCGGAGAATCCCCTGAACTTTGTAAACCACGCTTCCTTTTACACCAGTAACATCAGTAAGAAATGCGTTTTTCTTTATAAAATGTTGATTTTCTTTTATCCAGTCGATAAAAATATGCGGATAAAGAGCAAAAACTATAATATCAAATTTCTCTATATATCCTCCATCAGGAAAATCTCTGCCGTGTTGTATATACCCGTGTGTCAGAGCAAAATCAACTGAATCTTTTTTTACATCTATTGCACCAACTTCGTACCCTGCATCGCTCAACGCCTGTGCATAACTTCCTCCTATTAGTCCGAGTCCTACAATAAGTATTTTTTTATTTTTTTCAAATTTCATTTTCTGTCTCCATTTTTATGCCAAGACTTCTGAGTACCGAAAAAAATTCCGGATAACTTTTGGCTATTGCCTCAGCATTCTCTATTTCACACCCAACAAGTGTTCCTAGTAATGTTATTGCCATGACTATACGGTGATCGTAATGACTTTTACATGAAACGGTCGGTGTCTTCAAAATTCCTTCATGCACTGTTACAGAATTTTCTTCTACTGTTACTTTAATACCAAATTTATTAAGTTCCTCTGCCATTGCGGCCGCCCTGTCACTTTCTTTTATTCGCAAACGTCGTGTACCTGTAAAAGTCGCCCCGTGTTTTGCCGCTGCAACAGAAAATAGTACCGGTCCGAGGTCCGGACAATCTGAAATATCAATAACTTCACCTGGCACATTAAGTTTTTCAAGCATTTGTGTAACTATGCAGTCGCCTTGAAGACTGCGGGCATTTAATCCCAAAACATCGACATGACCTGAAAGTTCTCCTAATGCAAGAAGTACCGCTCCGTTTGACCAATCACCTTCAACCGTTACCTTGTTTCTGATATATTTCTGAGAACCTTTTACAATAAATATATTTTTTTCGGGTTCTTCTATCTTTATCCCGAAATTACTGAGAACATCTATTGTAATATCAATATATCCCCGGCTTTCCACCGGCGGTAAAACTTTTATAATACTATCTTCGCCTAATATCGGCAAAGCAAATAAAAGACCCGAAACGAACTGACTGCTGACATCTCCCGGCAATACATATTTGCCGCCTGAAAGTTTTCCGGAAAACTCAATACCCACGTTTTTATTTTCGCATATTATTCCTTTCCCTGCAAAAATTTTTTTATAAACATCTATTCCTCTTTGCATTAAACGCTCGCTGCCTTCAAAACGGGATCTTTCTCCCAAAACAAGGGATAGGGGTATAAAAAATCTCAATGTGCTCCCGCTTTCCCGGCAAGGAAAGACCATGGTCTTATTTGCCTCCGGGAAATCAACCTTTTCTTTACGGTAATGCTCTTCCGTATTTTTTTTAATAATTCCGGTTATTATCAGACGATCTCCGTTTATTTTGCATCCTGCACCTAAAACTTTGATACAATCAAGAGTTGCAGAAATGTCCTCGTTTTCGGAAAATCCGTTAATAATACTTTCACCTTCAGACAGCGCCGCACAGATTATCATCCTGTGTGCATAACTTTTTGACGGCGGAGCAGATATTTCACCTTTTGCCGCGCTTGGTATTATTTTAATCTTCATATTTGTTCCTGATTTTACATTTTGTTCCGCTGTTCATCTTTACTGAACATCTTTTTATACCGGATCAAAAAATTTTAAACTTTTTTTCTGTTATTATACTCAACCAATATGTCCATAGCATGCAAATATCCGTTAAGACCTTCGCCGGATACCGTTTCGACGCATGCAGCACGAACATAACTTATTTGCCTGAAACTTTCACGTAACGATATATCTGATATATGGACTTCAACTGTCGGAATACCTACAGCCTTAACTGCATCTGCAATAGCAACGCTTGTATGCGTGTACGCCGCGGGATTGAAAATTATACCCTCGATTTTATCAAAATATGCCTTTTGTATTGCATCTACAAGATCGCCTTCGTGATTTGATTGACAGAATTCCGTTTCAACACCAAGTTTTTTTGCATACTTTTTTATTATGTTACATAACTGTTCATAATTTTCTTTTCCGTATATTTCCGGTTCACGTATACCTAAAAAGTTTATATTAGGTCCGTTTAAAACGAGAATTTTCATTTTCCCACCCCGTAAAAATTTTCATTTTATATTTTCTATTATTTCTTCCGCTGTCTCTTCGACGCTTCCGTCTCCGTTTATCTTTACATCACATACACCAGAATATATGGGATATCGCTCAATATAACGTAACTTCAAAGTTTGCGGATTACTTGATAATGGTCTGTCGGATGTTGATATGAGTTTTTCAAGAGAACGATCAAGAAAGAATATCCTGCCGTTTTGTTTTAAATGCAAAACATTTTCTCTTTTTAGTACTGTCCCTCCTCCGGTAGCAATAATACATCCCCTTTTTTCAGAAATCCGGGCAATAATTTCTTGTTCGACAGCACGGAATGAACTTTCTCCGTATCTTTCAAAATATTCCGCTATTGGCATACCGATAGCACTGATTATCTGCTCATCGCTGTCAAAAAATTCCCGATTTAAAATTTTTGCAAGTTGACGTCCGACAGTGCTTTTTCCGGATGACGGCATACCTATAAGCACAATATTTTCCATTTTTCTTTCAACGTCTCTGAATGCTTTATCGATAAATATCTCACTGACTTTTTTGTCAAGAAAAAGTGCCGATGCATACACTGCTTGACCTGCAAGCATATAAAGACCTCCGCATGAAGCAATTCCCCGCTCCATAGCATCAGTGACAAGTTCGGTACGAAGCGGATTATATATTACATCAACGACTCCGCTGAGATCAGGAAAAACCGAAATATCTATTGGTTTTCCGGATTGCCTTGAAAACATACCGACCGGGGTAGTATTGATGATCACTTCTGCGTCCCGGTGTTCTTTTATGGCGTCTTCGTAAGTTATAACACCGTCTCCCTTACTCCGGGAAACTTTTATAATTTTTTTTGCACCGAGAAAATTTGACACCGCAAAAGCCGTCTTACATGTTCCACCTGTACCGAGTATAAGCACTTTTTTATCTTTAATTGCTATACCGTATTTTTCCAACATTGCTTTCATTCCGGCAAAATCGGTATTGTATCCGTACAGGATTCCGTCTCTTTTCACAATAGTATTGACCGCTCCGATTTCTTTTGCAGTATCCGATATAAAATCAAGATATTTCATTACCGTTTCTTTATAAGGAATAGTAACATTGACCGCATTCCATTCACGTTTTTTAAAAAAGTCGTCAAGTTCATCCGGAGCGAGTTCTTTAAGTTCGTAATTATAATCGGCAATCGATGCATGTATTTCGCAGGAATAACTGTGAGTCAGATGCTCGCCGATAAGACCGTATAACATTTGTCTGCCTTTCTTATCATTTTATTTTAAATAACCTAAGGAAATATTCAGCAAAATTTTATACTCCGTTACGCAAATCATTTATAAAAATTCAAATCACTTTTTGATTGCAGAATATCAAAAACCGTAATAGCGGTAATACTGTCGATAACCGGACATATTCTGCGTATTATTGCAGGGTCATGACGCCCTCTGACCGAAATATCGGCATTTTCTTTTTTTATAAAATCAATCGTCTGCTGTTCTTTTGCAATAGAAGGAGTAGGTTTTACCGCACAACGGAAAATTATTGGCATACCGTTTGTTATACCTCCGTTAATACCTCCGTTATTATTGGTGGTTGTTACAAAATTTCCGTTTTCATAGCGCATAGGGTCGTTTGCAGCACTTCCGGATTTATCAGCAAAGCCAAACCCGAGTCCGAACTCAACTCCTTTTATACCGCCTATACTGAAAATTGCATGTGAAAGTATACTTTCAACACTGTCAAACATTGGTTCTCCATATCCAGCCGGAATCCCGTATACGGCTGTTTCGGTAATACCGCCGATACTGTCGAGTTGTTTTTTTGCAATAATTATTTTCTCACACATCTCCTCGCCGCATTTTTGTTCAAGCACAGGAAAACTACTTACAGAAAGTTTATCTATATCGCTTTTTATGTCCAAAAAATCCCTGTCGCAAACCCCTCCGCATTTTAAGATATGTGTACCAACTGTAATTCCCATTTCTTTTAACGCAGGAATTATAATTCCGCCTACGGCAACTATGGCTGCAGTAATACGCCCGGAAAAATGTCCTCCGCCACGGTAATCTTCAAATCCGTTATACTTAACGTGGGCTGTATAATCGGCATGAGATGGACGTGCAATTCCATAATTATAATCTTCACTTCTTACGTTTTCGTTAGGTATAATTATACAAAGAGGCGTACCGGTTGTTTTACCGTTAAAAATTCCGCTGATTATTTTAAAGTTATCAGGTTCCGATCTTGCCGTGTCTGTCTGCAACGATGGACGCCGGCGTGAAAGTTGGTAAGAGATAAAATCATGGTCGACCTTAAGTCCCGGGATCAGCCCGTCAATTACTGCTCCTATGGCATGGCCATGACTTTCACCGAAAATTGTTACCGTGGTATTTTGTCCGAATGTATTTTTCATAAAAATCCTCTGAATTTATTTTTTAGAAAATTCGATTGCCTTCCGAATATTTTCGATCGTTACATCTTTTATTTCAAACGTTCCTATTTTTTCACATATGACTGCAGATATAAAATCTTCTTTCATTTTTTTATCGTGCAGAATATACGGAATCAGAATATCTGCATCATATGGTATTTCAGTTTTCAAGCCGTATTTTTCAAGAATTGCTTTTATTCTTTCTCTTGCTTCCCCGGAACTCATTACAGGCATTCCCATTGCAACACATTCGCCGTGCAGAAGATTTTCGCTTTTACTTTCGATCGCGTGGCCTACGGTGTGGCCGAAATTCAGAACTTTACGTAAATTTGTTTCTTTTGGATCCTTTTCAACAACATCGCGTTTTATGCAGAGAGAACGGAATATTATTTCATCTATATCAGATTCTATTTTTTCACTTTTTTCAATAAATTCAAATAATCCGGCATCAAAATTTGCTGCCATTTTTATTGCCTCAGTAAGACCTGAAGCAAATTGCCTTTTATCAAGCGTCTTCAGGGTATCCGGGTCAATTATAACACACCTCGGCTGATAAAAAGTACCGACGGAATTTTTAAATCCGCAAAAATCTATTGCAGTTTTACCTCCTATCGAAGAATCTACTTGTGAAAGAAGCGTAGTCGGCATATTGTAAAAATCTATGCCCCTCATATAACATGAGCAGGCAAATCCGGAAAGGTCTCCTATTACTCCGCCTCCGACTGCCGTAACACAGTCGCCTCTTGTAAATGAGTTATCCAGCATTGCTTTAAGAAGCAGTTGAAAATTCTCAATGCTTTTACTTTGCTCGCCTTGCGGGAGCACAATCTTAACGGCGTTTTTACAGTGTTCAATAACAGCATTGACATATTTTTCCGGAACTCCCGAATCAGTAACAACCAAAACCTTTCTATCAAGGTTAAGATAATTACCTGCCTTTTCTATCGCACCCCGTTTAATAATTATTTCATAACTTTGCTCTCCGAGATTAACTTTTACGATCATATTTCCCTGCTCCCGATCTTTTATCGTATTTGCATATACGTTTTTCTGCTTTTATTTTACATTATTGGCGTAATAACTTCCTACCATACGAAGTTTTGCACATACTGCGGAAAGTTCTTTCAACATATCGTTGCCGTTCTCCGTATCAACGTTTCCTTCCGCTTCAATGTAAAAATAATAGTTCCATTGAAGGTTCTTCATCGGCCGTGAACGAAGATTGCGCATATTAAATCCGTGCGCGCCTATAATATTTAACGCCTTTGCAAGCGAACCTGCTTCATTTTGAACCGTAAATACCAAAATAAAGTTTTCATCTTCCCTTCTGACAGTTGATGAATTTCTGTTCTGCGCACGTGAAAATGCGGCAAAACGTGTCGTATTATTTTTGTTGTCATTAATGTCCTTATCAATAATTTCAAGTCCGAAAAGTTCTGCTGTTTCATCAGACGCAATAGCGGCAACCGTTGGATCATTTAGTTCACTTACGTATTTTGCAGCAAGAGCCGTATTAGAGTAACTCTTTGTCTCAAATCCTCCTCTGCGCAAATATTCTTCACATTGATCCAGTGCCTGCTGGTGACTTACAACAGTTTTTATTGTCTGTAAAGATGCACCTTTAGGTGCAATCAAACTATGGCTTATCGGCACATCTATAATTTGGTTTATGTAGAGATTTCCGGAAAACATCAGATCCATTACCGCACCAACTTCCCCCGCATAACTGTTTTCCAAAGGAATTACAGCGCAATCGTATTCACCGCTTTCAACCGCATTGTACGCATCGGCAAAATCGTTATATTCAAAAAGTTGTGCTCCGGGGAACATACGTTTTGCAGCAATATACGCGTATGCACCCTTAGTCCCGCAGTAAGTAACCTTTGCACTGCTTATTATCTTTTCCTGAAATTTACAGGAAATATCTATTGTATTTTTTAGAAACTGAACATAGTAACCTTCAAGTTCCTGTTCATTTATGATTTTACGATTCTTGTTTATAAGTTCGTTTTCTCTGTTTGAGTCGCGTACAGAAAGACCATGCTCTTTTTTGTATTCTGCTATTTTGGCACATACTCCCATTCTTTCTTCAAAAAGTTTTGCCATGTCAGTATCGATTTTATTAATTTTTTTTCTGTATTCATCAAGTTTTGTCATTGTTTTTTCCTCTTCCATACTTTTAAAAATTTCATTTTTTCCTAATTTTAAATTTTTATCCGAATATAACATTTTTTACAGCAAAATAAGCAACAGGAAGGAATATTGAAGGAAGCATATCGGCAATTTTTATCTTTTCTTTTGTCGCACCGAGCATGTTAAGTCCAAGTCCCATGAGTATAGTTCCGCCGACTGCAGACATCTCAACTATAACCGTATCAGAAAGAAACGGCGAGATAAAAGAAGCAAGTAGGGTAAGCCCTCCTTGAAAGATAAGTATAAAAAACACTGAAAAAGTAACCCCTATACCCATTGCCGCACCGTATACCATAGATGAAACAAAGTCAAGTGCACTTTTTGCAAATATTATATCATGATTCCCGTTTATACCGGATTCAAACGATCCCATAATTGTCATTGACCCGACACAAAAAAGTATACAGGCGGATACAAATCCCTCAGCAAAGTTTCCGTTTCCTTTTTTTCCAAACAGTTTTGATTTTACGAAATTCCCCGCATGCTCTATTCCGGAATCAATTTTTATAACTGTTCCCAATAAAGTTCCCAGTACCGTACAAATTATAAGACAAATTACATCTTTTGTTTTTATTGCACCGCTCACACCTATAACCAAAGTTATCAGCGCGATTGCCGAAAAAGCGGCGTCAGTAAATTCTTTTTTTATTTTTTCCCGGAAAATTATACCTATCAAACTTCCGAAAAATACTGTTCCCATGTTCACAAATACAGCAATCATTTTTATATCCTTTTTTTAAAGTCAAGACCACCAATTAAAAAGCGGCTTTCGCAAAGGAAGCCGCTTCGGTATATGACCTGTTTTCGTTATTATTCCGAGGCTATCCGCAACCTTTGCTTTTTTTCTCAAAAAAATAATAAAAAACGGAGTACGCAAAAAATCGTACTCCGAAATCGATCGCAGCATTGGTATTGGATACAGTTTCAGAGGCAGAAACAAGACTGATATTTTCTAATGTTGTCTTTTTCATTTTCCATACCTCCTTAAAATTTATACATTGTAAATTATAATCTCTTTTTTCTTTTTTGTCAATGGCTTTTTCTGTGTTTTAACAAATTATTCATGTTTATTTTTATTAAATTACAAGGTTTCAGGATCCATGTATATTTTGAAACCGTATTTTTCATCTGAAAAATATTAACACTGAATTTTAAAATAACTAAGCGAGAAAATCATTTTATTTTTGACATGATCTGAGCCAATGTTTCTTCAAGGGGGATTGAAAATTCAAGTATATCCTCAGTCCACTGTTCATAGAGAGAATCATACTCATGCTCCCAACTATCTATTATTTCCAATCTCTCTTCGAGATCTTCATCCGGACATCCTCCCGGAAAAAGAGCGTTTGCATTTTCTATAATGGATGCAACTTCATACATTCCGACATTATTAAGATCTTCAACTGCATCTTCCGCATAATCTGCGCAGTGACTTTTGTAATAGCTAAGAAGTCCGTTATCGTTTACTGCGTCTATTATATTTTTCAGATTATATGCAATTCTTTCATCACTGCTCAGTAAAAAATAATTATCCTCCGCTGTCTCTGATATTCTTTCCCAGATTTTACTTGAATTCATAAGACTCCTCCAATAAAATAATTATATAAAAATTAATCCTGATTATAAACAGTTTTTGGGGTTAATATCTGGTTTTTACCTTTTACAATCATTATAGTTATCACATGAAAGATACTAGTAAGTACCCATGATAACGGCATACATGCATATAATCCCAAAGGATTATTGAAAAACGGTATCGGAAATACAAACGCCACCCATATTATTCGGAAAATACAAGCACCTACAAGCGAAGAAATCGTCGGTATTGTTGAGTAACCAAGTCCACGCAAAAATCCTGCTAAAACTTCCATAATACCGCATAAAAAATAAAACGGAAGTATAAGTGTCAACCGAATCATTGACGCCTCTATTACCGCTTCTGTATTATCTGCATTTGTAAACAATGCAGACAACTGTCTGCCGAACAGCAGTTCTGCAAAACCGATAAAAAGTCCTATCACAGTTACCAGTATAAGCGAATAAGTAAGTGTAAGATATATGCGTTTTCGGGTTCCCAATCCGTAATTTTGCCCTGTATATGTAATTGTAGCCTGTAAAAAACTGTTTGTACATATATATGCAAATCCTTCTATTTGTGACCCAACAATATTTCCGGAAACGATATCTACATGAAAAGTATTTATCGCACTTTGAAGTACCGTATTTGAAAGTGAAAAAAGAGATCCTTGAATTCCAGATGGAATACCGAGCACCAAAATACGGGTTAAATGCCTTTTGTCTATGCAAAGAAGTTTAAATCTGAATGCAAAACATTCTTTGCTTTTGTAAAGACAGAAGATTACTGCAACAGCAGATAAATACTGAGAAATAACAGTTGCAAGCGCAACACCGTCAACCGTCATATTAAAACAGATCACAAACACGAGATTAAATATTATATTTATTAAACCTGAGGACGCAAGAATTATCAATGGTGTTTTTGAGTCTCCTGTTGATCTTAATATTGATGCGCCGAAATTATATACGGCGTTTGCCGGTACACCGCAGAAAATTATTCTTATGTAAAGCACCGATTTGTCAATTACCTCTGGCTTTGTTCCCATAATTGACAGAAGCGGTTCGCTAAAAATAAGCCCTAAAAGACCAATAACTATTCCCCCGATAAAGGAAAACGAAATTGCTGTATGTACAAGTCTGGGGATTTCCTTAAATCTTTTTGCTCCATAATACTGTGCGACTATTACTCCGGCTCCAACGCTTATACCCATTAAAAGGCCTACCATAAGGTTTGTAAGCGATGATGTAGAACCTACTGCGGCAAGCGCATTTTGGTCACCGGAAAAGCGACCGACAACTATATTATCAGCAGCATTATAAAGAAGTTGAAGTATTCCGGTGAGCATTATCGGAATTGAAAAAAGAAAAATTCCAGAAAAAAGCGGACCTTCGGTTATTTTGTTTGTTTTCAAAACTTTTTCCATTCTTTTCTCCTTCACGGTTTTTATATTTTATTTCTTATTATTTCTTATTTGTTCATTGCTAAATATATTATACTTTGAAATTACCTTTTGTCAATAGAATTTTTAAATAAAAAAAATATTTTTAAAATCTCTTGCATTAATAGCAGAGTTGTGATATAATTTGCATTATTCAAGTCCCGTTTAAATAAAAAGGAGAAAATCATGAAATTTGAAACAATCAATATTGGAGTGGGAAAAGCCCAGATAACCGTATATGATTCAGATGGGCTTAAAGGAGACGCCATGCTGGTTATTCCGGGCGGAGGATATTCAAGTGTATGCTCTGACAGAGAGGGTGAACCTATTGCACTTTCCTATCTTTCAAAGGGAATAAAATCTTTTGTACTCAATTATTCGGTTTCCGCAGATGCCAAAGATCATCAGCCGCTTATCGAGGCTTCTGCCGCAATTGCTTACTTAAAAACAAATAGAGAAAATCTTGGGATTACCGGTAAAATATACGCTGTTGGATTTTCCGCCGGAGGACATCTTGCCGCATCTCTTGCTACAATGTGGCACAGAGATGAAGTTGTGAAAAGGGCAAAAATAAATTACGGTGATAACCGCCCTGATGCCGTTGTACTTTGCTACCCTGTCATAAGCGGTGTACTGAATCCTCATAAAGAATCTTTTTACAATATCATAGGAACCAGAGAACCTACAATCGAGCAGCTTTCTTATTACTCCGCTGAAAAACATGTTGATAAAAGAAGTGTCCCTGCATTTATAATGCATACAGCAAATGATAGTGTAGTCCCTGTTGAAAATTCGCTATATATCGCAGAAGCATATTCTGAAAACAAAATTCCCTTTGAACTCCATATTTATCCGGACGCCCCTCACGGACTTGCACTTGCAAATGAAATCACCAAACAAGGAAACGAAGATTGGGTAAGACCTCAGGCGGCCAGATGGGTCGACGACTCAATATATTTTTTAAAACACCTGTAAGTTGATTTGTTCTCAAATAAACATATATTTTTAAAATCAAATAAAAAGCCGATCTTAACATATACTCCCAGTAATTTATAATTATATTTTTATCAAAATGCAGGGAAATATGTTTTGGATCGGCTGTATTTTATTTTTCCTTAAATAAGCAACGGCTGTATCTGTTTTCCGCTTAAAGCGTATTCCATCGTCTTTTCCGTAAGAGTAAAATCCGATATCATAGAATGTGGTTTTTTTATCGGACTGTCCTGACCGAACGGAACAAAATAAACGCTTTTTCTGGAAAGAAGTACAGCAATATTTTTTAAATTTTGAGACAAGGCGTCATTTGTGGCAATTGCAATAACCAATGGACGGTCACAACGCAGATGGGCCTTTGCAGCCATAGTGACTGCTGTATCTGTTATACCGTTTGCAATTTTTGCAAGAGTATTGCCGGTACAAGGCGATATAATAAGAAGGTCAAGGGGGTTTGACGGACCAAGCGGTTCGGCATCTTTTATTTCCGTTATAGGAGGTACTCCGCAAATTTCCGTTAATGAACGAACAGTATCGGCTGCAGTACCGAATCGGGTATCAGTTTTTGCAATATTGTCGCTGACGATCGGGACAGTCTCATATTTTTTTGCAAGATCTTTTAAAACTTCAAGAGATCTCGAAACCGTACAAAAAGAGCCGGTAAGGGCATAGCCGATCTTCATGGTAAATATATCCTTTTTGATTATTTTTTTTCGGAAAGCGAATCAATGACCGCTTCTTTTATTATTAAAGCGGCAGTCTTTGGCGAGGTTTTTCCCGGAAGAGAAAGTGCCCATATAACGTTTATTCCGAGGGTTGCAGCTGAGTCACGGTCTATTCCTCCGGGAGCGGATGCAAGGTCAATAATAAGGGGTCTGTTTGACAAAGAGGAAAGGACGTCGTAATCCATAACCGTAACAGGAACGGTATTAAATATAAGAACTGAGTCTTTAACGGCGGTTTTTAATTCATTGAAATAAAACGGTGTTATTCCGTCAATCTGCATTTCGGCAATAACTTCTCTTTTTCTGGCAACCGCGCTTACATTGGCTCCCAATGCAAAAAGTTCTTTTGAAAGTATCTTTCCTATCCTTCCGTAACCAATCACCGTAACTTTTGATGAATGAATAGTCACAGGCAACTTTTCAAGAGCAATCTGCAAAGCTCCTTCTGCCGTACAAAGAGCATTTTTTAATGCGACGGCTTCTATTTTTCCGTAATCGCATATTGATATACCGTACTTCTCAGCAATTTTTATAACAACCTGACTGACAGAACCACCAAATACCTGTTTTATCCCGTACTCCTTTATTTTTTTGAAAAGCAGACTTAGGCGAATATCATCATTGTGTGCATTAAGATAAACGCCGTCAGGTGACACGGGAAAAGGAAGCACTACTGCTTCTGCATTTTCCAAAGCCCCATCTATACTCGCCATGCCTCCTTCATTTCCGAATACCGTAACAGAAAAGCCGTCATTTCTGAGTTCTTCGGCAAGATAAAAAAGGCGTTTATCGCCTCCTATTACGGCTATTTTTTTGTATGACAATGACATAAAAACTCCAATATTTTTATCTTCGGAAAGATTTCAATTATGAAATTCCATTTACCCAAAGAATAAATCCCCGGATGTTTCTTATGGGTATTCCGAATGAGTGACGGATAAATTAAATTATAATGATCAAGGAAATTAAAATAATAAATTTTACTTTTTAAACTTAATATAAAACTTTTATACAATTCCCTCTAAAAACATTATATGCTTTTTATTTTTAACGGTGAGGAATAAATTACCAATCTATTCTTACAAAAAAGTAGTTATTATTTTACATGCTGTTTAAATTTTTATGATACAATATGTACGTTAAAATGTTAGAAAAACGGCAAAACCAGGAGCAATTTTATGAAATATGTACTTTACAATCCGCTTGCAAACAATAACCACGGTGCACAAAATGCAATGTCCGTTATGCACCTTGATAAGGACGCCGAGTATATTTTCAAAGACATTACTTCTTACAAAAACATTAATACTTTTCTATCAAGCATTGATGAATATGACGAAGTTATAATATCCGGCGGGGACGGAACACTTAATGTTTTTATAAATCAACTTGGAAAAAATATTCCGAAAAATAATTTATATTACTACCCTGCGGGTTCCGGAAACGATTTTATGCATGATGTATGTGAAAATCCAAATGAAAAATTAGTGAAAATAAATGACTACATAAAAGATCTTCCGATAGTTGAGGTAAACGGAAAATATTATTACTTTATAAACGGAATAGGATACGGAATAGACGGATATTGTTGCGAAGAGCGTGATAATATTCAAGCCAAATCTACAAAAAAAATTAACTACACTTTAATTGCATTAAAAGGTCTTCTTTACAAATTTTCTCCAAGAAATGCAAAAGTGACTGTTGACGGCATAACCAGAGAATACAAAAACGTATGGCTTTCACCAACTATGAACGGTAGATACTTTGGTGGCGGTATGCAAATTGCACCAATGCAAAACAGACTTAATGATAAGCATACGGTTTCTTCTATGGTAATATCTCATGGAAACCGGCTGAAGGTACTGTTAGCGTTTCCATCTATATTTAAGGGTGAACATATTGTGAAATACAAAAAACTTATAGATACTCATCAAGGAAATGAAGTATCCGTTGAGTTTGACAGACCTACTGCACTTCAAATTGACGGCGAAACAGTCAGACATGTGTTTAAGTATACGGTCTACTCGGGAAACGCTAAAAAGAAAATTACCATGCAGGACAATAAAACTAACATGTCTTTGGTATAAAACAACATATTTATATGTCACTAAAAATTTCTTTCATTAATAAAAATTGCCCCGTTCCAATTCATTTATTTTCCGGGGCAATTTCTGGTTCTTTACAAAAATAAGTGTCTTTAACGACAAAAACAAAAACTTTTTAAAAAACCACTTGACAATCGTTTACATTTATGATATAATTTATAAGTATTAAATCTGGGTGTGGCGCAGTTGGTAGCGCGCTACCTTGGGGTGGTAGAGGCCGCAAGTTCAAGTCTTGTCACTCAGACCAGAGAATCCGTGGAAAATATACAAGTTTTCCACGGATTTTCTATTTTATTTGGTTGTATTTCACTATAAAACCGCCATTTTTCGCAAGAGCATGTTTCTTACAAATCTTGCGAAAGAGGCTTGACCACATGTTTGACCATAATGGCGACCACATGAGATTTCTGCGGTTCGGCTCATATATAAATTCAGCTCCGGCGAAAGTGATCTTCCCACTCTCGCCGGAGCTTTTTTCTTTGTCTATTGCATATCAGATTTTGAGTGATTGTCAGATGAGAATCAAGAGCTATGCTTGCTGTATTTTTGTATTATCATTGCGCCTGTTCTCTATAATAATCATTATAGTTCCAATTTAATCAAAGAAATATCTTTCCTGTTATCATGAGGTTTGATTTGAGCAAGCACTTTTGCTAGACTGGTTGCCTCCGATATATTTTCGGAGTTTTCTTTGCCTGAGTTACGGCAGTATAAAAATACTTTGAGCCATTAATTTGCAAGACTTACTCTTCAAAGGTATACCTCGTTGCCAAATACTTGTGCTGCTCATTCCAAAAATCCAATGTTCTTTCCGCCTGGCTTTTTGTTTGAAATAGGGGCTTAATACCGTTCACCTCTTTATAGAGACTAATGTCATTATTGTTAACAATATTTTTCAATCTGGAACGAACACTTTGCTCTACAGCCAAAAACAATTTTCTTGTACTTTCTTCAGTATCCTCAGATCTGTTTTTTCGAAATGTTCGTGTTTTAACCAAGTACAATAGACACTCTATCATATGCGAAGAGATATCATACTCAGCGTCAGAACTCTTACTCACTTGTGTTCTCAATGATTTGAAAGCGCGCACCATTCTGAGAAATGCTCCATTTGTTTCGTCATTTCGCTTTCCAATCTTTTCTTGATCAATAGTTGGATAGAATTGTTCTTCTTTTCCAGTCTTACTATTCCAACATATAATACTTTGTTCATCGTTTCTGCACACAATCAGATCAACTTTCAACCTGTCATTATGAGGTAAGATCTCTATTGATTTTGAGTGGCACACAATATATTTTTTTGAAAAATAGCCCTCCAACATGGTGCGCACATTTTTTCGCTCCTTGCATAAATCAATTTGTCCCATAAAAAGAGCGTGCATATCTATATCGTCTGAAAGTATGTTTGAACTGTTCTTCTTTGTTGAACCTCTCCTATTTAACTGCAATGTCCCTTTCGCTATCATTGACTTATACGTCGGATGAGAGTTGAAAGCTTTTTTCACAATTTCAATTGTCTTTTGAACTTTATTAAAATCGGGGGATCCATTATCCCACTCACCAATTGCTTTGCTGAGTGGCTGTTTGCTTTCTTTCATCATTATACTTCCTCGAAATACACCATAAACGACGGCAAAATCATATAGGTGTTTCTATTGGTCCTTTCTTCATTCTCATCAATAATTAAGCAATCGTTAATTAGTCGTTTCAGGTTATCCTTTGCTATATCAGGAGATATGTTTATTATATTCTCAATATTTGCTTGAATACCTGCTTTTTTCTGACCATTAATCCATACATCGTTCAAATCTTGAATTAACAATATATGATGATGTCCTACACAGTTTCTTACTTTACGCATAGCGGTTAGATTTTCTGCCAGGTGATTAAAATCGTTACTAAAAACGCCTCTCTGTTTATCTTGATCCAGAAGAAGAAAAATCTCATTAAGGACTTGCATGTCACATCTTTCGAGCAGTTCGGATAGCGTAAGAGTTTCTTCGTCTTCTTTTGCGTTTCTGATAATAAAAGCTATTTTTTCACAAACCTTCTTAGATGGAGAATAATTGTGCATAAAGGTATCAGAGATTTCACTTTTCCAGTTATCTGTTATAAGCGTATCTCCATATGTATTACTTATTGCCGAGCGCATCGCAATTTCAACAAACGCAATTATTTTATACAGTGCTCTCCGAAGTTTAACGTCATAGCGATAATGCTCTGACAAAACTTTATATGAAACTTCCTGCACATTGTTATCAATAAGCATGTTGTATAATGATCTATATCGATTGATTCCTTTTAATTGCAAATATTTTTTGAAAACTTCAAGCTCATCCGAAGATACAGTAAGTTGTGGAAAAAAATGTGCTATTATATCATTTGAAAAATCCATTTTCGTCCCCTTATTAATAACCTATATACCTTGCCTAACAATCTTTGGCGGTAATAATCTTTGCCCTATTTTTCAACAAACTCCATTATATCGTCAAGCGTGCAATTTAGTGCTTTGCATATCTTACCGAGAACTTCAACAGTTACATTGTTGCCGGCACTCATCTTACTAATAGTAAAGCTACTGATACCTGCAAGCTCTGCAAGATCTTTCTTTTTCATGTCTCTGTCTATAAGCAACTTCCATAGTTTTTTGTAGCTTACTACCATATAGCCCTCCGAATAATTGTTATGGCAATATTATACTCCGAGTTTAGATATTTGTCAATTGTTTTAGCGAACGCATTATTAATATTGTAAGTTATATTCAAAAATGTAAAGTAGTTGAGATGCTTTGATCCCAACTACTCCTTAATTCTTTTCTTTGATTATTGCATATTACTTTTTGACCTTCTCAATCAATTCTTCCAACTTTCTTTCGCATTCTTCCTTAGTCTGTGCATAGATATTATGAGATACCCTTTTCCCTTCCACTGTCGGCGTATATCTCCCCTGCCAACAGTTTTTGGAGATCTGTTTAACATAACCTGTCCCGGGCTTGCGTTTCTTGCCCTTATACGGCTCAAATTTCGGCTTTTTCTCCTTTGGCTCAGTGTTTGCCCGTCCGTCATCTTTGGGCGTGACACGCGGTTTTGCGTGCATCACGACGAGGTCTATCTTCTCGGCTGCCGAGCGCTGCATATCAAGCGTTGCGTGGCTGTACACGTTCAGCGTGGTTTTTGCGGTTCGGTGGCCGAGGATATCGGCAAGCGTTTTGATGTCGATGCCTCCGTCAAGCGACATGGACACGAATGTGTGGCGCAGGTCGTGGAAGCGGACGTGCTTGCATTCCGCATGATCGAGTATCTTTGACAGACTCTTGCGGCAGGCGGAGGGATCTCTCGGCGAGTCCTCTTTGACAGGGGACGGGAACAGCCACCGGCTCTCCGACCTCTCTTTATACATTTTCAGTATCGCAAGGACCGGTTTTGAGAGCCGTATCGTTCTGACAGATGATCTTGTTTTCGGCTCGGATATCAGAAGCTTGCCGTCTACACGGTTGACCTGGCGCTGTACAAGCACCGTCTCTTTATCAAAGTCGAAGTCCGACCACCGGAGAGCGACCAGCTCTCCTCTGCGCATTCCGGTCGAGAGGTCGAGGAGGAACATCTCGTAAAATCCGTCCTCTTTTGCCTGTATCAGCAGTCGTATCATCTCGTCCCTTGTGAGTATCTGCATTTCCTTTGTGTGCTTTTGCGGAAGCCTGCACCCGACCGCGGGATTTTTCAGTATCAGCCCTTCCGCCACCGCTTTTTCAAGTGCCGCGTTGCAATGGCTGTGGATGCTCCTGATATGTGCGTCCGACACTCCGTCGCCGTACAGTTCTTTCCTTATCAGTCTGCCGTCTTTTTTGAGATCTGCATAGAAACTATGCAAATCGCTATGTTTGATACTTTTCAGCGGTATGTGTCCGAGTTTCGGTATGATCTGTCTGTATATGCGGTTGCGATAGGTCGACTTGGTTGTTTCCTTTAGGTTCATGGAGGCGTATTCGCGGAACCCGAAGTCCATCCACTCGCCGAAGGTCATGCCGGAGGTTGCTTTATCGACCGGTTTCTGCAACTGACCCGCAGGTCATCAAGTTTTTCCTGACATTCGAGTTTGGTCTTGGCAAGGACGTTTTTGGTCTTCGGCAGTCCTTTTTCGTCGTAACCGATGACCACTCTGCCTTCCCATCTGCCGTCCTTGCGCTTGCTGATACCGCCAGTTCCCGATTTTCTTCTTGCCATCAGTCCACCTCATTAAGGATATCCGTCATGATCCCGCCGACGATCTCGGATGCCTTTTCCTGCATATCGGCGGTCACATGAGCATATCGGTCAAGCGTGAAGCTCGCATCAGCGTG
>CALWJV010000007.1 GCA_944381115.1 uncultured Clostridia bacterium
TTTAATAGCCATTTGTTAATTGTGGTGAGCGATAACTTCTCCATGTTCTCTGAGTCAACAACAGAATTTATATTTTTTATAAAGGCTGATGGTATGATTGGATTGTTTGTAATCCGTATATTGCTTCTTGAACTGCCTTGTTAGTGAAGGAAACAACAAGAATTTGAGAAGGTTCTATACCTTTTTTCTCAACCAAATATTTAACCTTTGCCGCAACAGTAGTAGTTTTACCCGCACCTGCACCGGCAATAACGAGACAATAATCTTCGTCTGTGAGTATAACACGGCGCTGATCTTCATCCAGTTTGATTTGAGGATCAACCTCATGAAGAATATTATCTAAATAATATTTTTCCTCGCTCATCGCGCGACGCATAAATGACTCATTATGCTCGTCTATAAGAGTTTCAAAATTGATGTATCTTGACAAGGTGGCTTCAACAGCAGAAAGTGCAAGGTCATTGTTTTTGCAGAAAGCATCTAACAATCGGCTGCTTTGAAGCACGCCAAAATACTCGACAGTTTTCTTTCCGTCAAGCAGCTTTGCACGATATTCACTTTTTGCGATATAGCGGTTTTGTGATAATATGTCGTCCATATAAATCTTTAAGTCCCATAAACTTTGACACTCGGGACTCTTGAATGACATATTATCCGTGGCAATACTCACTGTCGCATCTTTCTTTTTAAAGAGTTTAGAAAACAATCCCATACATATGCCTTTCTTCTCAAACGCTATTAGTCGGCAGAAGCTCCGGATTTAATCCAGTTATCAACTTCATCCAATTTAAACTTCCATTGTCTGCCCATTTTATGCGCGGGCATATTTTTGCTATCGATCCATTTGAAAACTGTATCTCTGCTTACACCGAGATACTCGCATATTTCTTTTAGGGAATACCATCTGTTTGCTATTTCCACGTTTTTAACCTCTCAAATTTAAAGTGTTAAGGCATTTTTATTATATCATATAATTGGGTGGTTTGCAACATGTTAAAGTCGATTAGCGTAGGTTTAGGAATTTTAACATGAATTATGATCGTAAAATTGCAGTGCAAGCGATGAATACATAAAAATGACAGTACAGTCTTTCGACCATACTGTCATTTTGTTCATCCTATTCGGTTTTGGTTTTTCTCCGTTAAGGACATCCCGCTTTTCTAAGCACGGTTTTTTTCTAAAAAAATTAAAGATCAAAATCGGGAGGTAAATCAAGATCGTCGGGGACGTATTTACCGTTTTTCTTTCGCTGTCGTACACATTCGGAAAGAAGATATTCAATTTGTCCGTTTAATGAGCGAAAGTCATCTTCAGCCCAGGCGGCAATATCATTGTACAACTTTGCCGAAAGCCGTAAAGGGATCTGTTTTTTAACTTTGTCTTCTGCCATATTAATATAAATTTCCCGAATTTACAACGGGTTGGGCGTCTTTGTTACCGCAAAGAACAACAAGAAGATTTGATACCATCGCCGCTTTTCTTTCTTCGTCAAGTTCAACTACGGAATTTTTGTTTAATCTGTCAAGTGCCATTTCAACCATACCTACTGCACCGTCAACAATCATTTTTCTTGCATCTATAATTGCGGAAGCCTGTTGACGCTGAAGCATAACAGCAGCAATTTCAGGTGCATATGCAAGGTAAGTAATACGTGCTTCAACTATTTCAAGTCCCGCTTCATTAACCTTGGATTGAATCTCATCTTTAATTCTGGATGCAACGACATCACTGGAACCCCGCAAACTTCCTTCGTCTGCAATTCCATCCCCGGTAGTGTCTACGTTAGGTGCAACGTCATAAGGATAAATACGAACGACATTACGTAGAGCGCTGTCACATTGAAGAGAAAGATATTCTTTAAAATTGTCTACATTAAAAACAGCTTTAGCAGTGTCAGTGACTCTCCACATAACAGCGATTCCGATTTCAACTGGATTACCGAGGCAGTCATTTATTTTTTGTTTGTTGTTATTGAGAGTCATTATTTTTAGAGAAATTTTTTTGTTAAGAACAACTGACAATTCTTTTTTAGCGTCACCGATTGTAGAGTGTGCGGTTGATTTAACATCACCGCTTTGGTTAAGTTTTGTTTCAGCGGCAGGGTTAAAACTTACACAAAACGGATTAACAAAATAAAATCCTTCTCCTTTGATAGTTCCAATATATTTTCCGAAGAGAGTTAAGACAAGGGCTTCTTGCGGCTTAAGTATACGAAGCCCGAGGAGCGGTACCCAACCGATAAATAGCACAATAATTGAAACAATAAATAATGCAGGATTTTTTCCGTCTTCCAAAATCATTGCTCCGACAATCGTTTCGATCAACGAGATAATTAAAAGTGTAATTGTAATCAAAAGTACACTCATGCCGTGTTTTTTATTTTGCAGAATTTTTTCTTTCATTATAAATACCTCCAAATAAATTTTTTAAAAAAACTCTGTGATATCATTATGATATCATATTGAAATTAAATTGTCAATAGGTTTTGAAAAAAATATATTTAAATAAAAAACCACCAGATAAAGGGTGGTTTTTTAGTAGAATGTAATAGTTACGGTTGGTATTTAAAATAAGGCCAAAAACAGTAGAATTTTAAATTAAATTCTTCCGTAAAGTAAATTGAAATAGCGAAAGCGGTCAATTTTGACTTGATTCAACTGTTCCTCAGTGATACGATATGCCCAATTGTTAGTTGTAGTTCCCGGGGTATTCATCCTTGTATCGGAGCCGTAAATAAAAATATCTTGGATCGGAATTATTACTGTGTCAGCGTGGCTCCTTAAAATAGTTTTTATTATAGCCTTGCAACTTTCGTTCCAATCATCTCCTGAATAACCACAGTAATCAAAAAGTTGCCGTCTTTGCTCAGGATCCATTTCCCAAACATGTCCGAGGAGCGTGTTATTATCATGAGTACCGGTGTAAGCGACGCAGTTTTTAATATAGTTATGTGGAAGATGGGGTGAATTTCTGTCACCTAAAAACGCGAACTGTACAACACGCATACCGGGGAACCCACTGTATTCAAGAAGTTTACCGACTTCAGGAGTAATGTCACCGAGGTCTTCGGCAATTATAAGTTTATCACCTACAATTTTTTTAATTTTGTTTATAAAGGGTTTTCCAGGTCCTTTTACCCAGTGTCCTTCTTTTGCTGTTTTTGCATCAGCG
Source organism: uncultured Clostridia bacterium (assembly GCA_944381115.1). Classification (GTDB taxonomy): domain Bacteria; phylum Bacillota; class Clostridia; order Oscillospirales; family CAG-272; genus SIG673. The sequence goes on from CALWJV010000007.1 coordinate 3,172, forward strand.
GGAACGCTCCAGAATGACTCGAAACCGCGAAAATGATCGATCCGAATACCGTCAAACAGGGTCAGCATGTACTTAATTCTCTTGCTCCACCATAAATATCCGTCAGATTTCATTTTTTCCCAGTTATAAAGAGGGTTACCCCAAAGTTGACCGTCTTCAGCAAAGTAATCCGGCGGCACACCTGCAATTTCAGCCGGGTTGTAATTTTCATCCAGTAAGAACTGTTCTTTATTTGCCCAAACGTCTGCGCTGTCAAAAGCAACATAAATCGGAATGTCACCAATTATTTGTATACCTTTGCTGTTTGCATAATTTTTTACCGAAATCCACTGTGTAAAAAATTCGTATTGAATAAAATTCCAGAATTTAATTTCATCTTTATCCGGAGTGTCTATTTTCCAATCTGTCCAAATCTTGTTATTATTTGCTTTACGAAGTGCCAAGAAGCGGGCTGTATCGGCAAGGACGGGAAAATTTTTCAAAAAATCATTGACTTTGCAAACATCGTCTGCCGCAAGACGAGTACTTGCCTTGCGTAAAAGAGGGATACGTTCTTTTTGAAGACGGTCGTATTCGCAAAGGTAACTTTCTTTTTGACGGGCACTTTTTAATTCTTCGTCAGAAATAAGACCTTTTTCGTTCAGTGTCGGGAGGTCAATAAAAAAGGGATTTGCCCCGAATGCCGAATAGGACTTATAAGGAGAGTTTTGCTCATCTGCCATACAAAAAGGAAGCACCTGCCAGTAAGAAAAACCGCTTTTTTCCAAAAAATCAACAAATGATTTTGCCTCTTTACCGAAAGAACCTATTGAATAGTTTCCGTAAAGCGAAGAAATGTGCATTAGTATGCCGCTTTTTCTGTCAGTCATATTTGTTCTCCTATAATAAAATATAAAAACCAAATTAATTTATATTACTATAATATTATAGCATAAATCATGTTGCCAGTCAACATACAGCTGATTTGAAATTTCTTGACAACGGTTATCTCATGTGTTATAATCAAATTATAAAATTTTAAAAGCAAAAGGAGAGATAATGTGTTTAAATGTGCAAAACCCGTTTGGGTCAAAAATAAACAAAATGAAATGAATATAGCCGCAGTTTTTTTTGAAAAGATAGAAAGTCTGAAAGAAACGAAAATTTATATTGCAGCATCAGATTTTTATAAATTATATGTAAATGGCAAATTTGTTGCTTTTGGTCCGGCAAGAACAGCAGCGGGATATGCCCGTGTAGATGTTATTTCTCTCTCAGATCATAACAAAGAAAATACAGTTCGTATAGAAATTATATCATATAATTGCCGTTCTTTATCCACATGTAATCAAAAAGGTTTTTTGACTGCAGAGATCAGATGTGAAGATCAGGTCATTGCGTATACGGGAAAAAATTTTACCGCTGCACTTATGAAAACCAAGGAACAGTACGTTGAACGTTTTTCAATTCAGAGGCATTTTTCCGAAATCTGGGATATGACAAAGTCAGAGGAGCCGGTAGAATGGGTATTTACAGAGGATATTCCAAAATACATAAAAAGAAATGCGCCTTATCCGCAATATGAAGATATTTGCCCCTTGGAAGCCTGTATTATGGGTGAATTTATTGACAACGGACAAGATTCTGAGAGTTTAAATTGTTACTCATGGAATCCTATTCCGAAGTTTTGGGGTGTATTTAATGAAAATGAAATCGAGTTAAAGCCATACAGATTTTTACTCAGACAAAAGCAATTTCCGAAAAAAAAGAATGTTAATTTTCCGACAAAAATTAAAGCAGGAGAGTACGCGGTTATTGATTTTAAGCAGATAGAGTGCGGTTTTTTACGTTTTTGGGGTCACACAGATGAGCAAACCGATGTTATTATCGCTTATTCGGAATATTTTGAAGGTGAACAATTTGACTTTATCAGAACCGGATGTCAACCGGTTATTGAGTGTATCCTTCCAAAAGGTTTTAACGGAGAATGGATGAGTTTTGAGCCATATACAGCAAAATACTGTATGGTTATGGTAAAAAGCGGTTCATTGACACTCTCTTCATTCGGTGTAAAGACATACCGGAGAGATATGCAGAGAGTTAGTAAAAAAAGTTTTTCGAACCCGGTCCATGAGAAAATATATAATGCTGCATTACGTACTTTTGCACATAATGCAGTCGATATCTATATGGATTGTCCGACACGTGAAAGAGCAGGTTGGCTGTGTGATTCTTATTTTACGGCAACTGTGGAAAAATATTTATTCGGAGAAGTGCCGGTGGAGGATGATTTTCTTGAAAACTTCCGGCTTCAAAATGTTCCGCATCTGCCGCGCGGTGTTATTCCAATGTGTTATCCTTCAGACTACAATATAAAATCGGACACAAGTTACATTCCGCAGTGGTGTATGTGGTATATTTTAGAACTGAAGGAATACCTTACTGAGAGAAATACAATTGTAAACCGTGAAATATACCGTCAAACAGTTGAAGATTTTTTAAATTATATAGTCATATTTGAAAACAGTGACGGACTTCTTGAGGATCTTCCCGGTTGGAATTTTGTAGAATGGTCGGATGCCAACAAGTGGACAAAAAATGTAAATTACCCTACAAATTTTTTATATTCCGCAACTTTACTCGCAGCATATGACTTGTACGGGAAAGAGTCATATAAAGAAAAAGCCTTAAAGCTGCAGAAAAAGACGGCAGAACTCTCATTTGACGGAGAATTATTTACAGATAATGCCGAAAGAAATGGAGAGGGCATACTGAAGAATACGGGAAATACATCAGAAGCGGCACAGTATTATGCATATCTTTTCGGGAATTTGGATCTTAATGATCCAAAATATAATAAATATAAAAAACACCTTGTATGCGGTTGCAAAGATGTTGAAGAAATCGGCAGGAAAGTTGTACATGTAAACGCTTTTATAGGACTTTATTTACGCATAAAGACATTGCTTGAACTAAAAGAATATAAAATACTTATTGAAGACGTTGAAAAATTTTTTGGTAAAATGGCAGATAAAACGGGAACTCTTTGGGAGAATATAATTATAAAAGGAAGCCTCGATCACGGATTTGCGTCCTTTGCCGCATACGCAATGTGTGTTTCATTGGAAAAACAGCAAAATATAATATAAAGCGGTTTACCAATTTAAAAATTTTATATGTTTTATATTTCAAAAAGAAAAATTTTTAAATGTAACGAGGTCAAGCATAAAAATTTTAAAAAGTAATTATTTTATAAAGTAAAGGGAGTTTAAAATATGGGCAGCGAGGCGAATTTAAGACAAAAAACTAAAAAAATGCCGGTCCAACTTTACAGAACATTTTTTAAAGTAAGTGTGGCAGCGGCTATATATACTGTATTTTGTATTTTAATTGGTGAAGGCGATATAAGAAATGCTTCCGTATCGGTTGCAATTTCCGTTCTTGGGGCGGTCGCATACGAGGTTGTTTATTTTTTGTATAAATCATCTTCTGAAGAAGTCAAGAGCAAGGACGAAAATAAAGAGTTAAAACAGTTAAAAATAATATTGAGATTTTTTGGGTACCTTCTCGGAATTTCCCTGATAATATATTCTTCGAAACTTTTGTATGGCGGGAACAGGTTTTCAATTATACTTATACTTTTAGGTCTGGCACTTTGTCAGCAAATGCACAATAATAAATACATAGCATCTCATTTGTCGACCTTTTTTGAAAGTTCTGTTATAGCGTCAGCAGTAATAACGCTTGAACTTATGTTTTATTCATTACAACTTGGTACGATGCATAAATATGCATGGCTTCTTGGTGTTGCCGGGACTGTACTTTCGGAGTTGTTGGCACAGTTTTTCTTTCATTTTTATAACTGTGAGAAGCACGGAAACAAAGCGGCAGAAAAACTGATTGCAAAAAAAGGTAATAAAGATAAAAAAACAAATTGTTTAAATACGAATGTAGACTCGGAACAACTTTCTGAAATAAAAAGTAAACAAATAATAAAAAAAGAGGCAGGAAAACAACGGTTAAAATTTTTGTTACAAAAGTCTCTTATTATAGACAGGTTGACAGAATTCAGCCGGGATATTTTTCTTTTGATTGCCATATGGGCTATATTCGGTATTTTAATAGTAGTAGGAAGCGTAAATCTTGAAATGTTTGATATTGCTATTGCAGCAATACCGGTAATTTTTTCTGTGGTAACGCAAACATTTGATTCACAAAAACATAGTGAAAGCAGGATATTTGATAAATATGACCCGAGAATAACCCCGAGTGAATTCAAAGACCTTCTTGATGAGATGTTCGGTGAAGCCTCCTTTTCCGCAAAAGCGCTTGAATATGTTTCAAAAACCATGACAGCGAAAAACGGCCATAAAAGATATAACGGAGAGGATTATTATGTTCATCCGATAGCAGTTGCAATGTTGATACTTGAAAACACAAACGAAAACGATGAGGTCATAGCGGCTGCTTTACTTCATGACTGTATTGAAGATGTTGAAGGATGTACAAAGGAGTTTATAGAACGTGAATACAACCTTAATATTGCAAACTATGTGGATGTACTGAGCAAAAAGAAAGGAGTAAATTACCGCGACCGTCAGAATATGCAGGAATATCTTGACAATATAATAAAATTTCCCAAAGCGGCAATAATCAAGATCGCAGACAGAATAAATAATATGAATACCCTTGAAAATTGCGTTAAGTCAGAAAAAATGAGGAAATTCAGACAAACAAGAATGTATTATCCGCAGTTTGTCTCAAAAATGGAGGAAATATATCCTGAAAATGCACATTTTTATGAATTTGCAAAAAAGTGTTTTAATGAAAAAAAATATTGATATTCAAAATTTATGGTCATAACATAAATATGTTAAAAAAATAGTGGTTACGGATACATTGACAAAAACGGAGAAAT
>CALWJV010000008.1 GCA_944381115.1 uncultured Clostridia bacterium
TACATCTGAATCAGCTCTGCATTGACCGCTTTCAGTGCGCGGGTGCGGGCGTTGTCGATGATAGAGATAATCTCATCAAACTGTCCCATTTTCGAGGTTAATTCGTTACTCATGCTTTCACCTCCCCAAGCATTTGTATCAGTGCTTTCTTTAGCTTATCGTTCATCGGAGAAGACGGATCAAAGCACATCTCCACAAACTGCGCAAGCTCAGGATTGTTTTCGCCGACAGGCGGTACAGCCTGATACAACTTGCCCTGCGGCTCGTCGCAGCGGGCAAAGATGTAGTCCATTGAAACATCGAAATAATCTGCGTATTTGCGCAGAAGCTCCACAGTTGGTGTCGCTTGTCCGTTTTCATATCGGTTTATGCTGGACTGTGTAGAGCCGATCACAGCGGCAAACTTCGCCTGAGAGATTCCGATACTCTCACGCAGGGAACGCAGCCTGTTACCCAGTTGTTTCATTGAAAACAACCTCCTTTTCGGGTTGAGTATAGTATAATCAAAATCCGAGCTAAAGTCAACCCGGATTTTGAAACTTTTGTGTGAATTTTGGATTTTACAGCCTATTCTTCTTCAATTACAACATCACTGTCATCCATGAAAGAAAGCTGAACAGCACCGTCTGACAACGGCTCTTTTTTACCATTGTACTTTATGAGGTAAAATGGCAGTATTTCCTTAAATTGTTCTGGACAAGGAAGCATTCTCAATTCAGAAACCGTATGAGAAACAAAATCCATAAGTTCTTTCTTCTGCACCTCATTCAAAGCCCGGTATAGTGTCTGCCACTGAGCAGTTGTCCCATTGCCTTCAAAATGGAAACGGAACATAATCAGTTCCCGAGGCATTGCCAACAATTCAAAATATTCATCGAGTGTGCTGCCAAATGCTTTATAAAAGAAATCCGATCCGGCTGCCACAACTCCTTTTGTCACCTGCAAAATAGCCGAAATTGCACGAATGGATTTTTTCGTCCAGTTCACACCGATATAATCGCGGTCGGTACGATCAATAGGTGAATACTTCATCGGGAAAGAGAAAATCTGGATACCCAGCTCTCTATTAAGTTCAATGTTGATACGCAAGCGTTCATAGAGTTCCTCTGGCTTATCCTTATAATTGAAAAGGATATAGTTGGATATCTCTTTTATCCCATGCTTGTGAGCAGTACGAACAGCAGCACAATATTTATCTTTTAGCTTGATATCGTCAAAGGCGATTCGCAATGGTTTGATTGCCAGACGAGCAAGCTGCGCCATATTCTCATCATTGATCTTTCTGCCGTCAACCCCTTGATTGAAATCCAGATAACGGGATTTTGCTGTTTTACTGCGATATTTTTCAATAATCGGAGTCAATTCCGCTTCATGCTCAAGCATATATTCGGCAAAATTCTCTGTATCTTCTGCCCCGATAACAATTTGAAGAAAAGTATCCAGCTTTTCTGATGATTTAATGCGCTTCTTGAATTTCTTCAAATATGCCATTATCTTTTTGTCTAGAAAATCACCACGATCCCCGTTATGATAGCGCATCATAACTATGTTATAGGCACCCGGATCAACATATTTTGCACCGCGTCCAAATCCAGCAGCACATAGATCATCGACCAATGCCTCAAGATTAGGTGTATTCAGCACATTATTATCCAACAAAAGAAGGTGTTGCTTAGGACCGTATTTTCGATCAATCTCGTTAATTTGTTCAATGATATTGTTTGTAACATGAAAATTGGGTTCCAAAATTGGGACCGCACAAAAGGAACAATGGTTGGGACAGCCCCGTGTTGTATAGGCAAAATAGTTGTCTCCTGCCGGATATTCATAATCGGTTTCTTCCAAAATATCGTAGTCCAATGGTAGTTGATCCACGTTGATATTATTGTTGTCTCCCACTACGGAAGTATCGGTAAAAAGCCCCGTTAAAATATGCGAACGCGCAATTCCTGTGGCTTCGATTACTCTGTCCGGCATAAGGGATGCCATAATGCCACCAACGTACAGAGAATCAACATTATCAACAAGCCGCATATAGTGATTGATGGTCTCTACAGATATTGCGAAATCAAATGTAAACAGTGTGGTTACATAAATCCTGTCCCAGACCTCTGCGTCAATACTTGGCTTTGTTCCCTTGACAAAATGTACTTCATCTCCAAGCATTTTGTGGTAGGTACTTATTTTCATCAATCCTATTGGGGGATATTTATTCTTGTAATTTGGCTCTACTAATAATACTCTCATTTTTTCTTCACGCTCAGTTCAGATTTTATCTTCTCGCGCAGCGCCTCGGCAGTTTTGGGATCATCCGTAAAGTAAGTATCTATCACAGAAATAATGCGCTGATACAATTTACGTTCATCCCTGCTGTACGAGGAAGGCAAATCATTTTTTGTTGCATATCCTGCATTGACAATTTTCGTGTTTAGTGCTGTCACTTTTTTGGTTGCAGTTTCCGTCTGAGAAAGGGCTTTTTCAACGGTTTCCTTACGTTCATCGTCAAATGTACCACGTTCTAATGCTTTGCGAACAGTCTTTTCTTCTTTTTCACGAGACCGGGCGATTTTTTCGAGGCGTTCAGCGATCTGTTCTCTTTTTTCGTCGGAAGTAATAGCACCGGAGTCGATTTTTTCCTCCAACTCCTTCTGCTCTTCATTCAGTTTTGTGAGATTACGCAGCGCAGAGGTTGCCTCCGATGTTCCGCGACGATATTTTTTGTTAATGCTTCCCGCCCACTCAGCCAGCGCTTTTCTCATTTCGTTGTAAACCACGCTTGGCTCAAAATCATCTCTCTGTGAGTTTGGAACTAATTCATCGTGAAGAACATGGATCTCTCCTGCAAACATTCTGTTTGCATTATGACCCTCGGATGGGAAAAACTTCGCAAAAGTAGTTCCGTTTCCGACAAGAATATTTCCTTTGCGGAATCGGATTCCTTGCACAGCTTCATCGGAAATGACACCTGAGAAATCAGTAATAGCCAACCATCCGATATACAATGGTTTGCCATCTGATGCTTCTTGGTAAATGAACTCCACATCACGGACATAGTCCTTCGTTTTGGTGCGTTCCTGCTTGCCGGTTGTCATGCTACGTGAATACAGCTTATAAATTGGCTTTCTTCGCGCGCCACGAAGGATCTTGTAGCAAGTAATCGGAAAACCTTTTTCAGAAAAGTGTTCCCGAATCTTTCGTGCCTGAACAAACTGCTGGCTGTCGAAATCAATGGGTGCGGTTTCTGCAAGATAACGAACAGCATCTTCTTCATCTAACAAACCGGATTCCCTTGGCACACCGATCAAGCGAACTTCAAAGTAGTGTTTCGCGGTATCCTCCGGCTGTTCATCAAACGTACTAATGGCTTTGAACGTTTCCATGATGTCCGATGTTTCATTGTTCGATTTTTGAAGTAACTGTTGCATACGAACACAGTCACACGTCATTATGGTTTTTGCGGAGTCGCCTACAGCAGATGTGATGAATTGCACTTTTTCTGCATAGGCAAGTCCTCCTAAACGTCCGATGCCACGAAAGCCACGCTCCGTTACACCATCTTTATCAGATGCGCCAACGTTCATCAGCTTTATCTTTGCAATATCTAGCGGTATTCCGAGACCATTATCTTTGATGACAATATTGCGTTCTCTATCATCAATGAAAATATGTATTTCTGCTTCAGCCGCTTGCAAAACACCCGACTCTATTGCCTTGTCGATTGAATCAGAGGAATTTTGAATGTATTCACGATAAACGTGCATCGGGTTTGAATACATTCCTTTTGTCAATATTTCCAGAAGAAATTTTCCGGCAATAGGCTCGCTCATTATTTGCTACCTCCTTGATTGTAGGACGGGAACGGAAATTGAATTTTCAACAGCGTCTTGAATACGGGATGGTGGACAATCAAGTCTCCCTTTTTCAAGCGCGTCATCATATTGGCGTAAACTGACGGAACAAATTTATAATCAGGACGAGATACTTCGATGGCATTGGTACGTCCATAAATGTTTGTTCCACAATTTCCCTTAATGCGGTCATGAATCGCGCTTCTAAACTGCTCGGCAGAAAACAGAATTACACCCTCAGAACGTCCGCGCTCTGTAATATCGAGCAAATTTGCAAGCAAGGGAGAATTCTTACTGGAAGTAGAGGGGGCATACTTATTCAGCTCATCCACAAAAATGATGACTTTCTTGGGGACAGGCTTGTCGCTGACACGATCATCCTGGTCAAAATCTCCGTGTTTCAAAGAATAGACAGAACGAATAATATCACCGAAAACAAGGCATTGAAGTTGCTCAGTGAGTCCCGCAATATCCACAACCATCATTTCGCCGCCGTTGATATTCAGCACTTCATCAGACAAATACACCTGATGCTGTTCCTTCTTACTTGACTGCGCATTAACAAAAATATCGTCGTTGATGGAGTTGTTAATCAGACGACGGAAACGCTGCCATGACTGAATTAAAATGCTGGAGTTATCTTTTTTGCCACTGCCTTTGCTGCAAAATTCTTTCAATACTTCCTTGAAATTAGCCCAGCTTAAATCACCCTTGAATTCCGGACCATAATCAATATAGTTCAAAATGGATTCAATGGTATAGTTGGGGTCATCAACATTGGCAAACAGCATATCCACTTTATTGATATCGTGTTCAAATGTATAAACAAAGTTCGCTGCTTGTTCCTGATCGAATTGCTCGGCTAAATCCTCAGTGGGTAACGCAGTATTTGCATACAACTTGTCCTTCTGCTGCCTGTAGGGATACAGATATTTTACATTCTCAAATGGTGTGCAAGGTACACCCAGATCTTCCCAGTCTTGACGTTGTGCTTTTGTAATCTTTTCATTGGGCTGATGCACATGAAGCAAATCATCACCCTTTACATTCATCACAATGATGGCAACATCATCTTTGCATTTGTGCTGAATTGCTTTCAAAAGGAACATAACATAGCTGGTCTTTGTCGCCAATCCTGAAATACCGGAAATATTCATGTGCGCACCTTCGGGACCGATAAGAAAATCTCCATTGTATTTGATCGGAACAGAAACATTGTTTCCTGCTTTCATAAGACCCGCTGGAATTGCAGTCTTCTCGTCAATATTGTCGAGTCCGAGCGCAACCTGAATATCATCTTCATCTGCGGTGTATACGGCTGAGCCTTCAAATACAGGCATAAAGTTTTCCTTCGTGTTATGAATGACAGACACTTTTGCATATGAAAGCGACAGCCGTCTTGTCATTGGGGCGATATCCACATTGCCGAAATCGGAGGAAACATAGTTGCTAATATGTCCTGTTCCATCCGTGATATGGAAGATATCTTGAACAACACCATATGTGATCGAATCATCCGTTTTGTTATGCACAAGGACAATGTCGAACGGACTTAAAATCGTATCATCGGACAGCCAGAATTGGAATTCATCACAGGAGGAAGGATTCTTTTCTGTGGCAGACACTTTGCCAATCAGTTTTCTTGTACTCATTTTTCTATCTCCTTATTACCGAAAATCTCTTTTGAAATTATTGATGAACACCAAATCGCTTTCAAATGTAGACTTGATAAGCGTTTCCGTCAGATACACTGGGTATAGGTGACTTGCCCATCGTTCATCTCGCCCATAGCAAGTAGGCGAACACTCATTAAGCAGCGACAATGATATCGTGTCAACAACATCTGTTGGAATTCCACTATCGTAATAGTCCTCCAACGCCATTTTCTCAATCTTGATGATCCCTTCAAGCGGATTTGACACTCTATTCTTTGGACGAATCCTTAAATACCATACGCCAAACCTTCTACCTCGATCATTCTCTTTCAGGAACACAGGGGTGCGTTCCCCGTATTCAAGTTTCAAAAGTTCTGCACCAATTTGTGTTCCTCCGCGTTTGGATTTGTTGGATGTCGGGAGCATAGGATTGAAACTTTTTGAAACGCCGATCACATTGTAAAACAAGTCGGCGAATTCCGGCTTGCCGGTGTCTTGCCGGAGAAATTGAAGCGGACCGTCAACCACCAGCATCCGATCCGTATCCAAGGCTCCGGATTTAACCATATCTGAAAGAATACCAATTTCCATATCGTGCATCATGGAATTAGCTTTTGCGATTGCCGCATTAACAGGAATATTGTGCTTTTCCGGCTCAAAGCGGTAATCCACCACTTCCAGAAACATTTCTTGCGCAACTTTTGTCCGTGTGATACGATGCTGGATTTCTTTGAAATCTACCGTATTCACCTTATCGCTCAACAGCAAAAGATTCTTTCTCTGTATTGTTTGATGTGACTGGTAAGAGTGGAGCTTTTTCTGGCTATCTCGTTCTGTGCAACCAGCACGTATTTGAGCAACGACAACCGGATAAATTTTCTTACCGTCAATTACAATATCGCCAATTTTGTAGGTTCTTCGCGAGCCGTCCATGAAGAATGAAAAATTCGAGAAGCTACGATCTTCTGCAAAAAGGTCATACTTCCTGATTTTTTTGGATTTGTCCGTTTCAAACGGCTCTCCAATCACCTTGATTTCATCGCCTTCATCCTGATACGGCTCTTGATAATAATGGTCAAGATCGAGGCTCTCATTCTGGTAAAGTGCAACGCCGCACTTGTCAAATATTTTGTTTAGTGTAGGCATGATAAACCTCCGTGTTACTATTATCGTAAATGACCTTTCCCGTATCGGAAGGACTAATTTTCGTTATTCCTGTCACACGCTGTTATAGTTTGTCGAATAGACGACACAGGACGAGTCGTAACCAAGGGATAAGTGCGCCTATTCGCACCCGCGAGGGGTAGAGCGCGTCATATTTTCGAGTCGGAGTCGCTGCTATTATCCTGCGGCTCGCCTCAGTCCATTTGCTTCTGTTTGATATACTTTCCGCTTTTGATTCTTGCGTCAGCGGGCTTCGGCTCATCGTCGGGGATAGCCCACGAGCGTCCGATCCGTACTGCGCCCGGTATGCGTTCTTCGTTACACAAAATCTGTATGCGCCGTGGTGAGGTGCCCCAGCGTTCCGCGGTTTGAGCAACGGATAAATATTTCATTTCCAAGCCTCCCGATTGTTTTGCTCTCGGTTAGATTATCGTATCAGATTACAATTACACACTATATATTATAATCGCTAAAGCGAATAAAATCAAGTGGTCTGTCGAAATATTCAAAAATTGTTTGCAAAAACACGAATAAGGGCTTGGGATTATCCCCAAATATCAAAATGAGCGTACCGACAGCAAAGTCGAAACGCTCATTTTCGCCGTGTGTACGGACACCGGCTGTGCTTGCTATTCTCTCAAATCTCAACATCCGCAGATATATGCGCTCTCGCTTTTGAACAAAAACGAGGGCGCTTTTCTATTATACAAATAATCCAAAACACATACAGGAGGAATCAAATTATGGCAGATCGCACCCGTCCGATTCGCATTGAATTCTGTGTATCGGAACACGAAAACAACCTTATCAAAAACAAAATGGCACAGATCGGCACACGAAACCGTGGTGCATATCTGCGCAAGATGGCGATTGACGGCTATATCATCAAAGTAGACTATACCGAACAGAAGAAGCTCGCTGCCGCTGTCAGTCGTGCTGCCGCAAACATCAATCAAATATGCCGACGCATCAGCAGCACCGGGCATTGTTACGATGAGGACATAGCAGAACTGAAAGCCAAGCAATTTGAAATATGGGAGCTTCTGAAGCAATGTCAAAAGAACGAACTATAGCCACATCGGGGTTATCCACATATGGATTTTCCGTCACCGGTTTTTCAGACGGTGGATAGACTGACCACCCAGACCGTTCCGTTATCGGACTTCAAGACGGCGGGTTTCCGAACAGTCACAAGGGATGAAATTCATACCCAAATCAATAAGAAATAAATTAACTCTCAATATAGTCATCCATCAATCTATCAATACACTATTTTGATGGATAGATGGGATAGGAGGTCACAATGACAGAGAACTTTTTACGCTTTACCGTCGAGAGCCTCTCGGCATCTTACATACCGTTTCCACGGTTTCTTATGGAGGACAGCCTCGCGGAACTCTCCAATGATGCAAAGGTGCTGTATGCGCTTATGCTGGACAGAGCCAGCATTTCCAAGGCGAACGGCTTTATCGAAGCAGACGGAACGATCCGTCTTTACTTCACCGTCGAACAGGCGCAGAAGAAGCTGCACCGAAGTCGGCAATGTGCGACACGGATATTTAAGGAACTGGAGTCCAGCGGTCTGATCTGCCGCAAGAAACAGGGACTTGGCAAGCCTGCGATGATCACGCTCAATTACCCGTCCGGCGCGAAGCTAATTCAGCCGAAGGAGACAGGCGAAATACTGTCAGGATAAAGGTCGAAAATCGAACAATTTATGCCCCACAAGCGACGCAAACGCTGTGGGGCATATCTTTTACCCATCTATGCCACAAAACGCGCCTGTGCGCCGTGAAGGGAGGAACAGAATGAATACAAAGAAAACAAATGAGGCTAACGAAACCGATACTGCCGAAGTTCCGGAGTTTGTGTATGAATCTTTAGCAAGAAGCCTTCTGCCGGTTATTCAGAAGTATTACGAAAGCGACGAGGGCAAAAGGGCGTTTGCTGAGTGGAAGCAGAAGAAAGACGCGGAAAGAAACAGCACTACATAAAGACAGCGGGAGGATTGCCATGCTCGGCGATCCTCCCGCTTTTTCGTTTACCAATCTTCAATCTCTGCGATATAAACAATAAATCCGAACCCGTTTCCGATTGGATAAAGGTTCGGATTATATTGATTTGGTGGAGACGACGGGAGTCGAACCCGTGTCCGAAAACCCCTTGACATGATTTTCTTCGCAGACAGTCTGTTATTTAAAATTCCCCTTCAAAGCCGTGAGCAGACACACTGCTTATCCAAGTAGCCCTTTTATTCCTGATCGGTTCAAGTGCGAAAAATCCAATGCAGGTTCACCACTGATTTGACGCTCCCAAATGTCCGTGGTACTACATTTGCGGAACGGGCGGCTTAAGAGCCGCAGCACTGCAAAGCCAAACTGTTCCCGAAGGAATCAGCTTAACTTAGGCAGCCATAGCAACTGTATCGTTGTCGTTTAATTTTTAAGTTTGGGCCTTTTACGAGATTACCCGGCTCGCTGCGCTTATCATGATTCGGAATCCCCGTCGAAACCTTTACGTCCCCATAAGGCACTTTAGAAGAGCAATAACATTATACTATGTTTTTTTAAATTTGTCAAGCGGTGTTTTTTGGAATAAAATGATATTTTTTGTCAAAAAATAATTAATAATAGATAAATATTGATAATAGAATTAAAAATAAATTTAAACTTTATAAAATAAAAAATCTTAGTCACCGAAAATTTACATAAATTATTTGAAACTACTTGATTTTTCTTTAATAATAGTGTAAAATAAAAACGATAAAGAAAAATCAATAAAGGAGACAAAAAAATGTTAGTTTCGGCAAAAGATATGCTTACAAAAGCAAAAGCGGGTAAATACGCGGTAGGTCAATTTAATATCAACAACCTTGAATGGACAAAGGCTATACTTTTGACTGCACAGGAACTTAAATCACCTGTTATCTTAGGTGTTTCCGAAGGAGCGGGAAAATATATGTGCGGTTTTAAAACAGTTGCTGCAATGGTCAAGGCAATGACAGAAGAACTTAACATTACAGTACCGGTCGCTCTTCATCTTGACCACGGCTCATATGAAGGTTGCTATAAATGTGTTAAAGCGGGTTTTTCTTCTATAATGTTTGACGGTTCCCATTATCCGATAAATGAGAATGTTGAAAAGACAAGAGAACTGGTTCATGTTGCGGAAAATCTTGGACTTTCACTTGAAGCAGAAGTAGGTTCAATTGGTGGTGAAGAGGATGGAGTTATAGGTATGGGAGAGTGTGCCGACCCTGATGAATGTAAAATGATAGCGGACCTCGGAGTAACAATGCTTGCGGCGGGGATAGGAAATATACATGGTAAATATCCTGAGAATTGGGCAGGTCTTTCCTTCGATACTCTTGCTGAGATCAGTAAAAAAGTTGGAGACATGCCTCTCGTTCTTCACGGAGGTACGGGCATACCGGAAGATATGATTAAAAAGGCAATATCCCTCGGTGTTTCAAAAATCAATGTTAATACTGAATGTCAACTTTCCTTCCAGGCAGCAACAAGAGCGTATATTGAATCGGGAAAAGACCTTCAAGGTAAAGGATTTGATCCGAGAAAACTTCTTGCTCCAGGTACAGAAGCGATCAAGGCAACAGTAAAAGAAAAGATGGAACTTTTCGGATCAGTAGGCAAAGCACAATAAAAATATAAATGCCGCAGAAAACATTCCTGCGGCATTTTAAATACAAAATGGTTTTTAATAAAGAAAGTTATTTTATTTCAGACAAATATTTTAGCATTTATCTTATCTTACATTTTTTATATATAAATTTTAACGCTTTATTTTTATAGTATTTTATCATGTGTTTTTAAATTTCGTAAAAGACACTTTCTGATTGGTATCTGATTTCAATATAAGGAGTACTGCAGATGATAAAAATTTTTTATACGACGCCGGAAAAAAAAAACAATAAATATTCCGGAAGATATTTCGGAATATAGAAAAAATAAAATAATATCCGCAAGGGGAGAAAGTTGCAAAAAAGTTTTAATTGCATCCGCAGAGGTACTTAAATACGGATTTGCAAGTTTCGGAATAGAAGAAAAGCAAGTTATATACGGCGTAAAAGAAAACGGTAAACCATTTGCAATCTCGCATCCTCAGATACATTTTTCACTTAGTCATTCAAAAAATATGGCTGTAGCCGCATTTTCAGATAACCCTGTTGGTATTGACTGCGAAACGGTTGGAAGGAAGGTTTCGTTTGATCTTGTAAAACGTTTTTTATCTTCAGAAGAAGCAGAAATTTATAAAAATGATACGTTGCTTCTGTGGGTTGCCTCGGAGAGTATACAAAAATTATCCGGAGACGGTATTTTCCGTTGGAATAAACGCTTATTTGTTCCGTTTTTTGAAGGAAATACAGCAGTATCCGGTAAAATTACTCTTGAAAAATTTTTAATTAATGATAATTTGGTTGTTTTCGCAACGGAACATTACGAAAAAGCAAAGATCATACCTATCTGATTTACGGTTAATAAATTGCATATTAGCCCCCCCTGATTTTTATTTATATATTACAACAAATAAAAATCAGGGGGGCGTATAATATTTCATTTAGCGTATAAAAAGTTTTTAATTAAATTCATATTTGAAGTTTTGAAATAAAAAACATTCACTAAAATTTTAATTTTTTTTTGATGCTAACTGTTGAAAGGAATATGTAATAAAAAAATAAGTATTTAAATTTTCAAAAAATCAAAAACGTTTCCTTATATATTATTTTCCGATAAGTTCTGCTGTGTCTCTGGCTATAACGAGTTCTTCATTTGTTGGGATTACATAAACCTGGACTTTTGCATTGCCTTTACTGATTTTTATGTTTTCCGATTGATGGAATGCTTTTTTATTCATTTCATCGTCTATCTCAATTCCGAGAAATTCAAGACCTGTGCAAACATTTTTTCTGAGTGCAGGGTTATTTTCGCCGAGCCCTGCTGTAAATACGACAGCATCAAGTCCGCCCATAGCGGCGGCATATGCGCCGATATATTTTTTTATTTCATAACTCATGATTTTATCTGCAAGAATCGCCTTTTCGTTACCGCCAGCAATAGCGGCTTCTATCTCCCGGCTGTCGGAAGAAACCTCGGAAACACCGAGAAGACCGCATTTTTTATTCAGATAATTACTCATTTCAGAGGCGGTCATATTTTCTTTTTCCATAAGGAAACAAACGATAGCGGGGTCAATAGAGCCGCATCTTGTGCCCATTTCAAGGCCGTCAAGAGGAGTAAATCCCATTGAAGTATCAACGCTTTTTCCATCCTTTACTGCGGAAATAGAGGATCCGTTTCCGAGATGGCAAGTAACGATCTTTGTATCTTCCGTCCTGCCGAGTATCTTTAGCATTTCTGCCGATACATATCGGTGAGAAGTTCCGTGGAATCCGTAACGGCGGATCCCATATTTTTTATAATGAGTATACTGGATCGGATACATATATGCATAATCGGGCATAGTTTGATGGAATGCGGTATCGAATACAAGGACCTGAGGAGTGTTTTTCATTACCTCTGTGCAACCTGCGATACCCATGAGTGCAGGACCGGTGTGAAGCGGGGCGAGGTCTTTGCATTTTTCGAGTTTTTTAATAACACCATCGTTAACGATAACGCTTTTGCTGAAATATTCACCGCCGTGTACAACTCTGTGTCCCACCGCATTTATTTCGCTCATATCGGATATGCAGCCACATTCTTTGTTTGTAAGCATGTCAACAAGAATTTGCATGGCAACAGCATGGTTGGGCATATCTATATTTTTTTGAAACTTTCTTCCATCGGGAAGTTTGTGAGTTATATTACCATCAATACCTATTCTTTCGCAAACACCTTTTGCAAGTTCTTTTTCCGTATTTGTGTCGAGAAGTTGGTATTTTAAAGAAGAACTTCCCGCATTTACTACGAGTACATTCATTTTATTTTCCGCCTTTCATATCTTTTGACTTGACTTAATTTAAGTTATAGTATATAATAAAGTATTATAATTCATTTTTTAAAAAAAAGCAATACCTTTAAAAAAAAAATGTGAGGTAAAATTTAAAATAATGCAATCAGTTGCCGTAATTTGCGAATATAACCCGTTTCATAACGGTCATATATGCTTATTTAAGGAAATAAGGCGATCTTTTCCGGGGCATGTAATTATCTCGGTAATGAGTGGAAATACTGTCCAGCGAGGTGAATTTGCGATTCAGCATAAATACGTCCGAGCCATGAATGCACTTTTAAACGGGACCGACCTTGTTTTTGAACTTCCGTTTCCTTTTTCGGTGTCATCTGCGGAGCAATTCGCGAATGCGGGTGTTTTTATCGCACATGCACTCAAAGCGGAAATACTTGCATTCGGTTCTGAAAGCGGGGACCTTGAAAGATTAAAAAAAGCGACTGAAAATTTAAACTCCGACAATTTTTTATCGGAAATGGAAAAGCAGCTTAAAAGCATTTCTAATGAACCGTTTATATCAATCAGAGAACGAACCTATGAAAAACTTTTCGGTGAAAAACTTTTTAACGGAGGCAATGATATTCTTGCCCTTGAATATCTGAAGCATATAAAAAAATATAATGATATATCCCCGTATGCAATACACAGAACAGAGCCGTTTTCGGCAACAGCAGCAAGATCGGCAATATACGAAAATAATAAAGATGATATCCGATGTATTATACCTGAAAACACCGTCTTCGGAGAAATTCACAAAGGTCTTAAGGGACTTTCATCTTTGGTCCTGGGTTATTTAAGACTTACCCCATCATATGACAACGGGAACGGAATAAGAAATGCAATAAAATATGCGGCGGAAAAGTCAGTGGATTACGAAGGATTTATCTGTTCACTTCCAACTAAAACATATACACTTTCAAGATTGCGGAGAGAAATAATTGCGATGATTTTTGCTGTAACGGATGCAGATAAAAATGCTGTCCCGCAATATACCGTTTTACTTGGCGCAAATGAAACGGGACTAAAATATCTCTCCGAAAAGAAAAAAGAGATTTTTCTGCCGGTTTTAACAAAAAAAGCAGATGCAAAATCTCTTTCAAAGCAAGGAACAAATCAGTTAAAAAAAGCAGAACTTGTTGACAGTATATATTCAATTGGATTAAGCAGAGAAGGTGTAGGATATTTCAGAACACCGATCATACTTTAATGACATTTTAAATTCTGTATATTACAAACCCATGTCTGATTACGTACCGTCTTTAAAATAGTATAAATAAATTGCCGTATGAAAAAATTAAATGTTATTTAATTTTGTTTGATACTTTTTTCAACGCTTGTATAAATGATAATGATAAGGTTATTTTTTAAGGTATTCAAATATAACTTCAGCGGCTCTTTCGATTCCGCAATGACTACTGTCTATACAAAGGTTGTAACTTTGCATGTTTCCCCACTTTACATCAGTGTGATGAAAATAATAATTTTGACGTCGTCTGTCTGTTTTTTTTATGGAGTCCTCCGCTTTTTTAAGATCAAGGCCCTCGTGTTCCATTATGCGGTTTACTCGAAAATCGTGAGATGCATATATAAACACTTTTACAAGCTCAGGAAAAGAAGAAAGAACGTGATCCGCGCATCTTCCGATTATCACACAAGGACCATGTTCAGCAATTTTTTTAATCGCACTTGCCTGTGCAAGATAAATGGAGTCATCAAATGAAGGAACAGCTGCTCCGTGATGAGGATTATACTGCATTCCTCTTACAAGAGAGTATAAAAAACTGTTTGTCGCCGCTTTATCATATTCTCTGAAATGTTTTTCGTCAAATCCGCTCTCCTGTGCGGCAATTTTAATCAATTCATTGTCATAATAAGGGATACTGAGTTTTTTTGCGAGTAAGTTTCCTATCTCGCGTCCTCCGCTCCCGTGCTGACGGCTGATTGTGATAATGTTATTCATTTGCATAGCCTCCTTTTTATTTTTTGTTTGAAAATCATACACTTTACGGTTATATATCATAAATAAAAATTAATGTTAGTTTTCCTTATGTGAATTTTAAATATTTGCGTATAAAGTTTAGGGTTACTTACATTATGTACTAATATTATATCATGAACTTTATATTTTTTCAATAACTTTCACAAAAAATTTAATTTTAATATTAATAATATAATAATATAAGTTTTATATTTTTTCATAAAAATTTGGTTGACATATACTGAACTTAGCCAATGTGGAGTGGTGCAAAAAATATTAAATGAGATTGATCTCAGAAAGGGAAGGCAGTGAAAAAATTTGAAAGACAGTCATCACTTCTTGCAAATGTGAGAAAATGTGTTCAAAATTACAACATGATAGAAGAAGGAGATACAGTCGCGGTAGGTGTTTCCGGAGGAAAAGATTCAATGGCTCTTGTTTGTGCTCTTGCACTGATGAGGAGTTTTTATCCTATAAATTATAAAATTAAAGCAATAAGCGTTGACCTCGGTTTTGAAAATATGGATTTTTCACCTGTTAAAGAATTTTGCAGATCTTTAGATGTCGATCATATAACGGTAAGTACAAATATTTCAGATGTGATTTTTAACGCTAAAAAAGAAAAGTCCCCATGTTCGCTTTGCTCAAAAATGAGACGGGGAGCGTTACATAGAGAAGCAGAGAAAATAGGTTGTACAAAGGTGGCGCTTGGTCATAATAAAGAAGATGTTTCGGTAACACTAATGCTTAATATACTTTATGCCGGGAAAATAGAAGTGTTCTGCCCGAAAAATACACCGGATGAACGAGGAATGACGCTTATACGTCCGCTTATCTATACAAGTGAAAAAGTTATAAAAGATTTTTGCTGCAGGAACAATATATCGATAATAAAAAACGCATGTCCCATGGATAAAAACACAGAACGGGAGCATATAAAAAAAATAATAGAAGTGCTTGACAAAGAACATAGAGGAGTCATACACAGGATATTCAGGTCAGTGGAAAAAAGCGAAATTGACGGATTTATAAATCCGGATAAAAAGAATATGGATATAAAAGACGAGGTATGAAAACCAGGTTAAATACAACGGTAAAAAAGTTAAATGACAGAAAGGTATAAAAATGAGTTTTGACGCATTTATGCTGAGGGCGGTGGCAAACGAACTTAACGAAAAAACAGTCGGATATAAAGTTGAAAAGGTTATGCAGCCGTCTAAAGATGAACTTTCACTGCTTCTTCATAAAGACGGGAAGCATATAAGACTACAGATAAACGCAGGTGCGGCAGCGGCCAGGATAGGCATTACGGAAGAGTCTCCGGAAAATCCAAAGGTACCGCCGAATTTCTGTATGTTGGCAAGAAAGTACCTGACCGGTGCAAAGATAGAAAGAGTTTGCCAGATCGGTTTTGAAAGAGTTGCAGAGATACTTTTTGAAACGTACGATGAAATGGGTTTTATAACTAACCGCAGACTGATTTGCGAAATAATGGGAAGGTATTCAAATGCCGTACTATGCGATAAGGAACATAAAATATTGAATGCACTTCGGCCGGTGGATTTTACAACCAGCAGAAAAAGACAACTACTTCCGCAGATGTTATATGAAATGCCTCCGTCACAGAATAAAAAAAATCCGCTTACGGAAACCAGGGAAGGGTTTATATCTTCAATAGAAGAAGTAAGCGAAAAAGAACTTATGAGAGTATATAGCGGTATGTCACCGCTTACTGCCCGGGAAATTTGCTTCAGAGCAGGGGAAACTGCAGATAAAGATTCATTTTGGGACGCATTTTCTGAAATTGTAAATGCCACTCTTGAAAACAGGTATATACCTACACTTGTTATAAATGAAAAAGGTGAGCCATACGAATTTTCGCCATTTGAAATAAAGCAGTATAGCGGTTTATATACAACAAAAAAATTTTCTGATATGGGCGGTCTTACAGATGCATATTTTGCAGAAAAAGAGCGTAAAAACAGAGAACGGAAAAGGGCACATGACACAGAAAGATTTCTTAAAAACATAGAAGGAAGGCTTATAAAAAAACTCGAACTCCAAACAAAAGAACTTGCCGATACGGAGAGAAAAAGCGAATATAAACTTAAAGCGGATGCAATAACAGCGAATATTTACAGGTTAAAAAACAGACAGGAAAGTGCCGTTCTTACCGCTTATACAGAGGACGGAAGCGGCGGATATACAGAAACAGAGGTAAAGATAGATTTTGAAAGAGGATTAACTCCCGCGCAGTACGCACAAAAACTTTACAAAAAATATAATAAAGCAAAAAACGCAGAAAAAGAGATAACGTTACAAATAAAAAAAGGAAGAGAAGAACTCGAATATATTCGTTCTGTACAATATTCTCTTTCGGGAATAAACGGTCAGGAAGACCTTGCGGAAATACAGAGCGAACTTTTTGCGGCAGGATACGGCAGACATGAAAAATTTGACGGTAAAAGAAAGGATAAAAAAGGATATCGTCAGAAGGCTTTACAGATCAAAGATCCAATGAGATTCACAACTGATGGAGGATATACTGTATTTGTAGGTAAAAATAACCTGCAAAACGATTATTTGACTTTTAAAATTGCCAACAAAAGCGATTATTGGTTTCACGTAAAAAACATACCGGGATCGCATACCGTTCTTATCACCGAAGGAAAAGAACCAAGCGAGCGTGATATAACCGAAGCCGCAGTGATCGCAGCGAAAAACAGTAAAGCAAGTGACGAACAAAAAGTTGATGTGGACTATACGCGAATAAAAAATGTAAGGAAGCCCAATGGTGCAAAGCCAGGATTTGTAATATATGAAAATTACAATACCGCGCATATCGTTTTAAAAAATTAAATCATAAATTCGGTAGTAATTAAGATTTATTAAATGTAAAAATTCCCATAATGCTTGAATCTATTTAAAATACGTATCATTAACTTCATAATGGGATCAAATTTTGAAAAAAGGAATTACATTAATTCTGAAAAGGTCGGATTGACGTAACGGAGATAACATATGAAAAGTATAACTAAAAAAGCATATGGAAAGATCAATTTAATACTTAAAGTCGGGAAAAAAATGGAGAATGGTAAGCATGATGTCTTGACCGTTATGACAAAAGTAGGGATTTACGATACAGTTAAGGTTACCGAGGTCAAGGAAAACGGTATTAATATTGAGTGTGATGAGCAAACACTTGCAAACAAAGACAATCTTGCATTTAAAGCAGCAGAAAGATATTTTGATGCAGCAGGTTTTTATCGTAATATAAAAATTTCTATAAAAAAACGCATACCGGTTGCTGCCGGAATGGGAGGCGGAAGTTCGGATGCAGGTGCGGTCCTTAATGCACTTGAAGAAATATACGGGTTGCTTGGATTTACAAAAATATATGAAATAGCGTCTGGGCTCGGATCTGATGTTCCGTTTTTTATATTTGACGACAAAACCATGCTCGGAAGAGGCACTGGTACCGAGTTAACACCTTTTCCGACTTTCACAGACGATTTTTACGGAGTGTTTATTTTAAGTGATGCCCCAAAAAAGTCAACTGCAGAAATGTACCGACTTCTTGATATAAAAAGGTCGGGTATTCCGGACGATACGTACGGTGCAGAAGAACAACTGAAAAAAGCAATAAAAAAAGGTGATATAAAAATTGCAGTACAATGTTTTTTTAATGATTTTGAACTTTGTAATAAACACATAACGGATTTGAGGAAGATATTTTCGGAGTACGGAGCCGAAAAAACAATACTTTGCGGCAGCGGTCCTACTGTTTGCGGTATATATACAGATAAAGAAAAAGCAGAAAAGGCATTAAAAGAGTTGTCGTATAAATCGTTTATTTGTAAACTCTGATCTGAATTATATTAATACGTTTTCGGGTTGTATGTGACAAAAACTTTATTTGCATATTTTAATTTGATTTGTAATCTATAATTGTAAATTATGATTGATTGTGGCAGAAAATTTTTCCGAAAAGCCATAGGCACATAATAAAAAGAGAGTAATTATATCCGGAAAATAAGAAAATATAAGCAGCAGGTATCCAAATCAAAATCAGTGTTATAAATGATACCGTTTTACATATTTTTTCTGTTGTATCCGGCAGAAAAAACAGTGAGAAAATTGCGTTGAGTGCCGTTCCTCCGTCAAGACAAATAACGGGTAGCAGGTTTAAAATGCAAAGAGAAATAGATGCCTGAGCGAGTAAAAAATAAAATCCGTTAGAATGGCAGAAGATCAGGTAGGTAAAAAGGTTGATCGCGCATCCGGCAAGACTTACCGCAATTTCTTCAGGAAAACTTCGGTATTCTCTTTTTTTATTTATTTCAAGTCCGTAAGGAGTTACAGTTATATCTGCAAGCCCGATACCCTGTGCAAGCATCACTAATATATGTCCTATCTCATGGATCACGGCTGCTGAAATTGTTGCGATGCTTTCTCCGCCGGGATCAAAAAATGCAGTGGTAAAAATAACAAGACTGATTAACGGAAATTTAATTTTAGGCATAATATACACCTTATAAAATATATTAAACAATATAATTATAGTGGTATCTTGTAAAAAAAATGACTTAAAGTGGCAAAATTATGTGCATAAAGTGAAAATATAAATTTTTATGTCTTAATTTATTGACAAAAAATGCAAAAAGATATATAATATTAAAGATATTAATTTTATTAAAGGCCGCATTCGGCGGCGGAACGGAGATTAAAATGGTAAAAGTCGTAAAATTCGGCGGAAGTTCTCTTGCCGACGCGGATCAGTTTAGGAAAGTAATAAAAATAATAAAAGCGGAAAATGACCGTAAATATGTAATACCATCTGCTCCAGGAAAACGTTTTTCTGATGATGTAAAGGTAACCGATCTATTGTATCGCTGCTATGAAGTTGCATCAAAGGGTGAAGATATAACGGAGGTTTTTTCACAAATAAAAGACCGTTTCAATACAATAATTAAAGAGCTCGGTATAGAACTGTCCCTTGAAGAAGAATTCAATAAAATACACAGTGCAATGGTTCATAAAGCAGGAAGAGACTATGCTGCAAGCCGCGGAGAATATTTAAATGGCATAATTCTTGCAAAAGCATTGGGATATAAATTTATAAATGCATCAAATGTTATATTTTTCAACGAAGACGGAACTCTTGATTTTGAAAAAACAAACAATGTACTTTCCGAAGTACTTAAAGAGCATGAGTACGCAGTCATACCTGGTTTTTACGGGGTAATGCCAAACGATACAATAAAGACATTCAGCCGCGGAGGGTCAGATATTACAGGCTCTATAATTGCGAGAGCGGTCGAGGCAGACCTATATGAAAATTGGACAGACGTAAATGGTTTTCTTATGGCAGATCCGAGAGTTGTTGAAAATCCTTACACGATTTCAAAAGTAACTTATAAAGAACTCCGTGAACTTTCATATATGGGAGCAACCGTTCTTCACGAAGAAGCAATATTCCCGGTTCGCACGGCAGGTATTCCGATAAACATCAGAAATACCAATCATCCGGAGCAAGCAGGTACGATGATAGTCGCAAGCAGTGACAGTTACGATCATGAGAGGGTTATTACCGGAATAGCAGGTAAGCATGGATTCAGCGTTATAACTATTGAAAAAGATATGATGAATTCGGAGTATGGTTTCGGAAGAAGAGTTCTTGAAGTTCTTGAAAAAAAGAATATTTCTTTTGAGCATCTTCCGTCCGGTATAGATACGATGAGTGTTGTACTTGCTACTGAAGCAATAGAAGGAAGAAGAGAAGACATTATTGAAAAACTTAATGATTCAGTAAAGCCGGACTCAATTTCAATAGAAGATAATATAGCACTTATTGCTGTCGTCGGAAGAGGAATGAAAAACGCAAAAGGAACAGCAGCAAGAGTATTTAAATCAATTGCGGAAGCAGATGTAAACGTCAGAATGATAGATCAGGGTTCATGTGAGTACAATATAATTATCGGGGTAAGCGAACCTGACTTCAAAAAAACGATGAACGCGATATATAAAGAATTTGTAGTCGAATAAAGTAACGTTTAGTTCATAAAATTTCTACATTAAGTTAAACATAAAATAAATTGACTATGTTATAATGATATAGTCAATTATAGGGGCATAGCTCAGTTGGTAGAGCAGCGGTCTCCAAAACCGCGTGTCCTGGGTTCGAATCCTAGTACCCCTGCCATAACTCTCGGTCGATTTAGATCCGACCGGGAAAACAAGAGAAAAGCGGAGATTTCGAGAGATTTCTCCGTTTTTTTCGCGCCTAACTTTTTTCGGATTTCCATAGATCCATTTTCGATTTTTCTTCGAGTCGAAGGATTCGAACTACCGAAAACGCACTTTTTCAAGAAATTTAAAATGAACGCAAGCGACCGGAAGGACTTGAACCCACGACAGGGTTTCAAATTCTTTCGGTTTTTTGCGTTAGTCACAAAATGTTTACAAATGGTTGATTACAAAACAAATCCATCCCTTCTCCGAGAGGATCCGAACCCACGAAACGTTAAAATATTAGTTTTCCGAAATCGATCCAACGGACACTTCAAAGGATTCGAACCAGCGAATCACAAATAATGACCTGCTGAAGACAAAGAAAAAGCCACGGCGATAATCCGTGGCAAATTCTGTTCATTTTTATCTCCCCGACAAATTCTTATTTATCGATGAGTTCATTATATCACAAATATCCCTCCAATTCAACATCATGATGTAAACAATCGTAAGAATCAAGCAATCCTTCTATCAAGCGTAAACCCGGTATATTTTTTCGTTAAGTTTGTAATTTCTAATGCATTCATTACCGTTCCTCCAAGTTGATCTGAAACATCTCTATCAGCGCATCCTTCGTTAAATTACATGAAGAGGCCAATTGTATAATATTCTGCATATAGTTTTCTATTTTTTTGAGATTTTCCTCTCGTAATAATTCAACATTTTTTGCAGCGACAAAGCATCCTTTAGCGGGCAGGGTATAAATAAATCCCTCTTGTTCCAATTCGTCATATGCGCGCTTGGTTGTGATAACGCTGATTCTGAGATCCTTTGCAAGATTGCGAATAGAAGGAAGTTCCGAATCTTCTTTCAGAGATCCGTTTATAATCTGATCTTTAATTTGTCTGTAGATCTGCTCATAAATTGCAATACCACTTTTGTTGTCAATGTAGATATTCAAACAATCACCTCTTTTCGTGATCTGTATATATACAGTATATACAGTTAGGACGATTTTGTCAATACCTTTTTGAAAATTTTGAAAAAAAATTTGATTTTTACTTTCAATAAAAACTTAAAGAGAAAGAGGTAGTGGTTGATGTTTCATTGTGAATGTCGGAGCCGAGGAAAATGGGCACGTAGTTTGCTGAATGAAATTACAAATCCGAAGAATTTGTAAAATAAATATTAAATATAACAATGCTTTAATTTCGATGTTTTGTACAAAATTTTTATAAAACATAAGCGGTCTGGCAAACATTTGAAAATTATTTTTGTTTACCGTTATTGACAAAAATACTTTTTTATGATATAATGTAAAAAAAGTTCAAGGTGTATTGATAATGATGGAAAAAACTTTGCAGCAAATTCAATTTAAAGATAGGCTTTGCCGAACGTTACTTCGTGTAAATTGGATGATTTTGATTGTGGCAATGTTGCCTGTTTTTTTGCAAATATTCATAGGTGTGACTATTATAGGTATAGTTTTTTATTTTCTGTTATTAATTTCTGTTACAATTATAAGTTTTGGACTTTTTTTGCTGAATGAGTCTTTCAGAGCACTATATAAAATTAATCTGGACGGTTTAAAGGAAATATCGGATCAGATCGTTAAAGCATACCGTACTGTATTGCCTGTTCTTGCAGTGGCTTGTGTTATTATTTCCGCAATCACTTTTTTCATAATAATACGAAATCAGGATGAAACGCATAAAACAGGTAAAATTGTATCTTTATCATTTAATTTCATTCTTTTTTTAATAGTATCTCTTATATATTATATAAACTTGGCTTAAAAGGGAAATTATGAAAATTCTTTTGATAAACAGAGATGATGTTTTACTTTTTGCGGGTGAAAAAAAATTAAGAATATGGAAGGAAAACGGGAGAGAGTTTATTGATGCTCCAGTTTCATCGGATGGAAAAATTGTTCTGCGAGCAATTAAAAAAAACGAACTTTCTTATCCAAACTGGTGGTTGTATTCCGCATTTTTCTGGATTATCGGAATATTTGGGTTGTTTACTCCAAAATATTCCAAATTTGACTATGCTTTGGATTGTAATATTACGCTGAACGTCAGTCAAATGAAGGATGTTTGGCTACGGTTTAACCATTTTGTGAATAAAAAGGCAGGTATTCCCGTAGCCGCAGTTACGGTGTCGGAAGGCACGGTTGCAGAAATAGAAAATGGCGTATACATTTATGACAAAATTTCGCACAGGCGCAGAAAATTTTATAAACTTATTTCTTGGTTCATGCGGATCGCTGTTACTATTGCGATTTTTTATATAATAATTTAATTGATGAGGGAGAACGAAAATGTTGTCAAATATTGATGGATTGGAAATTGCTTACATAGCAGTGGGAATTTTACTCGGATTAGCAATTATTGCGGCGTTTATTGCTCAAATCGTGGTTGCGATCGGTTATTGGCGCGGAAACCGTACAAACAATTCCTTGGGACTTTCTGGTGGAGAGTATGCACGCAAACTTCTCGATCAGAACGGAATGCCTGATGTTCAGGTAAAAAAATGCGGTATTATTCGAACCATTTTATTCGGAAACCATTACAGTATCACGAAAAAAACCGTTTATCTCCGAATGCTTACTATAAACAAACCCAGCCTTACATCCGTGGCGATGGCTGCGCAAAAAGTTGCGCTTGCAGAACAACACAAAGACGGAGATGCGAAGATGATTGTTCGCAGTCGTTTGCAGGGACTTGGGGTTTTCGCACCGTTTTTATTTGTCCCATTGGTTTTCATAGGATTCTTGATTGATATATTCGTACTTCAAACACTTCTGTTTTCTTTAATTGCAGCGGTAGTCGGGTTACTCTTTATTATTTTTGGTTTTATAGTAACGGTTTTGAATATTCCGGTTGAAAAGAATGCGATGAAGCGTGCACTGGTTTTATTGGAATCTGAGTTGACCGGGGAAGAAATAACAACAGTAAAAAAAATCTTCCGTAGCTATATGGTGGAATACATATTACAATTCATCATTGCTATATTGCGCATTATCCAACTCATACTGAAAATTTTGATAAGTGCTCGAAACTTGAAAAAATAAATAGTTTATAGCAATGAAAATAGAGCAATAAAATTTGAAAAAAATTTTATTGCTCTATTGACTTTAAAAAAAGTTGTGATATAGTACAGTTTAATCAGAAATTCGAGAGAATGTTGAAGTGGACATCAGCGGGACGTGAACTGTTGACGGCGACAAGTTTACACTTGTAACAGACATTGAAACAACATATGAGACAACGATACCAGAAAAAGTTTATCATTGATTTTTTTGTAGGAGCACCTGTCCATTTTTAATTGAACAGTATTATTAATA
Source organism: uncultured Clostridia bacterium (assembly GCA_944381115.1). Taxonomy (GTDB): domain Bacteria; phylum Bacillota; class Clostridia; order Oscillospirales; family CAG-272; genus SIG673. Next base: position 24,190 of record CALWJV010000008.1, read on the forward strand.
ACGAGAGATTTTTTCAAAAAATAAGCCTTTACGGGCTTATTTTTTTTATTTTTCTTTCGTCTGAGGACTTGAACTGCCGAATATTTTTTATTTTGTTCGGTACTTTGAAAAAGCGCAAATCAAATATGCCGTGAAAGAAATTTTTCCCAAAATATAAAATACTATTGAATTAAGAATAGAGATATGATATAATTTTTGTAACGCATACATACTGATTCAACAACACAAAAGACAGTAAAAATTTAGTTTGAAGGCAAAACGTTGCTGTTTTTAAAATTGCAACTTACGGTTGACATGTAGTTGGTAGACTGCAACCAAAACATCTGGTACAATATAAGAACAAGGAGGTGTTTTATATGAGTTTGGGAGAAAATATTAAAAACAGGCGAGAGGAGTTAAAACTGTCACAGGAATATGTGGCGGAACAGCTTGGCGTCAGCAGACAGGCAGTATCAAAGTGGGAAACAGATCATTCAGAGCCGACAGCAAATAATCTTATCCGGTTGTCAGAAGTGTTTGAAATAAATCTATCGCAACTTGTTGATCCGCATAGGGATGAAAAAAAACAATCGGACTTTGAAAAAGAACAGGATATAAAAAAGCCCAACCTTATTCTTCGGGCGAACCTAATAAAGATTGCAATTATCGCACAAGCATCATTTATGTCAAGTTGTACATCGGTAATTTATCAGTTTCAAAAACCGGATGTTCCTAATAATGATCTTTATCTTTACCGTGGTGCACTTGTTTTTTCGTTTATAATGCTTTTACTCAGTTCCGTATGGATGGCTGCGAACCACCGCTATGAACTTGATAAAATCCGACGCCGGAAAAATGCAAGCATTGAGTTGGCCTATTGTTGCATTCAGCTTATGGTTAGCATGTTGACAATATATTTTGGTATGGGGCTTGTTGGAGCAGTCATTATGATTGCAGTTTGCAGTGTCTATATCCTATACATTAATCCTAAATTTATGTCCCGTAAGTTGACAAAGTAAAATAATATAGAATTTTTATGAGCATTTGTATATAAATGGGTTACTGATAACATGATCATCACCAAATTTTAATACCGAGCATGGACTGTACTGAACTGCGGGAAATTTCTAAGAAATTTAAAAAAGCCCAAGAGGGCTTTTTATTTTTGAATTTCAGCCGACTGCGGCAAGCAATAATATTACAAGCAATAATATTATAAACATAATAATTATAAAAATAAAAGACTCACAATAGAGGATTTTTAATATCCTTGCCAAATGCGAGTCATTTTTTATATTATACCGAATGTTGAATAAGATGATATTAAATAATGTCTAAAATAAATAAGTGCCGGTGCTCTTTACTATTAATGATTAAAGGTCAGGCATAAGTTGTTTTTTGCTGTGACTGTCAAGTTTTTTGTAGTCTGTTATTACATAGCGGTTATCGTCAGAGTCACGTATACGTACTCTGCCGTCTGAGTATACTTTAATGTCATGGTTTCTGTTGCGAATATCAAAGTATTTTATTCCCCTGTCGGTGTCAACGCACCAATGAAGAGTGCCGTATTTTTCACTTGTGGATATAATTTTTGTAATATGAGGAACAAGATAATAGTCATTAAGACTGTAAGAAATCACATCATAAGATTGTTTTGAAATGTCTTTCAGGTTATGGATTATAGCGATCTCTTTACCGTCAGTATCAAGAAGAGTTATATATTCTGATGCTTTGCTTACCGGAAACAGTCTGCGCGGTTCGAGTTTTTCAAAAAGCGTACCGTCTTTTAATTTCAGATTGACTAGGTTGTTTTCATAAACGGTAATTTCATCTTCAACCGTTACGTATATACGGTTAGTTTCTTTTTTGCTCATAATCTTTCTTCCTCTCTCATTTTCTCAGCATTTGCAGTCATTGACTGTATTTGTACCAGTTTATAATATTTGCCTTGGAGAGCCATAAGTTCTTCAGGGGAACCGTTTTCAATTATTTTACCGTTGTCTACAACTATAATACGGTTTGCTTTACGTAGTGTTGAAAGGCGGTGAGCGATCATGAGGGTTGTTTTTCCGGCAATAAGTTTGTCTATAGCATCTTGAATCAGGTGTTCGGTTTCAGAGTCAACAGCAGCAGTCGCTTCATCGAAAATAAGAATAGACGGTGATTTAAGAACTGCTCTGGCAATTGAAAGGCGCTGTTTTTCTCCGCCGGAAACTCCGACGCCTCTTTCACCGAGCATAGTATCATAAGCATCAGGCTGACGTGCGATGAACCCATGAGCATTTGCAACGTCGGCCGCATGAATTACATCTTCAACTGATGCTTCAGGGTTACTGTAAGCAATGTTGTTGAAGATAGTATCACTGAACATCATAGGTTCTTGTTGAACGTATCCTATTTGTGCACGGTAAGCAGAAAGATCAAAGTTTTTTATATTATGACCGTCAACCAAAATTTCTCCGGAGTACCCTTCATAGAAACGCATGAGCAGATTTACAAGAGTGGACTTACCTGAGCCAGTTGTACCGACTATACCTACAACTTCGCCCGGATTTATGGTAAGAGTTATGTCGTCAAGAACTTTTTTTGTTCTGTCGAAAGAAAACCCTACGTGCAGAAATTCAATTTTACCGTCAAGTTTATCCGGGACAACGTGAAACTCTGCCTGAGTTTCGGGTTCCGCTTCCAATATATCGAGGATTTTTTCTGTGGAAGCGAGTGCGCCTTGGAAAGAGTCAGAGAGGTTGGCAAAGAAGGTTACCGGGTTGTAGAACATAGATGCATAAGAAATGAATGAAACGACAAGGCCTGCGGAGTATCCGCTTGCACCGGAAATAACTTTACTTCCGCCTATTGCCCAGATGATAAGAGATCCGCATGTTACCATAAATGAGATTATCTGAGGGAATGCGGTTGCAAGTTTACCGATCTTCAGATCCATTTGAAGCCAATCGTCGTTTTTATTTTGAAATTTATCAGCGGAACGTTTTTCACCTGTGAATGATTTGACCACTTTTATGCACGGTATGGTATCAGCGAGCGTTGCAAAAACGGATGACCAACGTCTCCAGATCCTTCTGTAATAAGGTCTGATTTTAAGAGAAAATATTCTGGTTGCGATTACAATGAAAATTACCGGTATAAGAGAAAACAGAGTAAGCGAAGGGTTAAGTGCAAGCATAATGAAGATTATTCCGACAAGTTGGAATGCATGCACAACGGCTTCTTGAGTTATTCTGAGAACGAATTGCTGTAATGTTGCCGAGTCGCCGGCAATACGGTTTATAACGGACCCGGTCGAAGTTTTGTCGTAAAACTTCATCGGCAGGTACTGTGCTTTGAGATATATATCGGTACGGAGGGCGGCAACTGCTTTGTCACCGACAGTACGCATAAGATAAGCCCTTATTATGCCTATGCCATACTGAAAAATGTATGTGGCGAGAAGAAGTGAGATCATCGTCAGCAGAAGTTTGCCGGAATCGCTTCCTATGTATGCGGCAATATCATTGAGTATTTTGACGTTTGAAACACCGTTACCCCCGGGGAAAACAACGTCGACGATAAATCCCGTAATGGTAGGTGGGATAAGCGACATGGCAGTCGTTATAAGAGAGAGGATTATACAGACGATGATAATTTTCATCTGAGGTCTGACATATTTTGACAACTGCTTTACTATCTTCATTTTTGAGCGGCACATAATGCACTCTGCACCGGGGTGCAGAAGAGTGCGTCCGCACTTTGGGCAAATGCTCAGTGCTCTTTCGAAAGTGACCGTCATGACGGCTATCTCTTCGTTCATATCGGCGCCTTCATTGATATGTTCTATGAACAGCGCTGCGGCGTCGCACAGAGCTGCAACTGCGTATGTATATCTGAAGAAAATTTCGCGTTTACCGTTTGGCATAACGGCTGAAAGAGTAGCATTTCCGTACATTCTTTTTGATTGAACATCTTTCATATCACTGTACGGAATGGTTTTTGCCTGATTGTCGGCAACGTCAAAAATTGTTACAGATGTTTTGGTAAAGATTAGAGCGGTTTCGGAGTATTTGCCTTTTAAAGAAAGATCACCGACTATTACGAAGAGAATATGTTGGCCGTCAGAGGTCATTTTTTCAACAATCGGTTCTGCCGCTTTCGGCAAAGGTTTATTTTTCAGAATAAACTGACTGCTGTCCATTTTGTCACCTTACCCTTCCTTTTATCTGCATGGTAAAATGCAGAATTTTTTCAAACATTTAATAAATTTTTTAGTTTTTTTATAATAATACCATAACGTAAATAAAAAAGCAAAAAAAAAAAAAAAAAAGTTATTTTTATTATTTTTGCACAAATAATATAAGCAAATTGCACATAAAAAATTAATTTTAAAATTATGTAAAGCATAATTTTGTGATATTATGGTTTTCAAAGTGGTTTACAATTTTTTGTAAGAGGACGTAAAATTTCAAAATATAAATATAATCAATGCAAAAATAAGTGTAAAATCCGTTGCGAAGAATGGTGCAGATATAGAAGAAAAGGATAATAAAGCAGAAAATATAATTTTTCAGAATATAGTAATAGACGGGAAAAATATATAATCCGGGTATTTTTAAATAACAGGGTACACAAAAATTTATTTTAAACATTAAATCTGCATAAATCCGAAGTATTATCAACACTCATTTTAAGTATTTAATTTTTCTTCAGAGAAAAATGTTAACATAAATAAATTCAAGGAATATTAAAACAAAATTTTCTGTATTTATTTTATTAAATTATCCATAATAATTGTATGTTTAATCAAATTTGCAGATTAAAGGAGATTTTATGGATAATATACCGAATGTGAGTCCGTTCGGTTGGCGTGACAAGATCGGATATATGATAGGAAATGCCGCCAATGACTTTACGTTTGTTTTTGCTGCGCTTTTTTTGCAGGTGTTTTATACAGATGTACTTAAAATCAATACAGCAATTGTCGGAACAATGTTTTTGCTTTCACGTGTGATAGATGCAGTTACTGATACTGTTATGGGAAGGATCGCAGACAAAACAAAAATGAGGAAGGGGGGTAAATTTAAACAGTGGCTGCTTTGGATAAGCGGACCTGTTGCAATTTCTTCATTTTTAATGTATCAGTCTTCGGTTGCCGATGCACCTATGGCATTGAAAATAGTGTATATGTTTACGACATACATTTTTTGGGGCAGCATATGCTATACGGCAATTAATATTCCGTACGGATCAATGGCATCTGTTATAAGTAGTGAAGCGGACCATCGTTCTTCACTTTCTGCATTTCGCGGTATAGGTTCAATTTTGCCCCAAATATTTATCGGAATTTTAATGCCTTTATTTCTTTATACTACTTCGCCGGACGGAAGGCGTATAGTTAACGCTCAGGCATTTCCGATAGCCGCAGGACTTCTTTCATTAGCCGCAGCGGCAGGATATATAATCTGCTACTTTATGTGTACGGAGCGTCTGAAACCGGAGGAAAACAGGAAAAAAGTTTCTTTGAAAGAAACTGTTAAAATGCTTTTTAAAAGTCGAGCATTAATCGCAATTTGTGCAGTATATATCTGTTTTCTTGGTGCACAGATGCTAAATCAAACTATAAATAATTATATATTTAAAGACTATTTTTCAAATACGCTCGGACTTACGGTTATGAACGCTGCCGGATTTATCCCTATGCTTGTACTTTCTCCGCTTGCCGTACCTATTTCAAAAAATATTGGTAAAAAAGAATTCGGTGTTTTTGCTTCATTTGTAGGCGCAGCGGCTTTTGCCTTATTATTTGTTATAAAAACAACAAACATGTGGATCTATATTTTGTTTAACGTTATAGGACTTATGGGATTTGGTATTTTTAACCTTATTATTTGGGCGTTCATAGGAGATGTCATTGACGACTGCAAACTGTCTTTCGGGCAGCGTGATGATGGGACGATATATGCTGTTTGCTCTTTTTCGAGGAAAGTCGGTCAGGCTATTGCAAGCGGTATCGGAGGATGGTCGTTAGCATGGATCGGATATTCCGAAGGTGCGATCTCAGGTCAAACGGAGGCGGTCAAAAACGGAATATACAGCATTGCAACGGCGGTACCAACAGTGTTGTACTTTACCGTCGGACTTTTGTTGTTGTTTGTGTATCCGTTAAGCAAAAATAAAGTAATTGCAAATATTTCGGCACTTAAGGCAAAGAAACCCGACTAAAGACATCACGCAGATTTACAATTTCCAAAGGAGATAAAAATGAGAAGTATATATCCTATAAATAATGATTGGCTGTTTATAAAAAATACAAATAAAGTGCCGGTATCTGTGTCGGAAGTAAAAGAAGGAATTACAGAGGAAGGGAAAAAATGTGAAAGAATTTCTCTTCCGCATACATGGAACGGAACGGATGGACAGGACGGGGGAAATGACTATTTCAGAGGCTGTTGTTGTTATGTAAGATCTTTGAAAAAGAGCAGTTTACCGGATGGAGAATTGTATTTTATTGAAATTTGCGGAGCAAATTCTTCAGCATGTATTTATTTGAACGGGAAGTACATTGCAAACCATGACGGAGGTTACAGTACCTTTCGTGCAAATATAACACCGTATATTACCGGTGAAGAAAACTGCCTTGCGGTACTTGTTGATAACAGTGAGAATAACAGAGTTTATCCTCAGATCGCAGATTTTACTTTTTACGGCGGACTTTACCGAAATGTTAATATAATCGCAGTGCCGTCCAGCCATTTTGGGCTGGAAAATTACGGAACTCCGGGAATTTTCGTTACTCCCGAAGTTAAAGAAGGATCAGCAGAAATTTTGATAGATACGGAAATAATCGGATTTATGCCCGGGGATACAGTACACTGTGAGATCAAAGATGCGGAAGGTAAAACGGTTTGTATGTCGGACAGCGTTGAAACAAATTGTATTCTGAAAATAGAAAATGTTCATTTATGGAACGGAATAAAAGATCCTTACCTTTATAAAGCGACTGCAACGCTTGTCAGAAAAGGTGAAGAAATAGATATTGTAAGCACGCGTTTCGGATGTCGCAGCATATCGGTCGATGCGGAAAGGGGATTCATACTTAACGGAAAATCATACCCTTTGCACGGTGTTTCAAGACACCAGGACCGAAAGGACATTGGAAACGCACTTTTACCGGAACATCACATTGAAGATATTGAAATTATCAAAGAGGTAGGAGCAAACACGATCCGGCTTGCCCATTATCAGCATGATGATTATTTTTACGATCTTTGCGATGAATACGGAATGATTGTATGGGCAGAGATACCATATATTTCAAAGCATATGCCTACGGCTGACGGTAACGCGGTGTCACAGATGAAAGAACTGATAACACAACTTTATAATCATTCTTCAATTGCATTTTGGGGAATTTCAAATGAAATAACGATGGGCGGAGCAGATGATCAGGATCTGATAAAACAGCACAAAATACTGAACGAATTAGCCCATAGAATGGATAAAACAAGGTTTACAGTCATAGCCTGTCTTTCAATGTGCAAAGCCGAAGAAAAATATGTTCATATTCCGGATCTTGTGTCATATAATCATTACTTTGGGTGGTACGGAGGGAGTCATGATCAATATGGAGAGTGGTTTGATAATTTTCATAAAAAATATCCTGAAACACCAATAGGTATAAGTGAGTATGGGTGTGAGGCTCTTGATTGGCATAGTTCAACCCCTGAAGCAGGAGATTATACCGAGGAATATCAGGCAATTTACCACGAATCATTGATAAAACAACTTTTTAACCGTAAATATATATTTGCAACATATGTTTGGAATATGTTTGATTTCGGTGCAGATGCAAGAGCAGAGGGAGGGGAGAACGGACAAAATCATAAAGGCCTCGTAACAATTGACCGAAAGTACAAGAAGGATGCTTTTTACGCATACAAGGCATGGCTTTCGCAGGAACCTTTTGTTCATATATGCGGTAAGAGATATATTGACAGAGTAGAGGATAAGACAAAAGTAACGGTTTATTCAAACTTACCGGAGGTGGAACTTTTCATAAACGGAGAGAGTATAGGAAAAAAGCAGACGAACGATCACTTTTTTTATTTTGAAGTAATAAATTCCGGAGAAAGTAAAATTACAGCTGTAGCAGGAGAAAGCCGTGATGAAAGTGTGATTCGTAAGGTTGAACGTTTTAATGAAAAATACATTTTCCGTGAGCAAGGAGCGGTGCTCAATTGGTTTGATATAACTTCGCCGGAAGGATATTTTTCTATTAACGATAAAATCGATCATATAAATAAAACTGTACGCGGAAAACTCTGGATGCTAAAATTTTTTTCAATGATTTTAAAAAAACAAAAAGAGCATAAAAAAAGCGGGAATGGCAAGTCAACAATGCAAAATTTTGACTTGAACGGAGGAGTTATGAAAATGATAGGAGGTTTTTCGGTTTTGCGATTTACCGGAATGCTCGGAATGTTAAATATTTCATTTACGAAAGAAGAACTTTTGAAAATGAACCGAAAACTGAATAAAATAAAAAAAACTTAAAAAAATAGAAAAACTCCGATTAAAAATCCAATCGGAGTTTTTTATTAATAAAAACCAAAAAAGCAAATTATAATTATTTTAAAATGAAATCAAGTATCAGCATAAGTGAAAAGCCAATGAGAAGAGAATGTGTTGCACCTTTTTCGCAACCGTGTGCATGTGTTTCCGGGATCATTTCATTTCCTATAACGAACAGCATAGTTCCCCCGGCAAAAGCAAGCGAGAACGGAAGGATTGCAGATGATATACTTGCGGCAAAATATCCTATAAGTGTTCCGAAAATTTCAACTGCGCCGGTTGCTGAAGCAATAATAAATGCCTTGACCTTACTTATTCCAGCAGAAAGCATGGGAGCGATAACTATCATTCCTTCCGGAATATTTTGTAGAGCAATACCGAGAGCAACAGTAATAGCACCGCTTATATTTTCATTTCCGAATCCTACGCCTGCCGAAATTCCCTCCGGAAGATTATGTATTGCTATTGCCAAAACAAAAAGAAACAATTTACTTATATCTTCATTTTTTTCATCATCATCTGATTTTTTAACTCCTGAAATACTGTGAAGATGCGGTACCAATTTGTCTATAAATGTTATACATAATGCTCCTGTCATAATACCTGCAACCGTAACAACTATTGAAAATTTGTTATCGTATTCAATAGAGGGAAGTATAAGACCGATAACAGATGCTGAAAGCATGACACCAGCCGCAAACCCTAATATTATATCTTTGAATCCGTGTGAAATATTTTTGAAAATGAGACCGATTATTGCGCCGATTATTGTTGCGCCTCCGACGCCAAGAGCAGTTAAAAGTACAATTTGCATATCTTTAATCTTCCAAAATAAAATAAAATATACATAAAATTTTTAACGTAAATATATATGTAAGTGTAGTATATCACATTTTTTATTTAATGTCAACCGATTTAATTATATCTAATATTAAAAAATTATTTTTTGAGATTTTGCAAAAATGTTTAATGATCAGGAAATAATTTATATACCGAAATGTAAAAGACAGATTTTGTATGCAATTATCCAGGATATTTAGGGTAGTGTTTGATTATCTATCTTGACAAAGTATCGGTTTTATGCTAATATGTTTATAATAAAAGTGAAAAGGAGTAAAATTTATGGATATATCAAAAACAGACAGTAATTTTACTGTAAATGCTACTTTTGATATATCCGGATTGGATATATACAGTGCAGACATTGAACCTTTTAAAATATATGGACTTATTCTTCCTGAAGGTCCGGACGGAGTTTTTAAAAGGATACCAACGAAGAATGCAAAAGAGGTCAGCGACAAAGTTTATTCTTTACATACTCATACCGCAGGAGGCAGGGTGCGTTTTAAAACCAATTCTCGTGCGATAGCAATATTTGCAAAAATGCATAGCGTAGGTAAGATGTCAAATTTTTCCATAACAGGAAGTGCTGGATTTGATATGTATGTCAATAACCGGTTTAATAAAACAGTATTTACCCCTCCGTTTGATATGAGTGACGGTTATAGCAATATAATATGGCTTAGCAGTAAAGAAAAAAAGAATATTGAGATAAATTTTCCGCTATATAGCGGGGTAAAACAACTTTTGATAGGGTTAGAAAAAGGATCTTCCGTTTCAGAGCCTGAAGGTTACCGCTATAATAAACCAATTGTTTATTATGGTTCGTCAATAACTCAGGGAGGGTGTGCATCGAGACCGGGAAATACCTATCAGGCAGTGGTTTCAAGAAGGTTTAATATGGATTTTATCAATCTAGGGTTTGCCGGTGCTGCAAAGGCCGAAAGAAAGATCGCGGAGTATATAAGCGGTATTGATATGAATATTTTTGTTTATGACTATGACCATAATGCAGACAATCCGGAAATGTTAGAAAAGACACATAAGCGTATGTTTGATATTATAAGAAGAAAAAATCCTACTCTTCCGATAATAATGATGACAAGACCGATGTTTTACAGTGATGATGACACTGAAAAGCGTGCAAATATTATAAAAGGAACATATGAAAACGCACTCAAAGAAGGTGACAGCAATGTTTATTTTATAGACGGTGTAAAAATGATGCATGGTTTTGATACCTACAATGACGGTATTACCGTTGATTCGTGGCATCCTAACGATTATGGTTTTGCTCTTATGGCAAAGGCGGTAGGAGATACGGTAGAAAAAATATTAGTGAACAGGACTGACTTATAGATATAAGATCAGTATTAAAAAGTAAATTATTTTATATAAAATCAAATTAACACGGAGATATACAAATGAAAGCAAACAGGAAATTTTTTATTTTTTCTTTTATATTTAATTTTATACTTGGTGGTATTGGATTTTTAATATTTTGGCCGATAAGGGTGTTCAGCGATAATCATATAGCGGGATTTATAATCTGCGGTATAGTTTTTACAGCGATAGCAGTATATATAAATTTTTTCATAGTTAAACGTTCTAAACTTAAAACTCCGTATTTTATATTCGGAGCACTTGTAAATATTGTCGTATTTTCAGTATTTACCGCACTGGTGATGTTTATATGAACTGTAAAAAACAACTAATTTGAAATAAAACTTCAAAAATCATAAAAAATATCATATGATTGAAAAATTTTAAATTTACATAAAAGATGTACTTTAAAAAGTGCATCATTTTTATTTTATACAAAGTGACCTAATATAAATTTAAAATGAAAAAGACCTCTTACGGTATTTACTTCCGTAAGAGGCCAAAAATAGGTAATACTTTAAAATTCTTTATGAAGCAGAATTTTCAGTTTGTTCGGTCGTTATTTCTCCTTGAAGAGCATCGTCAAGAGCATCATCTTTATATTGGTTGTTTGGCTTATCCTGAACAAGATATATTACAGCAACAAGGACAACAAATATCAATGCTATGACAGTAGTTAATTTAGACAAAAATTTATCGATTGCCTTCCCTTTTGTTTTTCCGAAAAATGTTTCGGCTCCTCCTGCAATCGTACCTGAAAGTCTATGTGATTTACCGGACTGCATAAGAACTGCAATTATCAGAAATATGGATGCAACGATCAGTATTATTCCAAGTGCTATTTCCATTACATTCTCCTTAATAATATGTTTAGTTTTAAGGTATTAAGCCTTATATTTTTACCATACCAATAAATTATAACATATTTTTTCTGAAAAATCAATACTTTTTTTAAAAAATATAAAAATTAATATTTTAGTAAAAACAACCCTCAAAAAATAGTAATTTTCAAAAATAGTATTATTTTGATGAATAAATATTTGATAAAATAATAATATAATTTAAAAAAATATATATTTTATTAAAAAACATGGTAAAAGGACTGTATTTATGTTATAATAATCACAATAAGAAAAAATTTTTTTAAGGGTTGGAAAATCAAGTTTTAATGAAAAAAATGATGAGGTAAAAATATGACTACATTACTTAAGAACGGTTCACTTATAAATGTGTTTACAGGGGAAGTCGAAAAAACAAATATTCTTATTGAAAACGGTAAAGTAACCGGTGTCGGTATTTATTACACAAATGCTGATAGAATTGAAGATATTACCGGCAAATATATCTGCCCTGGTTTTATTGACAGTCACATACATATTGAAAGCACTACATTAAATCCTGCAGAACTTGCAAAGGTTACCCTTCCGCACGGAACGACTTCGCTTGTAGCCGATCCGCATGAAATAGCCAACGTATGCGGTGTTAACGGAATTAAATATATGCTTGCAGCAAGTGAAGGTATTCCACTTAACGTCTATTTGATGCTACCGTCTTGTGTTCCCGCAGCACCGATGGAAGAATCCGGTGCGGTATTGAAGGCAGAAGATCTATCACCGTTTTATAGAAATAAAAGGGTTCTCGGGTTAGCGGAAATGATGAATTATGTAGGTGTCGTTTACGGCGACACAGATATAAAGAATAAAATAGCGGACGCCCGAAAAAACCGGCGGACTGTTGACGGTCATGCACCGCTCCTTTCCGGTGAACTGCTTGATAAATATATTTCCGAGGGAATACAAACCGACCATGAGTGTTCAACCATTGGCGAAGCAAAGGAGAAGATACGTAAAGGTCAATGGGTCATGATCAGAGAAGGAACTGTAACAAAAAATCTCGAAGGTCTCATTGAACTTTTTGAGCAGCCTTATGCAAACCGGTGTGTACTTGTGACTGATGACCGACATCCTGCAGATATAATTTCTGAAGGTCATATAGATAATATTATAAGGAGTGCTGTAAAAAAAGGCAAATCAGCAATTACAGGAATACAAATGGCAACGCTCCATGCTGCACAGTGCTTTGGATTACCATATGTGGGTGCAGCCGCTCCCGGATACAACGCAGATATTTTAGTTCTTAATGACATTGACAGCGTTGATATATGTGATGTCTACGCTGGCGGGGAAAAAATAGTTGAAAACAAGGTTGTAGGTACAATAAACACGCCTAAGGTAGATGAAAACATTACAAGATCGGTTCTTAATACCATTCACGTTGATCGATTATCAGGGAAAGATTTTTACATTCAGCCAAGTGAAAAGCGATGCCGTGTTATAAAAACAGTAAAAAATCAGGTGCTGACAGAAGAATGGCTTACGGAAATAAACTTCAATAAAAATAACGGTGTTGATACAGACCGTGATATACTGAAACTTGCTGTTATAGAGCGTCATCGCGGTACGGGACATAAGGGATTAGGTTTTATTTCCGGGATAGGGCTTAAAGAAGGAGCCATTGCCTCGACGGTTTCGCATGATTCCCATAATCTTATAGTTATAGGTACAAACAGTGAGGATATGGCAGTGGCGGCAAATCATCTTACTAAAATCGGTGGCGGTTATGTTGCGGTTAAAGACGGAAAAGTACTTGCCGATATGCCTCTTCCTATTGCAGGGCTTATGACATTTAAAGATGCATATGAAAGTGCAAGAGAAAATAAGGTTCTCCGTCAAACGGTATACAGTTTGGGAGTACCTGAAGATATTGCCCCGCTTATGACAATGTCATTTGTAAGTCTTTCGGTTATTCCATCTATAAAAATGACAACAAAAGGACTTGTAGATGTAAACACGCAGAAACTTCTTTCGCTCTACGAATAAAAAATAATTATACAGTTAATTTTTAAATTTTGTTTTTAAATAAATTTTATTAAGATTATTAATAAATATAGAAAAGTCAGTCTCATTTTTAAAATTTGAGGCTGATTTTTATTTATGTAATGAAGGGGCAGCAGAAATCTTTTAACGGTATAAAATATCTATTTTATAGAAATGCGAAAAAGGCGGCAAAGGATTAACAAATTTGTCGCCTTATGATGCATTAATTTTTATTCGCAGTCATACGAAAGCAGTTCGCTTACAGTTACAAAGCGATACCCTTCCTCCAGAAGTTCAGGAATAATTTTAGAAAGTGCATTCGGGGTAGGAGACGGTGCTGTAATATAATCGTGAAATAAAATTATAGAACCGCCGCATACATGCGATCTTACCGTTTTTTCAATACTTTCTTTGCTTGAATGTGCCCAATCTTTTGTATCGACTGTCCACATTATTATTTTATAGTCCATTTCAGTGGCGCTTTTTACTGCAAGTGTATTGCAGTATCCTGTTGGAGGTCTGAATAAAACCGGCTCTTTTCCGGTAATTCTTTTTATAATTCCGTGAGTTTTTTCAAGTTCTGATTTAAAATTTGACTTACCTGTTTTTTCTGCAGTAATATGAGAATAAGTGTGATTTCCTATTTCGTGTCCTTCATCGGAAATTCTTTTTAGTTTATCCGGATAAGTCTCCGCGTTTTTGCCGATTACAAAAAAAGTTGCTTTTATCTCGTATTGTTTTAATATATCAAGTATTTCATCTGTATATTTACGATGAGGTCCATCATCAAATGTCAAAGCAATAACCTTTTCATCTGTGTCAGCACATGAATAAACATTGTCACGTTTTCCAAATCCCCCCCAGACCTCCTTTGCTGTATTATTTTCGGCATATAAAGGAAGAGGGAAGATAAGCATTGCAATCAAAAATGATAAAAATCTTTTCATGTCAATTCGTTAAGCGATGCAAAGCGGTAACCTTCGTTTTCAAGTGCAGTAAGGACCCTATCAAGAATATCTGCATTTGTTTTGGATGTTGGATGAAGAAGCATTATTTCTCCGGGGTGAGCGTTATCAAGAATTTTTTTCATGGCTTCATCATATGAAGGTTGATGATTGTTATCCCAATCGGCATAAGCAAAACTCCAAAAAACCGTTTTATAACCGAGTTCGGTTGCGTACTGGAGATTTTCTCTGCTGAAACGTCCTTCCGGCGGGCGGTAGAATTTAGACATTTCAATACCGCATTCTTGATATAAAACATCGTTAAGATTTGAAAGTTGTAGATCAAAACGTGTTTTATCGGTAATTTTTGTCATATCCGGATGTGTCATTGTGTGGTTGCATATTAAATTTCCTTCGGCATGCATTCTTTTTACGAGTTCGGGATTACGTTTTATAAAGTTTTCAAGAACAAAGAATGCTCCGGTTGCGTTATGCTTTTTAAGAGTGTTTACGATTTTTTCAACATTACCGTTTTCATATCCCGCATCAAATGTAAGATATATTACCTTTTCACCGTTTTCCGCCGCCTTTTTGTCACCGTAAACCGCATTATATTCTTCAATAAATTTCATTTGAGGTTCAAGTGCAGGCAACGTGTGATCCTTGTTTCTTTTTACATACCAGTTAAATGCCTGATTTTTATCCGCAGCGTAAACCGGGGAAGGCATTGTTATAATTGCGGTAAACAATAAAATTCCCGCAAATAAAAAAGAAAATATATTTTTGGGTTTGAAAGTTTTCTTTAACATAATATTTCTCCGTTCTGCTGAAATTTTTCATGTAAATTTCAGTCTGAATTTTTCGGCTTATTTGTATTAAAATGCCTTACAATATTAGTATTGAAATCATACAAAAAAATAATCCTTGTAACATTTTACACTTAGTGAAAAAAGTTACAAGAATTTATAATTTTTAAATAATACTGAGTTAAATATGCGCTATTAAATAATCATATTTTCTTTTTACGTGAAAAAGTATGTTTTTTTGCCATTTCAGGTCTTATAAAATTTAATGCATTGTTGAGCACAGAAATTTCCACTTTTGCTGTTTTTCCGGCGTACTCACCGTCAAGAGTCCATTCAAGAGGTTCCTCAGATATAAGTTTTACTTTTTTTGTATGTTCAAATATGACTTTTGATCTATTATATTTTTTATTGAGCAGTTGATTTACAGTATCTGTCAAAGCGATTATTCCTCTTGGTTTTTTAATTAAAAGCATTTCAAAAAGCCCGTCATTTACAGTGACGCTTTTTTTATCAAGTTTTACAAGTCCCCCGAGAGAGGTTGAGTTTGTAATAGCTCCGAAAATGTACTCTCCGTCAATAATTCCTGTTTCAGTTTCTATTTTTAATTTAAATGGTTTAAAATTTTGAAGATCGGTAAGGCTTTTAAGTCCTTCAAAAATATATGCAAAGTGACCGAACCTGTTTTTAAATCTTTGAGCGGTTGAGTAAGAAATTTTGGTAAACGCACCGAAAGAAGCAACGTATGAAAAAAAACGTACATCACCGTATTCATTTGTAAAAGATCCGATATCAATCGGGATTGGAGTACCTGTGCAGGCGAATGCTGTGCTGTTTTTAATTTTTTTCGGAAGACCTATTCCTCTTGCAAAATCATTTGTTGAACCTGTCGGTATATAACCCAGTTCTTTTTGGTTGTTTGATTTTAAAATGCCGTTGCATACTTCGCTTAATGTCCCATCTCCGCCGACACATACGATACGGTTGTAATTCTGGGCTTCTGCTGCAATGGTTATTGCGTGTCCGCTGTGTTTGGTAAAGACCATATCTGTTTCCCAGCCGTACGCAGATATTTGTTTTTGAATCGCTTCGAAGGTGTTAAATTTTTTCTTTTTCCCGGAATGGGAATTAACAATTATCAAAAGTCTTTTTTCCATAGCATACTCCTTTTATTTATATAAGCAACGGCGTATAAAAACGTAAAAACAGATCATGTTAATATTATATTACGTTTTTATTATTTATAAAAGCAAAGTTTGAAAATATTTAATTAACAAATATATAAAAGGAAAATTTTTTTGCGCCAAAAGATGAGTTATTTTTCTGAAATGGTTTGCATATATTATAACAAAAAATGAAAGGGCGTAAGAAAAATGAATAATTACATAGAACTTACAGACGGAAAAGAAAATACGGCATTAATGAAGGTTTATGAAGGGATAAAGCATACTGAGATAACAGAAGAATTTATACTGCCTGACTATCTTCCGGATGTAAAGCGAATAATAAGAGTTGATGCAAGACCGAAGATAGACGGTAAATTCATTACTGCGGGCAAAGTTGATTACGAAGGAGACGTTGTCTGTACACTGCTTTTCTGTGATGAAGAAAATAAATTAAAAACTGTGACTTTTACTGCTCCGTTTTCTGATAAAATAGACCTTTCAGACGGAGATGACGAATGCATTGCAAATCTGATACCGCATCCGGAAAGCATAAGTTGCAGGATGCTTAATCCAAGGCGAGTTTCGCTGCGTCTGCGTATTGACACATCGGCAACAGTTTGGTGTAACCGCTCATTTTCTCCGGAACTTTCGGGATTGTATTCAAAGGATAAATCCGAATATGCAACCAAGGATGTCGATGTTCTTTCACTTATATGTGCGGGCGAAAGCGGATTAAACGCCTCTGCCGATCTTGAGGTTGACGGAGCACTTATGCAGGTAGGAGATGTTATAAGTTGTAATGTTGACATGAGTTTTTACGAATGTAAAGGAGCGGAAGACAAAGTTCTTTGCAGAGGAGAAATGCCCATAACAGTATTTTACAGTACTACTGACGGAGAGAGCGAAAATTATACGGTACTTTTCCGCAAACTTCCAATAGCACAGGTGGTAAGTGCAGAGGGTGTAACGGAGATTTATGAATGTATGGCAAGAGGTAATGTTGACTCCGTAAAGGTAAATGTAGCCGAAAACGGCTTTGGAGAAAGAAGAATAATAGAACTTGACATAAATTACAGAATATATCTTAACTGCGTGAGCAGGAATAAGGTTACTGTAACGGAGGATATATATATTCCGGGAACGGATGTAAGAACTGAAACTGTAAAACAGGAATTTTGCCGTCTTTCGAAAACATATTCAAAAAATTTCAGCGTAAATTCGGTTTTTACCAAAGAAGAACTTAATTTATATACAGCAGAAAACATATTTGAAGTATCCTCTGATCCGAGGATAACAGATGTAAGAATGTCGGATGACGGTTTTAAACTTGTCGTTAGCGGAGTTTCACCGACAAGTGCAATAGTGAAAGGAAACGAAGGACTTTTCAGTGTGGATTATACCGTGCCGTTTACCGTCGAACTTGATGCATCTGAAATACCGAAAAAATTTACATATAATGTTGATACGGTTTGTATGTGCGGAAAAGGAAGAATGGACAGTGAAAAACTATATACCGATCTTGAAATTCAAATGAACATTATGATACTGGGAATAAGCGAGGTACCAGTACTTACAAAAGCGGAATTTACCGAAAAAGAGGAAAAAGAAGAAAAACCGCAGATGCGTTTCTTTTATCCTGCCGAAAATGAAAAACTTTGGGATATCGGAAAAAAATTCGGTATAAGTCAAAAAGCGCTTTACGATTCAAATAACATTATAGAAGAGAAAGTTCCACAGATACTTATTATTCCTACAAAATAAAATTTCAAAATAAAAAATTGAAAACAAAAAATACCATGCATTTTTCTTTCGCATAAGCAGAAACTTTTATTATTAAATGGAAAAACGAAAGGCAAAATTTTAATGTAAAAAGTATCTGGTTTTTCCACATTAAAAGTACAGATTTTGTTGCTTATATTCAATACTGTTTTTGTGCAAATTAATAACAGAGAGAAAAACAAAAAAGTAAAAAAGCAGGGGAAGAAAAAATGCTATTAAAAAATAAAAAATATAAAAGCCTGATCTGCCTACTGTTTTGCGTACTGATCTTAGCGGCATTGGTATTACCCCTAAATGCGCAAACTTCCTCAAACCCAAAAGAAGTATATATCGGAGGAACACTTTTCGGCGCCTCAATGTTTACCGACGGAGTACCTATAGTCAGCATTGACGTGGTGGAAACCGAAAAAGGTGCAAAAGCCCCTGCACATGATGCAGGACTGAAGGTCAAAGATATAATAAAGGAGATAAACGGTACACCGGTCACGACCTCGGAACAAATAACTTCATTTATAACAAAATGCGAGGGCGGAGAACTTAACGTAAAAGTTTTAAGAGGCAATAAAAACAAAACGGTCATACTGAAACCTATAAAGGCCAAGGATGGCGTATACCGTGCCGGAATATGGATACGGGACAACGCCGCAGGAATAGGAACGGTCACCTATATTGATCCTGAAACACTTGAGTTTGGCGGACTTGGACACGGAATATGCGATGGTCAGACGATGTCACTTATGCCGATACGACGCGGAAGTGTCAGTGAAGTTGAACTTGTAGGAATAGTAAAAGGTAAAAGTGGGATTCCGGGTGAAATTAAAGGGGCATTTAAAGGCGAAAAGACCGGCGCGCTGGTAAAAAATACCAACACCGGTGTATACGGAATATACACATCTCTTCCAGAAGGTATAGTAAAAGAAAAAATACAGGTAGCGACGAAAAATGAAATATTTGAAGGTGAGGCACTTGTGCGCACATCTGTAAGCGGAAAGCCGGAGTACTATAAAGTTAAACTTTCAAAACTTAATTTGGGAGCAGAAAACGGAAAAAATTTTGTTGTTGAGGTAATCGACGAAAGGCTTATCGAAATAACAGGAGGAATAGTTCAGGGGATGAGCGGAAGCCCGATAGTCCAAAACGGAAAACTTGTGGGTGCGATTACGCATGTTATGATCAACAATCCGACAATGGGGTATGGTATATTTATAGAAAACATGATCAATGAATAGGCGTAAAAAAAGAGAGACAAACTAAAGTCTCTCTTTTAAATTTTTTAAAATAATTTTATAAAAACTTTGTAAGGTAGCGGTTAATTTTGGAATTAAATTAAAGATTTTCGTAAATATAGCCAATAACACCTGCAGACCAACCATGGCAAAGGCTTTTTCTGTAACCTATGTAACAGTGTTCACCGAAATCTCCATGGGAGCAAAGTTTACTTTCAGTTGGGATTTTATTAATGGGAGATCCTTCTGTCCAGTTCATTTCAAAATGTTCCCAAAAAGTTGTAGACCCAAGTGAAAGCATAGCACCGAAGTATTCCTTCATCACTTTTTCAGAAAGAGTTTTATCAAAAGATGCGATTGCCGTTAAAATATAGTACCCAAGAAAAGTTGACATACCGTCAGCGCCTTCTTTGATAAGTATGTTACGTTCATTTTCTGAAATAGATCCTGTTGCAAAATATTTAAGTGCTGCAACGGTCGAGCACTTTGCGACTATTTCCTTTTTTTTTGCTCTTTGAATAAAAATTTTTGCAAAGTATGGATCTCTTCCGTATTTTTCAAGAAGTTCTGCTGTTGCTCTTCCTCCCATTACCGCAATAGCACGAAAACCTTCTTTTACATCATCAGGACGGTTTGCATTTTTCCAATCGAGAAAGTATGCCGGAAATTTAAAATCTCCAAATTCATTTACATGGTTATAAAATTGTTTTGAAAGTTCCTCGAGATAGTCAAGTTGACGTATAACAAAATCTTCTGCTCCCGTTCTTTTAAGATAATCTTGCAGACTTATTGCCCACCAAAGCGAATATGTTGGGAAATTATTCATCCATCTTGGAAGTGGTGCATGAAGTTTGGCAAATTCAAGAGTGTTTTCAACTTCTTTTGTTCTGCCGTAAAGGACTGATATTGCAATAATTTCAGGAGTAAGATCTCCTGCCCAGACAAGTCGGTCTCTTTTTACTCCATCCCAAATGAATCCGCGCGCGGCGCAAAGATCAACAGTACGTTTTGCTGCTTTGAATATTTTTTCTGTCTGCTTATCTCCGCGGTATATATATTTTGCTTTTTTTGAAAGTATAGTGTTTATACATACTACACTTTTTAATTCACATTTTCCGCTGAAATCAAGTCTTACGAATCTAAACCCGGTATCACCTATAGGTGTATCTGACCAACTTGGAAGCGTTATGTACAGATCGCGCAGTGCGTGATCGTTTGTTGAATTTTGACGGATCGTTTTTTCATCAATTGTTCTGGCAACGGTTTTACCTGAATATTCTTCGCCTTTTCCAAGTTCAGAACAGCATTCACCGACGCTTTCTCCAAATCGTATTCGTACCGGATTCTGGTCTGAAGAAAATGCCAAAATACGTATTCCGCCAAGCATTTCTTTTCCGAAATCAAGAATAATATAACTTTTTGAACCGGTTTTAGCAAGACAGGGTTCATACAGATCTATCTGAAGTTCCTGTTTTAAAAGAAGGGCTTCCGGATTTTCAATACCATTTACTTTTATAATTTTTTTAGGATAAATTACCTGGTTCATAGAATAGTTTCTCCTTGGTATATTTTTAAAAAATTTTTATAAAATCAGTTCAAATCAATTATACCATATATTAAAAAATATTTAGTGATATATTTATCTTTACAACATAAAAAACAGCACTTACAAAAATCAGTGCTGTTTTATGGAGCTGCTAACCGGATTCGAACCGGTGACCTCGTCCTTACCAAGGACGTGCTCTACCTGCTGAGCCATAGCAGCAAAATTTTGGTTTGCAACGCATATTATTATATCAGAAATAAATTTTTTTGTCAATAGTTTTTTGAAAGTTTTATAATTTAAAATATACACATTTATTAATAAATGAGGAATAAAGACATATAATATTATTTAAAAAATAAAAATTTTACATTTTATATTGACTTTTTCAAAAAAATGTGTTATACTAACATCATATGTGAAAAATTTTATAAAATATTGTATTGATAATAAAAAAGTTAGGTATTTTAAAAATTTTTCAGAGCTTTATTTGTTAGTTTAATTTTTGTATTGTGATTAATAACAGATAACAGTTTTACGGAGGGATATCGAAGTGGTCATAACGAGGCGGTCTTGAAAACCGTTTGGGGGCAACCCCACAAGGGTTCGAATCCCTTTCCCTCCGCCAATGAAAGGCAGTGGCATAGCATGTGCTGCTGCCTTTTTCGTTTGTTAATTGAGTTCGACGGGTGGTAAGTAATGGACAGTCCTATGGACTGTCAAAGCCGACCATGACCGAGACCGCAGGAGAGAGCGAATCCCATTTCTCTCCGCCAAATATGCGGCTTTTAATATAGGAAGCGGCTTATACTATCAGGTTCAACATTATTGTCAAAAAAGCGGAGAATTCTAACTATGGATTAAGGTCTTTCTGTCAACAGTCAGATTCTTGTTTTGATTTGTGAAAGCATAAATAAGTTTGAGACGGTAAACAGTAAAATTTAAGGAAAAATAAGACCTGATATAAATATAAAACCACAGAAAAAGCAATATTTAAGGGCTATGGCATTGCCAAGGCTCTTTTTTAATGCCGGATGTTAAACCGTATGTGCCCACACCGTTTGTTATCAACCGATATTTTGAAAATTTTTCAGAAGTTTTACAAAAAGTCTTGACTTTAAGTTAATTCCAGGGTGTATAATATTTTTATATAATGGAAGGTCCTTTATATGACGATAAAACAGGTGAGCAAAAAATTCGGAATTTTCGAAGATACCTTGCGATATTATGAACAGGCGGATATGATACTGCTTGTTATACGAACTTAATCTGTGATACTAAATTATACCGAAGAAGATCTGAATTGGTTCGAGCTTTATGTATAAACGTCGAACTTCCAATATAGGCAATGGTTGAATACAGAAAGCTTTTTGAGATGGGAGACAGAACGATTACGGACAAGCTGAAACTGCTTACAGATCAAAGGAATGCACTACTTGAACAGCGTCAGAAGATTTATGAAACCCTTGACCGGTTGAATTACAAGATTGCTCGGTATAAGAGCGCAGGCAGTTGCGTTTACTGCCTTCATTGTATGTCAACCCCTTGTCCGATGGGAATTGGTCAACAAGTATTACGATCTCCTTGCGTTGATGGGAGATGAACTTTCTGTCAGTCACTATGATAAATTTGACATTAAGGCGGATACCTGCATCGGATGCGGCAACTACGATAGTCGTTGCCCATTCAAAATTGATCAAAGCAAAATAATGCAGAAAATAGCGGCATATTTTAAGGAAAATCAGGCATAAAATAATGTTCTGTTCTCACTTGATTACTTTCAACATTGTTTTCCGGTTGTGCCGCAAAAAAACAACACCTACGTAAGAGGAACTGTAAATGTAATTTTAATACTATAAAAAAAGGAGAATAAACAGATGATATACAGAGATTTTAAAGGAATAAAACTTTCAGCACTTGGTTTTGGAACAATGCGTTTACCCGTAAATAACGGTAACGATACCGACATTTGCGAAAAAGAAGCGGAAAAGATGTATGCCTATGCCTATGAGCATGGCGTGAACTATTTTGATACGGCGTGGGGATACCATAGCGGCAAGTCAGAACTCATGGCGGGAAAATTTTTGTCCAGTTATCCGCGAAATACATATTACCTTGCTACTAAATTTCCTGGTTATGACAATTCCAACATGCCCAAGGTCCGCGAGATTTTTGAAGAACAACTTAAGAAATGTCAGACTGAATATTTTGATTTTTACCTGTTTCACAATGTTTACGAAGGAAACATCGACGATTATCTTGACCCAAGGTTCCATGTTATGGAAACACTTATGGAGTTCAAAGCCGCAGGAAAGATCAAGCATCTTGGCTTTTCGACACACGGATCGATCGAAGTAATTAAGCGTTTTCTCAACGCCTACGGAAAAAACATGGAATTCTGCCAGCTTCAGGTCAACTACATGGATTGGCATTTTCAGAACGCAGAGGAAAAGGTAAAGCTTGTATCCGAGTGGGGGATCCCGATTTGGGTCATGGAACCTCTTCGCGGAGGAAAGTTGGCAAAAGCAGATGAGGAAATGGCATCGACTTTGAGAGAAATACGTCCGAATACGAGTATTCCAAGTTTTGCATTCCGTTTTTTGCAGTCGATTCCCGGTGTGACAGTTGTTCTTTCCGGTATGTCAGATATGGAACAAATGAAAGAGAATATTAAAATCTGGAATACTGATGAACCGCTGAGTAAATCTGAATTTGACCGGCTTGTTGCGATGACCGATAAACATACAAAAAAAGGAGAAGTTCCTTGTACTGCATGCCACTACTGTACGAGCCACTGTCCGCAGTCACTCCCGATTCCCGATTTAATCTCCCTTTATAACGAGCATAAGATTACAGGCGGCGGATTTATTGCACCTATGGCGATTGCCGCAATGTCCGAAGATAAACGCCCGCATAATTGCATTGGTTGCCGTAGTTGTGAGGCAGTATGCCCGCAACAGATAAAGATTTCCGAAATTATGAGTGAATTTGCGGAGATGATGAAATAAGCGGACGAGTATTTTCTGTGACGCTGAAAATAACCGAAAACCATGGATCGTAATTGTTTAAAAATCATTATAAATTCCTTTTATTTAATGTCCTCCATTTTTATTAAAATAATTCGTATTTCTATATTTTTGTTCAGATGCAAAAGGTTTGACAACCGTTCGGGTGTAAGACCAAACGGGACAGAATTAATTTTTTACAAAAGATTTGCGGATATTTACCACAAAAATTCGGTCTTTCGGTTTATTTTAAGTAGGTTATCAATGGAGTTGTTTGAAAAAATTGCAATTTCATTTTTAACCGCAAATTAAAGCAAAAGTCAGGAAGAAACTTTTGCTTTTTTTGTACAATAAAAAATCGGCATAGTAATTTTAATAAAAGTTACTATGCCTTTATAATTATTTACTTTGGTTGTATTTTAACTTCTGCCGTTCTGTTTACTCTGTTTTATGTTAGTGTGTTTTTAAAAGAGGACATAAATTCCTTAATTTTATATTCATATTTGGAAAAATCAAAAATTTTTGAATTTGCAATTTTGATTTTAAGTTGTCGCCTGTCATTCAAAGATATTTCACATAATTTTTTTACGGTGACTGAGTCCTTATCAATATCGCCGGTAAGTTTAAACCCGGAGATTCCTTCTTCAAGATAATCAAAAGTATCGCTTATATCATTTATTACTACCGGAGTACCCAAAGATACACTTTCTACGATTTTAGTTGAAAAACCTGCTTTTGTCATAAGATTTTCATCTCTGTAATTTATAGAAAAATCGGATGTTGAAATCATGAATAATGTCTCTTTGTGACTTAGTTTTCCGTAAAAAAAGATGTTATTTATATTTTCAAGCGCTTTTTTGTGTTTTGGGACTCCTATAAGGTAGTCTTCTTTAGTAATCCCGATAATATTAAAAATGTACTTTACCCCTTTTTCTGAGAGAGCAATGAAAATATCTATTACTTTATCCAAGCGGTCTTTCATACCTTTCGGATCGACCTTGTGTCCTGTAATTAAAAACGGAGTTCCTGCGTAGATAAAAGAAGAAGTTTCATTCGGTGTAAAATCAGAAGGAGTTTGCCCGCAGTCAAATAATGGGGGAAGTATGATGGTGGGTCTTCCCGGTTTTCTGAAATAATCTGCTATGAAATGACTTATTGCAATAATACCATCAGCATATTTTTTGTTGATTGAATGCAAATAATTCCAATTTAATTTCATTACAATTTTTCTGATTGGAGACTGTAGATCAAAGATCGGCAGATCTGCGCAGTTAACAATATACGGAACGTTATTTTTTTTACACCATTTTGCAATTTTTTTAACTGCAACAGCATATGAAGGCGATTGATATGTGATTACACCGTCTATTTTAAATTCTTTTTTTTGAAGATTCAAGTTGTTTATAATAAGTTTGCAAATATCTTTGCATATAAATATTCCCGGTGTATTCAGTGAGTTCGGTAATTCCAAATAATGATCTTTAAATGTGTCTGATTGAGGCAAGGGTTGTAAATTTTTGAAGCTGGTGATATAACGGTTTACTCCGATATAAAAAACACTATATCCAAAAGAGTTAAATATTTTTCCGTTATTTAAAACCAAATGTGCTTGTACATTTTGATTTCTTAAATCAAAATCACCTATATAAATAATGCATTTTTTCATTTTTAATCCTCAAGACCAAATATGGATCATTGGTCTTTAATTACAATTTCGGAATTAAAACCTGCAATTGCAGTGTTTTTTATTACATTGAGTATTTGTAATTATTGCCTGTTTTTGTCTGTCAGAAATCACAATACCATACTTATAATTTTTTGGATATACGGTAAAGTAATTGTCAAGCACTTGTATTTCCGACGTTTATCGAAAAAGAATTTAAAGCAGTATAATATGCAAAATCAGATTTAACATAAAAAATCATGTTAATATATTGCATAAGATTTTTCAGATCATCTCAAGTTGTTATACACCCAATTTAACATTTTTTTGGGCATAATGTATATTGCGATCTGTGCAAATTTAACGATAGTATAGTCGAGGTACGAGCAATATTTATTTTTTCTGAATTGCTTCCAGATATCTATCATCAATTTGGAATTTTTCCATTCTTTACGTCTTTCGAGCGTTTTGCTGTCAAAGCGAAAATCGACAAGAATTTCATCAATGTTTTCACATCGATACCCATTATTCAACATCCGCACCCATAATTCAACATCCTGATTAGTTCTCATTTCGCTATAATTTCCGGCTTCGAGTACTGCAGTTTTACGTAACATAACGGTTGAATGATTAAACGGATTTCTGCGGCGTGCATATTTTTTAATATTTTCAAATCCTATTGGAACTTTTTTTACGCGTATCGGAATATTTGGATCATCATAAAATTCATTCATATGAGCCCCGACAAGTGCACAATCAGGGTTTTTCATAAGGTATTCCGTTTCATGCTCACATCTTTGAGGTTTTGCTATATCATCATTGTCCATACGTGCAATAAACTCATTTTTACAAATATGAATACCTTGTCTAAGCGCTGCTCCGAGACCGACATTCTGAGGCAGGCGGACAATATTAAAGATTTTCGGATAACCATTTGCATAAGCATCAATAGTGGTGTTAAGATTTTTGGTCAATTCTCCGTCACAGACTAAAACAAAATCGTTTGTTTTGTGAGTCTGGGCCAACATACTGTCAATTCCTGCTTTTAAATAATCCGGATTGTCCTTTTTATACACAGTCATCAATACGCTGTAATTATCCATTATTTACCTCAATATATTGGAGTTATCCAATTTTTATAAATTTCGTTTTTACCTTTGGTTGCATCAAGGTATGCATTGTGGAGAAAAGAGGTAATATTTCCCGGATCTCCGTTATTTAAAATATATTTATCAATAGATAGCACAGGTGTGATTTCCATTGCAGACCCGCATAAAAACGCTTCATTACAGGTGTAAAGTTCGGTTCTGTCAATCGACCTTTCGATGACCGGAATATGTGACGCTTTTGCAAGTTTGATAACGGAGTCTCTAGTAATACTTTCAAGAACACTGTCTGTAAGCAAAGGAGTAACCAACGTTCCGTTTACTATCATAAAAAAGCATGATCCCGGGCCCTCTGAAACTTTACCTGAATCATTAAGAAAAATACAGGTATCGTACCCGTTCCGAATGGCTTCTCGCTGACCGACACGGCTATTGATATAATTTGCGCCGCACTTGATCCGTGGAGAGAGCGACGTATCGGATATTCTTCTCCAGGAAGTAACGCAACAGTTAAGCCCTTTTTTATTGTATTCAGAACTGGTTTTTCTCTTTGGAATTGGTGATATAAACATACCGACAGGTTCTTCAGAGCCCCAGGAGCCGAATCCGTCAACAAACAAAGTTTGACGCACAGAAAGATTTTCATCGTATTCATTTGCTTTTATGACATCAACAAAAGCCTTCTTGAAGTCCTCTTTAGTGTAAGGGCAATTTATTTGTATCAATTTTGCGGAACGAAGTAAGCGGTCAAAATGATCGTCCAATCTGAATGCATACAGTTGTTTTTTTTCATCGTTCCAATAACAAGGAATTCCTTCAAATACATTTAATCCAAACTGTGCAGTTGGGGAAAGAATATTGATTTTTGCATCGTTTACATTAATTATTCTGTCTTTGTACCAAATGAATCTGTTTGAAACATCAGTTTTCATAAACTTAATCCTTTTAACTTGTCACTTTAATTTTTTCAGAAACCTCTTCGTCGGGTAAATGAGCAATGCGAATAATTTCTTCTTCTGCAGATCTTGCTGCATCTTCATCATTCATGGAGACGTCGGATTTTTTTTCATAAATATCCTGTTTTTTAAAAACTTTGGCAATGGTGCCGATCAAAATACTTAGATCTACAAAAATACCGTGTTTTTTGAATTTATCAATATAAATGTTATCGTATGTGACTTTTTCATCCCAGGAGTTTTCATTTCTTCCTTTAATTTGAGCAAGTCCCGTAATGCCTCCGCGAACTTCAAAGCGTTTTTTGTATTTTTTGTTCAGTGTATCGAAATCACCGAGTTCATAAGAAACACATGGTCTGGGACCAACCAACGAAAGATCACCTTTTACCACATTCAAAAGCTGTGGTAATTCGTCTAAACTGCTGTTACGTAAAAAGCGTCCGACTTTAGTAACACGGGGATCGTTTTTATAGTTAAATAAACCGGTTCCCATGCTTTCGGCATTGACAGCCATCGATCTGAATTTGTACATTTTAAAAAGACGTCCGTTTTTTGTCCGTCTTTCTTGTGTGAAAAATACTGGTCCTTTACTGTCACATTTTATAGCGATCGCAATTATGATCCATACAGGAATTAAAATTACAAGTGTGACGGAGCAAATTATTATATCAAAAAGCCGTTTTAAAAATTTATTAATAAAATACCACATATTCATCCTTTAAAAAACAAAAGTACGGAAAATATCGTCAAAAGTTTCCCCTTTTTTAATTATTTCAAGTTTTCCTTCGGAAATATCAATTATAGGGAAGTTCGGAAGAATAAAAGGAGGTTTCAAAACTACGGAGTAAGAACCTACATTTCCGAATAATACCATATCTCCTTTAGCAAGTTTACCATTATAATGGCGATATAGAAAATCAGATTCAATACACGTAAATCCACCGAAGTCCAGATCATTGTATTTTTTTTGGTTCTCTCCCATTGGGTATATCTCAATTGGAGA
Source organism: uncultured Clostridia bacterium (assembly GCA_944381115.1). Lineage (GTDB taxonomy): Bacteria > Bacillota > Clostridia > Oscillospirales > CAG-272 > SIG673. Next base: position 53,021 of record CALWJV010000008.1, read on the forward strand.
GTTTTTTTTATTCAAGGTGGGGTGAATGTTGTATATACTTCCGAGTAAAGTAGCGATTGCTTTACCTCTCACAGTTTTAATATTAACAACTTTCGCGGCAAAATTCATACAATCACCAACAAGAGCGCTACCGGGTTCGATCAAAAGCAAAGGCTTGGTTTCCGTGTTTTTGAAATGTTCGGCAAAAACAGGTGCGACCGCCTCCGCATATTGCTTAAATGTAGGAATTTCGGAGTCAAACTGTACCTTAAGTGAATCCGGCATTTTGCCGAATAATCCGCCGCCCAGGTCGATATGTTCCGGTACAATTCCAAGTTTATCGATTAAATTAAGCATGCCGGTTACGCGAAATTTCCATGATTCAAGTTTTCGGGTAGAAAAATGGCACTGCATGCCGATCAGATAAAGATTTTTATATTCATTGAATATCGAAATTGCACGGTAAAAATCATCTGACTCTATATCAAACCCGAATCTGGATAAAATACCGTCATTAATGTCGAAGTTGCAGCGGATACCTATATTCAGTTTACTTTGGGGATATTTTTTTGCGATTTCGGCAATCAGATCGATTTCATATGCTGAGTCGATATTAACTGTGCCTCCCATGATGAGTAACTGCTCAACTTTTTTTGCGTTTTTGAACGGACCGTTCCAAATAATATTATTGGGTTCTACACCAATGCGTAATGCAATTTCCAATTCCATATCGGAAACAACTTCCGCAAAACCTCCGAGTTCATTGACTATTTTGCAAAGTTTCGGAGTATAGTTTGTTTTGTAAGAATAAGCAATATTGAATTTGGGATATATATTTGTAAATTCAGATTTTAATTCCAAAAAATTTTGTCTGAACTGTTTGCTATCAAGCAAATAAAAAGCGTCACCAAATTTTTCGGTAAGTTGTTTTATTTCCGTATTTGTCATTGTACATTACTCCTTTGCATCTTTTCGACAATCCTTGATACACGGTACCTGACATCCTGTTCATTTCGGATAAAATCTTCGTTGGTTGCTTTTGATAAATTTTTTTCAAAATTTCTTAAACGTGTCATGTTTTCCGAAAAGATCATTTTGATTATTTCAGTATCACGGACCTCATCCGTATTGCAAAAACTCCTGGAAAGTATCGCTCTTGTAGAGCCGAGTCTATAATGTTCCATAATAATTTTTTCAGCAGGGAGTATACCTTCACCTATTCTTGCAATACCGCCAAATCCGTAAGGAATATTATATTGCTTTATTTTTTTACACAACATATCAACGGTTCCGTTTGCAAGAAGTTCAAACATAAAATTCAAACCGTAACTCAGATGAAGATCGTTTAAACCAATGTGAATTTCATCGAATCCTCCGAGTGCAAGAACATTGTCAAGGCATTCAATTGCTTCTTTTGTTTCCAACAACAGTGTTGTTTTTGCTCTGCCGTTTATATGGCAGATAAAGCGCTGTACATCATCGACAGACTTCCACATGGGAAGCATTAACATATCTGCTCCGGCATCAATTACAGCGTCAATTTCCGCTTTTGAATCGGTGTTGATCGGGTTGATACGAACAAGCAGTTCGGATTGTTTAATTGTAGGACGGATTTTTTTAATATCATCAATTGTATGATGGGACTTTACAGAATCAATATTCCTCTGTCTTTCCTCTTTTCCGAGTGTTTCTAAGTCAATCCATATCCGATCAACGCCACAGCTTTGCGCAATTTCAGCAACATTCGGATCATTCGTTATGTACATTAGTTTCAGAGCCATATCTTCCTTTTCTTCCTTACTAACTTAACTTTGAATGGTTGCAAAACGGGCCGTAATATGTTTTATATCATTTGTTTTAAAATTACATTTGTTGTTTTTTATGAAAAAACGGTGTAATAAAAATTTTAAACGCAGCAAAAATAATAAAAACATAAAAAAGATTTTATAAAAAAAGCAAAAATTTTAATCAAAAATATTATATCATATTATAATTTTTTTGTCAACCTAAAATAAATAAAAAAAAACAATAAAAAAATAGATATTTGTGTAATTTTAGGCATTATAAATAAAATTTGTCAAATTTTTTATTCTTTTTACTTTTAAAGAAAATAATAAAACCGGCTTTTATTTTAAACAAAGCCGGTTTATTGTTTTAAGTATTTTCTGACATATTTTTAAGAAAAAATACGGTCAATTATCAAAATAACATTTTATGAATCGTACTTACTTCAAAAAAACTTCTATTACCGGAACGGTAACATCCGGTTTTACATATGGAAGTTTAAATGCAACCATATTTTTGCTTTCAGATGAAAATTGGGTAAAATGGTCGACAGCATTTAATGAATAAAGAATTTCACTGCCGTCGTGAAGGAACTGAGCATAATCGATCTTATCTGCAAGTCCCTGAAATTCAAGAAACGCATACGGATACTCCATAAGGTGTATGTAGAGACGCTTACCGTCATTGCTTTGTGTAATCCGAGTTCCTCTCGGGGCAATAAATTCCGGTTCAGCCTGAGTGCATCCGTAGATAGAGGCACTGTTATATTTCATCCATTCAGCATATACCCCGAGAGATTTTTCTGCACGTTTGTCAAAATAACCTTTCGCTGTCGGTCCAACGTTCATAAGCAGGTTTCCGCCGATGCAAACGGTATTAATAAGCATATGGATCAGCATTTCGGGAGATTTCCAAGTGGACTCGTCTCTGTGATAGCCCCAAGACCCGGAAAATGTCTGACACGCTTCCCAAGTTACAAGTTCGCCTGTTTCTTTGTGTTTTACCCATTCGAGTACTTGATACTGTTCGGGGGTCCAAATATCCTGCTCAATATCTGCTCGGTTATCAATAATTATGTCTGGCTGGAGGGAGCGTGCTGTTTTTATAAGTTTTTCCGATTCCCAGGAATCTTTACCTTTACCAAGAGTCCAGACCGGTTGTTTCGTATCATCGGGATAAGAATAATCAAACCAAAGGATATCGATTTTTCCGTAATTGGTAAGCAATTCGGTTACCTGATCTCGTAAGTATTGTGCGTATATTGACATATCTCTGCCTTCGTTAAGATCTTTTGCGTTTTTGTCGTTTCTTCTGGGATGTATACGGTCTATCGTGAAATGCGGGTGATGCCAGTCAATGAGTGAGTAATAAAAGCCGATCTTGATTCCTTCGGCGCGGAAAGCATCAACGTATTCTTTTACAATATCTTTCCCGTATTTTGTATTCATTACGTTATAATCAGTGTACTTTGTATTAAAAAGACAGAATCCTTCATGGTGTTTTGTAGTTAAAACGGCGTACTTCATACCAGCCGCTTTAGCCTGCCGTGCCCAATCTTTTGCATCAAACATTGTCGGGTTGAAATATTTAAAATACTTATCGTATTTTTCTTCCGGGATACATTCTCTGCTTTTTACCCATTCGTGTCTTGCCGGAAGAGAATAAAGTCCCCAATGAATGAACATTCCGAACCGTGACTCTTTGAACCATTCAGTGTTTCCGGGGGTTTTTCTTGTAACATAACTTGACATTAATTCCTCCTTCTGCCGCTTTAATGCGGCGGCCGATTACGATCGGATTTTTATTTTTTTTATTAGGTCTGACTACTTAGTAAGTATAACATTTTTTAGAAAAACAGTCAATGTTTAAAACGACAAAAAAAACAGCAATTTTTATTCAAAATGTAATAAACCGGAAAGTACCGGAATAAAATTTTAAAGTAATTTCCATATAGAAAACGATAAGAGATTATATCAAAAGAAGGGCAGAATTTTATGAACGGAGAGGCAAAGATAAATAAACACAGGTTACGGGGAAGATACACGGTACTTTTAATATTTTTTGTTACATGCTTTTCTGTTCTGATAGGGCGGCTTTTTATACTTCAGGTAATAAAGCATGATGAGTATAAACAAAAGGCAGAGGATAATATACAGTCAAAAACTCCTTTAAAGGCAGATAGGGGTATAATATATGACAGAAATATGGTAGAACTTGCCACGAATGTTACTTCTTGGCGGGTATTCATTTCTCCAAGAGATATAAAGGACGATGCAACAGCCGAACTGATAGCAAGAGGGCTTTCCGACATACTTGATGTTTCGTACGAGACGGTGATTTCAGGGGCAAAAAATAATGCAACAAGAGACAGAACGGTTAAAAAGAAAGCAAATGCGGAGGAAAAGGATAAAGTCATCGCATTTGCAATCGAAAACGGTCTCACAAGCCTTATACATACCGAAGCCGATACATCGCGTTATTATCCATTTGGCTCACTTGCAGCGCATGTAATAGGGTTTATGGGTACAGATAACGGACTGAACGGGATAGAGTCTTATTATGACAGTTATCTGACCGGGACAGACGGATATTACATAACCTCAAAAAACGCTGCAGGTGAAACACTGCCGGATTCTTACGATACATATATAGACGCAGTTGACGGGTGCTCGGTTATAACTACAATAGATGTTACGCTGCAGTCGCTCCTTGAAGCACAACTTGAAGCAACCTATAACGATTCAAAGGCAGAAAACCGTGTTACGGGTATTGTCATGGATCCGGATACCGGTGCAATACTTGCGATGGCAACTTACCCTACGTTTGATTTAAACTCCCCATATGTACTTGATCTTGATTCGGCAAAAAAAATTTCACTCATGGGGCTTACAAGCGGAACCGAAGAATACAGGAAGGCATATAATGATGCATTATATCAGATGTGGAACAATAAATCCGTATCCACTCTTTATGAGCCGGGTTCGACATTTAAAATTTTTACCACCTCTGTTGCATTGGAGACAAATGTAACAAAAGTCAGTGAGGGCTTTTTCTGCTCCGGATCACTTAAAGTACAGGGTTACGGTTCTCCCATCAGATGCCATAAAAGGCAGGGACATGGCAGTTTAAATTTTGCCGAAGCACTTCAGAAATCATGTAACCCGACCATGATGACGCTTGCCGCAAGAATAGGTAATACGCGTTTTATGGATTACTTTATTAATTTTGGTTATACAGGAAAAACAGGAATAGACCTTCCCGGTGAGGCGCTCGGGATATTTCATAAACCGGAGGATTTCAACACGGTTGAACTTGCTGTTTATTCTTTTGGTCAAACTTTTAAGACCACAGCCATACAGCAACTTACAGCAGTTTCCGCTGTGGCAAACGGAGGAAGTATAGTAACGCCTTATATTGTAAGTGAGATCAGGGATAAAAACGGAAATATCGTATATTCAAAGAGCGTAGAAGAAAAGAAAAAGGTTTTGTCAGATGAAGTGTGCGCCACTATAAGCGATATTCTTGAAGAAGGTGTTTCGGGTGATGGAGGTGCAAAAAACGCAGGTGTTGCAGGATATAAGATTGCCGCAAAAACCGGAACGTCTCAGAAAAGAGATATAAAGGATGAAAATCTTTACGTCGGATCCTGTGTAGCATATGCACCGTCTGATTCAGCGGAGATCGCGGTAATAATAGTTGTTGATGAGCCTAAAAGCAATATTTATTACGGCAGTGCTGTTGCGGCTCCATATGTTTCGGAATTTTTAAAAGGTGCTCTTCCTTATCTCGGGTACGAACCGTCGTTTACCGAAGAAGAGGAGCAGAGACGTAGTATAACCATTGGCAATTATATAGGCAAAACCGTAAAAGAAGCAAAGGCAGAGATAGAAAAAATGGGAATAAAGGCTGAGGTTATAGGAGACGGAGAAACGGTAAGTTTTCAGGTACCGTACGAAAATGTAAAAATAATAAAAGAAAACGGAAGGATTTTACTGTATACCGAGGGAAAAGAAAGTACTGTTGCAAAAGTTCCGGATGTTGTCGGAATGAGTGCAACAGATGCAGTGAAAATACTTGTCGACAGAGGTTTCAATATAAGCATAATTGGTGTTACAGATTACAGCAGAGGAGTGGGAGCGACGGTAATTTCGCAGTCACATAAAGGCAGTGAACTTGAGAAAGGTTCGTCTGTTGAAATAACTCTTCGCTATCTTGACGGAACGGAATAATTTTCTTTATCAATAAAAAATATATTTTTGCATATAGAATTTTTACCGCCAAGGTTAAAATTTAAAATAAAAAAGAAGAATCGGAAAGGAAAAAATATGTATAAACTGACAGATTTGCTTAAGAACACAGAATACAGCAGCAATAAAGAAGATCTGAGTGATATATATGTAAACGATATAATTACAAATAGCAAAGAGGTAACGCCGAAAAGTCTTTTTATCTGCCTTAAGGGGTGCAAATACGACGGACATAATTACATAAAAGAGGCTGAAAAAAGAGGTGCAGAAGTAATTATATGCAGCAATAAATGCCGATACAGATCTGAAAAAGCTGTTCTTATTCATGTTGAAAATTCAAGACAGGTTTACGGGGAGGTTTGGAGAAACGCTGCAGGCAATCCCGATAAAAGACTGAAAATAATTGCAATAACGGGAACAAACGGCAAAACGACGGTAAGCACAATGATATACACCGCACTTAACGCAGCCGGAAGGAAATGTGCGCTGATAGGAACACTGGGCGGATATTATAATGGAGAAAAAACATCAATAGGAACAATGACGACACCTGATCCCGAAAAACTGTATCCGCTACTGAAAAAATATGCCGATTTGGGTGCGGAGTATGCAGTTATGGAGGCGTCAAGCCACGCTCTTGCACTAGGAAAACTTGACGGCATTGAATTTTTTGTAGGTGCTGTAACAAATCTTACACCGGAGCATCTTGATTTTCATGGAGATATGGAACAGTACTGTATTGCCAAAGCCCGCCTTTTCAATCAGTGTGAGAAAAAAATATTTTGCATTGATGATAAATATATAAAAGAGATGTTTGAACGTGCAAACGGAGAAAAGAAAAGCGTCTCAGTTAAAAATAAAAATGCTGATTTTTATGCAGACAATATTATTCTTGACGGTATAAACGGAATAAGTTTTGATTTTAAGTTTAACGGGGGCAGTGTTTCCGTAAAATCCGATATTCCCGGGTCATTTACGGTAAGTAACGCACTACTTTGCGCTGCGGTACTAAAAGAACTCGGCTTTTCACTAAATGAGATAAGATACGGAATATACGCACTTCACGGAGTAAAAGGGAGAATGGAAAAATTACCAATAGAAAAGGATTTTTCCGTTTTTATTGATTTTGCGCATACTCCCGACGCTTTACAAAAACTTCTTGAAACAGTAAATAATTTTAAGAAAAAAGGGCAGAGAACAGTAACATTGTTCGGTTGCGGCGGAGACAGAGACAGATCAAAGCGTTCTCTTATGGGAGCTATTGCTTCAAGGCTTTCTGATTTTGTAATAATAACAGCAGATAACAGCAGAAGTGAAAAAGTTGAATTAATAATAAACGATATAATGTCTGGATTTGACAAAAAGTGTCCATATAAAATTATTTTTAACAGAAAAGAAGCAATAAAATTTGCTATTGAAAGTGCTGGAAAGGGCGATATAATACTTCTTTGCGGTAAAGGGCACGAAGAATATGAAATAGATAATTCCGGCACGCATCCTTTTTCTGAAAAAGAAATTGTTTATAAAATATTGAAAAAAATCGGGCGGTGATTTTATTATAAAGGTAAAAACTCTCTTGGATGTCGTGGGCGGAATACTTATTTGCGGAAGTCCGGATACAGAGATTGAGGGATTTGTATGCAACAGCAATAATGTAAGGTGTGGTAACTGTTTTGTAGCAATAAAAGGGAAGCATTATGACGGAAACAGTTTTATAAAAGAAGCAGAGAAAAAAGGTGCGGTTGCAGTATTAAGCGATAGTAAAACTTCATTGGAAACAGAACTTTTATCCGGGTCTTCAATTTCATTGCTTCTGACTGACAATGTATATAATGCTTTGGGAAAAGCAGCAAAATTTCACCGTGAAAATTATATAAAAAATGTTATCGGAGTAACCGGAAGTGTAGGTAAAACAACTGTAAAAGAACTTATATATTCTATACTTTCGGAAAAACTTGACATATTTAAAACAGAGGGAAATAAAAATAATGAACTCGGCCTTCCACTGACAATATTATCGGGGAATATGTCAAAAAATGTCGTAATAGAACTCGGAATAAGCAATTTTAATGAAATGGAAAAATTATCTGGAATTGCACAACCCGATGTTTCCGTAATTACGAATATAGGAAATATGCATATAGAAAATTTTGGTACAAGAGAAAATACTGCGAGAGAAAAACTTAAGATATTGACCGGAATGAAAGAAAACGGAACACTGGTTTTTAACGGAGATGAAAAACTGCTTACTGACTTTCCCGAACTTCCGGATAACAGGGTTACCGTGTCTGAAAAAAACAATGAATGTGATATTTTTGTTTTCAACGTCAGAACTTCATCTGCCGGGACTTTTTTTGATGTAAAAATAAATATAAAAACAGAAGATCAAAAAACTTTCCGTAAAAAGAATGATTTCAAGAAATATATGGATATTTTTGTACCGATTATTGGTAACCACGGAGCGTTTGATGCTGCATTTGCATTGGCAGTAGGAGAAATTTACGGTTGCTCTGAAGAGCAAATAAGAAGAGGATTAAAAAAATACAAGCCTTGCGGTGACAGGCAAAATATTGAATATATAAACGGGCGTTGCTATATATTTGATTCATATAATGCAGGTCCGGAATCGTTTGATGCGGCACTTAATGTGCTTAAAATAACCGCTGAAGAAAAGGGAATAAAATATAAGGCTGTTTTGGCGGGAAGTATGCTTGAACTTGGTAATATAAGCAAAGAAGAGCACATAAAACTTGGTAAAAAAATTGCAAATAACGGAGCAGACCTTTTGATAACCGTAGGTGAAGAAGGCATGTATATTGCCGAAGGTGCTGTATCCGCCGGAATGAATAAAGAAAAAGTTTCGGTTTTTCTAAATGAGAGCGATATGGAAAAAATATTTGAAAAACTTAAAAATAATTTAAAAAAAGGTGCAATTTTGCTTATAAAGGGAAGCAGAGGAATGCACCTTGAAAGAATCCGGGAGTATATAACTGAAGATTTTTAGATAATTGGATTTATAAAAAAGATTATAAAACCGCATATTATAATTAATTTGTTTTAAAAGAATTTTTAAAATATGTTTTAGCACCAAACATTTTAATAAATAAAATAATAAAAGAAGTAAATAATAAAATGAAATTATAATTAATAAAAAATATAAAAATATTTGAGGAGAAAAAATGGAAAAGTATATGATCACACTGCTGCCGATGCTTGCATGTCTTGTGGGAACTTCAGTTATTCTTCATTTTTTAATTCCTGTTCTTAAAGGAAGGAAAATGGGACAAAAAATTCTTGATATCGGACCGCGCTGGCATAAAGACAAAGAAGGAACACCGACAATGGGAGGTCTTTCGTTTCTTTTTACGGTTACAGCCGTTTCAACAGTAAGTGCTATTTTTCTTTTTTATAATAATTACTTAGAAAAAAAGGAATTTTTAGGAATAATTATAACCTTGTCATACGCTTTATTGAACGGTTTCATAGGAATTACAGATGACATTAGAAAGTTTAAGCGCGGAAAAAATGAAGGATTGACCGCAAAAGAAAAATATTTTTTACAGTTTATATTATCTATTGCCTATATAATCACACTTTTAAAACTTGGTTCTGTAAGTACAAATTTATATATTCCGTTTTTAGATATAAGTATAGAGTTAAACTTTTTTTGGTATATCTTTGCACTGCTTTTTTTGACCGGCTTTGGAAATGCGGTAAATCTTACTGACGGCATAGACGGACTTTGCGGAAGTGTCACGGCAACAGTATCGTTATTTTTTATAGCGTTTTATCTTATTGTAGGCGACATATCTTCTTCTGTATTTGCATCAGCACTTTTTGGAGGTTGTCTTGGATTTTTGGTGTATAATCTTCATCCGGCAAAGGTATTTATGGGAGATACCGGATCACTTTTTCTCGGGGCATCGGTAAGCGGATTAGCGCTTTTAAGCGGTAATCCGTTAATATTGTTTTCAGTTGGTATAGTTTATTTGATAGAAGCATTATCGGTGATAATTCAGGTCATATTTTTTAAATTTACGGGTAAAAGAGTATTTCTTATGGCGCCGATCCACCACCATTTTGAAAAGAAAGGATTAAGCGAAGGAAAAATAACATTTATTGCTGTTATTTTTACTGTTGTATTTTCCGTTATTACATTTTTGTTCGGTATTAATGGTATAAAAATGTTTTTTATAAATTAACAAAAGAAAAAAATTGTAAAATAATCAAGTATGCTTTAAACAAAAAATATCCTGTTTTGGTTTGAAGATATGAATAAATAAAATTTGGAGAAGGAATAAAAATGAAATTACCGCTAAAAACAAGTACCGCAGGTAAACGGGATTTTTTCGGTATCGATAAAACAATGACACTAATTATTTTTTTGCTGCTGATTTTTGGATCCGTTATGGTTTTTTCTGCAAGCGCCCCATATGCAAAAAGCACATATGGGGACGGATACTACTTTGTTAAGCGGCAAATATTTTGGGTAATTATCGGTGTATTAGGAATGTCTGTTTGTGCTGCGATGCCACTTTCGTTTCATAAAAAATATACCGCTCCCATAGGATTTTCAATAGCACTGCTTTGTCTTGTCCTGGTGCTCCTTTCCGGCGCAAGCGTAAAACGTTGGTTAAATCTCGGCTTTTTCAGTTTTCAGCCATCTGAACTTATGAAGCCGATGCTGATACTTATTTTGGCGCTTTACATGGAAAAGGTTCAGCCATACATAAGAAAAAACGGTATAAGCGGCAGAAGGAGAGGTAAAATTTCCGATAAAAAACAATTTTTAAGGTCTTCTCTTTACGGAACATTTATTCCTGTTTTGATAGTTGCTTTTGTTTGTGTGCTGATAATGTTGGAAAATCATTTTTCAGGGACAATCATAACCTTTGCAATAGGAGCCGCGGTTATCTTTGCAGGCGGCGCCATGCTTAGGTGGTTTGCCGGTGCAGGTGCAATAATGGCAGGAATTGTTTTTACGGTTCTTTTCGGTACGGATTACGCAAGCGAAAGAATAGACATATGGCTCCATCCCGAAAATTTTTCGGTAAGGGACGAAACATGGCAGATAACTCAGGGTCTGATAGCCATAGGATTCGGAGGTATTTTCGGAAGAGGACTTGGAAACGGACTTCAAAAACAGTTGTATGTATCCGCAGCGCATAATGATTTTATTTTCTCAATTGTTTGTGAGGAACTTGGATTAATCGGAGCGACGGCGGTAATAATTCTTTTTGGCGCATTTGTCAAAAGAGGACTTAAAATAGCGTCTGAAGCCGATACTCTTTTCGGATCGCTTACAGCTGTCGGGATAACAGTGCATGTAGGTCTTCAGGCGTTTTTGAATATAGGTGTTGTTACCGGTACCATTCCAAATACCGGAGTAACGCTCCCTTTTTTCAGTTATGGCGGCAGTGCATTGGTCGTTCTTCTTTGTGAAATGGGAATACTTTTATCCGTTTCAAAAAAAGAAGCACCTGACTATTGAAACAAAATTTTTAATTTTTAAATATATAACACATAATAAATTAAAAATGTTGAGCTTCATAAGATTATAAAAAATGAGAATAATAAAAGTAATATAAAATATCAAAAAGAAAGGAAAAAGGATGAGAGTAATATTTGCCGGCGGAGGAACCGCAGGACATATAAACCCTGCAATTGCAATAGCCGATTCAATCCGTAAAATGGACGCAAAAAGCGAAATACTTTTCATAGGAACAAAAGGGGGGATGGAAAACCGGCTTTGTGCGGAGGCAGGTTATCCTGTTTGGCACATAGATGTATGCGGAATAAAAAGAAAAATATGTTTTGACAATGTAAAGGCGTTGTATAAAGCGTTTACGGCAACTTCAAAAGCAAAAAAAATGATAGAAAAATTTCGCCCTGACGCCGTCATAGGTACTGGGGGATATATATGTTACCCTGTTGTACGGGCAGCATCGTCAATGGGTGTTTTTACTGCGTTACACGAATCTAATGCGATACCTGGTATGGCGGTCAAAATGCTGAAAAATAAAGTTGACAGAATATATGTAAATTTTGAAGAATGTGCAGGTCTTCTCGGGGGAGGAAAAAATATAATCAGAAGCGGGAATCCAATGAGAACACATTCTTTAAACAGAGAGAAGACAAGGGAAGAACTTGATATAGCCGGAAAGTACAGATATGTGTTATTAAGTTTTGGAGGAAGCCTGGGGGCAGAAACAATAAATCGCGAATGTCTGAAACTAATGAAAAATTTTACTTCAAAAAGAACGGATATATTTCACATTCACGCCGTCGGAAAAAACGGGTATCCGGAGTTTTGCCGGAATTTTTCCGAACAGGGTCTTAGCGGATGTAAAAACATATCCATAAGAGAGTATATATATGATATGCCGAAATGGTTAACCGCCGCAGATCTTGTTATATGCCGGAGCGGTGCTATGACGCTGTCTGAAATAGCAGCGTCCGGAAGGGCGTCTATATTGATACCGTCTCCAAACGTTACAGATAACCATCAGTATAAAAACGCCAAAGCATTTTCAGATGCAGGTGCGGCTTATACACTTTGCGAGGGTAGTCCGGAACTTGATCGTCTCTCGGAACTTGCAGAAACAGTTCTTTCGGACAAAAAAGTAAGGGAAAAAATGGAGGAAAATGCAAAAACATTTGATTTTCCCGGTGCTGCCGAAATGATTGCCGGGGAAATATTCAAATTAAAAGAAAATATCTGAAAAATAACAGTGAACAGAAAAAACAAATAATAAATTCGTATATGTAATTAAAAATTGAAATGAGTCTGATTAAACAATAAAAATTAAGATGGTTTTTCCGGACTGTCATCCGGACTCATGGGCATTTCGTTTGTAATAGTTGCATATTTTGTCGGGGAGCACCCGAAATAATTTTTGAACGCCCTGGAAAAAACAAATACATCGGTATACCCTACCGATCCTGCCGTTACGGCAACGCTGCAGTTGTATATAGTTAAAAGTTTTGCTGCCTCTTTCATACGAAGTTCGGACAGATATTCTCCGGGCGTTTTTTTAGTTATGTGCTTAAAAATAACTGAGAAGTAAGATCGGTTGATATGAAGTCTTTTTGAAATATCACCGACATTTATTTCGTTACAGAATTCGGACTCCATAATCGTCAGAGCAGGTTTTATATATCTTTCAGATACTTCTGACGATATACGGTCGTTTGAGTAAAAAAAAGCGCATATTTCAAATATTTTTCCGCATAAAAATGCCTCATAACCGAGACGACCGTTTTCAAAATTTTGGTTATCTACCGCATCAGAAAATATTTTTTCAAGAAAAGGGGCATAAACGGTGTCGGCGCTATTCAGTATCGTCGGCAGAGTTATATTGCAGTTAAACCCGATCCATATGTAACTCCAAGGGTCATTTTTATCTGCTTCGTAGTAAGTGATTTCGTATGGTCTTATAATGAAAAGATCGTTTTTCTCAAGAAAAAATTTTCCTCTCTGTGTGAAGAAAGTTCCTTTGCCTGATATAACAAAATGCAATAAATAATAAGTTCTTGTTGCCGGTCCGTAACTGTGGGATGGATCGCAAATTTGTTTTCCGCACTGAACGGGATTTATATCATTATAATTTTGATTAATAATGGTCCTGTTTATAAACATTGTTATTTCCTTTCAATAAAAAATCACTCTGATGTAATTATAAATTAAAAACAAACAAAATGCAATTGAAAAATGTAAATTATTTTGATATAATAGCGATGGTAAGGCGTTTCAGTCTTCAAAAGGGAACAAAAATTAAAAATTAACGGAGGAAAAACAAATGGGAAGAATCACATTTATGGGAGCCGGAAGTACGGTTTTTGCAAAAAACGTACTCGGCGACTCCATGCTTACCCCGGCATTATGCGATTTTGAGATTGCACTTTATGACATAGATAAAGAGCGTCTTGAACAGTCCTATACAATGGTAACGCTTTTAAATAAAAATACAAACCAAAACAGGGCAAAGGTATATAAATACCTCGGAGTTGAAAACCGCAAAGCGGCACTTAAAGGTGCAGACTTTGTTGTAAATGCAGTTCAGATCGGAGGATATGACCCTTGCACCATAACAGACTTTGAAATCCCGAAAAAATACGGTCTGCGCCAAACTATTGCTGATACGATAGGGATAGGAGGTATTTTTCGTGCACTTCGTACCATTCCGGTCCTCGAAGATTTTGCAAAAGATATGATGGAAGTCTGTCCTGATGCGTGGTTCCTTAATTACACGAACCCTATGGCAATACTGACCGGATATATGCTGAGATTTACAGATGTAAAAACAGTAGGTCTTTGCCACAGCGTGCAAGTTTGTTCAAACGGACTTTTATCTGCGCTTAAGATAGACGCAAAGCGCCCGCTTAAAGAAAAGATAGCAGGTATCAATCATATGGCATGGTTGCTTCAGCTTGAAGATGCGGACGGGAATGACCTTTATCCGGAAATACGCCGCCGTGTTATAGCAGAACTTGAAAAGATGCCGAACAGTCAGTGTAAGGATCTTGTACGTTACGAATACATAAGACGTCTAGGTTATTACTGCACCGAATCAAGCGAGCATAACGCAGAATATAATAATCTTTTCATTAAATCAAAGTATCCGGAACTCATAGATCGCTACAATATTCCACTTGACGAGTATCCACGCCGCTGTATAGAACAGATAGAAAGATGGCATAAAGAAAAAGAAGTTTACCTTACCGGAAATATTTCCCATACAAGATCAAAAGAGTATGCATCTTACATTATGGAAGCAATGGTTACGGATGTAGCATACAAAATAGGAGGAAACGTTATAAACAACGGTCTTATAGAAAATCTTCCTAAAGAAGCGTGTGTTGAGGTACCGTGTCTTGTAAATAAACTTGGTGTTCAGCCGACAGTTGTCGGAAAGATACCAACACAGTGTGCCGCAATGAATATGACCAATATAAATGCACAACTGCTTACAATAGAAGCAGCAGTAACCAAAAAGAAAGAAAAAATTTATCAGGCAGCAATGCTTGAGCCTCATACTTCTTCCGAACTTTCAATAGATGATATAGTAAAACTTTGTGATGATCTTATAGAGGCACACGGCGATTACCTGCCGAAATACAACTGAATAAAAAAGACTTGTTTCGGAAAATGAAACAAGTCTTTTTTATTCAGAAAAATATTTTCGGTAAAATAGAAATTTTACGATAACAAAAAAGTAATGGCGTTTAGATTAATTTAGACTAATATAAAACCAAAATATGAATATATCATAACAAAAAGACGAAATATGTAATATTAAAAAACAACATATCCAATTTTTTTTACATTTATTTACAAATTATTATAAAAAAACGGAAAAACGGACAAAAAAACCTTGACAATGTAACAGAACTGTGTTATAATTTAATAAAATTGATAAAAAATAAATATTTTATTTAATTATTTAATTATTTATTTAAACGAAAGGGGAAGCGGAAATGGCAGAAATCAAATACGAGGTGGTAAAAGAGGTAGGGGTCCTTTCCGAAACCGGAAACGGCTGGAAAAAGGCAATCAACCTTATAAGTTGGAATGAAAGAGAACCTGTATACGATATCCGTACATGGTCTGACGACATGGAAAGAATGGGAAAAGGTGTAACTCTTACAATTGCAGAGGTAAAAGAACTTAAAAATATTCTCAGTTCCATAGAACTTGACTGATCTAAGTTTAAAGCACCTATACAGTTTGCTGTGTAGGTGTTTTTTTGCTGTAAAATTAAAGTACCAGAAAGAGTTTAAATGATTAGATAAGGACGTATATATGATTTTGAAAAAGGGAATGGAAAATAATGTATAAATAATCACTGTATAAGTAACTAAATTATTAATTTTTGCATTTTGTAATTGAAAAAAAAATAATATTGTGATATAATATTCAACAATGTTGAATATATCAATGTTTTGTATAGGAGGATAATTTATGGCACTAACAACGGAACAGATAGCGAAAAAGACAGAAGAACTTAAAGCATTTATAGAAGAGCATAAAAATATGCCCGGACCCCTTATGCCGATAATGCAGTACGCTCAGGAATCTTTTGGCTATCTTTCACTCGAAACTCAGTTAATTATATCGGACATGCTCGGGATCCCGGTTACGGAGGTTTACGGAGTCGCGACATTTTATGCGCAATTTTCGCTTCAGCCCAAGGGTGACAATATAATAAGTGTATGTCAGGGAACAGCCTGTTACGTTAAGGGAGGTGCGGCAGTTCTTGCGGAGGTAGAAAAGGAACTCGGGATCACTTCAAATCAAACAACGCAAGACGGAAAATTCACAATTCAGGATACGCGGTGTCTCGGATGCTGCGGACTTGCTCCGGTAATGACTATAAACGAAGATGTTTACGGAAAACTTACACCGAGTAAAGTAAAAGATATCCTCGCAAAATATTGAGTCAGGATGGTACATTAAAATGACGTTAGAAGAACTTAAAAGAATACAGGCGGAAACACTTCCTCAGATCAACATGCGTCATACGCATAAAACTGAAGAAAATGTAAAATATAAAAGACAGGTTCTGATATGCGGCGGAACCGGTTGCACATCGTCAGGCTCAAACAAATTAATGGACGAGTTCCGTGCACAACTTGAATCAAAGGGATTGACGGAATCAGTGCAAATAGTCCGCACGGGATGTTTCGGTCTTTGCGAACTGGGACCAATCGTTATAGTTTATCCAGAAGGTGTTTTCTATGCTCAGTGCAAGGTGGAGAATGTAGAAAAAATAGTAGATGAGCATATAATCGGCGGAAAGATAATAGATGAGCTTGTATATCATGAAAAAACTACCGGAGAAGTAAAAGAAAAACTATTTGATATGCAGTTTTATAAAAAACAACATCGTGTTGCGCTCAGAAATTGTGGTGTTGTAGATCCGGAAGTTATAGAAGATTACATAGCGTTTAATGGCTATCAGGCACTTGCAAAGTGTCTTTTTGAGTATACGCCGGAGCAGATAATTGAAATAATGCTTGAATCCGGACTCAGAGGAAGAGGAGGAGCAGGATTTCCGACAGGACTTAAATGGAAATTTGCAGCAGGTAACAGAGGAAATGTAAAAAAATATGTTTGCTGTAACGGTGACGAAGGCGATCCAGGAGCATTTATGGACCGTTCTGTTCTTGAAGGTGATCCGCATTCAGTTATTGAAGCAATGGCAATTGCCGCTTATGTTATAGGAGCAGATCAAGGGTACATATACGTTCGTGCAGAATATCCTATAGCAGTAAAGCGTCTTGCCATTGCAATCAACCAGGCAAGAGAAAAAGGACTTCTCGGAAAAAATATTTTTGGAACGGATTTCTGTTTTGATGTTGAGATCAGACTTGGAGCAGGAGCGTTTGTTTGCGGCGAGGAAACGGCACTCATGGTCTCTATTGAAGGACACCGCGGCGAGCCGCGTCCGCGACCCCCGTTCCCGGCAGTAAAAGGTGTATTCGGAAAGCCCACGATACTTAACAATGTTGAAACATACGCAAATATTCCTCAGATCATTCTAAACGGTGCAGAATGGTTTAAAGGAATGGGAACGGAAAAATCCAAAGGAACAAAGGTATTTGCACTCGGAGGAAAGATAGTAAATACAGGACTTGTTGAAGTTCCGATGGGAACGACAATAAGAGAAATAATATTTGATATAGGCGGCGGAATTCCGAATGGAAAGAAGTTCAAGGCGGCGCAAACGGGAGGACCTTCGGGAGGATGTATACCCGCATCGCTTCTTGATACTCACGTTGACTATGATTCACTTATAGCAATAGGATCAATGATGGGATCCGGCGGACTAATAGTTATGGACGAAGATAACTGTATGGTTGACATTGCTAAATTTTTTCTTGAATTTACGGTTGACGAATCATGTGGCAAATGTACGCCATGCCGTGAAGGTACAAAAAGAATGCTTGAGATACTTACAAAAATTACAGATGGCAGAGGAGAAGACGGTGATATAGAAAAACTTGAAGAACTTGCAAATACGATAAAAACAACATCTCTTTGCGGACTTGGACAGACTGCGCCTAACCCTGTTCTTTCTACTCTCCGTTACTTCCGTGATGAATACGAAGCACATGTTTACGAAAAACGTTGTCCTGCAGGATGTTGCAAAAAACTTGCTAAGGTAATAATAGATCCTGACAAATGTAAAGGATGCTCTTTATGTTCCAAAAAATGTCCTGTTGGTGCAATTAGCGGGGAAATCAAAAAACCTTTCGTGATCGATCAATCAAAGTGCATAAAATGCGGAGTATGTATTGATAGTTGCAAATTTGGTGCGATCAGTAAGAAATAACGGAGGAACAAAGTAATGGAAAAAATGATAAACTTGACTATTGACGGCATCAGCGTTTCGGTTCCCGAAGGCTTTACCGTACTTGAAGCGGCAAGAGCCGCAAATATAAATATACCCACACTCTGCTACCTTAAAGATGTGCAGCAGATTGGTGCATGCCGTATCTGTCTGGTTGAGATTGAGAAGGCAAGAGGACTTTCAGCAGCATGTGTAATGCCTGTATCGGAGGGAATGGTAGTACATACAAACACGGAAAAACTCCGTAAGCAGCGCAGGATAAATCTTGAACTTCTTCTTGCATCTCATAACAGAGAATGTACCTCATGTGTACGATCCGGAAACTGTGAACTTCAGGCTCTATGCCGTGAATACGGAGTTAAAGAATATCCATATGACGGAGCACGCAAAGAAACAATAACTGATGAACTCTCGCCCTCAATTGTAAGAGATAATTCAAAATGCATAAATTGCCGTCGATGTGTAGCCGCATGTTACAATGTACAGGAGATCGGTGCTATTGGAGTATCAAAGAGAGGATTTAAGACTCAGATCGGTCCGATTTTCGGACGTTCGCTGATTGCCACATCTTGTGTAAACTGCGGACAGTGTATAATAGCATGTCCGGTGGGCGCGCTTCATGAAAAAGAGAACATTGATGATGTATGGGCTGCGATAAGCGATCCGAACAAATATGTTGTTGTTCAGCCGGCTCCGGCGGTCAGGGCATCTATAGGTGAGGAATTCGGACTTCCGATGGGGGTTGCGCAGACCGGTAAACTTGCAGCGGCTCTCCGCCGTCTCGGTTTTGACAAAGTGTTTGATACCAACTTCGGTGCAGACCTTACAATAATGGAAGAGGGCACAGAACTTGTAGAGCGTCTTAAAGATAAAAATGCGGTTCTTCCGATGATAACATCCTGCTCTCCCGGATGGGTCTCATATTGTGAAAAATTTTATCCGGAGTTTATTCCGAATCTTTCTTCATGTAAATCTCCTCATGAGATGGCGGGAGCGATGGCAAAGACGTATTATGCGGAAAAAATGGGAATAGACCCTAAATCAATGGTTGTTGTATCAGTTATGCCGTGTACTGCAAAGAAGTACGAAGCAAAACGTCCCGAACTTTCAAATAATGGTATGCAGGACGTTGATTATGTAATTACTGTACGTGAACTTGCAAGGATGATCAGACAGGCTGGAATAGATTTCACAAGACTTCCCAACGAAAGTTTTGATTCATTAATGGGAGAATCTGCAGGAGCAGCTGATATTTTCGGAGTTACCGGAGGCGTTATGGAAGCAGCACTTCGTACTGTTTACGAGATAATGACGGGGAAAACTCTTGAAAACGTAAACTTTGAAGATGTCAGAGGAACAAAGGGCGTAAAGGAAGCAACTATAGATCTTAACGGAACAAAGATAAATGTAGCAGTTGCACACGGTACAGCAAATGCAAAGAAAGTACTTGAATCAGTAAAGAGCGGAGAAAAAACATATCACTTTATTGAAGTTATGTGCTGTCCCGGCGGATGTGTAACAGGAGGAGGTCAGCCAATCGTACCATCAAAGGAGCTTCAGTACATAGACATTAAAAAGATCAGAGCAAAAGCTCTTTACAGTGAAGATGCAAGTAAGACAGTTCGCAAATCTCACGAAAATCCAGAAATAAAGGCAATTTACAACGAGTATCTCGGAAAGCCCGGCGGACATAAAGCACACGAACTTCTTCATACAACATATTCCGCAAAAGAAAAGTATTTTATTTGATGTATGCAATGAAAATTAAAATCTACCGGAAAAACCGCAGGATTGGTTATCTTCCAAGATTAAGAATTAAAATTTAATGTTTTAAGGAGTGGTATTTTTACATGATAACAATAGGAGTCATAGGATGCGGAAGGATTGCAAATAATGCTCATTTTCCTGCATTTGAAAGAATCAAAGATTTAAGAATAAAATATGCGTGCGATGTAATAAAAGAAAAAGCAGAGGCGATAAAGAAAAAGTATCATATTGTTGAAAATATTACAACTGATTACAAAGATGTTCTTGACGATAAAGAAGTAGACGCAGTTTTCATTCTTACTCCTAATTATGCTCACTATGAGATCGCAATGGCTGCATTAAAAGCAGGAAAACATGTATTTTGCGAAAAGCCGATCACAGTAAATTATAAACTTTCCTGTGAAATGGCAAATGAGGCAAAAAAACAGAAAAAAATACTTAATATAGGTGTATGTAACCGTTACCATGCCTCCGTTGAAAAACTTGAAGAACTTAACCGTAACGGCGAATTTGGTAAAATATATCACGTCTACTGTTCGTTCAGAGCATTCCGCAGTATTCCGGGACTGGGCGGAGATTTTACAAACAAAAAAGTGTCCGGTGGCGGAGCGCTTATAGACTGGGGAGTACACTTTCTTGACCTTATACTTTATATTCTCGGCGGGGCAAAAATACTGACCGTAAGCGGAGACACATACTGTGAAATGGCTAAAGATATGAAGTCTTATAAATATAAAAATATGTGGGCGGAGGATACAAAGAATATTGAAAACGGAGTAAACGACGTTGACGATTTTGTTACAGGTCACATAAGGACGGACAAAGGAACAATATCTTTTAACGGTGCATGGGCACAGAATCTTGATAAAAGCGAAATGTTTATAGATTTTCTGGGAGATAAGAAGGGTGCAAGACTTACATACTGCGGACAGTTTGATATTACTGACGGTCAGACACTTCAAACAACCTCTTCAACTCATGAAATCCCCGATATGTATCAAAAAGAAGATGAGGCGTTTTTTGATTCGATAATAACCGGAGAAAAGACAAAAAGTCATATAGATAATATTCTTCAGAGCGCAAAACTTTTACAGGCGATATACGATTCAGCTGAGGCAAAAAAAGAGATATCTTTTTAAATACCAAAGAACTGTAACGGAATTTATAAAATGTCTCAAGTGTAATAAAGAAAAAAATTCCTGTTTTTGAATTTTATAAATTTATAACCATAAAATGCTTGGGATTTGAAATAAACTATTGTTAGAAAATAGTAATAAATCCGATATCAGGAAAAATAAGAATAAATAAAATTTCCCCGAAATTTACCAAAACTGAGTTTCGGGGTTAATTTTTTTCATTTTTCAAAATAATATACAAAAATATTCATATCAAATACATTTTTATTTGATATACTTAAAAATAAAAAGTAATGTGGAAAAGTGTGCTTTTTAATACACATAACAAAAAAAGATTTTAAGGAACACAGGTGAGAAATATATGCTGAATATTGGACTTGATATCGGTTCAACAACAATAAAAAGTGCAGTAATAAATGAAGACGGGGAACTGGTTTTTGATTCTTATGAAAGGCATTTTTCGGAAATTCCTCCGAAGGCAACTGCGCTAATAAAAAATATAAAAAATAAATTTGATTTAACTGATGACGACGATGTCAAAATTTGTATTTCCGGGTCAGCTGGAATGGGTTTTGCGGAGGATATAGGATTCCCGTTTGTTCAGGAAGTTTACGCCACCAGAACTGCGGTGCTAAAAAATGCACCTGAAACCGATACTGTGATAGAACTCGGAGGAGAAGACGCAAAAATACTTTTCCTGACCGGAGAAGAAACCGGAGAAAAGGAACTAGAGGTCCGAATGAACGGTTCATGTGCAGGAGGTACAGGAGCGTTTATCGATCAGATGGCAACGCTTCTTGGGATAACTCCCGATGAAATGGATAATGAAGCAAAAAGTTATGAAAAAATATATGTTATAGCATCGAGATGCGGAGTTTTTGCAAAAAGCGATATACAGCCGCTGCTCAACCAAGGTGCAAGGATACCGGATATCTCTGCTTCAATATTTTATGCGGTTGTAAACCAAACGGTAGCGGGGCTTGCTCAGGGAAGACAGATAAAGGGGAATGTTCTTTACCTTGGAGGGCCCTTGACTTTTCATTCACAACTGCGAAAGGCATTTGATACGACTCTTGGAATAAAAGGTTTTTGTCCCAAAAATTCTCTCAGTTATGTTGCTATAGGAGCGGCATTAGCTCCGCAGGAAAAAACGTATAAAATAGGTGAAATATTAAAGGCAATTACCGAAAGGAGATCAAGCAGGAGTTATAAGTTTGCCGAACCGCTATTTGCAGACGAAAAAGAATATAAAGAATTTACAGAAAGACACAGTCTTGATAAAGTGGAAAGAGCAGACCCGAAAACGGCAGACGGCAATGTATATCTGGGGATTGATGCCGGTTCAACGACGCTGAAATGTGCAGTCACGGATAAGGACGGAAAACTTCTTTATTACATATACAGAAGCAATAGCGGAAATCCGGTTCCGTACGTACTTGAATTTTTGAAAAATTTTTATAAAGAATATCCGAATTTGAAAATTGCAGCCGCTGCTGCCACCGGTTACGGTGAAGAGATCATAAAAAATGCATTTTCACTTGATTTCGGACTTGTTGAAACAGTTGCCCACTTTTATGCTGCGAAGCACTTTAAGCCTGATGTTGATTTTATACTTGACATAGGCGGTCAGGATATAAAATGCTTCAAGATCGCAAACGGTGCAATAGACAATATATTTCTTAACGAAGCCTGTTCCTCTGGATGCGGATCATTTTTACAGACATTTGCGGGAGCACTAAATTACAGCATTGAGGATTTTGCAAAACTCGGACTTTTTGCAAAAGCCCCTGTTGAACTTGGATCACGTTGTACCGTATTTATGAATTCTTCTGTAAAACAGGCACAGAAGGATGGTGCTACAATTGACAATATATCGGCCGGACTTTCCATGTCGGTGGTAAAAAATGCGCTTTATAAGGTCATAAGAGCAACGACCAAGGACGCAACGGTAGCTCTTGGAAAGCATATAGTCGTTCAGGGTGGAACATTTTTTAATGATGCAGTTTTACGTGCCTTTGAAAAAGAAATAGGAATGAATGTTGTAAGACCGGATATAGCGGGCCTTATGGGAGCATACGGTGCTGCGCTTTATGCTCAGGAAAGAGCAGGCGAAAAAAGTACTGTACTTGGTCTTGAAGAACTTGAAAATTTTAAACATGAAGTAAAGGCAGTAACTTGTAAAGGATGTACCAATAACTGTAAACTCACAATAAATACATTTGAAAACGGCGAAGGCGAGAAAAGAAGGTATATAGCGGGAAACCGCTGCGATTTTCCAACAGGTAAGAAAAATGAAGGAAGCAAACTTGACCTTTATGAGTATAAACTTAAACTTTTGTCAGAATATAAAGGTGTTAAAGGAAGTAAAGGAAGAATAGGAATACCGCTTGTACTCAATATGTATGAATTATTGCCGTTTTGGCATACGCTCCTTACAGAACTTGGTTTTGAAGTGGTGGTCTCTCCATTTTCAAACCGTAAACTATACCTTGAAGGACAGCAGTCCATTCCGTCGGACACAGTATGTTTTCCTGCAAAACTTGTACACGGTCATATAGAGGCACTTTTAAAAGAAGGAGTTGACGCAATATTTTATCCCTGTATGACTTATAACCTTGACGAAGGTCTTGGAGATAATCATTATAACTGTCCGGTTGTCGCATATTATCCGGAAGTTCTTCAGGCAAACGTCAAAAGTCTTGCAAAAACCAAGTTTATTTACGATTATTTCGGAATACATAAACCCAAGGAATTTTGTAAGAAATTTACGGAAAAGATGAATGAGCATTTCGGCGTCGGATTTAGACTTTCCGAGGTAAAAAAAGCTGTAAGCGACGCATATGCCGAATATTTCGACCACATGAAAAAGGTACGCGAAAAAGGTGCGGAATACGTTGATAAGGCACGCCGCGAGGGAAGACATATAATAATACTTGCGGGAAGACCTTACCATGTAGACCCCGAGATAAACCACGGAATAAATAAACTGATTACCTCTCTCGGCGCGGCAGTCATAACTGAGGACAGTGTAAGTTATGAGATGGAGAAGTTCAAAGTCGGCGTTCTTAACCAGTGGACATACCATTCAAGACTTTATGCCGCGGCAAAGTATATAGCAAACAAACCGGATATGGATCTTGTCCAACTGGTTTCATTCGGATGCGGAGTAGACGCCATAACCACCGACGAGACAAGAGCGATACTCGACAGCGAGGGCAAGATATACACCCAGATAAAGATCGACGAAATAACTAACCTTGGAGCAGTAAAAATAAGGCTTCGTAGCCTTTTTTCCGCAATCTCCACATGATCCGTAAATTGGGTAGATATCTGTTTGTATATCGAAAACGGAACCAAAGTATAAAGTATATGCGGATACTTTAACGTACAGAAAGGCACACATATATGAAAGAACTGAAATCACATATCATAGCGAGCAGACCATTCAAGGACGAAATGAAAAAAACATATACGATACTTGCTCCTGATATGGTACATATACATTTTTGTATATTGAAAAATATATTTTTATCGTACGGATACAACCTTGAAATACTGTCAAATAAAGGACCTGCGGTAGCAGAAGAAGGATTGAAATATGTTCATAATGACACTTGCTATCCTGCATTACTGGTAATAGGGCAGATGATAGATGCATTGAACTCCGGCAAATACGATCTCGAAAGAACGGCAGTACTTATAACGCAGACGGGTGGAGGATGTCGTGCATCAAACTATATACATCTTCTTAAGAAGGCTCTTAGGAAGGCAGGGTATGAGAATATACCTGTTATATCGTTCAACATATCAGGTCTTGAAAAAGAAAGCAGTTTAAAACTTTCTCTGCCGATGCTGGTCAAATTTATAACCGCGCTTTGCTACGGGGACCTTTTAATGTTGCTTAAAAATCAAACGGAACCGTACGAAACGAAAAAAGGGGAATCTGACAAAGTAGTCTCAAAGTGGGTCAAAATACTCTCAGAGCAGCTGAAAAACGGTAAAGGCTGGATGCCTGCAGCGCTTGAAAAAAACATGAAAGAGATAGTAAAGGACTTTGTTGCAATAGAAAGGTTGATAGCCCCAAAGATAAAGGTAGGTATAGTCGGTGAGATATATGTAAAATATTCGTCACTTGCAAATAATGATCTTGAAGATTTTCTGAAATCTCAGAACTGTGAGATAAATGTTCCGGGAATAATGGGATTTATCAGTTTTAAGATCGACAACAGAATAGAAGATATAAAACTTTACGGTGGAAGCAAGATCAAGAAGATCGTATGTAAAGCGCTTTTGGCGATACTCAGAAGGACCGAGACTATAATGCATAAGGCTCTTGACGAGTATAAAGGGCATTATCAAAAGCCTGCAACATATGCTGAGTTAAAGGGAATGGTAAAAAATGTAATCGGATACGGTGCAAAAATGGGAGAAGGCTGGCTGCTTACTGCCGAAATGATAGAACTTGTACATTCCGGATATGAAAATATTGTTTGTGCGCAGCCGTTCGGATGTCTTCCGAACCATATAGTCGGTAAAGGAATGATAAGAAAGATCCGGACTATTTATCCCAAGGCAAATATAGTACCAATAGATTATGACCCCGGTGCTACCAGAGTAAATCAGGAAAACCGTATCAAACTAATGCTTGCAGTCGCGGCGGAAAGGCTCCGCTCGGATGATGTAATAAAAGAAACAGAGTTACATACATCTAAGGAGAAAAGTAAAGAGACGGCAGAAGTCTGACGGACTTTTTTGTGAAATAAATTAAACAGTGCCCATAAAAACATAGCGAATCAAATACATCGGATCAGATTATGTATAAAAGTTATAAAGTAAATAAAAACGACGCTGACCAAAGACTTGATAAATTTATCTCCAAGACTTTGAAAGCACTTCCGCAGTCAATGCTGTATAAAGCACTGAGGACAAAAAAAATAAAGGTAAATAAAAAGCGTGCCGATCCATCGCAAAGGCTTAAAGAGGGAGACGTTATAGAAATGTACCTGAAAGACGACTTTTTTGCCGGGGACATACCCGAGGAGTCATTTAAAACGATGGTACCTGCGGTGGACACCGTATATGAGGACGGAAATATAATTATATGCAATAAAAGACCTGGAATGATAGTACATTCTGATGATAACGAGAATGTAAACACTCTTATAAATCATATAAAAGCATACCTTTACAAAAAGGGAGAATATGATCCGGAGTCAGAAAATTCGTTTCAGCCTGCGCTTTGTAACAGGATAGACAGAAATACCGGGGGATTGGTAATAGCCGCCAAAACAGCCGAATCACTAAGATTTATAAATGAAAAGATCAAAAAAGACGAAATAGTCAAAAAATATGTCTGTGCCGTACATGGTATTCCGGAAAAGAAAAAAGACACACTTTACGGGTATCTGACCAAGGACAGTGAACTGAATACCGTTACTGTATATAAAACAAGGCCTAAATCAGGTGATGTGAAGACGATAATAACAAAGTACAGTGTTATCGGAGAAAAAGACGGAAATGCGCTTTTGGATGTCGAACTTGTAACTGGTAGGACACATCAGATAAGAGCGCATATGGCATCTGTAAATCACCCATTGCTAGGGGATGGAAAATATGGTAAAAACCGTGATGACAAAAAGTCCGGATATAAATATCAGGCGCTTTATTCAAGATACATTCGGTTTGCATTCAAGGAGGATGCAGGGAAATTCGAGTATCTAAGAGACAAAGAAGTGACCATACCGCTTGATGCGATTTGGTTTACCAAAAATTTTTGAAATAAAAAAATTATATTATAAGGAAAAATTCCTGAATCCCTGAATTTTTGTATAGCAAGAACAATTTTTTTAAAAATAAAAATCTCAGTGATTTTATGATTCACTGAAAAAATAAATGAAAAGGAAATAAAGTTATGGAACTTCAAAACATTTCGGCAAATTTTCTCGGAGATAGTATAACAGAAGGGCACGGAGCAAGCGGAAAAGACAAGGCATATCATGCAATTTTGGCAAAAAAAACAGGAATGAAAGTTGCAAGAAACTATGGCATTGGAGGAACAAGAATAGCAGATCAAAAGAACAGATCGAAAGACAGTGAAAGTAACCGTTCATTTTGCGAAAGATTTTCTTCAATGGAAGATGATGCACAACTCGTTGTTGTTTTCGGCGGTACAAACGACTTTGGACACGGAGATGCTCCAATCGGATGCATGTCGGACAGAAATCCGAGTACTTTTTACGGAGCGTGTCATTTTCTGATGGAGGGATTAATAAAAAAATACCCTTATTCTACAATTGTCATTATGACACCGATCCACAGATGTTCGGAGGACGCAACAGTTAATGAACAAGGATTGCGATCGGTACCACTTAAAGAGTACGTAAGAATAATAAAAGAAGTTGCAGAATACTATGCACTGCCGTTGCTTGACCTTTGGTCTGTAAGCGGGATACAGCCAAAGGTTGAGACAAACAAAAAACTTTACTGTCCCGACGGACTTCATCCGAATGACAAAGGACATGAACTTATAGCTCAAAGGCTGGAAGGATTTTTGAAAACTCTGTGATAAAGACCAATATTTTAATTTGTCAAACAGTATTTAAACTTTGAAAAGGAGAAAAATATGAAATATTTTCAAATAGGAGCAATAATTGACTCATTTAAACTTCCTACAATGGAGGCAATAAAAAAAGTTAAAGAGGTCGGTGCGACGGGATTTCAGATGTATGCAACTAACGGAGAAAATTCTCCGGAAAATCTTACCAAAGACAAAAGAAAAGAACTTCTTAAGTACATAAAAGATAACGGTCTTACAGTCAGTGCAATATGTGGAGATTTAGGTCAAGGTTTTGGAAATGCCGAAAAAAATCCTGCACTTATTGAAAAATCAAAGAGAATAATGGAACTTGCAAAGGACCTGGAAACAAATATTGTTACGACACATATAGGTGTTGTACCGAACGATGAAAAGCATCCGCGTTACTCGGTCATGCAGAGAGCGTGCCTTGAACTTGCGGAGGCAGCCGAATCCATGGATGCACACTTTGCAGTAGAGACTGGTCCCGAGACCGCTGCAGTGCTTAAAAGGTTTCTTGATTCATTGAACTCAAAGGGGGTAGCAGTAAATCTTGATCCTGCAAACTTTGTTATGGTAACCGGGGATGATCCGGTCCGGGCAGTTTATACTCTAAAAGATTATATTGTTCATACACATGCCAAAGACGGCGTAAAACTTTACGATAATGACGGTGAATCAATTTACGGCGCAACCGGAGATCCACTTGTGACTGCACCTTCTTTCAGAGAGGAACCTCTCGGAAAAGGAAACGTTGATTTTGATAATTATCTTAAAGCGTTGCACGATATAGGATACAATGGGTTTCTCACTATTGAAAGAGAGGTAGGTGATGATCCCATAGGAGATATTACCCGAGCCGTTGAATTTTTAAAGAAAAAAATAGAGAAGATGGCATAGTTTAACAACAATATCTGAAATCAACACTAAGATAATTCAAATGATGAATTTCAAACACTTATTTTAATTTGTGTTAAATAATAAAAAATTTTTAAACTTGATTGTTCTATTATAAAAATCGCTTCAGTACATTTCTGATTTTGTACTGAAGCGATTTTTTAATAAGTTGGTTTAGAGTAATTTAAATAAAAATCAATACGTAACGGTAATTTTATAATACTTTGTATCAACTTTTAAGAGATAAATTGAGGTTTTGTTTTCATAGTAAGTTGTACTTTGTGTAACATTACCGGTGTATGAAGCAAATTCGCTTTTATCACTTTTATAAAGTTTTGTAGTAGTTGATCCTTCAGAAGTGGTTTTTACGGCATAAATACCTGCAATATTAAGATCCAAAAATCTTTGATTTTCCGAATAGTCAACTATTTTTGTAAATGTACCGTCAAAGAGATAGTAATCTTTATTTCCGTTCTCGTCTGCGGAAGAAAGAATTATGTTACTGCCGACGAAATCTTCATATTGATATTCGACTAAACCGTTTTTAAGATCCTGAATTTTTGTGGGATCAGATTTTCCGTCAGTTGCAAAGGCATAGATTGCATTTTGTGTTAACAGGTATTTTTCGGTTACAATATCAACACCGTTTGCTTTTGTAATAATATTGACTTTTTTATCCAGTATATATTGGTTACCGTCTGTGGCCTTTGCAAAAAGGTATCCGTTTCCTATCGGTAAGATTCTAGTGAAACGCTTATCAAAAATATAAGTATAATTTCCGTTCTTTTCGTTTAGTGAAACATAATATGATTGTGAACTATCAATTCTTTTATCTTCAATTTTATAAATTTCTGCAGTGTTGGTAATATCTTTTTTGAAATAGTTTAAGCCTTCATCATCAAGATCAACAGCATCAATGCTTTTTATAAAAATATCAAGATCAAGTTCTTTTTCAGAAAGATCGGAAGACTTTATAATTTTATGTATGATATTTGCCTTATCACCTTCTGCAAAAACTTCGTATTCGCTTGAATCATTCGGAAGAATGTCAATATATTGCACAAGTATATTTCCGTCTTTGAGAATAAAAGCATTTGTTCCCTTAGCATATCCTGGATAGTTATACGTGCCTATGTATTTATAGTGTGAGTCATATACAGTAAATCCTGTTGTTGACATTTTAACATAATAATCGCTGAATTTGTAACTGCTCGGCTCGCATTCAGGTATATCACCGTTAAGCGACAAATAGGATGAAGTTTCTTTAATTTCAAAAGTTTTTAAGTCATAGCGGTAAAGGTTTTCACCGATCAAAATACTGTCATTTATAAAATATGGTGCTGTTTGGGAACTTGAAAGTGTTGTACCGTCAGCCTTGAGTACAGAATAATTTTTATTTTCGTAAATTATTATAAATGCTCCGTTATCGGCAATTTTAATAGAGGAATTTCCGTTTAAAATATCATCTGCAGAAAATGTCTTTTCCAGAATTGTGGCTCCGGTTTTGAGGTTTATGGCTTTAAAAGCAGTGGAATCCGGGTCCGTATTTGTTTTTGAAAAGATTGCAAGAGAGTTTCTTGAATGATCTAAGGTAAATCCGTCACCAACTGCAATTTCAGAAACGGCATGGTTTTTTGGGAGTTGTGACTCGCTGATTTTATCTGAAGAAAATTTTAAAGTGCCTTCGCTGCCGCATGAAGCAAAAATCATTACGAGGCAGAGAAGAAGGGCAGTAAGTGATATAAATTTTTTCATTACAAATCCTCCTAACATATGATATATTGTGAAATAAAATATTTTAAATCATTATTACATTGAAGATATTATTGTGAAATATTTAGAATCTGCACTAATAAGAGTTATAGTTTTGTTATCGTTGCCGTATTTGTATTCTATATTTATAACTCCGTTATAAGTTGCAAGTGCGGTTTTATCTGATTTATAAACCGTTGTGGTTGTTTGACCTTCAGAGATATTTTCAACTGCATACACACCGGTAATATCAAGCTTTTCAACAAAACTCTGATTTGCTGAGTAATCAGCGATAATCGTAAACGTTCCGTCAAACAAGTAATAATCCAGGTTACCGTTTTCATCTTCAGCGGATAGTATGAGGTTGTTTCCGGTGTTAGAAACATATTGGTATTCAACAGAGTCTGTCTTTAAGTCCTGAATTTTTGAAGGAGCGGATTTTCCGTCGGATGCAAAAGCGTAGATTGCTGAATCGGTTACAATGTATTTTTCGGTTGCGTCTATAATACCGTTTGCACCGCAAATAATATTTTGGTTTTTATCAATTATAGTTAAATTAAGATCTTTTGATATTCCGGCAAGATACCCGCTTCCGAGTATTGAAACCGTAAGATATTTTTCATCAAAAAGTTCTTTAATTTTTCCGTCGTTTTCCAATGAAACAGTTTTTTTATTTTTGGTATCATATTTCTTGTTTTCTATTTCATAAATACTTGCGATATTATGGATATCACTTTTAAACAAATTTATACTTTTATTTCCGATGGCAATTTCAGTATCAGCGACAACAAAATCCAGATCAAGATTTTTTTCGGAAAGATTTTTAGGGTTTATTATCTTTTGTACAATGTTAAATTTTTCATTTTCAAAAATAAGGTCATACTGACTTTCATCATCCGGAAGAGCAATTAAGTATTGAACAAATACTTTTCCTTCATTAAGTATAAAGATATCAGCATCTACAGCATAACCGGGAATAAAGTAATTTCCGATGTAATTATATTCTTTATCATATACAGCGAAACTGTTTTCGAACGTTTTGATATAAAAATCGCTGTATTTGTAACTGTTTAAGTTACATTGTGGTATAGCACCGTTAAGTAAAGAATATTTGAATGTTTCTTTGATTTCATAAGTATCAAGGTCGTAGCGGTACAGATTTTCGCCAATCAAAATGTTGTCGTTTACAAATTGCGGTTCTGTTGTTGAAGTTGAAAGAGTTGTTCCGTCCGCTTTGAGGACAGTGTACGTTTTGTTTTCGTAAACGATTATGAAATCAGCACCATTTGAAGGGAAGGCAACATATCCATTGCCTTCACTGAGATACGAATTGGAAAATAATTTTTCCAGAACAACTGTACCGTTGGAAAGATTTATGATTTTGAAAGAAGTGCTGTCTGGGTTTTTGGTCGAGTTTTTAAACATAGCAAGGTTTTTGCCGCTTGAATCATAGACAAAGCCTCCATCAACAGATGTAAGTTCTGAAGATGTAATTGTTTTGGGGAGTAATGATTCAGATAGTTTTTTTTCATCGATTTTTATCCTGCCGACCCCGCTACAGGAAGAGAAAACCATCAAAGTGCAAATTAGAAGTGAAAGTGCAGAAATAAGTTTTTTCACTTAAAAATCCTCCTTTTTGTTAATATTTTAAGGTATATTTTTTTATACCTTTGTCATTATAATAGCATTTTTAAATAGTTTTGTCAATAGTTTTTATATAAAAATAATTATTGCTTTAAAATTTTATACCTTTGTCATTATAATAGCATTTATAAATAGTTTTTATATAAAAATAATTATTGCTTTAAAATAATGAAAAGATATCTATGTTTTAATATCACTGTCAATAATCATTTTTATTGCAGACGCGACTCCGTCATTATTTGAAGTGTCGGTAACATAATTGCAAAGTTTTTTTACGTTTTCGGGGGCGTTACCCATCGCAAAGGAGATGGCCGCGTATTTCAGCATTTCCGTATCGTTGAGCGAATCACCTATCGCGACAGTACTTTCGTGAGGTATCGACAGTTCTTTTTCGGCTATTTTGATTGCCATTCCCTTACTGAATCCCTTGGGGACCGCTTCAGCGTAAGCGGGGTGCACGATGACATCGAAATCATTTCCAAGATTTTCGAACAGACCTTTAGGGTAATCCCCGTCGGTTTTGTTAAAGCAAAATTTCTGAACATGAAGGTCTTTGTACACTGGGTTTAATTCATCTGCATTTTTAAATTCAATATATTTATCGGAAATATACCAAGGCATAACTTTTCCTTGGTAATAATTGTTGTTAAGATCTTCAATAACAATTGAAAAATTACGAATTTTGAATTTTTCAATGTTATGCAAGGTCTTTTTTACTTTTTCGCCGTCCAGAAAATTTTTATATATTACTTTACCGTGATAAGTTATATATGTTCCGCAACCGGAACATATGCCGTCAAACACATCAGTGGGAAAAATTTCCTTTGGTACCAACCAATGAGGGCGTGCCGTATTGATAAAAAAATTACTGCCGCTTTTTTTAGCATCAATAATTGCTGAAAAAACTTTGTCGGAAATTTTATTTTTTCCGTATGGAAGAAGGGTATTATCTATATCAAGAAAAAAATTAAATTTTTTCATTATATTTTCCTTTCGTGATTTTAAAATATTTAAAAAAGAAAAATTTTATAGAAAATTTTTTATATCTGATCAATTAATTTAAAAATTGCCTTAGCAACACCGTTTTTTTCTGTAGTATCGGTAACAAAATCACAGATATTTTTTACCTCAGCGGGAGCATTTTCCATTGCAACCGAAACAGCAGCGTATTTTAGCATATCTGTATCATTTAACGAATCTCCTATAGCAACGGTTAATTCATGGGGAAGAGACAATTTTTCCTCAATTATTTTTATGAGAGCTGCTTTTCCGTGACCGATAAGAAATCCCTTCTGCATAGGTTGGGTGAATGACCGTTGTAAAATACTTTTCAAGTTCTTTGAGTACATCGGATTCAGGAGACATACAATGCTCTGATATAACGTATTTTTGCAATTTTTCGTTTTTAAATACTGTGTCAAAATCATTTGGAGAATATATTGGTAAATATATATCATTATTGTAATTTGGAAGTTTTTTGCCAATATAATAACGATGTTTCAAGCCGCCTATATTGAAATTTATTTTGTATTTTTTCCAATAAGTATATTTAGAAGGTCACGTATATCTTTTTTCGGCATAAAATGAAAATATAAAACTTTATTGTGATGTGTTATGTAATCACCGCCGGAACATATTCCGTCAAAATATTCTCCGGTGAAAATATTTTTGTATACTGTACAGTAAGGGCGCCCTGTGTTTACAAAAAATTTGCACCCTAATGTTCGGGCAAATTTTATTGCGTCGAGATTTTCTTTTGAAATTACTTTTTGACCTTCCGGTATCAAAGTACCGTCTATGTCAAGAAAAAAGTTATAAATTTTCATTTTTGTTCCTGTTAAGTATTCACGACAGCCCCGCCGATATTCACATCCCGGAATTACATTATAGTGGTGTTTTAAAATATAATTTTTTCGGTTTAAAACATTCCAATTAAAACATTCCAATATGCAAAAGTTTGAAGACGTTATACGGTTACCGTTGCCAACATTATAAAAAGTAGATACTGTCCCTTATGACGGGGTGAACGTCACTGAATATCCAGTCGTGACCGAGTACATGTTGGGCGTAAAAAACAGAAAGTCTGTTCTTTGGGTCTATTGCCGTATAAGACCCTGCCGCGCCGTCCCAGCCGAATTCCTGTTCCGTATCTCCATCGGACTCAGCTTTTTCCTTATCTGTCATTGAACGGACCCCTAAAGCATAGTTATACCCCGGCTTTACTGGCGGAGTATCCGGGCTTTGTTGATTTTGACGCATAAGAACGACGGTTTCCGGCTTTAAAAGTTGATAGCCGTTATAGGAGGTGCCGTTACAGGCAAGAGCGTCTGCAAATTTTATATAGTCATTTACGCAAGAGAAAAGACCTGCGCCGCCGCTTTCGTAATTTTTACTTAATCTAAACGCGCATGTACAGGGAATTTCATAATATATCCCGTTTTTGTATTTATACTGAGCGGCAAAACGTTTCTGTTCCTCTTCGGTCGGGAAAAATCCTGTGTTTTCCATGCCGAGCGGGGAGAATATTTCGCTTTTCAAATACTCTCCGAATTTTTTGCCGGATGCGACCTCGACGACCGCCGCCAGAACATCGTGGCAAAGGCTGTACTGAAATCCCTCTCCGGGTTGAAATTCAAGCGGTTCCTTTATAAAACTTTTGACCATAGTCAGCGTGTCCGCTTTGTTGTCTGTCTCTTTGCGTACCGTTTTTATTGGCTCAGAGTCAATATTATAATTGAGACCTCCACGCATTGAAAAAAGGTGACGCACGGTCATTACATTTGTGCAAGGCTTTATGCCTTCGGGAGACTTATATCTAAGAAAAGCATATTCCGGAATATATTTTGATACCGGGTCGTCAAGACCTATTGTACCCCTTTCGACAAGTCTCATTGCGGCAGTACATGTGATGACTTTTGATGCAGAATAAAGGTAGTAAAGTTCGTCACCCTTTATTATTTCTGTTTTTGAGGCGTTTTTAAAGCCGCACATAAAGCGATATATTTCCTTGTGATCCTCCCAGACACAAATATCGCATGAGGGAATATTTTTTGAGATCAAAAATTCAGCCATATCGTTTGTATGCATAATTTTCTCCGCCTTACCTCCGTAAAATATTTATTTTTAACTTAGATAAGAGTAAGGTCAAATATCGTATTTAGAAAGTATCTGGCTCGGAGTTTTGCGCAGGAGTGCGGTTATCGGTATTATTCCGCAGACAAGACATACCGCATAGAGGATAATGAGTATCGCACCTGCAAGCCAGAATGGGTAATAAAGTATAGTATCCAGAAGAGAGACAAAAGAGGCAAGTGCAAATATGAATGCGCTGGAAATAATATATCCGACAAATACTGTAAGCGTTGTAAGCACCGCCGCCTCAATAAGGAATTTGAATGTAAGGTTTATCTTTGAAACACCGATCGCGCGATATATTCCGACCTCCTTTATCCTGCTCATAAGCGAAGAACGCATAATGAAGTACATACAGAAGCACATTACCGCAAGGAATACCGCAAGAACGATAAGGTTGGTCGTTACGTCCTTTTTAAAACTTTCCATTTTAAGGTCGAACATGTAGTCAGGCGTGTATACTGCCATTTGGGAATCGGAAACTTCAGCATTTATGTCGAAATTTTCTTTAAGATACCGTTCGGTTTCCGAGACGTTGCTTGAATGTATTACCGTGTATGCGGATTTTTCCAAATCGAAAATACTGTTTATAACGATCGATTCGTGCGACTCACCGATGCCGTCTGCGAGAGAATTATAATCTGATTCCGTAAGAATATATTCAACATCGTTCCAAACAAAGATACCAACCGAAGTATTAAACTCTTCATTGTACTGATTGTAATATTTATTCAGACCGTTAACTAATTTTGTAAACTCATTTTGGACTGTCTCAGAGTTTTTATTCATATACGTAAGAGTCGGATAAATGCCGTACTGCGATCTGTATTTCATCATGAAATAGTACATACTGTCGCTGATCATGAAGTACTTGAACTCTTCAAGTCCTTTTTCTACGTACAGCCATATATCTATATCATTTGGATTTATAATATAGTTATGATTTAAATATTCATCGTATTTTTCATATAGTTTTTCATAATATCTGTAATAATTTGTATCGGTGTATTCTTGCAGTCCCTCCTCAAAAGCGGGGGATTGTTCTTCAAGGTCGGGGTTTTCCGCCTTATAAAGTTTTCTCATATATTCGTTAAGTCCCAATAACATCGGACTGCCGTCATATTCGTTTTCAATCGCAAGATCGCTTTTGATCGATAAAAGGAAATGCTCATAACCGTTGTACGGTGAAATTATATCTTTGACGGTAAATGTCTTTCCGTTTATTTTTAGCGTCTGACCTTTTTCCGGAATATTATTTTCTTTATCGCGTGTTCTTAAAACTATTGCAGTTTCTCCGGATTTGATTTGAATACTGTCGTAACTGTTGGGTCTTACATTGATATTCATGTAATTAAGGACCGTTTTTGCAGATGCCAAAGAGGAGCGATATATGCAATTTTCATCCGATCTTATAACGCCGACTATTCTCAGAGAAACAAAATTATAATGAGACGAGTAATTTGCATACAGTCCGATAATGTCATTGTAGTTTTTTACATACCCGACGGTACTTGATTTTATCAGATTATCTGCAAGAGTATCGGTTATTACTATTTCGGATATTCCGAGATCGTTTACCCTGCCTGCAAGCACGGACGGCTCTCCCGCAAATTTTATGTCGAGGCAGTCAGAAAAGGCGCTGAAACTAGCATCATTTGTTTGAAAACTTTCAAATTTACCTGGTGAAACGTAGACTTTGCCGTTTCCATTCGGAACGTAAAACTGCAATTGGATATTGTCAATACCGTATTTACCGACGGCAGAACTGAGTTTTTCCGATACCTGTGCATTTGGGGGTGTATGGACGTAGAAAACATGCTGGTTGTACTGCGTTTTGACATCTTCTATCTGTTTGAACGCCGTTCCGAGACTTGCCGACATAAAGACAAGTACGATCGAAAAGAGAAACATACATACTCGCAGTGCCTTCGTGCTTCTTTTATTCTTCTTAAAGTTTGCCGTGTAACCGCTTTTTACGGATCCCTTGAACCTGAAAAGACGCCCGAAGTTTGACCCATCAATAGGGGGAAGTTTTGACATATCAATATTTGCCCGGTTTTCTTCCGCTTTTTCTGTCTCGGTGTAAACGCCTTGTCGCAGTTTGACCTCGCTGGTTTCATCGAGTACATGAACATTTACGTTGTTTACGCTGAGATATATTTTTTTGCCGTCGTTTACAATGCGTAAACTTACCGGAGCGGACGGAGCGGCTCCGTAATATTCAATATTGACCTCGTCGGAATTTATTTCTTTCTTTTCAAATTCGCCGAGGTAGATGTCGTTTTTGTTTTTTTCCGCATATCCGTTTGTCGACTGGTTATCCCTTACTGACATTATCTTTCCATCGGAAAGTTCGATGACTTTATCGCAGTAGTAATCGACAAGTTTAGCCTCGTGGGTGACCAGCACGACAAGATGTTCCTCCGAGATTTTTTTCAGAAGGTCCATTATCATTATCGTGTTTGCTTCGTCAAGATTTCCAGTGGGTTCGTCGGCGAGTATAATCTTTGGGTTCTTGACTATTGCTCTGGCTATTGCTATACGCTGCATCTGACCGCCGGAAAGCATGTCAGGGGTGCGCGATTTGTATTTATCCATTCCGACATTTGCAAGAGCTGCCATGACTCTCTCTTCGATCTGTGCTTTGTTGGTCATTCCGCAAAGGCGGAGTGCGTCTGCGACGTTGTCGAAGTTTGATTCGTTTTTATTCAGATTATAGTTCTGGAATATATAACCGATGTACTTGTTTCTTATGACATCGGTGTTCCTTTCAATGTTTTCGCCGTCTATCAGCACCGAACCGCCCTCGGAACTGTCAAGACCTCCTATCGTGTTTAAAAGGGTGGTCTTGCCGCAGCCGCTTCTGCCGAAAAGTGCGACCATACCGTGTTCGGGAAGTTCAAGACTGATGTTGTTTATAACATGTATCTCGTTCTGTTTTCCTTTGTTAAAAAATTTATTCAGAGATTTTATGCTGATCATCTGTCATTACCTCCTTTGAGCGATTTTTTGACACTTTCAGTAAACAGTTTTCTGATTTGTTTGTGCGTTACCCTGATTGTAAGCAGTATCATGCCTACGGTGATGAGCGCATATTGATACGCATAAAGATAAGTGAAATATCCGTTCATTACCGGAGAAGTGTATATCAGTATCGGGCAAATTATCAGCAGAATGAATGCGGGGATCAGAGAAAAGATCATTCTCGTATACATTCCCGTTTTTATAATCCTTACTGTTATGCCCATGGAGCGCATAATCGCCATATCTCCCTTGAAGGCGGTGAGCATTCTCAAAGAACAGAGATTTATGAAGAATGCAAGGAATATTATTGCAAGTCCCCATACGACCAGAGACAAAATACTTTCCAGTGTCTGTGTGATCGCTGTAAGCGGGTCGCGCTCGTATGTCGTATCCGCGGGGACCGCAATATATCCCGCATTGTTGAGTGCTGTTGCCGCCTCTTCCGCTTTTGCGTTGTTTTCAAAGAATACCGAGGCTTGAATGTAGGAGACACTCATATATTCTTCCATTATAGCTATAAGCGCATCGGGGCTGAATACTACTGATCCGGCGGTACTGTCTTCTTTGAAATCAATGATGTTGTTCGGTATGGTCTTTTGAAAAGTACTTTGTACCCTGTCTCCGTATCCGGAGTACACATAGT
This sequence comes from uncultured Clostridia bacterium, assembly GCA_944381115.1. Classification (GTDB taxonomy): domain Bacteria; phylum Bacillota; class Clostridia; order Oscillospirales; family CAG-272; genus SIG673. Next base: position 91,954 of record CALWJV010000008.1, read on the forward strand.
AATTGTATGAAAGCGAGAGCGTTGGGACTATCTTGTCTTTTTTATCTCCGAATTCCTGTAAGTAAGAAAGGTATTTTGAATCGTTGACAGAGATCCTTCCGCTTTTGACTACGTTTTCGTCAAACGATACCCTGATGTTCCCAGATATATTTTCATTTCTGTAATCGTCTTTATAAATACCGTCCTCATGCAGTGCGGAAGCAGAGGCGTAGAAATTCAGAAAGAAATCACTGTTTGAAAGATTATCCGATACAAATGCTCTGTTGTAAACGGACATGAATTTAAAACCGCTTTCTGTAAGCAGTGCTTTTGGCGCACGGTTATTATCAGCAAAGTAATGGATGCCAACTATTTTATACTCCATACCGTCTATTTTTACATTGGTTATTTCTATTTCTTTTTTACCGAATGTTGTCTGAAAACTTATGGGAAGCGAAAGCAGAAGCTCGTTTACCTTTTCTGGCTGTCTTCCGATATCCGCATTTATCTTTTCACCGAATGTATATTCGGTATCGATGTACATCGGTTCTTTGCCGTCACGGGTTATATTTATCATACCGCGTACATTATAACCGCTGTTTGAACTGCTCGTACGGTCAAGCAAAAAGTCGTAATGTATATAACTTAAAGCGCCGTAATCCGCTTTTATCTGTTCAAGTTCGTTTTCCGAAATGACCTGCCCGTCTCGTTTTACCAGAACGACACGTCCGTCTATGTTGTTAAACATGTAGTTCGGTTTGAACATAGCGGTAAAATCACCGAAAAACGCAGTTGCAAAAAAGAGACCGAGGGTACCGACCAGCATAAGAAGACACATAAACAGAGAAAGTTTTGGCGTTGCTTTGAAGATCGCGACGCCGAGCGTTATTCCGTTTCTTATATCGGAAAATTTCTTCTTTTTCGGCGGGTCTGGAATCTTTTCTTCTGGTTTCTTTTCTTCCGGGGTCGACGGTATCAATATCTGGTCTGATTCGACTGCGCCGTCAAAAATTCTTATATGGCGTGTAGCATAATTTTCGACCTGGTCGAAGTTATGGGTGACCATAATGAGCAATTTATCTTTTGCAACTTCTTTCATAAGAGCAATGATCTCTGTGGAAGTTGCAAAATCAAGGTTACCTGTCGGTTCATCTGCAAGAATGATAGGGCTGTCCTTTGCGAGCGCACGCGCGATTACGGTACGCTGTTTTTGTCCACCGGAAAGTTTACTTCCTTTATGTTTCAGGTGGGACCCCATTCCGACGCGGTTAAGAAGTTCAACTGCACGGCGTCTGCGTTCTTTTTTATTTTCAATATGCATAAGAGAGAGTTCCACATTTTGAAGGACAGTATAACTGTCGATAATGTTATATTCCTGAAAAATAAAGGAAATATATTTTTTTCTGTACTCCTCCCAATCAGACTGTAAAAAATGCGAAGTGGGTTCGTTTTCTATGAAAAGTTCGCCTTCTTCGTAAGTATCCATTCCGCTTATAATATTTAAAAGGGTGGACTTTCCTGAACCGGATGCTCCGGTTATCGCTACAAATTCACCTTTGTCAAAACTAAGGTTGACTCCTCTTATACCTACAGAAACATTACCTTCGGAAACATAAATTTTTCCAATGTCCTTTAATTTAAGCAGTGACATTAATGTACCTCCTGACGAATATGTTCTTCTTATTATATATAAAATATATGAACTTTCTAATAATAATTTGTAACAATATAAAATATAAAAGAAATCTGTGAGGTAATAACATAAATAAACTATCCTTTTTTAGGAACATATTATGTGGTATAATTAGTGTGTAAACAAAGAATATAAAGTATTCGTAAAAAATAATTTTTACAGCCGTGGATAACGGCAGAATGGAGATATTAATGTCAGATAAAAGAAGAATACAGTGGTTTATACTTGAAATATTGAAGAAATACAGCGATGAAAAAAAGGGATTAAGTGTAAGCGATGTTACAAAACTTCTGAAAAGTGAGTATGACCGTGATGTTGACAGAAAAACCGTAAAACGCAATCTTATGTTGCTGATGAGTTACGGATTTGCGAATGTATTTGACGGAAAAGAAAGGTACTGGAAAGCAGAAAGGTTTTTCAGCGAAAGGGAGAAAGAGATGCTTGCGGAAAGTATAGCGATAAACCCGAATATACCAAGAAGTGAAGGGTGTGAGATACTTAAGAAACTTGAAGCGCAGGTGGGGGATTTCGGTGTTTACAAAAAAGTTGTTTTTGCTGGAAGGGGTACGGTGAATCACAATTCCTGTAAAGAAAATCTTAATATAGTGATAAATGCGATCAAGGAAAGAAAAATGCTTACTTTTTCTGTTATAATTTATCAGAAAAACGGAAAAATCAGATTGAAAAGAAATGAGTACGGACAGGTAATAGAGTATCTTGTAAATCCGGAGACAGTCATAAGTACCGGTGGAAGTTTCAAACTTCTGGGTGCAATAGGTGATTCAGGAAAATACATGTATTTCCCGGTTGATAAGATGTACGGTCTTACGGTTACAGATATAGCGGGAAAAAGCGCACTTGTTTTCTATGAAAATTATCTGCCGGTCAATAAAGCGGAGGCGGAAAGACCGTATTTTGACAAAAAAGAAAAAATAGTTTTTATTGCAGATCAAAACGCGATTGAAAGAGTTTACGAAAATTTTGGGGAAGAAGCAGAAGCGGTAAGAGAATATGGAGGTAAAGTTGAAATGTGGGTTTACTGCGAAGCGGAAGCGTTTAAGTCTTTTGCGCTTGGACTTTGCGGAGATATTGAAGTGATATATCCGAAGGCACTACGAAAAAATATTGCGGAAAATTTAAAAAGTGCTTATGAAATTTATCTTACGGAACGGACAATGCTTTTAAAATAAAAACGGAGGTGTTATTTATCGGTAACACCTTTTTTGTTTATAAAAAAAACACTAAAAAAAAGAAAATTTTTTAAAAAGGGTAGATTTTTGTAACGGAATGTGATATAATTATAGAAAATTGTATATATACACATTTTATCATTTTGTGCATGGCGGATTGATCATAAAACGAATAAATTGGTTAAGAAGGGAATAAAGATGAAAATTTCCGAACTATTTGCAAAGAAGGTACCAACACTGTCTTTTGAGGTATTTCCTCCGAAAACAAGCGATACATATGAAAGCGTAAAAACAGCTGCTGAACATATTGCGGCTCTTAAACCGGATTTTATGAGTGTAACTTACGGAGCGGGCGGCGGAACAAGCAGATATACTCTTAATATTGCAAGTGATATTGAAACCCGTTACGGAGTTCCGACTCTTGCTCATCTTACCTGCGTTTCTTCATCAAGGAATACCGTAAGAGACAGGATTAAAAATATGATTGACCGGGGTATAAAGAACGTTATGGCGCTTCGTGGAGATATTCCGGAAAGTATGGCAAATGATGACAGAACGAACTGGCATTATAACCATGCGGTTGACCTTATACGAGAACTTAAAGAAAGCGACGGAGATTTTTGTATAGGCGGTGCATGTTATCCGGAAGTCCATCCTGAAAGCGTAAATCAAAAAGAAGACATAAAACATTTGAAAGAAAAGATAGATGCCGGATGTGAATTTTTGACCACACAAATGTTTTTTGAAAATAATCTGTTTTATAATTTCATGTATAAGATACGTGAAGCGGGAATTACAGTGCCGATAGTTGCCGGGATAATGCCGATAACAAACGCAAAACAGGTCGAGAGGGCAATAAAACTTTCGGGATCACATATGCCGCAGAGATTTAAAGCACTGGTTGATCATTTCGGAACAAATCCTGCCGCTATGAAACAGGCGGGGATCGCTTATTCCACCGATCAGATTATAGATCTTCTTGCAAACGGAATAAATGCAGTTCATGTTTATTCGATGAATAAGCCGGACGTTGCGGCGGCAATACAAAACAATATTTCGGAGATCATACCCAAAAAAAAATAAAATTAAAAACTCCCTAAGTTTTACTTTGCGGAGAATATCGGTGAAAAGAGAAATTAAATGGATATACTATCAAAAATTAAAGCAGGAAGAGTCTATTTTGACGGAGGATACGGGACTTTACTTCAGTCAATGGGATTATCGGAGGGGGTTCTTCCTGAGCATTGGAATATTACAAATCCGGAAGTCATAACAAATATTCATTATGAATATCTTTGTGCCGGCGCTGACATATTGAAGGTAAATACATTCGGGGCAAATAATTTGAAATTCACAACAAAAAATGACAAATTTTGTCTTGAAACTATTATTTCCGCAGCGATAAGGAACGCAAAAGACGCAATTGAAAGATATCAAAAAAATACCGTACAAAATAATGCAGAAGATAAGTATATTGCACTTGATATAGGTCCTCTGGGAAAACTTTTGGAACCTATCGGCGATATTAAATTTGAAGACGCCGTTTCTGTTTTTTCCGAAACGGTAAAACTCGGTGTAAAATACGGCGCTAACATGATTCTGATCGAGACGATGAATGATTGCAGCGAAACTAAAGCGGCAGTTTTGGCTGCCAAGGAAAATTCATCGCTACCTATATTCGTGACGAATGCATACGACGAAAGCGGAAAACTTATTACGGGAGCGACTCCTTCCGCAATGGTCGCGATGCTGGAAGGGCTTTCAGTTGATGCTTTAGGAATAAACTGTAGTTTCGGACCGGAAAAAATGCTCCCGATCGTTAAAGAGATTTTGGAATATTCTTCTACTCCGGTTATAGTCAACCCAAATGCAGGGCTTCCGGGCATTAAAGACGGAAAGACCTGTTTTGACTTAAATTCCGAAGATTTTTCGAATGTAATGATAAAAATTGCTAATATGGGAGCATCAGTTCTCGGAGGTTGCTGCGGGACTACTCCGGAATATATAAAAAAGGTAAAGGAAAAAACAAAAGATCTGATTTTCAGACCCGTAGGAAAAAAAGATCTTACAGTTGTCTCTTCATATACGCACAGTGTTATTTTAGGAAAAAGACCTGTGCTAATAGGCGAAAGAATAAACCCAACAGGAAAGTCTGCTTTTAAAAAAGCGCTCCGGGAAGGTGATTTTGACTATATATTGAATGAAGGAATAAAGGAAGAGGAGGCCGGTGTCGATATACTTGACGTTAATGTGGGGCTTCCTGAAATTGACGAAAAAGAGACTCTTGTGCGTGCAGTGCGTGAACTGTCGTCTGTCACAAGTTTGCCGTTACAAATAGATACTGCAAATCCTTTTGCAATGGAAGCGGCAATGCGGATATATAAAGGAAAACCTCTTGTAAATTCGGTTAACGGTAAAAAAGAAAGTATGGATGCAATATTACCTCTTGTTGCAAAGTACGGAGGAGTTATCATTGCATTAACGCTTGATGAGACAGGAATTCCGGAAACTGCGGACGGTCGTATTGAAATTGCCAAAAGGATAATAAAAGAAGCAGAAAAATACGGCATAGATAAAAAGGATATAATCGTTGACCCGCTTGCAATGACGGTAAGTGCTGATCCGGATTCTGCCCTTATAACGCTTGAAGCAATTAAAAAACTTAGTGAAGACGGTATAAAAACCAGTCTTGGGGTATCAAACGTATCATTCGGTCTGCCGAACAGAAATATAATAAATGCGTCATTTTTTACAATGGCGCTTTATGAAGGTCTCAGTGCGGCTATAATGAATCCTTATTCAAAAGAAATGCTCGATTCATATTTTTCTTTTTTAGCACTTACAAATAAAGATGAACGATTTGAAAAATATATGGCATATAATGCACTACGAGAGGGCGAGCAAAAACAGAGTATTGCAGAGTCTTTAACAGCTTCGGACGAAGAAAAACTGAAAAGAGCGGTAATAAAAGGACTCAAGGACGAGAGCGCAAAACTTTCCGAAAAGGTACTTATTGAAAAAACTCCGCTTGAAGTAATAAATCATTGCGTAATACCTGCACTGGATGAAATAGGAGTTGCTTTTGAAAGTAAGAAAGCATTTTTACCGGAACTTCTTATGAGTGCCGAAGCGGCAAAAGCGGCGTTTGAGGTTATAAAATCAAAACTTTTGTCAAGCGGAGAGATAAGAGAAAAAAAATATAAGATAGTTATAGCAACCGTTAAGGGGGACATACACGATATAGGGAAAAATATAGTTAAGGTACTGCTTGAAAATTATGATTATGACGTAATAGACCTTGGCAAAGACGTAGCACCTGAAAAAGTTCTTGAAGCGGTATTAAAAGAAAACGCAAAACTTGCGGGATTAAGTGCGCTTATGACTACAACGGTTCCGGAAATGGCAAAAACGGTTAAACTTTTAAAAGAAAAGGCACCGTTTTGCAAAGTGCTTGTGGGCGGCGCTGTGCTTACCGAAGAATATGCGAATATGATGGGAGCGGATAAATATGCTGCAGATGCCATGGAGACAGTAAGATATGCAGAATCGCTTATTTAAAGTTAATTAAAATAAAATATTTAAGTTAAGAAAATACGGAGAAAAGATGAAAGAAAATAAAATAAGAGATTATAACAAAAGACTTGTAATTGCTGGATTTATGCTTGCACTCGGTTTGATACTGCCGTACGTACTTGCCCACGGAATTGGAATAAAGGGGACTGTCCTTTTGCCTATGCATATACCGGTTTTTCTATGCGGGCTGCTCTGCGGATGGAAATATGCTGGGATGCTGGGATTTACTCTCCCTTACATAAACGGAATTTTAACAGGCATGCCGGAATTATATCCGACTGCAATTCTAATGTCATTTGAACTTACTGTGTATGGACTTATAACCGGACTGATTTATTATAAAACACCGCTTCGTAGGTGGAAACTCGGGATGTATCCTGCAATACTCGGTGCAATGGTTGCAGGACGATTGGTTTACGGTATTTCAACAGTCGTTATTTTGCAGTTTGACAGTTCATTGAAAGTGGCGAGCGTGTGGGCATCTCTTATAACCGGTATTCCCGGAATCATAGTTCAACTTATTATTGTTCCTGCAATATCAATGGTTGTGCTCGGGTACCCTAAATATAAACAAAGAGATGCGGTATCTTCGGCTGTAAATCTTATATTGGAAGAAAGTGCATCGTGTGTACTTATAAAAGGAAACATAATAGAGAAGACAGTAAATGCAAGGGGAATTGCACCGATTGTAACATTTTATGAGAACGGACTTCTTGAAGATGCATATATCGTTGACAAAATCGTGGGAAAAGCGGCGGCAATGATAATGACTCTTGGAGGAGTAAAAGGCTGCTACGGAGTTACAATGAGCCGTGGAGCGCTGGAGTGGTTTAACGGTAAAGGAATTTCCGTAAGATATAATAAACTTGTTGAAAAAATAATCAACCGTACCGGTGACGGAATTTGTCCAATGGAAGCAACCGTTGCACAGATAAACGATCCTGATGAAGCGTACTCTATGCTGAAAGAAAAAATGTCGGAACTTGCGAAAAATAAATAAATTTTTTAAACTGAGTTTACTGAAATAAAATTAAATGGTACGTTTGCTGTTTCTTAAATTATTTTGGAATTACTGTTTTGAAAAAAATTCTATTTAAGAAAAACACGAACCTTGAGAAATCAAGGTTCGTGTTTTTTTTGTGTGGTGGAGCTGGAGGGACTTGAACCCTTGACCTGTGCGTTGCGAACGCACCGCTCTCCCAACTGAGCTACAACCCCATACGGAACAGAAACATTATAGCACAGAGTATGTGTTTTGTCAAGGGATTTTAAAAATTTTAGAGTAGTTTGAACATGTTTTTAGAAAAATTAAGACTCTTCTTCTTTTTCTTCTTCTGTCGGCTGATTAATCAGTGTGACCATTGTATTTTCTATGCAGTGGTTTTTAACTAAAGTGATTTTTATTGAAAGTTTATCGGTTAAAACAGTAGTTACAGTTCCGTCTTCGGGAAGCGATCCGAGAACGGTAAGTACATACCCTGCAAATGTGTCATAGTCACATTCCAGTTTAAGTCCAAGTGTTTTTTCAACATCATCAATCGGTGTTTTTCCGGAAATACGCCAAGTTTTTGAATCAAGCATTTCAATATCCGGTATTTGGTGTTCAGTATCTTCTTCTTCATATATATCGCCGACAATGCTTTCAAGCAAGTCAGTTATGGTTACGATTCCGCACAGACCTCCGTACTCATCAATAACAATAGCAAAATAGTTACGTGTTTTTTTCATATTTTCAAAAAGTACGTTTGCTTTTGCAGAATCGGGGATAAAGTAAGGTGTTTTAACTGCGAAATTCAAAATGTTTTCTCTTGTTTTGTTTTTTATGCGGAAGTAATCCTTTGCATTGAGAACACCGACAATATTGTCGATGCTTCCGTCACATATTGGGAAAAAAGTATGTCTGCTTCCGTGAATTGTTTTTTCCCACTGAGTGATACTTTCCTGATTCCATAAAAGTGTAATATTTCTTCTGTGGGTTGCTATCTCATTTACGGTTATGTCATCAAATTCGAAAACGTTCTGAATAATTTTCTTTTCTTCGTTGTCAATTGATCCATTTTCGTTTCCGACATCAACCATCATCCGTATTTCTTCTTCTGTAACCTCGTCATCTTTTGCATTGGGGTCGATTCCGAAAAGACGGAGTATGGCATTTGTGGAAAGTGTTAAAAGTGCAACCAACGGTGCAAATATCTTTGCAATAAAACTTATAACAGAGGACATTGCAAGCCCGAGGCTTTCTGATTTTTTCATTGCGATACGCTTCGGAACGAGTTCTCCGAAAACAAGTGTAATAAAAGATAAAATAATAGTGATAATTATAACCGAAATTGTTTGAAGTGTACTTGCGGGGATTTTAACGCCGGCATTTACAAGAGCGTTAACGATAATATCGGAAAAATTATCGGCAGCAAAGGCGCTTCCGAGGAATCCGGAGAGCGTAATTGCAACCTGTATCGTAGCAAGGAATTTAGCCGGCTGTGCTGTGAGTTTTGAAAGGCGAATGGCTTTTTTGTCTCCTTGTGCAGAAAGTTTTTCGAGTTTTGCGTCAGGTATTGAAATAACTGCGATTTCAGCACAGGCAAAAAAAGCGTTACAAAGAATAAGAATAATTTGCAGAATAATTTGCGGTATTATGTCCACTTAAATTTCTCCTCCGTGTTTTAAAATGGAAATTTTAATGTTCAAGTACGTTTTTGATAAAAAGCGAAAAAGCATAACCCGTATCCTTTTGGAGCGAGTTATGCTTTAAATTGTATATGTACTTCGACTACAGCCATCTTGGTTTGACATTATAAATTTCCTTTTTAAGTAAAGTAATTGATAAATTGATTATACCAATTAATTTCATTTAAGTCAATAGATTTGAGTATATTTAACAATTTATTCACGATTTGCTTTTGATTAACAATAAATTTACCATTGAAATATAAAAAAAATAATATAAGTCTTGAAAGTAGGAGTAAAATTTGTTATAATAAGAAAAACAAAAATTTCACCCGCCTGCCTTTACGGTCGGCGGGTTAAGGTAGTTTTTAACAGATAAGGTTTTTTGCATTTGTAATGTTACATATTGAAATTAAGTTGAACGGAGATTGAAATGGCAGGTATATTTGATATTTTCAAGATGATAGAAAAAGGGCAAGAAGAAAACCCAAAAGGATCACCGGAGTTTGTGATTGCATTTCTTGGAAATCCCGGGAGTGAATACGCAAAAACCCGTCACAATGCCGGATTTATGTGTGCGGAATATATTTCTGAAAAAAATGGAATAATTATGGACAGATTCAGATTTAAAGCATTATGCGGAGAGGCGATGTTTGGTGGGAAAAAGACATTGTTTTTAAAACCGCAGACTTATATGAATCTTTCGGGCGAATCTGTAAGAGAAGCGTTAAAATTTTATAAACTTGATCCCTGCAAACAATTCATTGTTGTTTATGATGACATATATATAGATATCGGAAAGGTAAGAATAAGGGAAAAAGGATCAGACGGAGGGCATAACGGTATAAAAAGTATAATTACAAACCTCGGAACAGAAGGATTTAAAAGGATTAGGCTCGGGGTAGGTAAACCTTCAATTAAAATTTCAATGCCAGACTGGGTACTCGGGAAAATGTCCGAAAGTGAAATGGATGCGTTTAAGCCGTCAATTGAAAGAGCGGCAAAAGCATTGGAACTTATTGTCGGAGGAAATTTTAGTGAAGCAATGAATAAATATAACGGTTGAATTATATGCTTGGAAATTAAATAATAAAGATATGAAAACAGCAGAAAAAAACAGATTGAAAATCGGAGTGACCCAATGAACAGAATTATCGATCCGCTGAAGAAGGAAAAAGAATATAAAGAACTTTTAAAAGAAGCGATCGCGCAAAGCAAATCAAATAAAACATATCCCATATTACTTACCGGACTGTCCGACGGAGCAAGATGCGCATTTTATCTTTCAGCAGCAACCGATTGGAAAGAAAAAAAAGGCGGTAAGGTATTACTTATAGTACCGGATGAATCATCGGCGTTTATGGTTCAAAAAGCATTTGCCGAATGCCAACTGAAGGCGGCGGTGTACCCGTACAGAGATTTCAACTATAATAAAATAAATGTATCACATTCCTATGAATATGAGAGACTTTCCGTACTTGATAAGGTAATTTTCGGCGTGGCCGATATTTTTATAACTACTCCTGATGCTGCTTTGCAGTATACAATACCGAAAAACAGATTAAAAGCTCTCAGTGTACTCATCAAGCCAGATTCTTCTATATCGCTTGAAGAACTTTCAAAAAAACTTTGTCTTCTCGGTTATATAAGGGTAGACATGGTAGAAGCAGAGGGACAGTTTTCGATAAGGGGAGGGATATGCGATATATTTCCGCCTAAATATGAAAACCCTGTACGCGTTGAATTTTTCGGAGATGAAATAGACAGGATCGCAAGTTTTGATGTTTTTTCTCAGAGGACAGTTGATAATCCTGAATATGTATATCTTACCCCGAGCAGAGAAATAGTTGTCGGAGAAGAAGAGAAAAGAGCGGTAATTTCAGCAATTGAAACACAGATAAAAAGGACGAAGAACGAAAATACCAAAAAAGAACTTATGCAGGAATTATCTTCAGTGCAGACACTTTCGGACATTTGTTTTATTGATAAATATATTTCGGTAATTTATAATGAATGTGAGTCATTTATAGATTATTTTGGTGAAAACACGCTTGTTTTAATCCAGGAACTGAATTCTGTTTACGAAAGACTGAAAAGTTATGAATTTACCTGTAAAGAAACTGCAGAAATGCTCACTGTCAGCGGAATGGTTTCGGGAGCGAATGCAAAGTGGGGAAAATACCGTGAAGATTTTGATTTATTTCTGTCTGAAAATGCAACTGTATACTGTAATACATTTGCATCATCTTTCAGCAGATTTGCAGGAATGTATAATATCAGAAGCAAACAGAATGTTTCGTATAAAGAAAATATACCGTTGCTTATAGAGGACCTTGAGCATTTTGTATCAATGGGATATAAAATAAACATATTGACTGAAAACGACAGTATATCAAAAAAGATAGGTGAGATACTGTTTGAAAACAATATGGCATCAACAATAAACGGAAATCCAAGACCAGGGATACCTAACTTTATCAGCGGTATCAATCTTCCAGGATATGAATTGCCATCCTCAGGGTATGTATGTCTATCAATGTACGCTTCTGTATTTTCTGCGGGTAGACTTATCAGTGCAAAAAGAAAACGTAAGGTAAAGAAAAGTACAAAAGAAAGTGTTTCATCATATGCAGAACTTGAAATCGGTGATTATGTCGTTCACGATATACACGGGGTAGGGCGATACTGTGGACTGACAACCATGACAATAGGAGGGATCACAGGCGACTACGTAAAAATAGAATACGCGGATGACGGAAGTCTTTATCTTCCATGTACACAACTTGATATGCTTTCAAAATACCTTGGCGCAGGAACCGAAGAGGGAGCAGTAAGGCTTTCAAAACTGGGTGGGACAGAATGGGTAAAAGCAAAAAGTAAAGCAAAGGCAGCAGCCAAAGAGATGGCAAAGGAGTTGATCGAACTTTATGCCGAAAGAATGAAGAAAAAAGGAATTGCCTTTGAGGAGGATGATGCATTTCAGCAAGAATTTGAATGTATGTTTGAGTATGAAGAAACGGACGGACAACTTGAAGCGGCAAAAGAGATAAAAGAAGATATGGAACGCCCTGTACCTATGGAAAGATTGTTGTGCGGAGACGTTGGTTATGGAAAAACAGAGGTTGCTTTGCGTGCTGCATTCAAAGCGATAAAAAGCGGATATCAGGTAGCGTTTCTTGTTCCGACCACAATACTTGCGCTTCAACACTACCAAACTGTGGTTTCAAGAATGAGAGGGTTTCCTGTAAGCGTTGACATGATCTCACGTTTTCGCAAACCCAAAGAGATAAAGGAAGCTGTTAAAAGAGTAAATAAAGGTGAAACTGACATACTTATAGGTACACACAGGATGCTGTCCAAGGACATAGAGTTTAAAAAACTCGGACTTGTCATAATTGATGAAGAACAGCGTTTCGGGGTCACTCAAAAAGAAAAATTAAAGCAACTTTCAAAGAATGTCGACGTACTTACATTGACAGCGACTCCTATACCGAGAACGCTCAACATGGCAATGAGCGGTATACGGGATATGTCTGTATTAGAAGAACCTCCAATGGACAGGATACCCGTGCAGACATATGTATTGGAGTATGATGAGGCAATAATTTTTGAAGCGATAAAAAAAGAACTGCGACGTGGAGGACAGGTATTTTATCTGCATAACAGAGTGGAAACGCTTAACGAAATTGCGGCAAAGATATCAGAAAATATACCGCAAGCCAATGTAGCAGTGGCACACGGTCAAATGGATAAAGAGGACCTTTCAGACATATGGCGTAAGATGCTTGAGGGTGCTGTTGACGTACTTGTATGTACAACTATAATAGAGTCGGGAATTGATGTTCCTAACGCAAATACTTTGATAATAGACGATGCAGAAAGGTACGGGCTTGCGCAACTTCATCAAATAAGAGGAAGAGTCGGACGTTCTGGACGTCGCGCATATGCTTATTTTACCTACAAAAAAGGTATGGTGTTAAAAGAGTCAGCAGAAAAGAGACTAGAGGCAATACGTGATTTTACCGAATTTGGATCCGGTTTTAGGGTGGCGATGCGCGATATGGAGATAAGAGGCGCCGGAAATCTTTTAGGTACTAAGCAGCACGGGCATATAGAAAGTGTCGGATACGAACTTTATATGAAACTTCTGAATGAAGCGGTACTTGAAGAAAAAGGAGAACCGGTTCAAAAGAAGCCTGAGTGTATGGTTTCTCTTAACACAGATGCATATCTTCCGGAAAAATATATAAGAAGTACTGCACAGAGGATAGAAGCGTATAAAAAAATTGCTTCAATAGAAACAGAAGAAGACAGTAGAGACGTTTATGACGAACTTACCGACCGTTACGGAACATTGCCGAAACAGGCAGAAATTCTTTTGAAAATTGCTCTAATAAAAGCATACGGGAGCCGAGCCGGTATTACCAAAGTTGAATACAGGAACGGATCAATGCTTTTTTTTGCTGCAAGTATTGATATGAAAGCATGGCAAGGACTTTTGGCATGTTATAAAGGAAAAATATATATATCAGCAGGAGGAACACCGTATATAACATACAGAATGCCAAAAGAGGGAGACAGGATTGAGCAAACACTGGAATTATTAAAAAAATATATACAATTTAAAGATTAAAAAATGTAGACAGTATAGAAAAAAATTGATATAATAATCAATAGCGATTTATCCAAAATGAAAGGAAAAGTCTGAAATGAAGTTTAAAACAAGGTTTCTTGCCGTACTTATTGCAGTAATATCGCTTTTTTCTGTGTTAACGGGATGCGGTGTAATAAAAGGTGATACCGTGATGGAACTTGGCGGGTATAAAATAACTGAGGCGATGTATACTTACTGGATGGCAAGATACAAAGCAATATTTTTAAGTAATTACAATAACGGCAAAGATACGGAGGAATTTTGGAACAGTACAACGGAGGACGGAATAACATATGAACAGTTTATAACACAATATATAAATAACTTTGCAAGAGAAGTACTGATATCAATGAAACTGTTTGATGACTATAACCTTTCTTTTACATCTGAAGAAAAAGATATGATATCCGATTATATAAAAGGACTTAATACTGCATATGGATCAAAAGCGGAATTTAACGATTATCTGGCCGGTTACGGTCTTAACTCCAAAACACTTGAGACGATATATTATGCGGAGCAGAAAATAGATAAAGTCAGAGAAGCACTTTTTTCAGACGGAGGGGTTTTTGGAGTAACAAATGAAGACAGAGAAAAATATTACGAAGAAAACTATTACTGTGCAGAGTGGATCTATATTTACAGAAATATGAAACTTAAGACCGACGAAAACGGAGGATATATAACCGACAGTAACGGAATGTACGAAACAGAACCACTTACAGATGAAGAAAAAGCAGAAAAGGAAAAAAAGATAGAAGAACTTAAAAATAAACTTTTAACCGAAGATTTCAGGACACTGAGGCAGGAATATTCAGAGGAAGTTTTAGCAAAATATGAAAATTATCCGGACGGAGTATTTTTGTCAGCAAATGATTACCAGAATTACGGCACAGAGTTTATAAAAAAAATAGCCTCACTTGAAATAGGCAAAATAACAGAATTTGAAGAAGAGGGTATACTTTTTATTATAAAGAGGTATGAACTCAAGGACTATTCAAAACTTACTGAACAGGAATTGAACCTGATGAAAGATTTCGAGGAATACGTAGTTAACGAAAAAATGAAAAAATACTATTCTGCGCTGGAAGTAGAGACATATAGTGAGGTTTTGGCAAGATATAATATAAAAGAATTTAAAGCATTAAGTAATACAAATATATAAAACGGAAAGTGAGACATAAAATGGTAAAGAAGATAAAAAAAGCATTGCTTTACGGGAAAGATTTTTGTGAAGATACAGCAGAAAATATAAAAGAGACAGTTGTAACTGCGGTCGATGCAACAAAACTTCGTTACCGCATAACAAGTCAAAGAAACGAACTTAACGCTTTATACGCAACACTCGGCAAAAATACATTTGCAGAACTTTGCGAAAAAGATGACGGCAGACTTTCTGAGGATGAAGTAAGCGGACTGTGCAGCAGGATCGCTGCAAAGGAAATAATACTTTGTGATCTTGAAAAGCAGTTTAGGATCGTATGCGGGAAAGTGATATGTCCCAAATGCGGAAAATTCATATCGGACAAAAATGCATTTTGTCCTTTTTGCGGAAGAGCAACGGATATCAGTGCTGACTATAGTGATTATGATTCAGATATTTCAGATTCAGATCTTGACGAACTAAGAGAAATAGATGAAGTTTAAAAAGAAAAAAGAATAACAACAATAATTATACAATATGCATAATTTTGAATTATATAATAAAAATCAGATTGTATAATTTGCGAGAAATAAATAATTTTGAAAAAAAGTATTGCATTTTATTTAAAGATATGATATAATACTTTCATAATAATATAGTATAGAAAGAGTAGGATAAGATAAAACCTGCTCTTTTCTATTTATTATTATATTAAATTTGGTTTTGAATATATTAAATACATTAATTGAAAGGACAAAAAATGGCGCAGAAAAAAAATATAGCAGAGACAGTTAAAGAACTTATTGCTCCTGTTGTAAAAGAAATGGGATATGAGATATATGATATTGAGTATTCTAAAATAGGTAGTGAATTACATCTTGAGGTCACGATTGACAGCGAGAATGGAATAAATATAGATGATTGTGAAAAAGTACACAGAGCAATAGAGCCGATAATTGATGAAGCAGATCCCATAGACAGTTTCTACTATCTTGATGTATCCTCTCCCGGACTTGAAAGAATAATAAGGATACCGGAGCATTTTATTAAGTGCAAAGGAAAGATCATCGAGGCAAAATTTTTTGCATCAATTGAGGGAAAGAAAAGCATTGTTGGAAAACTGGAAGAGTACGACAGTGAAAACGATACAGTGAAGATTACCGAAAAAAACGGTAAGAGTTTAACTGTTGGAAGAAAGCAGATATCAAAGGCAAATGTATATTATGAAATGTAAAAAATAAACTCGGAGGATAAAGAAAAAGAAATGAATAAGGCGTTATTTCAGGCTCTCGATATGCTTGAGAGCGAAAAGGGAATTCCGAAGGCTTATATGTTTGAGAAATTGGAAGCGGCACTTGTAAGTGCGTACCGACGTGAGATGGGCGGAAGTACCAATGTAAGAGTGCACATTAATGAAGACAAATACGATTTTAAAGTTTTTAAAAGACTTGACATAGTAGAAGAAGTAACCGATCCAAATACGCAGATCTCCCTTGCAGATGCAAAAAAGAAGTCAAGAAGGAATGTCCTCGGCGGAGTAGTTGAAATAGAACTTAAGCCGGATGAATTCAGAAGACTGAGTGCAATAACTGGAAAACAGGTTATTGTTCAGGCAATAAGGGAAGCAGAACGCGGAATGATGATCAAGGAATATGAAGAAAAGAAGGAAGAAATAGTAACAGCTGTTGTTGATAAGGTGGATCCAGAGACCGGAAGCGTAAGACTTAATATAGGAAACGGATATGCGACTCTTTTACAGTCTGAACAAATACCTGGAGAAACATTTGAACCTGGAGAGCATATAAAAGTATATGTAATAGAGGTTAAAAAAGAAAGCCGTGGACCGTATGTGACGCTTTCAAGAACACATGCAGGTTTTGTAAAGAGACTTTTTGAACTCAATATTCCGGAAATTGCCGACGGAACGGTAATAATAAAGAACATAGCAAGAGAGGCAGGATCAAGAACAAAAATTTCGGTTATGAGCCGTGACAGTGATGTAGACCCGATAGGAACATGTGTTGGACAGCAAAATCAACGTAAACAGGCAATAACTGATGAACTTCAAGGAGAAAAAATAGATATAATCCGATATAGTGATAAAATAGAGGATTACGTAAAAGAAGCCCTTTCTCCAGCAAAAGTAGATGAAGTAATAGTTGATGGGGATCATTCGTGCAGGGCATATGTTGCTCCAGATCAACTTTCATTGGCAATTGGAAAAGAAGGTCAGAATGCAAGACTTGCAGCAAAATTAACCGGAATGAAGATTGACATAAAAACAGGTGACTGAGAAAAAAAGTGTACTGAACTAAGCGGCAGGATGGAGATTAAGGTGGAAATAAGAAAGAGAAAAACGCCGGAGCGGCGTTGCGTCGGATGCGGCGAGACGAAAGAAAAAAAGCAACTGATAAGGGTCGTGAGAACTCCGGAAGGTGAAGTTATACTTGATGCTACCGGAAAGAAATCCGGAAGAGGAGCATACCTTTGCCGAAACATTTCCTGTTTTAGAAAAGCAAGAAAAAGTAAGAGGCTCGAAAGCGGACTTTCGGTGCAGATACCCGAAGAAATATACGAAAGACTTGAAAAAGAACTTTTGGAAGAAAAAAAATGACAGATGAAAAAATAAAAGTAATATCCCTTATCGGTATTGCGAAAAAAGCCGGAAAAATAATATCCGGTACCGAGCAGGTAATCGAAAAGGTACGGGCCAAGGAAAAAAACGGTATAAAACTTCTGCTTTGCAGCGCAGATGCTTCTGGCAATACAATAAAAAGGATATTAAACGCATCATCTTTTTACGGTATTCCTTGTTATACGCTTTGGATAGACAAAGCCGAACTTGCAAGAATTATCGGAAGACAGAGCCTTACCTCAGTTGTAGGGATAACAGATGAAGGATTTAGTAAGGCGATGATGGAAAGACTAGATACACAGAAATGAACAAGAAGGTGGACAGAAAAAATGTTCACAGGAGGTGCAAGTAATGGCAGAAAAAGTTAAGATAAGCAGTCTTGCCAAAGATCTTAAAATGAAAAGTTCAAAAGAACTTGTAGAAAAACTTACCGAGCTCGGATATTCGGATATAAAAACAACGTCCGCAATAGATGCTGAACAATTTAACAAACTTTTTGAAAATATAAAGGAGCGTTATAAGGTAAGCATAAGCATAGAAGATTATTTGAGCGGAAAAGCCGTAATAGATGAATTTGAAATAAAACAAAAATCTCCCAAAGAAGAGAATAAAAAAACGGCTAAAAAAGAAGAAAGTCTTCCTGATATAAAAAAGACAGATACAAAGACTGTTGAAAAGACTGTCGAAAAAGGAAAAAAGACAGAAGCAGACAAAACAAAAAGTCAAGAAAAAATAAAAGAAGAGTCCAAAGCGGAAGAAAAGACGGAACAACCTAAAAAAGAGGAACCTGAAAATCCGAAAGCAGAAGAAAAGCGCAATAATAAACCTACTGTTAAGAAATCTGCAGAGGCAAATGCAGAGACAGAGAAAAAGCAAAATTCCGATATAAAGCAAAATAAAAAACCGCAACAAAAGGAGAGGGTATTTACTCCTCCTACACAGCAAAGTAAAAATCAGAAATCCCAGCAGACCAAAATTCAGAAGCAGCAGCCACAACAGAATCAAAGACCGAAACTTCAAGGCGGTGTAGAGATAGGCGGTCCGTCTTCAGAATCTGAATTTAACGGAAAGCCAAAAGCAAGAGTAGTTGATACCAGAGGCGGTACTGTCGATCTTTCAAAATACGATGAAAAACTCGAAACACTTGCAAGTAAAGCAGGTAAAGAATACAGCGACACGAGAGGCGGAAGAGTTGTTGACGGACGTAAAAAAGGCGGAAAGATCGACAAAGAAAAAGATAAAGAAAGGATAGAACTAGAAAAACTCCGTAAGCAGCAAATGGAAAAGGCAAGACGCCTGCCGCTGTCTGTCTCGATACCGGATGAAATTACCGTGGGAGAACTTGCCACAAGACTAAAAATTTCAGCATCGGATTTAATAAAAAAACTATTTATGCTCGGAGTTATGGCAAATGTAAACCAGACGATTGATTATGACACAGCATATCTTATAGCGGACGAAATGGGAGCAAAGGTAACTAAAGAAGTCGTAGTTACCATAGAAGACAAACTGTTTGATGAAGAGGAAGATTCAGCGGAATGCCTTGTAACGAGAGCACCTGTTGTATGTGTTATGGGGCATGTTGACCACGGAAAGACATCGCTTCTTGACGCTATCAGACATACAAAGGTAACTGCAGGTGAAGCAGGGGGAATTACTCAGCATATCGGAGCATACAGAGTAAATGTCAACGGTAAGGACATAACATTTCTTGATACCCCCGGACATGAAGCGTTTACTGCCATGAGAGCAAGAGGGGCAAAGGCAACAGATATAGCGATACTGGTAGTTGCTGCCGATGACGGTATTATGCCGCAGACAGTAGAGGCAATAAACCATGCAAAGGCCGCCGGGGTTGACATTATCGTAGCAATAAATAAGATGGATAAACCTTCTGCAAATCCTGATGTTATAAAACAGGCACTAACGCAGTACGACCTAGTTCCGGAGGAATGGGGAGGCGACGTTATGTGTGTACCGGTATCCGCAATTACCGGAAAAGGCATAGATGAACTTCTTGAAGATGTTCTTTTAATAGCAGAAGTAAAAGAATTCAAGGCAAATCCGGACAGGAGAGCAAAGGGTGTGGTTATAGAAGCCAAACTCGATAAGGGAAGAGGACCTGTTGCAACTGTTCTTGTTCAAAACGGTACGCTTAAAGTGGGGGATACCATAATTGCCGGAACTGCAGTGGGCAGGGTAAAAGCGATGAAGGACGACAACGGAAAGCACGTCAAGGCTGCCGGGCCGTCAGTTCCTGTTGAAATAGACGGTCTTAGCGAAGTTCCTTCTGCAGGAGACGAATTTAATGCAGTTGAAAACGAGCGTATGGCAAAGGAACTTGCCGAGCAGCGCAAACAAAGACAACGCGATGAACAGTTCAAGGCAAATTCAAAGGTAAACCTTGAGGCACTGTTTGAAAGCATGGGCGGAAACGTAAAAGAACTTAATATAATCGTTAAAGCGGACGTTCAGGGTTCTGCCGAAGCAGTCAAACAATCACTGCTTAAACTTTCAAATGATGAAGTAAAGGTGAATGTTATACACTCAGGCGCAGGCGGAATAGTTGAAAGCGATATAATGCTTGCATCCGCATCCAATGCGATAGTAATCGGATTCAACGTACGTCCGGATAAAAAGGCACTTGATTCAGCCGAAAAGCATAAAGTTGACGTAAGAACATACAGGATCATATATGATTGCATAGAAGAAATTTCTGCTGCAATGAAAGGTATGCTTGCACCTACCTTTAAGGAAAGTGTTCTCGGACATGCAGAAGTCAGAAAGACGATCAAGGTCCCGAATGTAGGTATTATTGCAGGTTGCTATATTACTGACGGAAAGGCAACAAGAAACTGCAGCATGAGGATATTACGCGATTCTGTTGTGCTTTGTGAAGATAAACTTGCATCGCTCAGGAGGTTTAAGGATGATGTAAAAGAAGTACAGCAAGGTTATGAGTGCGGTGTAGGTATCGAGCATTTCAATGATATAAGAGAAGGGGACATACTTGAATTTTTTGAAATGGTAGAGGTAGAGCGGTAATAAAGAATATTATATTGTATCCGTATTGTGGAAATCGGATATAAACAGGACTTTTGCATTAATGGTACAACTAAAAAAGGAAAAATATGAATTGTGATTTTCTGCCGATAAATAAAAAAGAAATGCAGAACAGAGGATGGGAACAGGCGGATTTTGTTTATGTTACCGGAGACGCTTACGTTGACCATCCGAGTTTCGGAGTGTCGATAATTTCAAGGGTACTGGAATCTGAAGGTTACAAAGTGGCAATACTTTCACAGCCGGATTATAAAAGTGCGGAAAGTTTTAAAGAGTTCGGGCGACCGCGACTCGGATTTTTGGTGACCGCAGGGAACATTGATTCAATGGTTGCGCACTATACAGCCGCAAAACGTAAAAGGAGTTACGATTACTATTCTCCGGGCGGTAAAATGGGACTTAGGCCTGACAGAGCCTGCATAGTTTATACAAACAGGATAAGAGAAGCGTATGGGGACGTACCTGTGATATTAGGAGGACTTGAAGCGTCCTTAAGACGCTTTGCGCATTATGATTATTGGGACGATAAAATCCGCAGAAGTATACTTGTTGACTCCAGAGCAGATATGATCACTTATGGTATGGGTGAAAATATTTTAAGGAAAATCGCTTCACTTCTCAATAAAGGAGTTCCGATAAAAAAAATCCGCGACGTAAGGGGAACTGTTTTTCTTGCAAATAAAGAGGACAGGGTTTTTTTTGATACTGTCGGAGGATATGATTTTAATGATCTGAAAACAGATAAAAAGTTATATGCCGAAGCATTTGGAGTGCAATATAATGAAACGGATTCTGTACGTGGCAGGGCAGTTTTAGAGTACTATGACGGTAAGATGTTGGTACAAAACCCGCCAATGCCGCCGCTCGAACAAAAAGAGCTTGACTTTGTTTACGGACTTCCGTATACAAGAAAGCCGCATCCGGTCTATGATAAAGACGGAGGAATTCCCGGAATTGAAGAAGTGAAGTTTTCAATAACCCATAACCGTGGCTGTTTCGGGGCATGTAATTTTTGTGCACTTGCGTTTCATCAAGGTCGATCCGTGAGAGCGAGAAGCGTACAATCAGTATTAAGAGAAGCAAAAATAATAACCGAAATGCCTGATTTTAAAGGTTATATACACGATATAGGCGGTCCGACGGCAAATTTTCGTGGACCAGCGTGCGAAAAACAAATTAAAGACGGAGTATGTGCAGGCAGAAAGTGTCTTACACCGACACCATGTAAAAATCTTATTTGCAATCATAGTGAATTTCAGAAGATAATTGAAAGTGTAGAGGCTCTCCCTAAGGTAAAGAAAGTATTCATACGGTCGGGGATACGCTATGACTATCTTATGTATGATAAAGACGATACATTTTTTCGCAAACTTGTCAGAGATAATGTAAGCGGTCAACTTAAAGTAGCCCCTGAGCACTGTTGTGACGCAGTCTTAAATCAGATGGGTAAGCCGTCTGTAAAAGTATATGAGGCGTTCAAGGAAAAATTTTTTAGGATAACAAAAGAAGAAGGGAAAGAGCAGTACATAGTTCCGTACCTTATGTCAAGTCACCCCGGAAGCACTTTAAAAGAGGCCATAGAGCTTGCATTGTATATAAAAAGATGGGGATATACTCCGGAGCAGGTCCAGGATTTCTATCCAACACCCGGAACGGCATCAACGGTTATGTATTATACCGGAATAAACCCGATTACAGGGAAAAAGGTATATGTTGCGACTGATTATCACGAAAAGCAACTTCAAAGAGCGTTGCTTCAGTTTAGTAATATAAAAAACGCCGATCTGGTACGCGAAGCGCTTGAAAAATGCGGGCGTACGGATCTTATCGGCTATGGCAAAGAATGCCTTGTAAGGCCAAAAAGCGATGGTATCGGCAATAGAAAAAAAAGTTTAAAAAACAAGGTAGAAACAAATAAAGAAAAAAAATCCGGAAAACCGGAGGTCTATACCAAAAGCATAGAGACGTTTTATAAAGATAAAAAAAATTCTGTCGTTAATAAAAAAAAGATTGAAAGAAAAAAAGGATGGGCAAGACCTCAAAAAAAAAATAAAAGATCAGGTTCAAAATAAGAGCCTGATCTTTTTATTAAATTTAAAAAGGTTATTCTAAAAAAATTGCAACGGAAAGTGAAGCACATTTTTTTTCAAGATCTTCAATTTCGTTTTCAAAAATTCCTGATAAATTATCTTGAAGTATATGAAAATACCCGTTTTTGTCTTTTTCGTATAAAAAATCAAACGGTAAAAAAACAAAAGGATCACCTTGGGATCGTCCTGATTTTCGTTTTATTATTTCTTTTGCTACTTTTTCAAATTCAGAAAAAAGGATGTCAAAATCACATTTTTTCACAGGATTTATTTTATCTTCTTCCACGGTAATAACCTTAAACCCGCTATCTGCGCATTTGATGACTTGATTGGCAAAAATAAAATTTTCAGCATTATAATTTATTACTTTGTCTGCATGTTTTTTTTCAATGCGAACTTTTTTTTCCATTCTGACGGGGTTTTCAGACATAAAAACACCGTGATCACAAAGTTTTTTCAGTTCAAAATACGATTCTTTGAGTTGTGATGACTCATATTTTGCCAAGTCATACCGAAGAGTTGTCGGGAAAACATCTTCAAAGGGAAAGCGGAGGTACGTAAGCATGTCATACTGTATTTCGGTAAGTTTATGTACAGCAAGACTTTTGGTATCTATTGCAAAGTAGTGTCCGTAAAATTTAAATTTGTAAATCATTTTTTAACTTCCTTTCGCAAAATGCTTTATGCGTATATTGCCATTATACCCGACATTTTGTATTTTGGTTTTATGAATAAATTACCTGTATGCCCCGTAACGTTTTGCAATATTTTTTCTTTTTTTTGCCGATGACGGTTGTTTTTCAACGCTTTTTTTACTTAAAGCGCCTAAAACGGAAACCAAAACAGTAAGAGCCATGCGTAAAAAAGATACAGCGTCAAATGAAGAAAGAATTAATGATAAAAGTAAAATTATGAGCGCTCCGAAAATTCCTACAATTAACCCTGAAATGAATTTTTTCCCATTTTTTCCGACGGAAAATCTTCCGCCGAGAAACGCGCTCAAAAACAAGGCAATATTTGAAAAAATTAATACTAACTGTTCCGGATCATCAAATTGTATTGCAATAAAGCAAAGTATAAAGATAAGAGAAACGGAACAAAGTGCAAAGATGGCAAGTCCTTTTACGGCATTAAAAAACAAAGGCTTCATATTTTTACTCCTTTTTCTGCTTTTTGAAAACTGTTTTGTAAGAATTTCCGTACTGCCGATAAATTATGATAAAACGGAATACATTAATTTTACAAAGCAGTATTTTCGTTTAGTTAAGTTTATGAATAGAAGTAAAAAAATATGATAGCCTGAAAAATTTTTATTCAGCGTCTTCTGCTTTTACATCGACGCTTCTTATTGCTGATCGCAAAAATCTGATCTTGACTCTGTCTCTGCCTGTTTCAATAAGGACAGTTTCGTCTTTAATAGAAACTATCCTGCCAATAATACCGCCGATAGTCGTTACCTCATCTCCAACCTGGAGAGATTCACGCATTTCATTCATCTTTTTTTCCTGTTTTTTCTGAGGGCGTATCATAAAAAAGTACATAATAACAAGAAGGCCGACAACCATTAAAATAGTGACAATACCTCCACTGGTACTACCCGTACCTGCTGCAGCGTCCAAAAAGTATGAAAACATTTATTTGTCCTCCGATTTGAAATTACAATACAACTATTGTACATTTTTTTATTATTTTATTCAATAGCAATTTGTTAATTTTTATGAGAAAAGTCAAAAATGCGGCAAATTCTTTTAGTTTTTTTTGTCTGAGAATATTGCTTTTTTTCATGGAGTGAAAAATATTCTTCTCTGAGGACAGAGCAAAATGCAATATCGCAAAATTTTCCTTTGATGTACATTTTATGTCTTGCCGTACCTTCGTAAGTCATTCCGCATTTTTCCATTACCTTTTTTGAATATATATTTTCCGGCATATATTTTGCCTCGACCCGCTCTGCATCCAGATCATAAAAAGCGACACTTAAAATTGCGTTCAAGGCTTCGGTAGCAATACCTTGATGCCAGTAATCGGGATTTATGACATACCCGACTTCAGCACATAGATTTTTCTCGTCAAAAGAGGTAAATCCTACAGTACCGATCATTTTATTGTTTTCTTTAAATATTATTGCAAAATCGCTGTAATTTCCGGTGCTGTATTCCTTTTGAAGATAATGTATAAGGTCGCGTGTGTAATTAAGAGAAGGGTGCGGTTCCCAAAGAAGATACCGTGCAGTTTCAGGGCGGCTTGCATAACTGTACATATCAAAAGCATCTTCATGGATAAGTTTTCTTATTATAAGACGGTCGGTTTCCAGTTTCGGATTTTTTGAAATAAACTGAGATAAGTTCAAAAAAGCACCTCCTTTTAAATTTTACAGCAATAAATATTATAGCATAAAAATCTTTTATAAAATTATTAAATTGTAAAATTTTAAAATATTTATGTAATTTGTTGAAAAATTTAAAAATAAATGATATGATAATAATTATAAAGTCCTTTTATGAATATAAAAAACATGTAAAATTTTAACAAAAATACAGCACATTGGAAACGGAGATATATATGAAAAAATATTCTTTTATAGGCGCGGGAAATATGGCTTACGCAATAATCGGCGGAATGAAAAGCAGTGACATTACAATATATGATAAAGTACCGTCTCAGTACGACAAATTTAACGGTAAATTAAAAATTGCCGGGTCCGCCGCAGAGGCTGTTGAAGTAGCGGATTATATTATTTTGGCAGTTAAACCTCAAAATTTTGCCGAATTGACAAAAGAGATAAGCGACAGCGGAGTGAAACTTACAGGTAAAACTTTTATTTCAATTGCTGCAGGAGTGAGTTGTGCTTCGATATGCAAAGGACTTAACGCAGATGTTCCTGTCATAAGAACAATGCCAAATACGCCTCTTCTTATAGGTAAAGGTGTGACCGCAATATCCAAAAACTCTTTTGTAAGCGATACCGCATTTCATGAAATAAAAGAGATGTTTTCCGCATCCGGGAGTGTGTTTGAACTTCCGGAGGACAAAATGAACGCAGTAATAGCAGCAACATCAAGTGCTCCGGCATATATTTATTACATAATAGACTGTATTTACAAAGAAGCAAAAGCAGAAGGACTTGAAAGTGAAATGCTTCTTAAAGTTATCTGTGATATGGTAAAGGGATCTGCAGATATGGTGATAAATTCAGATAAAACGCCGGAGGAACTTGTGAAGATGGTAACATCTCCAAATGGGACGACTGAGAGAGCAATGGAGATTTTTTACAAAGAAGGGCTTTTTGAAATGATATCAAAGGCGATGAAGGCCTGCACTAAACGTGCCGAAGAACTTTCGGCAGAACTTTGATGAAAGGGATTTTTTATAATGGCAAATCATAACGGAAAAAAGAAATATACTTTATATGATCTATTTCATAAAAATCCGCTTTCCGGAAAGGGAGTGTCAAAAAACGATAAACTCCCTCGAAATTTTAAAAATTTTTTTAAACTTTCCTGGTGGCATATAAGTACTATTGTGACTGTAAACCTCCTTTTTCTGGTGGGAAATTTTCCTCTTTTTTTTCTTGGATTCGGTTTTTCCGGATTTCTTAACGAAACAGTGCCGTCTCCCACATCATCAATATATACAGTGCTTTTCGGGACTATGCAGGATGTTGCCGATCCGGTATCTGCCGCGCTTTACGGGCTTCACGGTTCCCAGGGAGTTTTATCGGCCATAACGGCACCTACAATTGTTATGTATGCAATAGGAGCGCTTCTTATTTTTACATTCGGACTTACCAACATAGGAACAACGTATATTCTGAGAAATCTTGTAAAAGGAGATCCGGTATTTGTATGGCATGATTTTTGGTATGCTATAAGGAGAAACCTTAAGCAAGGGATTATAATGGGAATTATTGATCTATTTATAATGGTAATGATTGTTTATGACGTGGCGTTTTTCTATTTTAATATGGGCGCATATGTTGGATCTATGATGTTTTTTGCCGCAATACTGCTTGGGGTATTATATTTTATTATGAGGTTTTATATTTATAATCTTATAATCACATTTGATCTTTCGCTTCCGAAAATAATCAAAAATGCCTTTATTTTTTCTGCAATAGGACTTAAAAGAAATATACTTGCTTTATTAGGAATATTAATGTTGGTACTTCTTGATTACTATTTTCTTATAGTGCTTATGCCGTTAGGAATAATGCTTCCGATAATAGTCCTTTACGGGTACTGTGCATATATTGCAAGTTATGCTGCATGGCCAAAGATAAAACAGATAATGGTAGATCCTTATGTATCGGCAAACAATGCGGATGACGAAGAGCATAATGAAGACGAAGAAGAACCGATATTTACAGATGATGTAAAATAATAAGCCGATTAGCATTGTTTAATAAATTATGGATGGAATAATATTTAGTACAAAATCAAACCGGAGCGAAAAATGAACGTTTTTTTGAAAAAGGAGTTGAAAGTTAAATGAAAAGACGGAAATTATATGATGGAACAAAACCTTTTGCATATGTTGCTTTTAACTGCCACGACACTGTGATTACGGAAAATCTTCTTGATGAACTTGAAAAAAACGGATACCGTTTTTGGCTTAACAGCAAGATAGAGCCAAGCGAATCAGAACTTAAGGAAATATCGGAAAAAATGAACAGTGCATGTACTACAGTACTTGTACTCACTCAAAATTCAATTACTGACAAGATAATAGATTTTGTTATAATGCGAACTATACAAAAAAGGATACCTCTTGTGGTATATATGACCGCAGAAACACCCGAAATCAGTGCATATCTCAATGTGTTGCTTGAAAAGATAGGAAATGTTGTTGTATTCAGAGTATGGGAGCAACAGTTCAAATCATCAAGTGCAGTACGCAATGCCCTTTCTTCTGCAAAAGGACTTTTAGAAAATCAATCAAAGTATTATTTTGAATCCGGACTTCGTATTTTACAGAGTACCGGTGCGTCAAGAGAGCAAATGACCAATGCCATGAAAAGCATAACATATGCGGCTGCAAATGAATATTATCCAGCAATGAGTTTTCTCGGAGACGTTTCCCTGGAAAAAGCGAGGAATGGGTATGAATCATACTCAATTGCAATAATGTACTATAAAGCTGCATCAGAACTCGGTAGTATACATTCCATATATACCCTTGGGTGTATGCTTGCAGACGGAGAAGGTTTTGCAAAAAATTCTAGTATGGCGGTAACGTATCTTAAAATTGCAGCACAGAACGGATACCCCGATGCCCAGTACAGACTTGCCGTTATGACCGATAAAGGAGACGGAGTAAAAATAGACAGGGTGGAAGCATCAACCATGTATAAAAAGGCACTTAAAAGCGGAGATAGACGTGCATACATGAATCTTGCATACAGATATTTATACGGAGACATGCTTGCAAAAGATGAGCATAAGGCAGCAGAGTATTTTCTTGAAGCAGCAAAAGATGGGAATGTAGAAGCATACCTTGAGATCGCAAAACTTTACAGAGCGGGTATAGGTATTGCAAGAAATGAAAATCTTTCCGCCGAGTACTTTTTAAAAGCAGCACAGGCAGATATTGCCGAAGCACAGTATTATTATGCATTGTATCTTCAAAAGCATAAAAATTATGTAGAAGCGTTCAGGTGGTTGCAAGCAGCGGCAAGAGAGCGTAAGGACGGCAAAGAAGCAAGCGCAGAGACGCTTTATGCGATAGCGCAATGTTATGAAAAAGGCAGAGGTGTAGAGCAGGACCGTAAAACAGCGTTTCTGTATTATTATGCAGCAGCAGAAAAAGGCAGCGAAAGAGCAAGATCAGCGGTTTCCGAATGTTACAGAAAGGGAATAGGTGTGCCTGTTAATAAAAGGGCAGCGGTTTTCTTTGAGTAATATAGAATAAAATTCCTATTAAAAACTATTGACAAGGAAAATTTATTTTGCTATAATGTAAATAGTGAAGGGCAATAAATAAAAAAATTATAAGGAGAAACGGTATGAAAAAGAAACTTTTAAAAAATATAGCACTTATGCTTTTAGGAGTCATGCTTGTCACATTGCTTGCTTCCTGTTCTTCCTATGGCAAAATTCTCAGAAACTTTAAAAATGAAGGATATGAAGAAATCAAGGATGAAGAAAATTCCACATTAAATTCAATTTCGGCAGAACTTGAAAGAGGACAAATTTCCTGCACTTTTCATTTATTAAAAAAGAAAATTTCGGAAGATGCGTCTTCCTTGGAAAAAATTGCAAACCAAGCAACAACTATTATAATTCTTGAGTTTTCATCAGACAAAGATATACAGGATGCTATCAGTGAAAGCGGAACACTTTCCGGAATGATCAAGGATATACAGAATTCAGAATATGTAAGAGATAACTGTGTTCTTTTCCCGCTAATCAATACTGATGCAAAAGACATATTCAATAAGTAAATACTTAACATTAAAACGGTTACCGAAGAAAAAGGTAACCGTTTTAATGTTAATAAACAAAATTATGTAAAATGAATTATTAAATGTATTGGTAACAAAAAACTAATCGATTAACTTTTGTTATGCATTTCTATTGACTTTTAAAAAAAATTATGGTATACTTTAGGTAACAAAAAAATTAAAAGGAGATAAGATTATGGCAGAAGCAAAAAGCAGACTTCTTGGCGGTTACCCGGTTATCGGAATAAGACCTACAATAGACGGACGTCGCGGTGCATTAAAAGTCAGAGAATCTCTTGAAGACCAAACAATGAACATGGCAAAAGCGGCAGCAAAACTGTTTGAGGAAAATTTAAGATATTCAAACGGAGAGCCTGTAAAAGTCATTATCGCCGATACAACTATCGGACGTGTTGCCGAAAGCGTGGCATGTGAAGAAAAGTTTAGGAAAAACGGTGTTCAGATCACCCTTACCGTAACTCCATGCTGGTGCTACGGTGCGGAAACAATGGACATGAATTATGAGACCATAAAAGGCGTATGGGGCTTTAACGGTACCGAAAGACCAGGTGCTGTATATCTTGCTTCTGTTCTTGCCACACATGCGCAGAAAGGTCTTCCGGCATTCGGGATATACGGTCATGATGTTCAGGATCTTGACGATACAACAATTCCTGCAGATGTATGTGAAAAACTTCTCCGTTTTGGCCGTGCTGCCGTAGCGGCAGCAACCATGAAGGGTAAATCATATCTACAAATAGGATCTATGTGTATGGGTATCGGCGGGTCTATCATGGATACGAATTTCCTTGAAGATTATCTCGGTATGAGGGTTGAGTCTGTTGACGAAGTAGAAATTATCCGCCGAATGTCCGAAGGTATTTACAATAAAGCAACATATAAAAAAGCACTTGAGTGGGCAAAAAAGTATTGTAAGATAGGATTTGACAAAAACCCGGAGGAACTTCAGAAATCAGAAAAAGAGAAGGAAAAGGACTTTGAATTTGTCGTTAAAATGATGGTGATAATAAAAGACCTAATGAATGGCAATAAAAATCTTCCAAAGGGGTGCGAAGAAGAATCGGTGGGACATAATGCAATCGCTGCGGGATTCCAAGGACAGAGGCAGTGGACCGATTTTTACCCGAATGCTGATTTTGCGGAAGCAATGCTTAATACAACATTTGACTGGGAAGGAGCACGGGAGCCATATATCCTTGCAACTGAGAACGATATTTTAAACGGTCTCGGGATGCTTTTTATGAAATTACTTACAAACCGGGCACAGATATTTGCAGATGTACGTACATATTGGTCCGGAAGTTCTGTTTACCGTGTGACCGGATACGAATTAGAAGGTAAAGCAAAACTTGCAGACGGAGTCATTCACCTTATAAATTCGGGCGCTGCATGTCTTGATGCAAACGGTGCGGCAGTTGATGAAAACGGCAATCCGGTAATGAAGGAATGGTACAATGTCACAGAGGATGATCAAAAGGCAATTATGGAGAATACAACATGGAACTATGCCGATCTCGGATATTTTCGAGGAGGCGGATATTCTTCAAGATTTCTTACGCGAGCAGAAATGCCGGTTACAATGATAAGACTCAATCTTATTAAAGGACTCGGTCCTGTCCTCCAGATAGCCGAGGGATGGACAGTAAATCTGCCTGATGATGTAAGCGATGTTCTTTGGAAGAGAACAGATTATACGTGGCCTTGCACATGGTTTGCACCGCGCTGTGACGGCAAAGAAGGAAGCCCGTTTAAAACAGCGTATGAGGTAATGAATAATTGGGGAGCAAATCACGGAGCGATAAGTTACGGCCATATCGGAGCTGATCTAATCACTCTTTGTTCTATGCTACGTATTCCGGTTTCGATGCACAACGTACCTAAAGAAAAGATATTCCGCCCTGCAGCATGGAACGCATTCGGAACCGCAGATAAAGAGGCGGCAGATTACCGTGCATGCGAGGTATACGGCCCGCTTTATAAAAAATCAAGGTAAAATTATTTTTTAATGAAATTTTAAGGATTTTATCAGTTCAAAACAGCGGATTTAATCAATTATCCGGCGGAAAAATATGTTTTTCGGAATGCTTTAAAAAAGATATAAAATACGGACAGATAAAATCAAAAGGAAAAAATGATTCCCCGCGGTGAAAAATTTCACTGCGGGGAATTTTTATTTATTTTTTTGCGTTTACGGCATCCTGCACAGCCTTTACAGTTACCGCAACAAGATCCTATTTTCTTAGTTTTTTTAATCGCCCATACTACCGAAAAAATAAACCAAACGGAGATAACGGTAATAATTATGTAATCAGCAAATCCCATATTTTACCCTATAAGTACACATATTTGATAAACGATCAGTGACATAAGCCATGCAATACCACACTGCATTATTGCCACTCCGGCGGCTTTTGTTCCCGAACCGAGTTCTCGTTTTATTGCAGCGATAGCCGCAATACAAGGGGTGTATAAGAGAGTGAAGATAAGGAAACTGACTGCTTGCGCAGGTGTTAAAACAGCGGTTAAAACTTCCGGAAGTGCCTCCATCGAAGTTCCGTTTAATACTGCAAGTGTACTGATTACCGCTTCTTTTGCGGAAAAACCGGTAATTAGAGAAGTAGTCAGTTTCCAATCTGAAAGACCGAGAGGGGCAAATATGGGAGATATGAAACGACCTATGGATGCTAAAATACTGTCTGAAGAGTTTTCAACTATAAAAAGTCTGAAATCAAATGTTTGTAAAAACCAAATAATAACAGTGGCAAGAAAAATTATGGTAAATGCTCTTTGAACGAAATCTTTTGCCTTTTCGTACATAAGTTGAAGTACGGTTTTTGTAGAAGGAAACCTGTAATTTGGAAGTTCCATAACAAACGGAACAGGGTTACCTTTGAATGCCGTTATATTGAAAATTAGGGCGATAAGTATTCCGACAATTATTCCGGTTACATATAGACTTATCATTGCAAGCGGAGCGGTTTTCGGGAAAAAAGCTTTTGCGAACATTGCGTAAACCGGAATTTTAGCCGAACAACTCATAAAAGGTGTCAGCATAATGGTCATTTTTCTGTCACGCTCAGATGAAAGAGTCCTTGTAGCCATTATAGCCGGGACGCTACAGCCGAACCCAAGAAGCATAGGAACAATAGAGCGTCCGGAAAGACCGATTTTACGCAAAAGTTTATCCATAACAAATGCGACGCGAGCCATATATCCCGTGTCCTCTAAGATTGAAAGGAAGAAAAATAGTACCACAATAGTCGGTAAAAAACTGAGGACTGAACCGACTCCGGCAAAAACGCCGTCAATAACCAGACTTTTTACTACGGGATTAATACCGAAGGTATCAAGACCATTTGCAGCGGCAGATGTCAGCATATCTAAAGCGAGAGTAAGAATATTTGAAAGAAATGCACCTATAAAAGAGAATGAAAGCCAAAAAACGGCAAGCATAATACAGAGAAAAAGAGGAATAGCAAGATATTTGTTAGTAAGTACCGAGTCAATTTTAATGGAACGAAGTCTTTCTTTGCTTTCCTTACATTTTACAACAGTATTTTTACATACATTTTCAATGAATGTGTATCTCATATCGGCGAGAGCGGCATTTCTGTCAAGTCCTGTTTCTCTTTCCATTTCGACAATGGAATGTTCCATTAGTTCAAGTTCATTTTTGTTAAGGGCAAGAAGATCAATTATCGGCTCATCACCTTCAATAAGTTTTGTAGCGGCAAAACGCGAAGGGATCCCGGCGCGTTTTGCATGATCATCAATAAGATGCACTGCGGCGTGTATACAGCGGTGGACTGCACCGTCATCGCAGAAATCAATAACTTTTGGAAGGGTCTTGCTTGAACTGACTTTTATAAGTTCTGAAACGAGGTCGTCAATACCTTCATTTTTTGACGCAGATATTGCCACACACGGAACTCCGAGCAAAGCGGACAGTCCGTTTATGTCAATAGAACCGTCGTTACCTTTTACTTCGTCCATCATGTTCAATGCAATAACAGTGGGAATTTTAAGTTCCAGGATTTGTAAAGTCAGATATAAATTACGTTCGATGTTTGTTGCGTCAATAATATTTATAATACCGTCCGGACGGTTTTTTAAAATAAAATCGCGGGTTACTATTTCCTCGCTTGTATAAGGGCGCAGCGAATAAATTCCCGGGAGATCAACTACTGATAAGTCCTTGTTTGAGCGGAGCGTACCGACCTTTTGATCAACCGTTACACCTGGGAAATTTCCAACATGCTGATTTGAGCCGGTAAGTTGATTAAAAAGCGTAGTTTTGCCGCAGTTTTGATTACCGACAAGAGCAAAAGTTGCGTTCATAAAGTTCCTTCCTGTAAATTTAAAACTTTAAGAAGAGAAATAATGTAAAAAGTTTAACCATTAAAAAAACTTAATTTATTAATACACAAACGAATTTTTATTTTAAAATACTGTGTATAAAGTACCTAAACAGAAAAATATTAAAATTGACTCATATGTCAATTTTCTTCCGGTTCAACTGTTATTTTTTGAGCATCGTCAAGACGGATAGTCAGGGAATAGCCTCTTATTAGAAGTTCTATCGGGTCCCCCATTGGAGCAATTTTTGTGATCTTTACTGAAGTTTTAGGCGTAAGACCCATATCAAGAAGCCGGAGACGTAACGATTTTTCGCCATCGACAGAAATTATTTTTGCATTTTTATTGAGAGAAAGTTTATCGAGAGTCATTTTTTTCCTTTCACGGGATTATGTTATCATCCGTATATTTAAGAGTTATAAATGTTCGCAATAATTTAAATTATTGAATAATGTTTTTATTTACAATATGTAAATAATTTTCAATAACACAATTTATTATAGCATTAAAAAAATATATTGTCAATTATTTTAAATAAAATAAATAAAAAAACGCATAATAAAAATAATTATTAAAGGTTAAGTAATATGCTGTAAACATGCATTTTTAAAATAAATTTTGGCGGTAAAATCATAATAATATAAAAAAATATAAGGGGGGCGTTTAAAGTAAATATCTCCGAAAGAAAAGCGGAATTTGCAATAAATATGGCAGTTTCGCTGTTAGAAAGCGGTGCTGAAGTAAAGCGTGCAGAAGAAAGTGCGGAAAGAGTAGCACTTGCACTCGGGGCAGCATCATGTGAGGTACTGTCGTTTGTATCTTTTATTCTTCTCACATATGATTCTGCAGACGGAGAAAGTTTTACAAAGACACGGAGAGTAAAAAACAGCGGTGCAGACTTTTCCAGATTTGAAAGACTTAATGCACTTTCAAGGAAAATATGTGAAAGTAAAATGGGACTTGAAATTGCTGAAAGTGAATTTAGAGAGGCAAATAAGAATACATCGGTGAAACCGCTTAAAAGTTATATACAGTCTATGATAGTTGCATTTTGCTTTTCTCTTTTTTTTGGCGGAGGAATAAAAGAGGCCATTTCTTCCGCTATAAGTGCAAATACCATTCAGTTTATGAAGATCAAAGGAGATATAGGCTTCGAAAACAAACTTATTTTCACCTGCGTAACATCTTTTTTGGCGGGTGCCGTATGTTTGTTTACAGTTAAGATAGGCATGGCAGAAAATTACGATATGGTTGCCATAGGGAATATAATGTTGCTTGCCCCGGGAATATCTGTTATGAGTGCTGTAAGGGACATAATCAGCGGAGAAATACTTTTTGGTATTACACGTTTATTTGAATCAATTTTGACTGCACTCTCGATTGCAATAGGGTTTGCCTTGCCGTCGCTTGTTTTATAATATTTTTATAATATAATATAAATAAAATTAGATGGTTAGTATATGGGTGATTATTTATATAAAATGGTTTTGACATTTGTTTCTGTATCGGCTTTTGCACTTCAGGATAAGATGAAATTAAGAACAGTTTTTATTGCAGTAATAGGCGGGGTATTGACATTTACAGCGGAGTATTTTTTTGTTATGAAAAGCGAAAATACTTTTCTTATATATTTTCTTTCTGCGGGAGTCACATGTCTTTATTCAGAAATAATGGCCAGAATAAACAAGGTACCTGCAACAATAATTATGCTATCTGCCGTAATACCATTGGTTCCGGGATCAATTATATATTATTCAATGAGGGGACTACTTGAAAACCGGTATGATATATATATTACAAATCTTATAGAGGCATTGCTTTCGGCAGGAGGGATAGCCAGTGCGGTAGCAGTTACCGGAGTGCTTACCGGAACATATAAAAAAATAGTTGAAATATGGTTAAAAAAGGTCAATGAAATAAGACCGTAGTTTTCCCGGGTGATAATAAACTGTTATTTTTTACGGGGCAATATTTTTCAATGTAATTCAAAAGTAAAATAAAAATTAGTTATTTTTACCATTGAATGTAAAAAAAAAGTAATAATTTTACTGTAAATATACAAATTTTTTATAAGAAATAAATAATTATGAAAATGTATTGCATAAAAAAAGAAACTATGTTATAATTATCAAGTATTTAAATTTTTATGAAGGAGGTTTTTTTTTAAGGATTTACCCTTAATTCCTTAGTATGCAAAGTATTTGCATGCGGTTGCACGATTTGTTTTTCACCTTCGGCATTATTGCTGAATATCCGAGCTTTAAGCGGAGAATACGGCTGTAGACTTTACCGGTAATGTAAAAATACAAAATCCATTAAATGTTTCCGGCCGCAGGGTGTTTTTTTCTTGCAACAAAAACGGTGCAAAAGCACTGTCTCCATTTTATTTTTATTTTTAAAGGAGTTTTTGAAATGAACAAAAACAAAATTATCGAGCTTAAGGCTATTTCAAAGGAATTTAACGGTGAACAGGTGCTAAGTGAGATCAGTCTTGATATTCACGACAACGAGTTTGTCACCTTGCTAGGCCCATCGGGCTGTGGCAAAACAACAACACTGAGAATAATAGCAGGCTTTGAAACTCCCGATTCGGGAGATGTCTTTTTTGGCGGAGTAAGAATAAACGATCTGCCTCCATACAAAAGGGAACTTAATACTGTATTCCAAAAATACGCTTTATTTCCGCATTTGAATGTATTTGAAAATGTGGCGTTCGGGCTCAGGCTGAAGAAACTGCCTGAAAGAGAGATAACAGAGCGTGTAAAGGAAGCACTTGCAATGGTGAATCTTTCCGGATTTGAGAGAAGGAACTCTGAAAAACTTTCCGGAGGACAGCAACAAAGAGTTGCAATAGCCAGAGCATTGATCAACCGTCCTAAAGTTCTTCTTCTTGACGAACCGCTGGGTGCACTTGATCTGAAACTTCGGAAAGATATGCAAAATGAATTGAAAAACATTCAGCATATGACGGGGATAACATTTATTTTTGTAACACATGATCAAGAAGAAGCACTGTCAATGTCCGATACCGTTGTTGTTATGGCAAACGGCAAGATACAGCAAATAGGTTCTCCGACAGATATATACAATGAGCCGGTCAATGCGTTTGTTGCAGATTTTATAGGAGAAAGTAATATACTGGACGGTATAATGCTTGCTGATTATAAAGCGAGATTTGCAGGAAATACTTTTAAATGTCTTGATAAAGGTTTTGAAAAGAACGAGCCTGTTGATATAGTTGTGAGACCAGAGGATGTTGACGTGGTACCTGTTGAAAAAGGAATGCTTAAAGGAAGAGTAACCTCAGTTACATTCAAAGGCGTTTACTATGAAATCATAGTTGATATTGATGGATTCAAGTGGATGATACAATCGACTGATTATGTGGCGCCCGAAGAAGAGATCGGACTTTACATAGAGCCCGATGCGATACATGTAATGAAGAAATCGGAGTTTTCTGATATGTTCGGTGACTATTCTTCTTTCTCAGACGAACTTGAGCACCTTTCTGATATAGAGGAGGTAGAAAATACTGAAGATGAATTGTAATGTAAAAGAAATACCTCCTGAAAAAAGGGTAAATAAGTTAAAGAAACCGTCTTTGGCAAGTATTGCCGCATATCCGCATATTGTATGGTCAGTAATGTTTATAATAGCACCGCTTTTATTTGTTTGCTATTATGCGTTTACAGACAGCGAAGGACATTTCACATTTTCAAATATACAGGCACTGTCTACACATACAAACACTTTTTTGCTTTCAATAAGTTTTTCGCTTATTGCAACAGCCATCTGTCTTTTTATCGGTTATCCGCTTGCGTTTGCGATTTCAAAAGCACCGAAAAAGAGGCAGCCGCTTCTTTTAATGTTATTAATGCTTCCAATGTGGATGAACCTCCTTATAAGAACATATTCGTTAATGGCGATACTTGATGACGGAGGAATGATAAATACATTTTTAAAGAATATCGGGATCGGCGAACTTAATATAATAGGAACGAGCGGGGCGGTAATATTCGGCATGGTTTACGATTTTCTGCCTTACATGGTACTGCCGATATATTCAGTAATGTCAAAGCAAGATGAAAAACTGATTGAAGCTGCATATGACCTTGGTTGCCACAGGATGCAAGCACATCTTAAAGTTACACTTCCTCTTTCGGTTCCCGGTATAGTATCGGGAATCACAATGGTATTCGTACCGTCAATAAGTACATTCTATATATCACAGAAACTCGGAGGAGGAACAATATTTCTTCTCGGAGATACAATAGAGATGCAATTTCAAAATAAAAGCACATACAATGTAGGTGCTGCAATTTCCCTTGTAATGATGATACTGATTTTAATATCGATTGCCGTTATGAACAAATTTTCGGACAACGATGAAGAAGGGGGTATTATCATATGAAAACATTATCAAGAATATTTATGATACTTGTTTTCGGAATTCTGTATATTCCGATGCTTGTTTTGGTGCTTTATTCATTCAATTCTTCAAAAAGTACCGGAAATTTCACTGGATTTTCATTTAAATGGTATATTGAACTGTTTTCTGCACCGCAGACATTTACAGCTCTGCGTAACACCTTGATACTTGCCGCATTCTCTGCAATAATTGCAACGATCATAGGTACAATGGCAGCGGTAGGCATAAATAAAATGAAAAATAAATATATTAAAGCATCTGTAATGTCAGTTACAAATGTTCCGATGATGAATCCCGATATAGTTACGGGAATTTCGATGATGCTTCTTTTCGTTTTTGTCGGTAGTCTTATCGGTCTTTCAGAATACCTTTCATTTTGGACAATGCTAATAGCGCATACCACATTTAACCTGCCTTACGTTATACTTTCCGTATTGCCGAAACTTCGGCAAATGGATAAGCACCTTCCGGAGGCTGCGCTTGACCTCGGGTGTACGCCGTTGCAGGCATTTTTCAAAGTGGAGATTCATGCGATACTTCCGGGAATAATAACCGGAATGATGATGGCGTTTACTCTTTCTCTGGATGATTTTGTGATTAGTTTTTTCACGTCCGGAAGTGATTTTGTAACGCTTCCTTTGCTTATTTACTCAATGACAAAAAAGGAAGTCACACCGGATATGTATGCACTGTCAACCCTTGTAATGGTAGCGATACTTATATTGATGCTTGCCACAAATTTAAGGGGAGAAAAACACAGAGATAAATTAAAAAAAAGAATAAAGGAGAATGTATAAATTGAAAAAGATAATATTTGCTGTTTTGACTTGTGTAACTATTATTTGCGGAGCATGTTTAATGGTTTCCTGTAACCCCGGAAACGGAGATGAGATTGAACTTAACGTTTACAACTGGGGTGAATATATTTCAGATGGTTCTGAAGGAACGCTTGATGTAAATGCTGAATTCGAAAAATACTGTGAAGAAAAGGGAATGAATGTAAAAGTAAATTACACAACCTTTGATTCAAACGAAAGCATGTATAATAAATTAAAGAGCGGTGCTGTTTCATATGATGTCATTTTTCCGTCTGACTATATGATTGAAAGAATGATAAAAGAGGATATGCTTGAGACCCTCAATTTGACAAATATACCGAATTACCAATATATTTATGACAGATTTAAATCTCCTTTTTACGATCCTGATCCTGCAAATGTTTATTCAATACCGTATTTTTACGGGTACGTAGGAATTATTTATAATACTGAATATGTAGATGCACAAGACGCAGATAGCTGGGGAATACTTTGGAACGAAAAATACAGCGGAAAAATACTTCAGTTTAATAATCCGCGTGATGCATTCGGAACGGTTCAGTATAAAAACAAAATTGATGTAAATACCAACGATGAGGCAAAATGGAGAGAATGTCTTGAGGAACTCAAGGCACAAAAGCCGTTAGTTCAAGGTTATGTTATGGATGAAATATTCAATAAGATGAAAAACGGATCGGCGTACGTAGCGACATATTATGCAGGTGATTTTCTTTCCATGTATGAAGATAATGATAAACTTGCGTTCAGTACACCAAAAGAGGGAACCAACATATTTGTAGATGCTATGTGTATTCCAAAAGGATGTAAAAACAAAGAAATAGCAGAAATGTATATCAACTTCATGCTTGAAAAAGATATAGGAATTGCCAATTCTACGTTTACCTATTATTCAACACCGAATAGGCTTGTAAATGAGGACCCTGAATATATAGCGGCAATGAATGAAGTACATGAAAATGCAATGGAATACATTGCACCCGATTTTATAAAGGACGAATATGAAGGAGAATATGTTGCCACATTTTATAAGAACCTTGACGACCAGACACTTCAACTTATGAACAGTCTTTGGGAGGAACTTAAAATCAATGGTGACTCAAAAATCGGAATTTATATTGTATGCGGTGTTATTGCTGCTGCAATAATAACGTTTGTAGTTATTAAAGTTGTTAAAAATAAGCGCAAACTATATTAATTAAAAACTTTTTAATTTAAGAAACGGGTATATTGCATTAACAAGTCAATATACCCGTTTTTAATTTATAAAAATAAATACTATAGAGATCAAATGTAAAATTTTTTAAAAAGTAAAAAAAACAATGTTGACATTGATGAATTAATATGATATTATAAATGTAAGCATTTTAATACGATCACATAATAAATATTTAAACTAAATAACATACGCAATAGTGCGGATTAATACAAGATAAATTCAGTTTATTAATGGGTAGCAGTCTTGAAAAAAAATAATTTTAAAACATTCGGGATCAGAGTATTATTGCTCGGCGCACTGCTTGGTTTAGCGTTTGTTCCGATTTTTTTTATATTTAAAACCGTAGATTCAAATCTCTGGGCAGCATTTTCCAGTGGAAATCAATCAAAAATAGTTACAGAAGTACAAAAATATGATAATAAATGGGGAGTAATGATAGTAGCGATTCTCCAATTTGTACAGGATATATCAATAATTATTCCAAGTGCGCCTATACATATTGCCGCAGGAATTGTTCTTGGAACATGGAAGGGCTTTTTGGTTTGTCATGTTGCGGACGTTCTGTATAACATTTGTATTTTTCTTTTTTATAAAAAAATTAAAAAGTACGTTGATAAAATAGTACCGCTTGAAAATTCATCAAAGACCGTAAAGTTTATGAAAGAGGGCACAAATTCTACATATATGGTTGTTATGGCGTGCATATTGCCTGCAATACCAAACGGTTTTATTCCTTATGCGGCAGTAAACGCAAAAGTAAAGTTAAAGCATTATTTTTTGGCGGTACTTATAGGTCCTGCAATTCCCACATTTGTACTTACACTATTGGGAGATATAATATTGCGAGGAAATTGGTTACTGTTTGTATTTTTAATAATTATTTCGTTTGTCGGAGTATATATACTTGTAAAATTTCAAAATCAAATCCTTATTTTATTCGAAAAAATAAAAAATTTTTTCACAAAAAGATTGGTTAAGTTTGAAAAAATTGCAAATGATTTTGAAAAACAGAGTGCAGTAAAGAATGAAAAAAAACAGAATAATACTGAAGAACAATGTGAGACAGATATTGAATTTATAAACCGAAAATGATGCGACATAAGGCTCGGGTAATAAAAATTTTTAAGTGGCTCGGTTTTTATTAGCAGAAAGTAATAAAATTTATAAATAAAAAATATAAAAAGTATTGATTTATAAGACAAATTATGGTATAATAGAAAAAGTTGATATCTGCCGGCATGATGGAATGGCAGACGTGACGGACTCAAAATCCGTTGGTAGCGATACCGTGCGGGTTCAAGTCCCGCTGCCGGCACCAAGATAAAAAGTCGACATTTTCTGAAAACAGAAAGTGTCGACTTTTCTTTATGTAAAAAATATGTTATAATGAAATAAAAGAGGGGAAATAAAAGTGAATTATACCAAGCAAGTAAGAGAGTATTGCGGAAAGCACAGTAAAGGATTAATAGATATTTCAGTTGTTCGTAATACCGTATTTGCGGATATTCCTTATAAAACATTATTGAAAATCTTTAACCGACTTGAAGAAGAAGGAATTGTGAAAACTGTTTCAAAAGGCGTTTACAGTATTGGCAAGAAGAAAATTGATGAGCGAAAGATACTTTCCGAATATACAAGTAACGGAAAAGGAATGATTGTCGGCTATGCACTGTTTAATAAAATAGGCTTA
>CALWJV010000009.1 GCA_944381115.1 uncultured Clostridia bacterium
TCTTGACGAGTTCCGCAGTTCGTTCAAAATCTCGGAAATACTGGACTATCTGGACGGGCAGCCGATACGCATACGCGGGCGGCACTATAACCGCGTGGCTTGCTATGATACCGTGTATATCGTTTCCAACCTCTCATTAAAAGAACAATATACGAATATACAGCAATCAGAGCCGAAAACGTGGGCGGCATTCTGCCGACGAATAACGGCGGTGTATGACTTTGACAAAAGCAAGGAAATTCCCGTAAACAAATTCACGGGAGAACTAAAAAATCCGCCTACGCTCATAGAGATTGCAGACGACGGGACAATGCCTTTCTAATTCCGTTCGGGTGAGTTCTTGGGTGGGCTTTTCCAAAATTATTTAGGGGAAACAAATTTGAAAAATGTAAAGGCTTTACCGCTTGGCATAAGCGTGATTTATTTTAATAACGAAAGCAAAAAAATATATGCCGATTTGCCGCCAAATAAGGAACAAGCAAAAAGGCTGTCAAAGCAGGTCTATAAAGACGCAATGACAACCGTTTCTGCGGAGCAAACCAGTAGCAAGGCATCAGCCCCGGCTTGCGACTAATTGTTTGCCGTATAGCGGATAATCTGAAAGCGGCAAATCGACTTGACAATAGTATTCAGTTCCGTTTATCTGATATAATACTGTGTGCGTTTTTGCTGCTTTCAGTTTCACCAAATACCGTAAAAAGCTGTGTACCAAAAAATTTTTGATTTATATACAGCAGTATTACGGCTCGGATAAATTCAAATAACGAAAAAGACAACGAAAAATCCGTTGCCTTTTTTATTTCACCTTTAAATAGATTGTTACTTTAATGTTTTGTTATCGTAAAATACTCTTTAAACACTTGACAAAAAAATATTAAACTGCTATAATTGAAACAATGCATATTTATATATTTATATTTTTTATATAATTTATTATATTTTATCATTTTATCGCTGTTTTTTATTTTGTGTGCTTTATGAGTTTTTGCGTTTATACAGAATTTTGTATTAAAGATGATATAAAGACACATAATTACAATAGTAAAATATAGTGCGCTCGAATATACATTTCAGATGTTTTTTTATACTTGCGTTGACCATAAATATTTTTAACGTTGTCATACTTCAAAAAACGAAAAATAAATTATTATTGTTTTTAAAAGTCGAAAATTGTCGCTTCGTACGTACATTTATATCCCAATGTTTTTAAGATTATTAAAAATTATATACGGAGGTAAAAAATGGATTCCGAAATTAATTCCGGTTTTGCAAGCCGCAAAGGTAAGCATTCCAGTTTGACAATTACGTTAGATCCGAGAACATGGCTGATCATACTGGCTTTTTGTGAAAAAAACGTAGTCAGATATGCTCTTCATGTTATGAATATGATCCCAATACTGAATATGTTCACCGATCTTGTCCTTCCAATACTTTATACAGTCATTATTATGATGTGCATAAAGAAAAATATTTCTTTTTCTCTCCCGGCTACATTTGTCCTTTTCTTTACAGTACTTGCTATACTTGTTACAATTATTGTTTACCCTCAAAATACAAAATATCTTCTTAATGCCGAACAATTGAAAAGTACAATACTTCCATGCTTGCAATGGTTTATAATAGGACTTTTTATTGTTCCGGATAAAAAAACAGTCGACCTAATAGGAAAAGTATCATGTCTTGCAATTGCTGTTGAAACACTTTTTATATTTTTATACATGATTCCTGAAGCTATTATGATTGATGATGATATGAGCAGAGCCTATCAACTCCTTCCTCAAGTTATGTTTGCTGTCAATTATGCATTTAACAGCAAAAAAATCCTTCCATGGTTCTTTTCCGTAATTGGCATGTTTTATCTTCTTTCCATGGGAACAAGAGGCCCGTTTGTTATATTCGGTGCATTCGTTTTTCTTAAATTCTTAAAAACAATAAAAACAAAAATAGTCTTCAAAATAATTTTGCTTGCCGTTACCATAACGACAATTCTTTTATTCTTAAATTCTAACCTTTTTTTGAACCTTCTTTATTGGCTGAAAGACGTATTTAAATCAATTGGGCTTTCAACCCGAATAATTGATTACTCTATTAAAGGCATAACTCTAAGTAACACTTCCGGACGTAATGAAATTTTTATGTTATGTTGGCAAAAAATAAAAGAAAATCCTGTTTTTGGCTACGGAATATACGGTGAATGGCAGTGGTTAGAATGGAACGCTCATAATATTTATCTCGAAATTTTAATACATTTTGGGGTAATTCTCGGTTCTGTAATTCTTCTTTGGTTAATCTACATGCCGATCAAAGCGTATGTAAAAACGAGCAACACGTATTCAAGAGATATTATACTTGTTTTTGTTTGCTTTGTTTTTGTGAGAGGCATATTCGGAGGATCATATCTTATGTACGGTATGTACTTCCTGATCGCTTTCTGTTTAATGGAACTTAAGCGTATAAAATCACATGTCATAAAACATCATGAATATTAAAATTCACATATCCTTATAAATCGAACATTAAAGGGAGGATCAGTCAATGTACAAGCCGGCTATAGTTGCAGTAGGGTACAACAGACCTAATTGCATGAAAAGACTGCTTGAAAGTATAGGAAAAGCAACATTTGAAATAAATGACATTCCGCTTATAATCAGTATTGACGAATCAGACAAAAGTAACGAAGTTCAAAAAGTTGCTGAAATGTTTGAATGGAAATACGGCTCTAAGGAGATTCGTCGTTTCCCGGAAAGACAGGGACTGAAAAAGCATATCATACAGTGCGGTGATTACAGTGAAAAATACGGATCTGTCATAATTCTTGAAGATGATCTTATCGTCGCCGAAGATTTCTACACTTACACTTGTACGGCTCATCAACAATACAGCTATGATGAAAGAATATGCGGTATATCGCTGTACTCTTACGGCACAAACGTATTTAACCACATTCCTTTTTCTCCGATGCCAACCGCTTCAGACGTATATTTAAGCGATATGGTAGTTACCTGGGGGCAGAGTTGGACAGATAACCAATGGAAAAGTTTTAAAACATGGTATCTTGATCACGAAGATAAACTACCGGACATCAACCCTAAAATTCCAAAGGA
The DNA here is from genome assembly GCA_944381115.1 of uncultured Clostridia bacterium. Lineage (GTDB taxonomy): Bacteria > Bacillota > Clostridia > Oscillospirales > CAG-272 > SIG673. The sequence goes on from CALWJV010000009.1 coordinate 3,105, forward strand.
CATTTCTACCTGGAAACGCAGTTGGGGCCGCTATTTTGCAAATTATATGGCAGAATACAGTAAAAGTTACGTCAGTCCTTATGTAGCAAGAACAACTTGTTTTGCCGATATCGGAGAGCATAATCAGTCAAAAAGCATATATACGTTTGTACAGGTCCCTCTTATGCACGGACAACCTGAACAATATGAATTCCCTATATACGAAAAACTTATCAGGTATGATTCATTCTTTGAACGGGTATTCAGCAAAAATGACATGATTTGCGGAATTTCCGGCGATAAAATATGTATGGATACAAACAATATGAAAACAGATACCTTCGGAAAGGAATTTGTAATAACAGGATCAAAATTGCCATTTGAAAAAATAACTTCATTCGGCCTGAATCTTCGCCCGATTTCATTAAATGTTATTGAAAACGTCAAAGGTGATCAACTTCACATGTACCGGCTTGATAAAAAAAATACTTTCATACGTAAATGGTCAAAAAAGCGTAAAGAAATGAAATTCTCTCTGCGCCGTTTACAGTATGAGTACAAAGACGCTTCATGGAGATTTTTGCTTTATTACGCTCCGAGAGATTTTTTAGTGCGGTTGCGGGATAAAATTTTTAAATAATCGGGAAAATTTAAATGAAAAAATTAATTAAAATATTGATTTCATTTTTTTATAAAGTCAGATTTATCGGGAAATGTAAAATAAACATTTTTTCCAATACTATCTTCGGAAAATGCAGTTTTGAAGGCAAAAATACACTTGGAAGCGGGACGTACTTCGTTCAATCTTCATTGGGCTTCGGAAGTTACATCGGAAAAAACGGTGAATTTAAAAACTGTAAAATCGGCAAATTCTGTTCTATTGGCAGTGGAGTAAAGGTCGTTTCCGCAACTCATCCTACCGATTTGGTATCCACACACCCTGCATTCTATTCGAATACATTTCATTTTTCTTACAACCATATTCCGGATATCGTTGAGCATTTGACTACAACAAACCATCTGGAATGTCAAATAGGAAACGATGTTTGGATAGGAGACAATGTTCTTATAAAAGGCGGAGTCACAATAGGAGACGGCGCAGTTATAGCTATGGGAAGCATAGTAATACATGACGTCCCTCAATATACGATCATCGCCGGAGTCCCGGCAAAGCCAATACGCAAACGCTTTTCTGAAGAAACTGCACAAAAATTACTTAAAATAAAATGGTGGGACAAACCAATTAATTGGATAAAAGAGCATGCCGGCGAATTTTCCGACACAGAAAAATTTGCAAATGATTATTGCAAAGAAAAAGGTGACAGTTGAAAATGAGTAAAAGTATATGCAAAAATTGTGTCAGAAAATGTTACGCTCTTACGGATCAATCTGTATAACGAATGTGAGAAAATCATATTCGGAGAATTTTCCTTCACTCATTTCGGGTGTTTAATTACTTTTTATCCCGAAAAATATAACATGATATTCGGAAAATGTTTTCCCGGCATTGAAATACTTGAAAAAGCAAAGGTGAATGACAGTTAATTATGAATAAAATTGCAGTTTTATCAACTTTTTATTCGGAAACATCGGCAAACGGTATTTGCGCTAAAAATATTGTTACCGAACTAAAAAAAGCAGGACACATTGTAGATGTCATCTGTTATGAAACTCGTTGCCAAAAAACTGAAAACGATGAAAGTATACATTCTTTTACGTGCCCAAAAAAACAGAAAAAAACTATTTTTTCACGTCTTTTTTTTAAAATTCAACTTGCATTTAAACTTTTATTCGGTATAGGCGAACCTGTTTTCAATAAGTCGCTTATTACAAATTACTACAACATTCTTTCTCAATTAAAAAATACTAAAAAAATTGATACAGTTATTGCAATGTATTTTCCTGCCGAAAGTCTGAAAGCAGCAGTTAAATTCAAAAAGAAAAACCCAAACGTAAAATTATTAAATTATGAACTTGATTCGGTGGGAGACGGTGTTGCAGCAAAATCAAAAATGTTTTCTTTTACAAACAGAATATACGAAAAATGGTTGAAAAAAGCATACGCTGACGTTGATTCGGTCATTATAATGCATAGCCACATAAATTACTGGATGAATACATTCGGAAAAATGTATTCCGACAAACTCAGAATAACAGATCTTCCGGTTTTGTATGCAAAAACCCAATTTTCCTCAACTCGATCAGAATGTATCTCAATGGTTTATGCCGGGGTTATTCAAAAAAAATTCCGTTCCCCTTCGTATTTGCTTGAAGTTTTATACGAAATAAGTAAGACTCTTGATTTCAAATTTGACTTCTTCAGTAAAGGCGACTGCGAAAACGAAATTGCAGAGGCAGCAAAAAAAATAAAAGGTATTTCCCAAAGTGGTTATATACCTCAGGATGAACTACAAAAAGTTATTTCTAACTCCGATTTTCTCATCAGTATCGGAAATTCCGTTTCTCGGAGTGTGCCTTCAAAAATAATAGACTACATTTCACACGGTAAACCTATAATTCATTTTTCATCACAAAAAGATGACGTTTGCAATGAATATTTTGACAAATACCCTCTCGCTTTGATCGTTGATGAAACCCAACCGGTTACATATTCATGTACCGAGATTATTGAATTTATAAATAAAAACAGAGGTAAAACCGTTGATAAAGAAGAAATTAAAAAAATTTTTTTCATGAATGATCCGGCGTACAGTGCAAAGATAATTTCTGATATTATTATTTGAAATGGTGTAAAATAAAACATATAAAAATTTTACAAAACAAGGAATCGTATTTATTTTATGAAATACCTTATTTTAGGTTGGGGAGCCGGTATTGCCGGCGGACAGTTGTATACAAGTAATAAAGTCGAATACCTTTTATCAAACGGTATAGACACCTATCTTGGTTACAGCAACGCAAATTCTTATAAAAAAGACAGACACAGTGATATTATTCTTGAACCATTAAAAAAAATACCTTCGTGTAATATTAAAGAACTTTCATATCCTCCCTCATATTTTTCTTCACTAAAAGTAAAAAAAATAATTAAAAAACTTCTTTCACTTATTAATTACAAAAATGGCGATGAAGTTTTCATTGAATCTAACGGATGTGAATTTTCTTTCTGGGGAGAACTCGTTGCAAAAAATACAAAAGGAAAAAATTTCTGCTTCCTTTTGGAAGGGTATTTTTCTGTTCATAATCTGTCAGAAAATTTTTTCAGATTCAAAATCTCCAGAAAAGAAATTGCAGGAACCAGACAAAAATCTCTTCCACAGCTGTTTTCTAACTTTTCAAAAGAAATATCGGATTCAGATAACAAATGGTTTTTGGCATACTGCAGTAATTCCCTTTCTGACCTCAATGAATTTGACAGTAAACGCATTCTTGGCGATATAAGGCTTGAAGATTATGACATTAAAATAGCAAATGTAGGTCGTGCTCTTAAACCGTATGTAGCATCGTTACCTTACGAAATCGCAAAAACAGCTTCTTATTACAACGATAAAAAAATACTGTTTTTAATGATTGGCGGAAAATATGAGCAAGCTCCGGAATCATTCAAAATCTTAAATAATATAACTAATTTAACTGTGTTTTTTACTGGCGAACTCTTCCCAATGCCAAAAGGTCTTATTAAGCAAATGAACGTATGTACTGCGTCATCCGGTTGCATAAGCATATCAGACAAAGCAGGTGCCACAGTTATTGCTTTTGATGATAATAATCCCAATCCTTTGGGTGTTATCGGGTACAGTATTACAAAATATCCGGCGTCAGAATCTGAAGAAAATACCGATCTTTTTACCCTATTAATCAAAATAATAGATAAAAGTTATTTTCTGAAATATCAAGGAAAAACAGAGGGATTTTCAAAATATGTTGATATGGATATTTCTGAAGAGTTTAAAAACCAATTAAGTTATATGACAGTAAAAAAACCAAACGAATATTTTGATACGGTAAAAATATTACCTAAAGACAAAGTAAACAGATATTTCATAAAACTATTCAGACAAATATTCCCTCTTTATTATTTTAATAAACTTAAAAGCAGTATCACTTCTCTTTTTAAAAACAAAACTTCAAACACAAACAGAAAGGAGAAATAATTTCTTTTCAATGGATAACAGCAATAAAAAAGTTGTTAAAAGTCTGTTCTGGCGTTTGTCGGAAAGAATAGGTGCTCAGGCAGTCACTTTTATCGTTTCCATAATATTAGCTCGTCTTCTTGCACCTGAAATTTATGGTACTGTATCACTTGTAATGGTATTTATCATTTTTTTTCAGGTTTTTGTTGACAGTGGATTCGGTAATGCGCTTATACAAAAAAAAGATGCCGACAATATAGACTTTTCAACGGTTTTTTATTTTAACGTAATTGTTTGTTTAACTGTGTATGCAATTATGTTTTTTATGGCCCCGTTTATCGCCGATTTTTATGATAATCCTGATCTAGTCCCCATCGTACGCGTGCTTAGTTTAATACTTGTAACATCAGGTGTACGCAATGTGCAACAGGCTTACGTCTCAAGAAATATGCTTTTTAAAAAATTTTTTTTTGCGACCATTGGAGGCACTATCGGAAGCGCCGCACTTGGTATATTTCTTGCGTACAGCGGTTATGGAATATGGGCTCTTGTTTGGCAACAGGTATTTAATTACATTTTCGGAACAGTAATACTCTGGATCGTCGTAAAATGGCGTCCGAATTTTGTTTTTTCATTTGAAAGGTTAAAAAAACTGTTTTCATTCGGATGGAAACTGCTTGTCTGCGGACTGCTTGAGTCTTTTTATAACAGTGTCAGATCTTTGATAATCGGAAAAAAATATACAGAGGAAGACTTGGCATACTATGATAAAGGAAAACAGTTTCCTTATATAATTATCTCAAATATTAATTCCTCCATAGACAGCGTACTGCTCCCAGCAATGTCAATTGAACAGGATAACCGTGAGCGTATAAAATCAATGACCCGGCGTTCAATACGGACAAGCACATACATTATGGCACCAATGATGATAGGACTTGCTATCTGCGGAGAGATAATCGTAAAACTTCTCCTTACTGAAAAATGGCTTGGCTGTGTTCTGTTTATGCAGATCTTTTGTATCACTTATATGTTTTATCCGATACATTCGGCAAATTTAAATGCAATAAAAGCAATGGGCCGAAGCGATATGTTTCTAAAACTTGAAATCGTTAAAAAAGCAATAGGAATTACAGCTGTACTGATAACAATGTGGATAAGCGTTAAAGCCATGGCTTACAGCTTATTATTTACAACTATTCTGGACTCAATTGTAAATGCCTTTCCGAATAAAAAGTTACTTAATTACAGTTGGATCGAGCAAATGTTGGACATTTTACCAAATATATTACTGGCTGTCATTATGGGGGTTTTAGTCTTTTTTATAAAGTGGCTGCCGATTCCGGAAATCATAATTTTTGTTTTGCAGATTTTAACCGGTATTGCCATCTATTTCGGACTTTCCGCAATTTTCAGGTTGGAAATGTTCCGTTATTTGCTGGATACTGTAAAAAAATTTGTAAAAATAAAAGGATAAAGTGATATGATAAAATACTTTTTGGCAACAAGCCGCGATACGGAATCAGTAAAAGATATACTAAAAAAAATTGACAGTACTTTCCCCGTTCCTTTAAGTAAAAAATGCAATATTGACGTATTAGCGGAAAAATTTATTAACAAAGGCCATGTTATTATGGCTTTTGACGGAACTCATCCCATAGGGTTGATTGCATTTTATGCAAATGATACCGTTAATAAAACAGCATATGCTTCAGTCATTTGCGGAGATCAGAGACATTCTCATTATCTCAACACCGGAGGATACGACTAAATATGAAAAATTGCTGAGAGACGGCTCTAATATCGGAGTAAACTTTACATATAAAGTCCAGGATACTCCCCGCGGTCTTGCAGACGCTTTTATAATTGGGGAAGATTTTATAGGTAATGACAGAGTATGCCTTATCCTCGGTGACAATTTATTTTACGGACAGAACATGACACGCATTTTGAACCGCGCCAAAAACCGCGATTCAGGTGCAACTATTTTCGGTTATCCTGTTAAAGATGCAAGATCTTTCGGTGTTGTTGAGTTTGACAATAACTTTAAAGTGCTTGGCATTGAAGAAAAACCGAAGGAACCAAAGTCAAACTATGCTGTTCCAGGTCTTTATTTTTATGATAACCGCGTCATTGATATCGCAAAGAAAATCAAACCCTCTCCACGAGGTGAAATTGAGATTACAGAAGTAAACAATGCCTATCTTCAAATGGGAGAACTGAATGTTGAACTGATGGGCAGGGGGATCGCATGGTTGGATACAGGTACACCTGACGGTATGCTTAAAGCGGCACAATTTGTTGAAACAATACAGTCAAGGCAGGGATTTTATATTTCATGTATTGAAGAAATTGCCTGGAGACGTAATTTTATTAATGACCAACAGTTAAGGTCAATAGGTGAAAAACTTGAAATGACTGCATACGGACAGTATTTACTGTCACTTTTAGGAGGTGAGAAAAAATGACCGTACTCATAACAGGCGGTGCCGGATTTATAGGTTCAAATTTTATTTATTATTTTCTAAAAAAATATCCGGATTATAAAATTCTCTGCGTTGACAGCCTGACATATGCCGGAAACCTATCAACACTTGAACAAGCAATGAAAAATAAAAATTTCCGTTTTTTTAAAACCGATATCTGTGACAGATCTGAAATTTACAAAATTTTTGAAAACGAAAAGCCTGATATAGTAGTAAATTTTGCTGCCGAAAGTCATGTTGACCGCTCTATCGAAAATCCCGAAATCTTTTTAAAAACAAACATTTTCGGAACTCAGGTAATGATGGATGCCTGCCGTAAATACGGAATAACCCGCTATCATCAGGTTTCCACTGACGAAGTTTACGGAGATCTCCCTATCGACAGACCTGACCTTTTCTTTACCGAAGAAACACCTATTCACACAAGCAGTCCGTATAGTTCTTCGAAGGCGGCGGCAGATCTACTTGTCCAATCCTACCACCGCACTTACGGTCTGCCTGCAACAATAAGCCGCTGTTCAAACAACTACGGACCATATCATTTCCCGGAAAAACTTATTCCTCTTATGATAATAAACGCATTGAACAATAAACCGCTTCCGGTTTACGGTAAGGGTTTGAATATCCGTGACTGGCTGTACGTTGAAGACCACTGCAAGGCTATTGATCTCATTATTCACAAAGGAAAATCAGGTGAAGTTTACAACATAGGCGGACACAACGAAATGAAAAATATAGACATAGTCAAACTTATATGCAAATATCTCGGCAAACCTGAAAGTTTGATTACGTTTGTTGCCGACCGCAAGGGACATGACATGCGATATGCCATTGACCCTACAAAAATTCGCAATCAACTCGGCTGGATCCCTGAAACAAAGTTTTCCGACGGTATTAAAAAAACCATTGAATGGTATATTAATAATGAAAAATGGTGGTATCCCATTATTTCCGGGGAATATAAAAATTATTATGAAAAAATGTACAGCAACAGATAAGCAAAAATCACTTAAAACCATTATAAGTTTTTATAATTTTAATTTGTAAGACACTGAAAAATAAAGACATTAAAAAAACATTTAAATAAACAAGGAGAAAATAAAATGTCACTGTTCAAAAATAAAACTCTTTTAATTACCGGAGGTACCGGTTCATTTGGAAATGCAGTCCTTAACCGGTTTCTTAAAACTGACATAAGAGAAATTCGCATTTTCTCCCGGGATGAAAAAAAGCAGGATGATATGCGTCACGAATTTCAGGCAAAAATGCCGGATGCAGCAGAAAAAATCAGTTTTTACATTGGAGACGTTCGTGACCTCCAATCTGTAAAAAACGCAATGCACGGCGTTGATTATATATTTCACGCTGCCGCTTTAAAACAGGTCCCTTCATGTGAATTTTTTCCTATAGAGGCAGTTAAAACAAATGTTTTCGGAACTGAAAATGTGCTTACCGCTGCTATTGAAGCCGGAGTTAAAAATGTAGTTTGTCTTTCTACCGACAAAGCCGCATATCCGGTTAACGCAATGGGAACGTCAAAGGCGATGATGGAAAAAGTTATCGTTGCAAAAGCAAGAACATCAGAAAATACAAAAATCTGTTGCACGCGTTACGGAAACGTTATGTGCTCACGAGGCTCCGTCATCCCGCTTTGGATCGACCAGATCAGAAACGGAAATCCCATCACTGTCACTGACCCTTCAATGACTCGTTTTATAATGTCACTTGATGAGGCAGTCGACCTTGTTCTCTTTGCTTTTGAACACGGCGAGGCAGGAGATATACTTGTTCAAAAGGCTCCGGCATGTACGATCAAGACACAGGCAGAGGCTGTTTGCGAGTTGTTTAACGGTAAAAAAGAAAATATAAAGATAATCGGGATCCGTCACGGTGAAAAGATGTACGAAACACTCCTCACTAATGAAGAATGCGCAAATGCCATAGACATGGGTAATTTTTACCGTGTCCCCTGCGATAAGCGCGGTCTTAACTATGATAAATATTTCAACAAAGGTGACATTAAACGCAATCCCCTTACCGAATTTAATTCCAATAATACATCTCTTTTAACCGTAGAACAAACTAAGAAAAAAATTGCTTCACTTGAATACATTCAGCAAGAACTGAAAAAAGGAATAAATCAGATCTGATAAGTTAAATTTTGACAGAGGTTTGAAATGAATATACTTGTAACCGGAGCAAAAGGGTTTGTCGGAAAAAATCTTGTACAGACTCTTATGTGTATTAGAGACGGAAAAGATAAGACCCGTCCTTTACTTTCTATTGAAGAAATTTATGAATATGACATTGATACAGAACCTTCCCTTCTTGACGATTTCTGTGCAAAATCCGACTTTGTATTTAACCTTGCAGGCGTTAACCGTCCCAAAAATCCGGAAGAATTTATGCAGGGAAATTTTGGTTTTGCAGGCAAACTCCTTGACACTTTAAAAAAACACGGAAACACTTGTCCGGTGATGATATCCTCCTCAATTCAGGCAACATGCATTGGCAGATATGACAGCGAATACGGAAGAAGTAAAAAATCAGGCGAGGACCTTATTTTTTCTTATGGAGAAGAAACAGGAGCAAAAGTACTCGTTTACCGTTTTCCAAATCTATTCGGAAAATGGTGCAGACCGAACTACAACTCTGCAGTTGCAACTTTCTGCAATAACATCGCCAACGACCTGCCGATAACGGTAAGTGACCGCTCGGTTACTCTTGAACTTCTTTACATTGACGATCTTATATCGGAATTACTTGATGCACTTGAAGGTAAGGAACATCACTGTACTTTTAACGGTGTTGACGCTGTATTGACTCATGATGGCAAGTACTGCACCGCCCCGGGTTCATATAAAGTAACGCTCGGCGAAATTGTTGATCTTCTTGAAAAATTCAAGGCACAGTCAAGTACACTTGTTATGCCGCAGATACCTAATGGCTCCTTTAAAAAAAAACTTTACAGCACTTACCTTTCTTACCTTCCTGAAAAAAAAATCTCTGTTCCTTTGAAAATGAACTGTGACGCAAGAGGATCTTTTACAGAACTTTTAAAAACAGAAAATTGCGGTCAGTTTTCCGTTAATATAAGTAAACCCGGAATGATCAAAGGGCAGCATTGGCATCACACAAAATGGGAGTTTTTTATTGTGGTATCCGGTCACGGAATGATTCAACTCCGTAAAATAGGCAGCGACGATGTTATAAATTTCGAAGTTTCCGGAGAAAAGATTGAAGCAGTTCACATGCTGCCCGGATATACACACAACATAATCAATTTGAGCGATAAAGAAGATCTTGTGACACTAATGTGGGCAAACGAACTGTTCGATCCCGATCACCCTGATACTTTTTTCGAAGCGGTAGGACCGTAAAATTTATTCCACCCTTTTTTGTCGGAAAAATCCAACTGAAAAACAGCCGTAATATTCAAATCATAACGGCATGTCGATATAAACGGAACGTCCAGGTTTAATGAAATTATGTCAGAAATAAATTGTTTAAATTTTTAAACCTACAATTTTAAATTTCAGAAAAATGGTTTTATGTTCAGAAATACAATAAAATCCGGAGGAGACTATGGAAATAAAACTTGATTACAGCGATGTCAAATTCCAGAATAACGGCAAACTTAAACTATTGATCATAGTAGGCACACGTCCTGAGATCATACGCCTTGCCGCAGTTATTAAAAAATGCCGTCAATATTTTGACTGCATTTTGGCACATACCGGTCAAAACTACGATTATAATCTTAACGGAGTTTTTTTTAAAGACCTGAAACTTGACAAACCGGAAGTTTATATGGATGCGGTAGGAGACGACCTTGGGGCAACTGTCGGAAATATAATAAACTGTTCATATAAACTTATGGTGTCTATATGTCCGGATGCGCTTTTAATTCTCGGAGACACCAATTCCTGCCTTTCTGCAATTTCAGCGAAAAGGCTTCATATTCCGATATTTCATATGGAAGCGGGAAACAGGTGTAAAGACGAATGTCTGCCCGAGGAAACAAATCGCCGTATAGTTGACATTATCTCCGATGTAAACATGGCATACTCAGAACATGCAAGACGATATCTTGCAGAATGCGGAATACCTAAAGAGCGCACATATGTGACCGGATCGCCTATGGCAGAGGTCTTGCGAAGTAATTTGGCGGATATTGAAAAATCCGATATACATCAGCGTCTCGGTCTCCAAAAGGGCAAATATATGCTTCTTTCTGCTCACCGAGAGGAAAATATTGATACTGAAAAAAATTTTATAAGTCTTTTTTCCGCTGTAAACAAACTTGCAGAAAAATACGGTCTGCCTATACTTTATTCCTGCCATCCGAGGAGCCGTAACCGTCTTAAAGCAACCGGGTTTAAACTTAACCCACTTGTAATACAACATGAACCTCTCGGATTTCATGACTATAACTGTCTACAAATGAACGCCTTTGCAGTAGTTTCAGACAGCGGTACTCTTCCAGAAGAAAGCAGTTTCTTTACAAGTATAGGCCGCCCTTTTCCGGCTGTTTGCATACGTACGTCAACAGAGCGCCCAGAGGCGCTCGATAAAGCCTGCTTCTTTATTGCAGGAATAGATGAAAACAGTTTATTACAGACAGTAAGTACAGCGGTATCAATGAATCAGAACGGTGACCACGGTACACCTGTACCGGATTATATAGAGGAAAATGTTTCAACAAAAGTTGTAAAAATAATACAGTCTTATACCGGAATAGTAAATAAAATGGTTTGGAGAAAATATTAATGAAATGTTTGATTTTGGCTGCAGGATATGCTACGCGTCTGTACCCTCTTACGGAAAATTTTCCGAAACCGCTGCTTTTGATAGAAAACAAAACTATACTTGACTGGCTGATTGACGATATCAATACCTGTGGTGAAGTTGATGAATATATTGTTATATCCAACCATAAATATGCTACTCATTTTAAAAAATGGGCAGAAAAAAAACAATATAAAATAACAGTTGTTGATGATGGGACAACAAACAACGAAACGAGACTCGGAGCAGTAAATGACATACAGTTTGCCATAAAAAAACTTTCTCTTGTCTCTGATATGCTTGTAATTGCTGGGGATAACGTTCTTGATTTCAGTCTTACAAAGTTTATCGATTATTCAAAGAAAAAGAAAAGTTCGTGCATTATGCGTTATTACGAACCCAACGATGAAAAGTTAAAAAAATGCGGCGTTGTAACTGTTGATCAAAACGATCTCGTCCTCGGTATGACCGAAAAATCCCCGGAACCCGCCACTCACTGGTGCTGCCCCCCTTTTTACTACTACACTAAAGAGGACAGCCTCCGCATAGCAGACGGGATCGCTGCCGGATGCGAAACAGATGCTCCGGGAAGTTATATTGCCTGGCTTTGCGGTATTACAAAAGTTTATGCTATGGAAATGCCTGGCAATCGGTATGACATAGGCGATATAAAAAGTTATGAGCAGGTACAAAAAAAATATAAAGGTATAACAAAATGAAAATACAGAATGTTAATCTTGAAAATAAGACAGTATTGATAACAGGTGTGGCAGGATTTATAGGAAGTGCACTCGCCAATGAACTTTTACGTACTGTACCATCTGTATGCGTTATTGGTATAGATGACTGCAATGATTACTACGAAGTAGAATTAAAAGAGTACAGACTTTCTGAAATTGAAAAACTTGCAAAAAAACACGGCCGATGCAGTTTTAAATTTATAAAAGGAAATATTGCTGACAAAACTTTGATCGACAGTCTCTTTTCAGAATATAAACCGGCAGTCGCCGTAAATCTTGCGGCTCAGGCGGGCGTCAGATACTCTATAAATCACCCTGACGCTTATATTGAATCCAACATTATCGGTTTTTACAATATTTTAGAGGCTTGCCGACATAATCCTGTCGAACATCTTGTTTACGCTTCCTCATCTTCAGTTTATGGCTCCAATAAAAAAATCCCTTATTCCACTGATGATAAAGTCGACACCCCTGTTTCGCTGTACGCAGCAACCAAAAAAAGCAATGAACTCATGGCTCATGCATATAGTAAACTTTACAACATTCCGTCCACAGGGCTTCGCTTTTTTACAGTTTATGGCCCTGCAGGCCGTCCCGATATGGCGTATTTTGGATTTACAAACAAACTTATCAAAGGTCAGACCGTCCAAATTTTCAATTACGGTAACTGTAAGCGAGATTTTACTTATATAGATGACATTGTACAAGGAATAAAACTTGTAATGACACGTGCACCGGAAAAGAAAAACGGTGAAGACGGACTCCCGGTCCCCCCTTATGCGATTTACAATATCGGCAATTCATTTCCGGAAAACCTGCTTGACTTCGTACAGATCCTTTCAGAAGAACTTGTAAAAGCGGGAGTACTGCCATCTGATTATGATTTTGAGGCCCATATGGAATTTGTACCGATGCAACCGGGGGACGTTCCGGTTACTTTTGCCGATACAAGCAAACTTGAAGAAGATACCGGCTTTAGACCAAGTACCCCTCTCAGAACAGGACTTGCAAAATTTGTCAGATGGTATAAAGAATTTTATAAAATATAAGTTATATGTTGAAAAGGTAATTGCCAGTATGCTTTATAAGCATGGAAATTTAACGGCCCTGCAAAAAAGTTCAACAAAATTTATTTTTTTAACACCCGTCTTTAATATTAAATGTAAATCAAATATAACCGAGGTATTGTAACATGAAATGCACAGACGCATTTGAAAAATTGTATAAACGTTCTCCCGACGGAGTTTCTTTTTGTCCTTACAGAATCTGTCCCCTCGGGGCTCATTCCGACCACCAGCACGGAAAAATTACAGGCTTTGCAATTGATAAAGGAATACACATTGCATACGGAATAAAACGCAACGGCGTCATCGAAGTATCAAGTCTGCAATTTGAAAAACGCGCACAGTTTCATGTAAACGCCGTACCCAAAGAAAAAGAAAACGATTGGGCTGACTATCTTCGAGGTGGAGTTTACGCTCTTTCACAAAAACATAGCCTTAATGTCGGCCTATGCTGTGTTATTGACGGTAGCCTTCCCATAGGAGGGCTAAGCAGTTCGGCAACTGTAATTATCTCTTTTTTGTCTGCTCTTTGCAAAGTGAACGGAATCTCTCTCACTCAAAATGAACTGATCTTAACAGCGTTGAAGGCGGAAAATGAGTACGTCGGGGTCAATTGCGGGAAACTTGACCAATCATGTGAGGTATATTCAAAAAAGGACCATCTTCTTTATCTTGATACACTTGATGACAGTTATGAACTCATTCCGACAAACCCGCAAATGAAGCCTTATGAAATTGCAATTATATTTTCCGGTATAGAACGTACTCTTGTAAACTCAAATTTCAATATGAGAGTTGATGAATGCCGTAGCGCAGCATATGCCTTAAAAGCTTACGCCGGAATGGATTACGGAAAATTCAGCGAAACATTCCTTCGTGATGTACCAAAAGAAATTTATGATAAGTTCAAAGACAGGCTCCCGGAAACCTGGAGACGCCGCGCAGAGCACTGGTATACAGAATATGACCGAGTCATAAAAGGCGTCCAAGCTTGGAAAAACGGTGATATCGATACCTTTGGTAAACTTTGCTCAGAATCAGGAAAAAGTTCTATTTATAACTGGGAGTGCGGATCTCCGGAACTAAAAAAATTATACGACATCATTCAGTGTACTGACGGTATTTACGGCGGTAGGTTTTCCGGTGCAGGCTTTAAAGGATGTTGCATTGCAATTATTGATCCTGCGTTCCGTAAAAAAATAAGGGAAAAGATAAGTTCGGAGTACCTGAAAGAATTTCCTCTTCTTGAAGGAAAATATTCTGTACATTTTTGCTGCAGTGCCGATGGCGTTGTACTATAATTTTTTATAATTTTAAGGCAGGTATTTTTTACCTGCCTAATTTTTTAATATTTTACCTGTTTTTTTGCGTATTCCTCAATTTTATCAAACGCCTTTTGAATAATGATTTTTATATGCTCACGTGTTATAAACGGTTTCAGAATTTTAGGTACAGTCAAATATAACTGCTCGGCAGCAGCCATCAGTTTTTCTTCTCCTATCCCACCTTTATCCTCAGCACTGTTTACTGCATCTTCTGTCTTTTTATAAAGTTCTGACCTTATGTAAAAATAATAACTCACAAAACTCATAAGAATTGATAAAATACCGAATATTACACTGAAAAATTCCTGCATTTTAAATTACCTCCAATATCCTTCTGTAAAGAAATCTGTCATTCGGGTCAACTATGCAGAATTGATATGTACCTGTTTGCGGAAGTACTGCATTACCTTTGAATGTGGCATAATATATTCCGTTTTCAAGTTCCCAATAATAGGAAAAATTTCCAAATATCTGAGAGAAAGGAATTTCAATTTCTTCTCCATCATTTATCTTATAATACCCTCTTGGTACACCCAAATCCGTGCATACATAGGTTATCTGCCCGCTTACCCATATGTCTTTCGAATCCAGTACTGTATTTGCTTCTGCCGTTCCTCTCGTAATAATATAATGCGCTACCACTCTCCAATTATCATTGTAAAAATAATCTTCAAACAGTTCATCTGGAACTAATATTTCCGTGTTATCGTTTATTCCGTCAAAAACATGTTCACTTGCAAGTTCAGGCACCTGCGCGCAAGAAGAAAAGTCGTAAAACAAACAATTACTACAATCTGAAAAAGCTCCTTCTCCTATGTTTTGAACATTTTGTCCTATTTCTACACTTTCAAGTGAATTACATCCTTCAAATGCATTTGCTCCTATATCGGTAACACCGCTTCCTATTGTTATATTAATTAAAGATGTGCAACCCGTAAAAGCTCCGTTGCCTATATTCGTAACTCCGCTGCCAATTATTACGCTCTCTAAAGCCGTACATCCGGAAAATGCATTTGCTCCTATACTTGTTATCGTGTTACCTATCGTAACCTTTTTAAGTGTTATGCAACCCGAAAAAACTCCCTGTTCTATACTTTCCCCACCGTTTATTATTACCTCTTCAAGAGTTTCCTTTGGTAGGTCAGTCAGCATTACGGAAGGAAGTACCGCCCTTTTTACGGCAGTACAACCACTGATCGAACTCGGCTTTATCCCTTCAATATCCGGTTGTATTTCTATTTCAGTTATACAACTTTTTACATTTTCGTTCTCCGATATGATTTCTTCTATTTTATCGGCTAAACTTGCAGTCGGGGTCACATCGGGTAATTCCACTCCTCCGTTAATTATAGCCTGCTTGATTGCAGTTATATCTGAACTGAGTTGGTTCAAATTAGTTTGCATTGATGCCATACTTTTCTTCTCCTTTCTCTAATATCTTTTGATACTCTTCAATACTTATTTCAAACCAATCATCCTGCCTTTTACCGTCGGCAAGATAAACGATTTTTCCGTAATGCTTTCCGTCCGTAAGGATAGTATCTTCGGATGCCTCCAGCGGTTTTCTCATAATTTGTTAATCCCCTTTCTTATATAAGCGAAACAGTCCAATTAGGCTTACTTTCAATAAGATCTGCCCATTCATCCAATTCGGTTCCGTATTTTTTTATTTCAGCATTCCTGATTCTTGTACTTGTAGTTGCGCTTCCCCAGTCACAGTATATATGATCAAGGACCTTGTATTTGTTACTTCTTATTGTAAATGAAGTATATTCGGTCTTGTTAACAGGGAACGAGGTTTCCGTTGTACCGTCTTTATAGACCATATAAAATCGAACACCCTGATTTCCCGTATCATTGTTTTTGTACTCATAATAAAAAATTACCCTATCTGCATTTCCGTTATTTACAAAGAATGTTTTGTTCTCTACTACACTTGAGTTTGATACATAAAAACTTTCATCGTCCATTTTCACAAAACCAATATCAGTAAAATTTTTTTCTGTGATCATGTTTTCTCCGCCGAATGCTCTGTCAACTGCTACAGTTGATAAAGTAACAGTAAAACCCGAGGTGTTTTCAGAAAGGGCATTTATAATACTTTCTATGCTTGATTTTGATAAATTTTTGCAATCTCCGACTTCAAATCCATTATTGCCAATAACACCCTCAACATTTAAATTTTCAAGTTTTTCGGCATCTTTAAACGGTCTTGTGAATGTCTGCGTTCCTGACGGATCAAGTATAAGTTTTTCTATTTTTTTCAGCATTGATGCATTATTAAACATGTCGCGTACTTCAGGACAAGCTGTAACATTACACTCCGGTATTTCTGTTATATCTGAATCCTGAAATACCGAAAAAGAATCATTAAATATTAATGGATATTTAGGCTTAAATGTCTTTTCCGTCCATCCGTGTCCGAAAAAAGCGTAATTATAATCTCTTCTGGTCCCGTTGATTTGATAATCATCCCAAAATTCATCATAAAAGCTTTTTCCGCCGATGTCCGTACCATACATTATATTTTCAAGTTGCTCATTGTAAATCTTTACATCTCCGCTTTCGATACCTTCAATTTCAGAGGCAAAATCTGACGGATTTATCAAACTTTCCGTTCCTTTTTTAAAACGTATAGTATTTGCAATATCCGTAAGTGTTACACCGCTTATTATGTATTTTTCCATTAAAATACGCCTCCTTCCGCATAAGGTAAAGAATTCAATACTTCGCTTATTATTTCGCTTTTATCTGCATCTGTCCAATAGTCGGTCCCCCTTATCGGAGTGTATCCGTCATCTCCTCTTATTGAAACAGATACTGGATTTTCAAGTCCTTTGTCATTAGT
Source organism: uncultured Clostridia bacterium (assembly GCA_944381115.1). Lineage (GTDB taxonomy): Bacteria > Bacillota > Clostridia > Oscillospirales > CAG-272 > SIG673. Next base: position 20,429 of record CALWJV010000009.1, read on the forward strand.
CCAAGAAATGATACCTTCTTCTGAAACCGACGGTAAAAATGTTGTCCTTTGACTTTCAGCGGCAATTCTTTCCTCTTCTGCAGAAATACGTAATTCTTCTGCCTGCTGTCTTTCAAGTTCCTCGCTTTTCATATTTTGTACGTCTGAAATCAATGCCCAAAGAACTCCGAATTCTTCTGTATCCTCTACTCCTTCGCCGTTGTAAAGATTTTCTTCTACACTGATAAAAAACGGCATGGTGGTCAATTTTTCGTTTCCGTCATAAACAGAAATATCACATTTTACGCTACCGCTTAAACTAAGCATCCAAGAGGTAATCGGAACATTGACCGTTCCATCTTGATTTACCGTTCCCGCAAAGCCGCTTGATTCTCCATCCGGACGGAGAGCGTTGATAACAACTGTTGACATAGGGGAAATTTTAATTTCTTTCCTTTCCGCTGTTATCTTTGCTTTTATAAATCTTGAATCAATGTCGTTTTGTTTTGCGCTTACCGTACCGCAAATATTGTCACGCACAACATCAAGCGTAAGTTCTTTTATAAATTTCGCCATTGTTTTTTTATTCTCCTTTGTATCTTAACAACCATACCCCGTTTCCCCTTTCCCACCCAAAGTTTCTGCCCATACCCTAAATCAGAAACTTTTAATCCAAATTTAAATAGTGTCTCACTATAACGCATATATTTTAAACAAAATTTTAAATGACCAAATTGTTTTTTACAAAAGTAATGTCACTGCATCAAAAAAGTTTTGCCTCGCTTTTTTTAAAAAGAGAGGAGCGCCCTGAAAAAAACCGTAACTTAATCGGTAATGTGTCAAAGCACTCCTTAATTTTATATTTATATATTTAGAAATCAAAAATCTTTTTCCTTTTAAATTGTCCTTTTAATATCAGGTTTTTATAAGAGGTCCATTATAATTTTTAATCCTTACGGTATAATAAACCATTCTTTTACACCTCTGGCAAAGAATTCTGTTTGTTGACTTTTCTTTTGAAGTTCCAAAATCATATGTCAGACTGCTTTCGGTAATTATTTTATTACAAAACGGACATCTTATTTCTTTATATTTACATTCATCCATTAATTCCAAACCCTTTCTTTCTCATATTAACCGCTGTCTCATATTCTTTTTTTGTCTTTACGTTTAATGCAGAAATCATTTTATTAAGTTTTTTTAAGGCAATATCATCAATATCAATTTCACTTCTGCCAAGCCTTTTTGCCTCAGGTGCTACGCAAAGCGTTTTTACTAAATTAAAACTTACTGCTTTATACGCCAAAAGTTCATCAATCGGAGACTCTTTCTCTTTTTCATCCGAATTATATATTAATGATTCCAAAGAATATCCTGTAAGTTCCGATATTCTTTTAATTACCGCAAGTGACGGCTCTTTGTAGCCGTTTTCAACGCACACATACCCCGAATGTGCTATTCCCAATTTTTTTGCCATTATTTTTTGAGTAATATTTCTACTTTCACGATAATTTTTTAAAATTTGGTAATTCACGTTTCTCCCTCCCCCTTTTAATCCACTTCTTTAACCAAAATACAACGGATCAATATTTTTCCGTATAATGACTCCTCCCTCTGTATTTTTTCAAAATTTGTAGAATCATATTCTACATATATAATACCACATTTTTTGTAGAATTTCAAGCACTATTTTTAAATTTTTTGTGAAAACAGTTGATTTTTATTCAACCATATGATAAAATGTTTTTATGGAATAAATACATTATAAAAAATAAATAAAGGGAATAAGGAGAGAAAAATTGATAAAACAGAAAAATATCGGAGAAAAAATAAAGGAAGTACGCATTTCGCTTGGACTTAGTCAGGCAAAACTTGCTTCTTTTTGCGGGTATACTTCTCGCTCCAGCATAAACAAAATTGAAAAAGGAGAGGTTGATATTCCGCGTTCAAAAATGATTTTAATAGCAAAAGCACTTAATATTTCACCAAACAGTCTTATAGATGAAAACACAAAAAATACCGATATCAAAAAAATTCCCCTTCTCGGAAGTATTGCCTGCGGCAGTCCTGTTTTTGCCGAAGAAAATATTGAAGAATATATAAATTGTCCGTCTGATTTACCGGCAAATTTCTGTTTATACTGCAAAGGAGACAGCATGACTGGAGCAAGAATAAATGACGGGGATATCGTTTATATACAAAGCCAAAATAATGTTGAAAATGGGGAGATAGCGGCGGTACTTATAGAAGATGAGGCAACTTTGAAAAGGGTCTATAAATATAAAGATAAACTGGTCCTTCAACCGGAAAATTCTGATTATCAACCTTTTGTTTATGTAGGTAAAGAGATGGAAAGTATAAAAATTCTCGGTAAAGCAGTGGCTTTTTTCAGTAAAATAAAGTAAAATTAATATGCAAAATAAATTTTCAAAAAAGCATTGACAAAATGCTTTGATTATGATATAATGTGTAAAGTTAATTACTTTACAGCACATAAGAAAGGCGTTGTATTAAAATGAAAATTGAAATGGTACGCCTGTATGATATATATATGCCGCTGCTAAGCGACCGTCAAAAAGAAATTTTAAACCTATATTATAACGAAGATGAATCTTTGACCGAAATATCTGAAAATGTCGGTATAACAAGACAAGGAGTCCGTGACTGCATAGTCAAAGCAGAAAATCAACTTGTGTATTTTGAAAAAAAACTCGGTCTTTACGGTAAAATTTCAGACCTGAATGCGGCAATAGACAAACTTTTCGACAAAGCAAAAAAACTCGGTGTAGAAAAAGAACTCACCGGAGACCTTGCGAAACTTAAAAATCTGATATAAGGAGAAAAGTACGGATTTATGTTTCAAAGCTTAACAGATAAACTTTCTGCGGCTTTTAAAAAATTTCGGAGTAAAGGAAAATTGACTGAGGCAGACGTCAAAGCAGGAATGCGAGAAATAAAACTTGCACTTCTTGAGGCTGATGTAAACTTTAAAGTCGTTAGAGATTTTATAAAAACAGTTACAGAACGCGCGATAGGCTCATCAGTTTTGGAAAGTCTTGTACCCGCTCAGCAAATAGTAAAAATAGTCAACGAAGAACTTACCGCTCTCATGGGCGGATCAAACTCAAAACTCGAGATATCTCCAAAACCACCGACAATTATAATGATGTGTGGCCTTCAGGGTTCAGGTAAAACAACACACACAGGCAAACTCGCACTTATGTATAAAAAACAAGGAAAACATCCCCTCATGGTCGCCTGTGATGTGTACCGCCCTGCTGCTATTGAACAACTTAAAACACTCGGCACTCAAATAGACGTCCCGGTATTTTCTCTCGGCGATAAAATATCTCCCGTTGAAATTGCAAAAGCGGCAGTAGAGCATGCAAAGAAAAACGGTCTTGACATGGTATTTCTCGATACCGCAGGACGTTTGCAAATTGACGAAGTTCTGATGAATGAGTTGAAAAAAATAAAATCTGCTGTAAACCCGACTGAAATACTTCTTGTTGTAAACTCCATGATAGGTCAGGAATCTGTCAATGTATCAGAAACATTCAATAACCTTCTTGATATTACCGGGGTAATACTCACTATGCTTGACGGTGACACCCGTGGCGGTGCGGCTCTTTCTATCAGGTGCGTAACAGGTAAACCTATAAAATTCGTTGGCACAGGCGAAAAAATGGATGCGATTGAACCATTTCATCCAGATAGAATGGCGTCAAGAATCCTCGGAATGGGCGATGTACTTTCGCTTATTGAAAAGGCAGAGGCGGCATATGACGAAAAGAAAGCCGCTGAAATGGAAAAGAAAATTAGAGAATCAACATTTACTCTCGAAGATTACCTCGATCAGTTCAAACAAGTACGTAAAATGGGATCGCTTGAACAACTTGCCGGTATGATCCCGGGACTGAAAGCAAACCAACTTAAAGACACAAAAATAGATGAAAAACAGATCGATCGCATGGAAGCAATTATTCTTTCCATGACAAAAAAGGAGAGAATAAATGCATCTATTATTAATGGCTCGCGAAAAAAACGTATTGCAGCAGGTAGCGGAACAAAGGTTGAAGATGTAAATAAACTTCTTAATCAATACTCTCAGGTAAATAAGATGATGAAACAGCTTTCAACCGGAAAAGGCGGTATTTTTGGAAACTTTTTCGGAAGAAAAGGAAAAATGCTGTTTTAACCCTGTCGCGCGTTACAGAATGACTTTATAGTACCCATATTGATCTGGTAAGAAAAAATACCATATTTTAAGTTGTGTGGGTAAATTAAAACTGAAAAAAGAGGTTAAATCCCTTTTAAAATAAAACAATATATTTTTTGGAGGAAAAAAATGGTTAAGATCAGACTTAAGAGAATGGGCGCAAAAAAGAATCCTTTTTACCGTGTAGTTGTTGCTGACTCCCGTTACCCCCGTGACGGAAGATTCATTGCAGAAATTGGTTATTACGATCCTTCTACCAATCCGGCAACAGTAAAAATCGATGCCGAAGCAGCAACAAAATGGATTGCAAACGGCGCTCAGCCAACTGAAACAGTTAAAGCAATTCTTAAAAAAAGCAACATTGGTTAATTTAAAGGTAGGTCCCAAAAGTGATAGAACTTAAAGAGGTACTGTCCGAAATAGTCAAACCTATTGTAACCAAACCCGATCAAGTAAATATTACCCAAAAAGTTTCCGGAAAAGACGTTTTGCTCTGTCTTAGCGTTGCTCCTGAGGATATGGGTAAGGTAATAGGACGCCACGGAAAAATTGCCAAAGCAATACGTACCGTGATGAAAGCAGCAGCGGTTATTGCCAATGCACACGTGAGAGTTGATATTCTCGACCAAGATGAAATCGAGACAGATAACAAAACAAATGAAAATTAAAAAAAAACGGAATGAATTTTAAAAAGTTCATTCCGTTTTTTGTATGGAAGGCAACCGTATAAATAAACCTTACTATAAAAAACATAAATAAATCGTTGAAAAACAAACCTAATCCTCTTTTTGCAATGATAAATATTATATTAAATACAGTATATTAATTTTTTTATAATTTTTCCCTAATTACTTGATTACAATACAAAACAGTGATATAATGGAAATGATATAATTTCAAAAAAAACCATAACTTATATTTATATTATTAACGCTAAAAACTAAATGTCAATATCCTTTTACAGGCTGAGTACCTAACACTGATAAATACCGGATTTGACCTTGAAATATATTTAAAAAGGAGTCTTTTGAATATGTACGATGAAATTGATTATGTATATGAGGTTTATAAAGAAAAAAGTTTTTCCGGTGCTGCAAAAAATTTGTTTGTTTCACAGCCTGCACTTTCTTCATCAATAAAAAAAATCGAGTCAAGACTCGGAATAACTATTTTCGACCGAAGCAGTCAGCCGATATCTCTTACTGAAGAAGGAAAGGTATATATAGAGGCGGCAGAAAAAATAATAGCCATTAAAAACGGACTTACCGAGCGTCTAAGCGATATGTCTGAGTTAAAAACCGGGCATATAACGGTAAGCGGTGAAAACTACATATCCTCATTTATATATCCGAAGATTATTATTCGTTTTAAGGAAAAATACAGCGGGATAGACATTGAAATGGTAGAGTCTAATTCGCATGATCTTCAAAACCAATTATTTAATGAGAGCGTTGATCTGCTTATTGATTACCATTTTGATCCTGAACTTTACGAGTCATTTCCATTGACAGATGAACATATCATACTCTGTGCTCCGCGAAAACTTCCGATAAATGAGCGATTTACCGAATATCAAATGACAGCGAGAGACATAAAAAACGGAAAACATTTAAAATCCGGATGCCCGTCTGTAAGTCTTGCAGAATTTGCCGACGAGCAATTCGTAATACTTAAAAAAGGGAATTATTCACATAAACACTCTATGGAACTTTGCGCTGAAGCCGGGTTTACACCTAACGTAAAAATTTACCCTGATCAGATGATCACTTCTTATAATATGAGCCGCGCAGGAATGGGCATTTCGCTTGTACCGGACCTTCTTATTTACTCTTCTGCAGAATCCGGCAGATGTTTCTTTTATAAATTATCTGAAATAAACTCCTTGCGTAAACTTTGCATAGGATTTAAAAAGAACCGTTATAAAAGCCGGGCCGTTGATGCATTTATAAAAACTGCACTTGAGGTATATTCTTAATTAATATAAGGCAGTGATATTTTAAAATTTTGATTATATGATAAAACCGGATTTGCTCATTTATCTTTTAAAGTTTTTTGCGAAAATCAATTTTTTATATCAAACGGTTCCTGTCCTATAAACCGGGAGTGTATTACGGATTACTATGGAAAATCATATTTCTTTTTAACGAAAGGAACACAAAATGAACATTCTTATAACCGGAGGTAGCCGGGGTATAGGCAAAGCGCTTGTTACATGTTTTGCCGGCGAAGGACACAAAGTAGCATTTATTTACAACCATTCAGAATCCGAGGCAAAAAAAATTTCCGAAATAACCGGAGCATTTGCCGTACAAGCGGATATTAGCGACCCAGATACAGCCAAAGCAGCGGTAAAGAAAGCGGCAGAATATTTAGGTACAATAGATGTCCTTATAAATAATGCCGGTATTTCTCAAATTAAACTTTTTACAGATATCACAACAGACAACTGGGATAAGATGATAAAAGTAAATCTTTCCGGTGCGTTTTATATAACAAAAGAAGTTTCCAAAACGATGATATCAAAAAAATCCGGACGTATAATAAACATAGGATCAATGTGGGGGAAAATAGGTGCTTCATGTGAAGTACATTACTCCGCATCAAAAGCGGGACTCCGAGGATTTACATTGGCACTGGCAAAGGAGTTGGGTCCGTCCGGAATAACGGTAAACTGCATTGAGCCGGGAGTTATACAAACTGATATGAACAAAATGCTTGATGATCAGACACTTAATGATCTCTGCGACCAAACTCCGCTTTGCAGGCTCGGAACACCGCAGGATGTTGCTGCACTTGCCTGTTTTTTGGCATCTGAAAAAGCAGGCTTTATTACCGGTCAGATAATCGGTGTTGACGGTGGCTTTGCAATTTAAACCATACTGACATAAATAAAAGTTTGTTTTTTTAATATCCGTCCTATATTGACAAATAAAAAAATAAATGTTATCATAATTATATTATATTGTGTAAGGAGATTTTTAATATGGAAAAAAAACTTAAGGTCGGCGTTATAGGTGCTACAGGTATGGTCGGACAACGTTTTTTAACACTTCTGGATAATCACCCTTTTTATGAAGTGACCGCTGTTGCGGCAAGCGCCCGTTCCGCAGGTAAAACATATAAAGAATCAGTTGGCGAAAGATGGAAACTTTCAGTTCCAATGCCCGAAAACGTTAAAGATATGATAGTTCTGGATGCTTCCAAAATCAATGAAGTTGCTTCCAAAGTCGATTTTGTTTTTTGTGCGGTCGACATGCCCAAGGATCAGATAAAGGAACTTGAATATGCCTATGCAAAAGCTGAGATTCCGGTTATTTCCAACAACTCCGCTCACAGATGGACGCCCGATGTCCCCATGATAATCCCGGAAATCAACTCGGATCATGCAAAAATTATTGAATCTCAAAAAAAACGCCTCGGTACCCAAAGAGGATTTATTGCTGTAAAACCCAACTGCTCAATTCAAAGTTACGTTCCTCTCCTTGCACCGCTTATGGAATTTGAACCTACTGAAGTTGCGGTAACAACCTATCAGGCTATTTCCGGCGCAGGAAAGACGTTCAAGGAATTCCCTGAAATCCTTGACAACATCATTCCGTACATTGGCGGAGAAGAAGAAAAAAGCGAGCAAGAACCTCTTAAAGTCTGGGGTAAAATAGAAAACGGCGAAATTGTAAAAGCACAGTATCCGAAGATTTCGGCACAGTGTCTGCGCGTTCCTGTTTCCGACGGACACACTGCAGCAGTATTTGTTAACTTTAGAAAAAAGCCTACCAAAAAACAAATTCTTGAACGTTGGGCGGCATTTAAAGGTAAACCTCAGGAATTAAATCTTCCTCATGCACCAAAACAATTTATAACTTACTTTGAAGAAGACAATTTCCCTCAGGCAAAACTTCACAGGGACATTGAAGGCGGAATGGGCATAACAGCCGGACGCCTGCGCGAGGATACTCTTTTTCAGTGGAAATTTATAGGCCTTTCTCATAACACATTAAGAGGTGCTGCAGGCGGAGCGCTCCTTTCCGCAGAACTTCTTACTGCACTCGGATATATTAAGTCTAAAGAATAGTTGAAATTTTTTTGCAGTATATACTTGAAAAATAAAATAGGACATCATTATAATGATGTCCTATTTTATTTTTACACTAAAGTATAGTATTTTCGGAATAACTAAACTGCCCATTATTTTTCTCTGTTAAATACAGTACATTTCGGCAAAAATTTTATGTTAATCTTATTTTGAATACCATACTTCGAAATTGCTGACTTTATCGGGACTTTTTACTTTTCTACTTAAAATTTCCTGCCATTTTATGCATGCTCCTGCAAACGTCACAGTAAATTTTGTATTGCACGGCTGTGTTTTACATACACGGTGTATTTCACAACGCACAAATGAGTTAATTCGTCCCGATAAAGCCATTACATGTTTTGCCTGCCGCTCTTTAGCGGCAAACAAAATCAAACGGTATTTCCTCTCTCCTCTCCTTTGTTTATTTTTATATCAAAAGGCTTTAAGCCTTGTTTTTTATTATTTTAATATTTTTAATCTATAATTTGTACCTCACTTTCTGTAAAATTTATTGTTTGGCTTTACCTCTCTTTCTTTTTTATTTTTATTATATTTTTATTTTTATTATATTTTTGTGCTATCTATAGGCATCACCCTTTTCTTTTTTGGACCGATTGTATCTTAGTTAATTTAAACCTCTTTCGGAACTATTAGTCCGTAATGTCCGTCTTTTCTTAGGTAGACGACATTCATCTTCTCCGTCTTTTCATTTAAAAACACGAAGAACTGGTGTCCGAGCATATTCATTTGCAAAATCGCTTCATCAGTTGACATTGGTTTAAATACAAACTCCTTTACTCTTACCGGTGCTTCAAAAGTTTCCTCTTCCACCGGTTCCGGCTCCGGAATGTCAACTGAAAAGTCTTTAGGAAAAATGTTCTCTCTTAGCCTTTTTCCCAGTTTTGTTTTGTTCTTGCGAAGTTGTCTTTCGATAGATTCCATTGCGGAATCCAGCGCATTCTGAAATGTACTGTCCTCCTCTTCGCCTCTGAACATCATACCGCTGCTCGATATGGTGAGTTCCAAAATCTCAAGGTTTTTTCGCTTACGCAGAGTTATATGAGCAGTTGCATCATCTTTGAAAAACTTATCATATTTTGATAGTTTCCTTTCCGCAAGTTCATAAAAACCTTTTGGAACGTTCATTTGTCTGCCAACTACATTGATTCTCATAAAATACCACCTTTTCGAGAAATTGTCAAGGTATTTCCCTTAACTGATTACATTATAGCAGATAATATTAAATCAATCAATAGATTTTTTGTGAATATTATACAAATTCAAAAGTTACAATTTAATTCATTTAGAACTATTGACAAAAAAGAGCATTTGTGATATAATTTAATTAATACGTTACAAAAATAAAAAGACCGGAGTTTTTTTGCTTCGGTCTTTTGTTTTTTCGTTTTTCGTCACGTCACACTGAAGTTTTTGTGCAGCCCGTTTTTACCTTTTTCAAATTTCAAAATTTTAATTTTTAAATGATTTTAAAGAGATCCTCTGTTATTTTTAAATGATAAAGTAATAAATTTTAATTCAATACACCATATATTTTACCGCTTTTTTTCTGCCTCATCATGTGCTAGACGTTTTTCTGCAAGACGGAGTACACGTCTGTCCTGTTCGTAATCGAGTTGCTCATATGCTTCTTCATACGGAAGTAGCCATATTCCGTAAACTTCCCCTTTTTGCGGACGAAATGTACCTTCAGAATAATTGGCTAAAAAATAAAGCGTACTTTTGTGGATATACCCGTCAACAAGATATCTGTATTCTGATCTGAACGAGGTATCAAGCGTAACTTTTAAACTTGTCTCCTCCAGTATCTCACGTTCCGCTGTTTCTTCCTCGCTTTCGCCGTACTCCATGTGACCTTTCGGAAAACCGTTATGTCCTGAACGGTTCTTTATTATAATATAGTGACGTCTTCCGCCTCTCATACGCCAAACCACTGCACCGCAGGAGCGTTCTTTTATGTCGCACTTAGTACGAAGGACTCGGCGCACAAACTCGGATTTTCCGGAACTGTATGCACGCCTGTCAAAAGTATATCGGCTTGCAAGCGATTCTTTAAGTTCTTCGTATTTGCGACGTACCTCTTTATCTTTTTTTAAACAATCACAAAATGCTACATATGAGTTCCAAAGAGTTTTACCGTGTATAACTATATGAACGTAAATATTAAATTTACTTTTTTGAGAATAAAGAAAAATCCGGTTTTCTGAATCTGACTCAGGCTTATGATGATAGCCAAGTTCGTCAAGAGTACCGTAAAACTGCGGAATATTTTTAAAATCTCTTACTGCAACGGCAATATCTATTATTGGGCGCGCTTTGAGTCCGGGCACAGCAGTGCTTCCTATATGCCGTATATCGATCGCAGTTTGTAAAAAAACTGATTGCATGTCCTTTTTCACAAGTTCACCGATATTTGCCCATTCCGGATTGTATGGCTGCAGTCTTACCGATTCTTTTTTTTGACCGCTTGCAAACTCCAAAACACACGCCTCCTTTTTATTAAACATTAAGTAAGGTTAATTATAACATAAAATATATCAAAAGTCAATGTAAATATTTTAAAATATTATAATTCTCAAATGAGTAAAATTGAGAAAAAACGAGATAAAACGAGATAAAATGATATCCGATAGAAAAAAATTAATTTTTCACAAAAACTTTTTAAAAATCTATTGACATTTACTTTCATTTATGCTATAATTCATTTCGTGAATAAAAATGAAAAATACGGAGGAAAAGCAAATGTCAACTTACATGGCAAAAGCAGAAACCATTCAACGTAAATGGTATGTAATTGATGCAGCAGGCAAGCCACTCGGTAAGACAGCCGCAAAGGCCGCTGTTATACTCAACGGTAAAAACCGTGCTGATTATACTCCCCACGTTGACTGCGGAGGATTTGTAATCATTATTAATGCTGAAAAAGCAATTTTAACGGGAAAGAAACTCGATCAGAAATATTATCGCCATCATTCCGGTTACATTGGCGGACTTAAAGAGGTTCAGTACAAAACACTTATGGAAAAGCGTCCCGAACTTGCTCTTGAACTTGCAGTAAAGGGAATGCTCCCGAAAAACTCCATCGGCGCTAAATCCTTTACAAGACTTAAGGTTTACCGCGGCGCAGAGCACGCTCATAAGGCTCAGAACCCCGAAACACTTTAACAGTAAAGGAGATATAACGATATGTATACAAGTGCAAAGCCATATTTCTACGGAACAGGCAGAAGAAAAAAATCCATAGCAAGAGTAAAATTATATCCCGGAACGGGAGTTATTACAATTAACAAACGTGATATAGATGAATATTTTGGACTTGAGACACTTAAACTTATAGTTAACCAGCCTTACGAGATTACAGATACTGTCGGTAAGTTTGATATCGTATGCACAGTTACCGGAGGAGGAATTTCCGGTCAGGCAGGCGCAATCCGTCACGGACTCGCAAAGGCCCTGCTTCAGGCAGATGAGACATATCGCCCCGCTCTTAAGAAGGCAGGCTTCCTTACACGTGACCCTCGTATGAAAGAAAGAAAGAAGTACGGACTCAAAGCTGCTCGTCGTGCACCTCAGTTCTCAAAGAGATAACTTTTCTTTTGAAAATGCTTATAAACCCCGTAACCATGTGGTTTACGGGTTTTTTTTGCCCGTAAATCTTTGTCTTATCTTATAAAATTTGACGGAATTTAACCCATATAAAGCCAATTTACCAGAAACAAAAAAGGTTGATTTGTTTTTTCAGATCTTTCCGGGAACGATTCCGATGTTAATTTTAAAACTGTTTTTCATTATTTTTTTGATTTATTCAGGGTTACCATGGAAGTTTAAATATATTTACTTTAACGGAAGAATAAGTGAAGCATATTATAATTTCATATTACAACTATATAAATCCCCTGTTTTTCCGTGTGCCGTTCCGGGCATTGATAATATGTTTGATCGTATTATCTGAAATGTACGAAATGCCGGGAAAGAATCGCTTTGTTCATAATACTTACCGTCCTTATTTCTTCCTGTAATTAAACGGACTACTTTTAATTTTTAAGCCATCATGTATTATATTGCGGAAAAACTACATGAATCATATTTATATAACTGCGATTGCTAAACTTTTAATCTCAGAAGAAGTTATTTTACAATTAAATTTAAAGAAGTAAGCGTCAAATTGACGTATGTTTATCTAAGGCAGTGCAGAATTCAAAAAAACTTGTAAACTCTATGTTTCCGGGACTTTTTTTATAAAAAATTGCAATTTTGTGTCTATTGCAATAAAAAAACGATAAGATTTTTACGTCTTACCGTTCTTTTTAGTCTTATTTCTTAAACAACAATAATATAAATTCCGAAAAGTATTGATATTTTTTGTTTATCATAATATATTTTATCGCAACAGGATTAGATTGCTAAATCATAATACGTTTAATAAAAGCATATATTTTTTCAATATTTTATTTTAAATTTTTTTTATCGTATCATTTCACTTTTAGGCCCACATGAATTATGCGATTTTATTATTCTGTCAACCTCTCCTATATCCGAGACAAGCATATCTCCCATAATAGTATCTTTAAGTGCAGCCATAGCGTTTCCGTACCTTACCGCACTTTCTATATCTTTGTACTTTAAAAGCCCGTACAACGCACCGGCAACATAGGCGTCCCCCGAACCTATCCTGTCAACAACATCAATGTTTTCATATGCCGCCTCTTCAAAGTAACGTTTTTCTTTGCAATCATATGCAAGGGATGTAAAATTATGTTTTGTAGGTGATATGACAGTTCTGCTTGTAGACGCGATTACAGACAGGTTTTTGTGATTTTCCCCAAATTCTCTGTGTATCTCTTTTAAAGTGCCGGTCATACCGAACATGCGGCGAAGTGTCTCTTCAGAAATAAACAGTATATCTATAAACGGCAGCAATTTGTTTATTGAAGAACGCGCCTCTTCTTCACTCCAAAGCGTCGCCCTGTAATTGACATCAAAGGATATCTTTGCACCGGCATCATGGAATTTTTTTACTACTTCGGTAACTTCACGTAGTATCTCATGGGAAAGAGCAAGGGTTATACCGCTTGTATGAAAAATTTTTGCAGACGTATATATTTTTTCCGGCAGTTCCTCTTCTTTAAAAGTTGTAAAAGAAGAAAATTTTCTGTCATAGGAAACTATAGGAAGCCGCGGATATGCACCGCTTTCATAATAATAAATACCGAGACGCTTGTTTTCGGTGTCATCATAAAGTATGTAGTCATCGCTGGTACCTGCAAAACGTATCTTGTGCTTTATAAACTTTCCTATCTCATTTTTCGGAAGTTTGGTTATGATACCGGTGCGAAGCCCGAGCATTGATATTCCGGAAACGACATTAAGTTCTGAGCCCCCCGCCATTTTTTCAAATGTTTCGCAGTAAGATATCCTTTCTTTTCCGGTAGGTGAAAGCCTCAGCATTACCTCACCAATACCGAGGGCATCAAATTCCCTGTTATTGTTAAATACCATAACTTACCTCCGTTCAACTGCAAATAATTTTAATATTATCTGTTCTAATTATATTATTTTTCTTTTTTAATGTCAATATATTTTTAAAAATGGCTCTGTAAACATTTTGCATAAAATAAATCAATTAATATTACTTATATTAAAAATTTAATACCCGATTTCATAAAATGTCGTTAAAAATCCCATGGTTTGATTCGGTGTAAAATTCAGGCATACAAAAATTTTGCCGTAAAAACGGCAGTTCAATTTGAACTGCCGTTTTTTTATTCCTCTACTTCAAACGATTCTTTTCCGAGACCGCATACAGGACATACAAAATCTTCAGGAAGATCTTCCCATTTTGTGCCGGGAGCGATTCCGCTTTCTTCGTCTCCTACCTCCGGATCATAAACATACCCGCAAGGACATACATATTTTGCCATAAAGATTATCTCCTTTTGTTTTAAAACTTACATAATATACGTTAAAATTATTTGCCGAAATATCTCTTGAGAAGTCCTGCGAAAGCCTTGCCATGACGTGCCTCATCCCTTGCCATCTCATGTACAGTGTCATGAATAGCGTCAAGATTTGCCGCCTTTGCTTTCTTTGCAAGTTCCGTTTTACCCATAGTCGCACCGTTTTCAGCCTCAACTCTCATTTCAAGATTTTTCTTTGTAGAAGACGTTACAACTTCACCGAGAAGTTCCGCAAATTTTGCTGCATGTTCTGCTTCTTCATATGCTGCTTTTTCCCAGTAAAATCCTATCTCGGGATATCCCTCACGAAATGCGACTCTGGACATTGCAAGGTACATACCAACTTCGGAACACTCTCCGTTGAAGTTTGCACGAAGATCCTCTTTAATATCCTCAGCAACATCTGCTGCAACGCCTACTACATGTTCGGCAGCCCATGCCATTTCCTCATCTTGCTTTACAAACTTACTTGCCGGCGCCATGCAAACAGGGCATTTTTCCGGCGCAGAATCTCCTTCATGTACATATCCGCATACTTGACATACAAATTTCATTTTCTTTTCCTCCAAATATTTTTATATTTTGCGTTTCCGCATTTTTAACAACTTCAATTGATTTTTTTTAAACACTCAGCACAGCGACCGTAATAAAGCACCGATCCGCCTTCGATATCAAAACCAAATGCTTCACTTACTTTAGGGAGTTTCATATCTGACGTTACATCCATAACTTTGCCGCACAATCTGCATTTTGCATGAAAATGAGGTTTAACCGTAATATCGAATCTGTCTGCACCGTCATATATAGGTACTTTTATTGCAGTACCTTTTTTTATCATATAATTAAGTATACGGTATACCGTTGCGCGTCCAATTGTAGGATCAACTTTTGCAACTTCGTTACAAACCATTTCTGCAGTAGGGTGGTTATGCATTGCTGAAAATATTGAAATAACAGTCTCTTTTTGCTTTGTATTTCTTGTTTTTATTTCATTTTTTTCTGTCATGGCTCAAATAACTTATTTACAGTTTACCTCCCTTCTTGTGATTCACTATTGATATTATATCTCATTAAAGAATTTTTGTCAAGTACTTTTGCAAAAAAAAAAAAAAATTAATTTTTTTGTTCACATTTTTAGGTTATATTGTATATCTTATATCATTTTGTCTCAATATATAGTTCAATTGCAAAATATACTTTTTATTTATAAATAAAAGAGTTGTTTTTTGATAAAAACAACTCTTTTTTCATATTAAATTTTTAAATCATTGCATGGCTTTTTATTTGACTACTATATTTATTATTTTTCCCGGGACATAAATTTCCTTTACAACTGTTTTGCCGTTTATAAACGGAATTATTTTTGCGTCTGACTTAATTGCTTCAAACGCTGTATCTTTATCAGCGTTTTTTGCAAGCGATACGGTCCCTCTCACTTTTCCGTTTACCTGCACTGCAATCTCTACGGTACTGTCAACCGTCTTTGCTTCATCATATGATGGCCAAGAAGATACTGCAAGCATATCACTGTGTCCAAGACCTTCCCAAATTTCTTCACAAAGGTGCGGTGCAAAAGGACTGAGAAGTTTCAGATAAATTTCAAGTTCATCTTTGGTTATACTGTTTTTTTCTTCTATTTTATTAATAAGAGTCATGAGTTGTGCTATTGCAGTATTGAATTTAAGTTCCTCTATATCGGTTGTAACTTTTTTGATTGTTTTATGGAAATGAGATTCCATTCCTTCGGTAATTCCTCTTCCCTTGACAATAGACGGAAGATCAGCAACTCTTTCAAGAAAACGCTTGCATCCTTTGACGCTGTTTTCAGACCACGGTGCAGCAGAAGCATAATCACCCATAAACAGGATATAGACTCTCAGAACATCTGCTCCGTATTTATCGACAGTATCATTAGGGTCAACAACATTTCCCTTTGATTTACTCATTTTATCACCGTCCGGACCCAAAATAAGTCCCTGAGCGGTACGTTTTGCGTAAGGCTCGGATGTAGGAACAAGTCCGAGATCATAAAGAAATTTATACCAAAAACGGGAGTATATCATATGACGCGTCACATGCTCCATACCGCCGTTATACCAATCAACCGGCATCCAATATTTAAGTTTTTCAGCAGAGGCAAATTCCTTATCATTGCGCGGATCGATGTAACGCAGAAAATACCAGGAAGAACCTGCCCACTGAGGCATTGTGTCTGTTTCTCTTTTTGCATCTCCATTACATTTAGGGCATTTGCAATTTACAAACGAGTCAATTTTTGCAAGAGGGCTTTCTCCGCCTTCTCCCGGCTGGAAATTTTCGACATCAGGCAAACGAAGCGGAAGTTCACTGTACGGTACAGGTACCATTCCGCATTTCGGACAGTGGACTATCGGTATAGGTTCGCCCCAATACCTTTGGCGATTAAACGCCCATTCTTTCATTTTGTACTGAACACCTGCTTCGCCAATACCCTTTTCCTCAAGGTAGGAGATCATTTTTTCAATTGATGTTTTTTTATCTGTAAGACCGTTAAGAAATCCGGAATTTACCATCTCACCACTTTCGGTATAAGCGGCAACGGAAATATCTCCGCCTTTTATTACCTCAACTATATCTATCCCGAATTTCTTTGCAAATTCGTAATCTCTTTCATCATGTGCCGGAACAGCCATAATTGCACCGGTTCCGTAACCCATCATTACATAGTCGGATATATATATCGGGATCTCTTTTTCCGTTATCGGGTTTACAGCAGTAATTCCTTCAATTTTAACACCTGTTTTTTCCTTCACAAGTTGGGTACGCTCAAACTCCGTCTTTTTTGCACATTCTTCTTTATAATTTTCAACATCGGCAAAATTAGTTATCCTGTCTTTATATTTTTCAAGGACAGGATGCTCTGGAGCCATTACCATAAATGTAACTCCGAAAAGAGTATCCGGCCGAGTCGTATAAATACGAAGTTGTTCGTCGATCCCCTTAAGCCTGAAATTTACAAAGGCTCCCGTAGATTTACCTATCCAATTTATCTGCTGCATTTTTATATTTGGAAGGTAGTCGACTTCTTTAAGACCTTCAAGTAATTTGTCCGCGTATTTTGTAATCCGGAGATACCAAACATCTTTGGATTTTTGGATTATCTCGCTTTTACATATATCACACCTTCCGCCCTGAGAATCTTCGTTGGAAAGTACAACTTTACATGTCGGACAATAATTTACAAGTGCGGTATCACGGAAAGCAAGTCCGTTTTCAAACATTTTAAGAAAAATCCATTGTGTCCACTTGTAATAATTTTCATCTGTAGTGTCAATGGTTCTTGTCCAATCAAATGAAAAGCCAACGCGCTTAAGTTGAGATGTAAACTTTTCTATGTTTTTATTGGTAACGATACGGGGATGTAGTCCGGTTTTTATAGCGTAATTTTCTGTAGGAAGTCCAAAAGCATCAAAGCCTATCGGAAAAAGTACGTTATATCCCTCCATTCTTCTTTTTCTGCTTATTACCTCAAGTCCGGAATAAGCCTTTATGTGTCCGACATGCATTCCTGCACCAGAAGGATACGGAAATTCAATAAGTCCATAGAATTTGGGCATTGTAAAATCGTCTTTTGCTTCAAAGACTTTTGCATCCTCCCATTTTTTTTGCCATTTGCTTTCAATTGCAGAAAAGTTGTATTTCATAAAAATTGCCTTTCATAATATATCTATAATAAATCATAGTAAGTATAACACATAATAATTAAAAATCCATGAACAAACAAAAAAATCTGCAAAATAACAAAAGTTTTTTAATCGGCATAATTTTTCCTTTTTGAGGAATATTAATAACGGCGGTATAATAGCCTAAAAATTACGAAAAGGAAATTTTCAAATGAGCGACACACAAAAATTACTCGAATTTATTTACAAAAACGCAGAGATGGGCAGAAAAACTGTTGAGCCCATCAAAAACATGAACAACAGTTCAAAATTTCAAAGCACTCTTGACCGCATGCTTTCAGATTATAATGAAATATGCACCGATGCAGACATGATGTTAAAAGAAAGCGGAGTCAGCGAAGCATCCGGTCTTAATATCGGAGAAAAAATGATGACGGAAATGTCCCTGCGGTTTTCCACACTGAAGGACAGAAGCGTTCCTCACCTTGCAGATATGCTTCTGAAAGGCGCATCAATGGGGGTTACTGACATTTCAAAAAAAATTGATGAGCTTAAAAATGCAGATGAAAATGCAGTTCGTCTTGCCAACAGGCTTTTAAAAATGAACTCCGACACCATTGATGAAATGAAACAATTTTTAACCGAAACTGCAGAAGTATAATTTTTTATTTACAAATTTTTGCAGTGATAACAATAGTTTTCAAAATATCAATTATTCGCAAACGCGATTTATATTTTATCCTCATTTAGTTAATAATTCTTTTAAATCGGTAACACCGCGTAAATTAAGTTTTATGCGGTGTTATTTTTATCAGAAAATAAATTTGGAGAAAAATACTGTTTTTTTTGTTTTTAAAGTTAATGAAAAATTTTTAAGAAACAGTATTGTTTTTGCATTTTTTAAATGAATCTTGACACTGCCTTTTTATTATGCTATAATTATTTTACCGATATTAAAATATTAAAAACATCCGATATTCATATCACGGAGAAAAACTATGGAAATAAACCGAAAAATTGCAATTAAAAAATGGGAAGAACAGTTTGGAAAAGCGGTCAGTGCCGTGGATTTTGCCGGTCGCAAAATACAAAAAGGTGCTCTGGGACAACTTACTTCTGCATATGGCTGGACGCTTACTTACATATTGCCCAAATCAGAAGGCGGCAAAGCGGAAACAGATAACCTTATATGCGTTCATGTAAAAACAAACAATGAGAAGGACACTGATTTTCCGTCTTTCTGTGCAAACGACATAAGATACAAAATAACCAACGAAAACGGTAGTTGGGAAATCGTTAAATCAGAAGACGCAGACGCTATCGCGGAACAGAAAGAGAAAACAGATAAGGCTTTGGATTTCTGGACCAATTTTTTCGGAGACATTGAAAGCGCAACTGACTTTGCCGGAAGGACTGTAAACCGTTATGAATTCGGCACCAACCATGAATGCGCATGGAAAATTGCTCCTTATGTTGAATCCAAGCCAACCGAAAATAAAAATGCATATATAGCAAATTTACTAACAATTGAAGAGGCCCTCGGAAAAACTGCATTTAAGGCTAACGGAAAATCCTTTACTTTAAACAAAGAAAACAGTATTTATACCTTTAACGAAGTAAAACCTTTGGTTTACGACAATCAGTCTCCGACCTTTGATTTTATAGATTTCAGCGTTGAAGAAAATGCCATTAATTCGGAAAATCCAAAAAAATTAACTTCACAAACTGACAATAATATAAGTGAACCTATTCAGGATTCATCAGAAGAAGTATCTTCAGTAATTGATAATATAAGTGAACCTATTCAGAATTCATCAGAAGAAGTATCTTCAGTAATTGATGAAACAAGTGAACCTGCCCAAGATAATGCGATAATCGAAAATAATGATGATAACGTGTCATCTCCTTCGTATGTTGCAGCAAAACTTGACAAAATCATTGATGAATACAGAAACCCGGAAACGTCAAATACCTGGCTTGATTTTATAGTTATACACGCAGTAACAAATCCCGGTACAAAAGCCGAAAGTGCAATCGCTCTTACAGATTCGATTTCCACTATTATCAGTGAAGCGGCAGGACACTTTCTTTCGCTTGATGTTTCAGAACTTATAGAAGACGGCAACGTAAGAAATATGTTCTTTACATACCGTTTCATATCACCTAAAACTTCTGATATGGAACGTCTTTTCAACACGGCAATGCTTTTAAATACTTATGCAAATTTATTTATTGAAAAATTCGGTCTTATCTCTTTTAAAATTTACAATTACGCATGTGTATTTGAGACAGCTCATATTAACTATTCATTCGGAATGCTTGTTGAATACAATACCGGATTCAAAACTTTTATGAATACAATTTTCAGTAGTCCTAACGGTTTTTACGAGGGAGAGTCAAAAACCACTCTTTATATTTCCGATGTTATCGTATTTAATGTACCAGGGCTTTCTGAAATGCACGGAGAGGGACCGATTTACCGCACCGATGCACGCCTTGTCGAACACAACTTTGTTTTTGGTGATATAAAAGAAAAACTTAATCAATTTATGCAGGAAAAATGAATTGATTTTAAAAAATTAACCAAAAAGCGGGAATATTCTTTTTTGAATATTCCCGCTTTTTTCATTTATATAAACTGTCAGGTTTTAAACTTATCTTTTTTATAAATTCAAAAAAGAAATTTACGCAATATTACCGAATTACAAACATTTTAAAAAATATTCTAAAAATTCAATATGGTCTGACTCCCTCTGCAAAAACTATTGCCGGTGCAGTTGCCCAAGGATGACAAAGACTTGTGTTCCACTTTTCATCCTTTCCCCATGCTTCAAAAACCGTAGTTGCACCTTCACTTATCATTTTCATCCAGCACCTTTTATCCGTCGCCATTTCTTCGGCAAGTTTTCTTTCTCCGTTTTTTACAAGAGCAGCCAAAGCAAAATATGCAATGTAGACACCTGCCGTTGAAAGCCCTTTTTCTTTTATAAAGTTTATAAGACGTGCTTTAAGTGCTTCGTCCTCTGTTCCTATCCCAAAAAGTAGCGGCAGTATATTGGACTGTATTGCAGAATGAGTGGTTTCCGGCGAATCACTGAACAATCCTGTTTTTTCGCAATAAAACGTTTTTATAAATGATTTTTTTACCTTTTCAGTTATTCCGGTCGTAGATTTTCCCAAAATCTTATAAATTTCATCAAGATCAGATAGAAAACCGAACCAAAAGGCATTAAGTACATTATGAACGCCAGGTCCGATTGGCTTGGTAAGTGGAAAATCATAATTATCCCGAAGGTTTTGCGGCCAGTCAACAAGATTCCATTTTTCTGTCACTCCTTCAATAAGTCCGTCATCCCTCATATATTCTTTGAAGTATTCGTATATTCCTGTTGCATACGGCTCAGCATATCTTAAAAATTCAATATCTTTATCGATAGAATAAAGCCAAATAAGTTGAGATGGAAACTGTAATGAATAATCGGCTATCTCCTGCATTAAAGAGCTACTTGAAACCGCCATCATTCCCTTACATATAAATGTTGATCGGCAGAACTCGGAAACAGCCTTTTTCATCATGGTTGTATCTCCGGTCAAAACCGTATGCGCTCTTGCAGCAATCGAGACATCTCCGAGATACTGCCCTTTTTCTCTTGTCGGACAGTCAAGATACTGTTCCTGTGTTCCGTATTTGACCGTATCGGCACAAAGCCTTATTATCTTTTTTAAGTCTTCGTTTTCGGTTATGTATTCTGCCTTTTCTTCGTACGGATAATGACGTACGGTCATTTTTATATTTTTTACCTCTGTTCCGGAAGGAATAAGTATTTCAGCATATCTAAAAGCCTTATAATCATATTGCATTAGAATATCTGTTTCACCTGAAAGCATCCATTTTTCTTCATAGTTACAATTGCAGCGCATATTATATCTTACGCTGCCGTCATCATTTAACTCTTCACCGTACCGAAGTATTACCGTATCGCCTTTTTTCCCCTTCGCCTCAGCATAAATATATCCCACCGCTTCGCGCCCGAAATCAAGACGGAATCCACCTTCAATATTATCCGTTTTAACAGGATAGATATGATAAATATCAAGTTGTTTTGTCGGTTGCGGTATAAGTGTGTAATCGGCATTTTTATAAATTTCAGCATTTTCCCATGACGAATCGTCAAATTCCGGAAGATAAAATTTACATTCTGCGGATGCACTGTCATAACATTCCGCAAACTGTGTATCGTAACCGAATTTTCCGCATTCAGTGTAGCCTGTATGAATAGCGCACTTCCAATCTGTATCACTTACAAGCGTTTCTTTTCCGTCAAGTATCAGTTTAAAGTACATCATCTGGCGAAGATCGCCTGACACCCAAACCCTGTTTATAAGCCCTTGGTAATATGTATGGACCGCAAATGTGTTTTCACCTTTTTTAAGATATTTGCTTACATCTATTTCATTATAAAAGTATCCGCACGAGTAGCAGGGAGAGGGTCCCTGTGTAACGAATTTTCCGTTTATGTAAAGTTTATAATAATCATCGGCAGTTATATGTAAAACGGCATTTTTAAAATCATATATCGAACATTTTTTTCTGAAAAGTATATGTCTGTTCACAAGGTCAATCGGATTTACCACTTTTTTACATTTCATTTCTTTAAAAAATACATTAACCGGTTTAATTTCAGCATAATCTTTGTGACAAATAAATTTTGCACTCATATAAAAGCCTCCTAAATTATTTATACAATATATAATTTTACTTAATCGGTGAAAGTGTTAGGGGTTCATACTAAAAAATTAAAAACATCCGTTCAAATTATTTTTTATGAAAAAAATATCTTTTCAAGCCTTGAACAAATATAGTGGTATACCGGAAGGGTAAGTTCCTGAACGAGATATGTTTCTATTTCCGGTAACTTTATACATATATCTGCAATACTGCTGAGTTTACTGTCATTTTTTCCGGTTATCCCTATAACCTTCATCCCTTTTGCCTTAGCAACTATGGCAGCGTATATGCAGTTTTTGGAATTTCCTGAAGTAGTAAGTGCCAAAAGCGTATCCCCCTTATTTCCGAAACCGTTAACCTGCTGGGCAAAAACCATATACATATTTTTGTCATTGCCATAAGCGGTTGAAAGAGATACATGTCCAGTAAGCGATATTGCGGGAAGAGTTGATTCAAGAGCCTTGGAAAGAGCCACACCTTCATCTCCGTACTGCGCCAATGCTTCGCAGAGTTCTTTTTTTATCGGTCTTTTAATTTTAAAACTTTTCATTAATTCACCCACGATATGCTCTGAATCTGAAGCACTTCCGCCATTTCCGCAACAAAGAAGTTTACCACCGTTTTTATACATATCCGTAAGCATTTCTACCGCTTTTTCAATATCCTCCGAAACAACGGTAAGTTCCGGGTACCTTTTTAATAATTTTTCCATCTCCCGTGCCCCTTTCATACCAGATTTAATAATTACCTTCTGCAATTGAAAGCGCTGCATAGTCACCTATATTTTCTGAAAGACCGGCTTTGAGAATCTTACACGGCACAAGTGCTTCCCTGTTCATTACAGACTTTATCCCGTCTTCAAGAAGATCGTCGCTTCTCATATATATCCCGCCGAGTATTACCGCTTCGGGGTTAATTATATCACATAATATTGAAATGACAAAACCTAATTTTTCAGCGCATTTATCATATATTTCCTTACAAACTCTGTCCCCTTTATATGCAAGTTCAGCAATAATCTTTGCGTTTACTTTTCCCGGATCGCCGTTACAAGACTTATACAATGCAGTTTCGCTTCCTCCGCTTCGCATTGCAATGATACCGAGTTGACGTATACCGTTACCGGAACAAAAACCTTCGGCCGAACCCGCTTTACCGTACCCAACAGGTCCATCTTTTTCAAGTCTTACATGTCCTATTTCGCCTGCCATATCATTTTTGCCTCTGTAAAGGCGGCCGTTCAAAATAAGTCCTGCTCCCAGTCCGGTCCCGAATGTTAAAAAAACAATATTCTTCATTCCACGTCCGGCACCGTATTTCCATTCAGCAACTGCACAGGCATTTGCATCGTTTTGCAGATTACATGGTACACCAAACTTATCTGTAAAGTATTTACAGATTTCTATGTTATCCCATCCGGGGAGATTTGGCGGAGACATTATTATACCCTTATCTGAGTCCAAAGGTCCTCCGCAACTTATACCTATTCCGATTATATCTGTGCAGGTTATTTTTCTGCTCTCCAAGATAAGGTCAAGTTCTGCACTCAGTTTTTCCATAACCTCGTACGGCTTTCCTTTTTGTGTCGGAAACTGTTTTTTTGATATGATCTCGGGAAGCCCGTTTTCATTCGTTTTACCTAATGTTACAGCACATTTTGTGCCGCCGATATCAAATCCTATAATGTAATTCATAATATATTCTCTATTTTTACTTAAATAAAGTTTATTTCATACATATCAAATATATGAAGCGCTCCCGCAGTAAAGGTTACCGTTCCTTTTTCTTGCGAAAAACTGATATCTGTTTCCTGAGGCAGACGTTTGACTGACATTACCTTTTTATCTGTCTTAACAGATATCTTAAACTCCGGAAATGTGGTTGCAACATCTGTATCTTCAAGACTTGCTGCACTTACCAGTATTTTGCTTTCATTTTTAAAACTTACTATTTCTACTTTCGGAGATGCGTCTGTTTTAACCGTAATTTCACCGTTTGCGTAAGTTTTGACAAGATTTTCCATGATCAGACCGTAATCAATGACCGTTTCATTTTCAATGGGTGCGGCTGACCATATCACAATTCCTTTTCCGTAAGGCTTAATAATAATTGCCGGAATATCGGTAGGATTTCCGGGCGGGTTTGAATGTATTGACACGCATTCTTTGGTTCCGGAAGGTATAAACGGTAAAACTATTTTTGCGGCAACATATTTTTCTTCTATATCTTTTACTATCGGTAATCTGCAGTTGAAAGGAAGGGGGTATTTTTTACCGTATCCAAGCAAAAGGTCTTTGTACCCTTCTTCCGCGCCGATATATGTTTTACTTTCTTCAGTATATCCTACATAGGTTGCACCTACAAGTGTTTTGACCAGTTCTTTTTCATCTGTATTTGAAAAATAGAGCGTTCCGCCGTTTTCAACATATTTTATCAAAGCGTTCCGCATTTCATCCGTAAGGTGGTGCGGGTTTGATAAAATTATAAATTTATATTCGTTTAGATCCGGCATGTTTTCCGATGCAATAACACCAACCGGCACATGCTGTCTAACCATATTTTTTACTGCATTTACTGTCCCTGTATAGTTTGTATGAGACTGACCCTGAAGGTTTCCGTACCTCGCATCATAATGATAGAAAACACCGACATCCGCGATCATTTTACCTTCCGTAAGATATTTTTCATAAGGAATTTCTTCTTCAAAAACCTCACCTAAAAAAGTATAAAAATCGGAATTAAGTGTTCCCACCGGGTCGATTGCGTCTATCATGAGAGTTGCACCGTGATGAGCGCAGGTAAGCATAACGTAACTTGTAAGTAAATCTCTTGACTTTGTAACCGTGTGGGCAGTAAGATTAGGTGTACACCTTGAAAGCATGTATTCAAACGGCTGATTGTGTGTTGCTGAATAATAATACTTGCATGCAAATGACTGAGTTATTGCATCTTTGTGTAGATCTCCTCCGATGTAATCACATGCATCATTTGTCTTTTCACTCAAACTGTTAACAGGAAGCGCTGCCTGAGCGTAGTTTTGTTCCACGGAAACACCAGGGAAAAATTTTTTTGTGACTTCTGTCACCCAAAGCGAAAACTCTCCCATCCAATCTTTAGATACCTTTATAAAATTATTGTATTTTTCATAATCATAGTCAGGAGAATTTCTGCGCGGAATTTCTCCTCCAACCTCTTCTGCATACCGCTTTTGACAGTGAGAACAGTAGCATCTTGCTGGCCAGAACGGCATATCGTAAAACATTCCGTCAACTGTATACTCCTCCGACATTTCCTTAATTTGCCCATAAACAAATTTTCTGTAATCAGGATTGTTCGGACAACAGATACCGTAGCGTGAACCCTTTATTCTGTTGGTTTTTCCGTCCTCATGCACTATTTCCCATTCCGGGTATGTATCTGCAGCCCATGTATTAAAAATAAGGCTGTAATAACCCACAACGGAAATCCCGTTTCCGCGGCAAAGATCAACAAGTTTTTTAACTTCATGCTCGCGTCCGACAAATGCATTATGCATTTTACCGGTCTTTGTGTTATAGTTGCAATAACCAAGGTGCGATTGAAAGTAAATCATTGCCGCACTTACTTTTGCTTTTTTAAGATTTTCAAAATAATTATCTGCCGAAAATTCTGATAGAAATCTGTTATCAAAATCTGCAATATGCATGTCACAAAGGTGTCTGCGGAAATTTTTGGTGTACCATTTCATATTTTTTCTCGCTTTCATTATATTATATTTCTAACCTTAATGATTCCGGGTATTTTATATAAAAAGCAAAACTTATAACTTTAATTTCTTTAGAAAAAACTGCTTTCTTTTACTCAATTATCTTCCGTGCTTCTGTATAATAACGTTTATCTTTTGCATGTCCCATCGAAAAAGTCTTTCTCGGAAGAACTCCTTCTTTCTCAACTGCAGGAAAAAGTTCTGCTTTTGTCAGACAGTCATATATAAAACCGCAACATTTTTCTTTTTCTGCAACTGCAATTACTTCATCCTGACCGTGAATATAGTCAACAGCGGCATTTTTATATTTTTTTACATAATCATCCAGAAAGGACTGAACTGTACCGACTGCAAGAACGTGCGGGGGATTTTCTATTTTTAATACTTTTCTGTCTTTACCTGTTACAAATATTATATTCTGTGTACCGTGTTCCGAAAAAGATGCCCCTCTTTTTTTAAGGTACTCAATAAATTCTGCATAAATATTTTCCGGATCTATGTTTTCCACTGTTCTGTATATAGGCTCAAACTCTATTGCAGATGAATGAAGATTGACAAGTTCGGTCAATGCATATCTGTTGACACGGTTAGGGTTTAACATATAGCATGCCTTTGCTGTTGCAAGCGAGTGATTACCGTCGCCAACAGCAAGGGTTATCCCGCCTTTTTTTCTCAGCGCGTTTATTGCGGACATGATATTTTCGTTATATTCTTCCGGAACAAGGTATCCTTTTATGTGACCTCCGCCTAACATCAAAGTAAAGTCGTAAAGTTTTTTCATTTTCCCGTTTTCCGCAAGTTCAGCAAGAGGCTCTATAACTGTTCTTTCAGCGTCGTCTATAAGCATAAGTATATGCGGAAGTTCAAGAGCGGCGTCCTTTCTTATCCGGACACGCGGAGGGATCCTTTCAAGCACAGTTTTTTCGGTTGCTCTTATTTCGGATACCGACCCTTCGTTATAATCGTATTCCTCAAGGTCGACCGCGCCGACAATTCCGCAACGAAGTCTGCCATCGCTCTGTGTCCTTTCAACATATATGAATGCGTTTTTATATTCTTCAAAAATTCCGCTTTCAAGGTATCTCGTCATTTCGCTGTTAATACTTTTAACAACCATATCAGGATCAGTTTTTCCGAGATATACCTCCGGATATATAAGGTTTATTGCAGACGGAGCGCCTGCAGCCGTCTTTTTAACTTCTTCCCAATATTCGGTTCTTGACGTGAATTGGTCGCATGCTATAACGGACCATTTTTCATAACCTTCTTTCGGAAGCAATATATCAGACGGGGTGAACAAACAGTTATTCATTTTTAACTACCTCTTTTTGTCTCTCATAATCGTTTATAATAAAAATTATACATTATATTCTTTTAAAAAGCAATAGAAATAAAAAAAATAATTATCTTTTTAATAAATAAATTTAAATTGCATTTTAAATATATTTTAAATATTTAATTTAGACTTGATTTCAATTAAAATATCAGTTTATTTTTAATTTTATTTTTCGACACGACAAAGTGTGACAAATTTTTCTAAGTAATGTGTTATATAATAAAATGGCAGTTAACGGAAAAAATAAAAGGAAAAGGAAGAAAAGGATGATGAATGTACTTACTGCAAAATACGATTTTTCCGACAAATTGCTTAAAGTAGTTTTAAGCGGAGAAATTGATCACCATTCGGCTCGTGCTTTACGGGAAGAAATTGACACCAAGATTAACAGTCTCATGCCTGAAATGCTCGTTCTCGATCTGAAAAACATTAGTTTTATGGACAGTTCGGGACTCGGTCTTATTTTAGGGAGATACACCAAGATGAAAGAGCACGGCGGTGCTTTAAAGGTTATTAACCCCGCAGCAGGTGCTGCACGTGTTTTAAAACTTGCCGCGGCAGATAAAGTAATACCGATAGAATGGACGGAGGAAAAAAATCAATGAAAAAGAAAGTATTAAACGAAACGGATTTATCCTTTCCCGCGAAATCCGTAAACGAAAGTTTTGCAAGATATGCGGTATCCTCTTTTTGTGCCCAACTCGACCCTACTATCGAAGAATTAAGCGATATTCGCACCGCTGTTTCCGAGGCAGTGACCAATGCAATAATACACGGTTACAAAGAAGACTGCAACGGTATTGTTTACATAAACGTAAAGGTATGCGAAGACAGGACACTGATAATAAAAGTCCGCGATAAAGGTTGCGGCATTGCTGACATTCAACTTGCAATGACACCTCTTTACAGCGGAGATCCTTCCGGCGAACGCGGCGGCATGGGTTTTTCTATTATGGAAACATTTACGGATGATCTAAGCGTTTGTTCAAGTATAGGAAAAGGCACTACGGTCACAATGATAAAACGTTTAAGTGATTAAAATATTTTTGATTTTATAAACACCATAATCAAAATATTCAAGCACAAAAGTTTTTAAAGTTTATGCTTTTATCTTCATTGCAGATTTTTTATACCGATGCATATTTCAGTTTGATTACTTAAAAATAAAAAACGCATTCACCTAAAAATATTTTACGCATAAAATATCTTAATAACGGTAAAATATTACAGGAGGATGCCGTTTCTGGGAAAGGAAAAAATGACAGGCAGCAAACAAAACGATAACACTGCGCTCTTACTCCGAATAAAAGACGGTGATAAAAACGCTCTTGAAACTCTAATAAGTCAGAATATGGGACTGGTCAAAAATATTGCAAGACGTTTTATCGGAAGAGGAACTGATTATGAGGATCTGGTTCAGATAGGTATTATAGGTATGATCAAAGCGGCACGAAGTTTTGATTTCACCTACGATACGGCATTCTCCACCTATGCGGTCCCGCTCATCACGGGAGAAATACGGCGTTTTCTCCGTGATGACGGGCCTGTTAAAATCAGCCGCACCGTAAAAAAACAGGGCGCACAGATCATGAAAGCAAGAGAAAGCTTTGTTGGGATTCACGGCAGAGAGCCGCATATTTCTGAACTTGAAGAATTGACCGGTATACCGTCAAATGAAATCGTGTACTCTATGGAAGCGGTATCAGCAGTATATTCTTTAAGTGAACCGATCAGTACGGACCCGAATGCTCCGACTTTTGAAAGCAGTATTGCCGATGAAAACTGTACCTTCGATAAAATAACAGACAAAATTGCGCTTGCCGAAGCGATCCGGAAACTGCCCCCACTTTGGCGGGAAATAATAACCTTACGCTATTTTTCCGATCTTTCACAGTATGAAACCGGAAAGAGGCTCGGTCTTACCCAGGTTAAAATTTCCCGTGAAGAGCAAAAAATACTTCAAACTTTAAAAAAATCCCTGTGCTCATAAACACAGGGATTTTTTTCTTTTGCTTTGTACTGTTTCAAATACATTTTCGGTTTTGTCACATTATTTAAAACGCTTTGTATCCTAAACGAAATTTACTTTATCAGTAATTTTTATTTGCCTTTTTATTCAAGTTATACTGTGACCTCGGATTGACAAATTCTCTCCAATCAAGATCTCCGCGTTCAAGCGCACGTACAAGAATCTCCGCAGTCGCTATATTTGTTGCAACGGGAACATTATGAATATCACAAAGGCGGAATAAATCCACGTCAGGACCGTACTCCGGTGTTATTGATATAGCATCCCTGAAAAACAGCAACATGTCTATTTCATCGACTGCAACTCTCGCTGCGATTTGCGCCGATCCTCCAGAAGGACCGGAAAGAAGTTTTTCTATCTTAAGCCCAGTGGCATCCGAAATATATTTACCGGTAACACCGGTCGCACACAAATTGTGCTTACTGAGTATTCCGCAATACGCTATACAAAACTGCGCAGTAAGTTCTTTTTTTGCGTCGTCTGCAATAAGTGCGATTTCCATATTTACCGTTTCCTTTTCTTTTATTTACAATTATATATTACCACAACATCACCATATTTGTCAACATAAAAAACAAATATTATTTTTATTTTTATATTTATAAAATATTACCGTAAAAAATTTTCAAAAAAATTGTAAATAATGTATCTTACCTATTTAATTTATTTTTGTTTTGTGATATTATTATTGTATGTAACCAAATTATTTACGGGAGGTATTGTTATATGCGGCATTTTATTAAACTATTATCACTTGTTTTGCTTTCTCTTGCCGTTTTTTCTTCCTGTGAAAAAGAAATATACCCATATAATCTTGATGATCACATAAAAGTATGCGATATTCCTGTTGATTTTACTGTAAGTGAAGAAGAAATTTTTGAAATGGTCAGTGAACAAATAGAAGAGGTAAGAAAAAACAACTCTATTAATTCCTCGGTTGCAGACAGGCCGGCTGCTGAAGGTGATATTGTAAACGTAAGCCTGGTTTGCTATCCGACTGAAACCTACAAAAAAGAAAACAGTGTGCCGATTCAAAAACTCAGTGACCCCGACTGTACAATGATACTCGGAAATAACAAATATCCCTCTGAAATAGAAAAACAGATCATGGGTATGAGAATTAATGATACTTCCGTTGCATATCTGACATATTCCGAAAATTTTTCACTCAAAGAATTTGCAAATACGTCGGTAGTTTTTGAAATAACGGTTAATTCAATAACCGAAGTCAAACTTCCGCTTTACAATGACATTTTTGTCCGTTCTGTTTCTAATTGCCAAACAGTTGAAGAATATGAAAACTTTCTGTTCGATAGAATAAAAGAAGATATTATATGGGATTACATGATGAAAAATTCCGAAGTCATACTCTATCCGAGCGACGAACTTAACAGATATTCTTCTGATTTTACAAATTATTACAGCGATCTTGCAACGGGAAAAAACATAACACTTGAAGAATATGTTTCAAAAAAATTTTTTATGGAACTTGCAGATTTTCACATTAAAACAGATAACTACGCTAAAGAAATGGTCAAAAGCGACCTTTTGCTATATTCACTTGTAGGAAAATATTCTTTGCAACTTACCGATGAAGAATACACGGCGGGTGCGGAATATTATGCAAATCTATACGGTATCCGTTCAGTTTCATTGCTTGAAGGTAAATTCGGAAGCGAATTTGTCCGCAAATCAGTTCAGAAAGACAAAGTACTTTCATTTCTTTCAAAAAGCGTTTCCGTAACCCCGATTGCTGAAGACATTAACTAATAACTGTTATTTTATTAGGGACTGCAAAAGCAGTCCCTTTATTTTATCGCTCGCCGTCACTGTGTTTTACACGGAAAATCAACCCTTTTAACGCTTTGTAATTAAAAGGTATTAATGGATAAAGATAACTGCGGCTTCCGCTTATACTTTTATTTGTTACAACAAGTAAAAATGATATTATAGTACCGACAATTATTCCCCATCCTCCTATAAGATAAGTCAAAATAAGCAAAAGTATTCTCATAAATTTTATGGCATATCCAAGTTCATAACTGGTTTGGGTAAAATTTGCAATTGTAACAAACGCCGTATACAGGATTACATCAGGTGAAAACCATCCGGCATTTACAGCAAAATCTCCAAGAATAAGTCCTCCGACAATACTCAGTGCACTTCCTAGAACATCAGGGGTGTTAAGAGAAGCAAGTCTCATCCCGTCAATTGCAAACTCTATGATTAAAAGTTGCCAAAAAACGGGTATGCCCGCTTTATGAGAAAGCTCAAGAAATTGAAGAAACTGCGGAAGTCTGTCAACAAAACCAAGCATCCAATACCAAACAGGAGTCAAATAAATTGAAAAAATATATACCAAAAAACGTATTATACGCAGATAACTTCCGGTAAGCGGCGGAAAAGAAAAATCGTCAGTTTCCTGAAAAAAATCAAAAATAGATGTCGGCAATATCATGACCGACGGGGAGTTATCGCACATTATCAGAACGCTTCCCTCAAGAATCGACGCCGCTGCAGCATCCGGCCGCTCTGTATAACGTACCTTCGGAAAAGGATTGTACCAACGCCGTTTTATTAAGACCTCGGTAAGCGTCTCTCCCTGAAAATTAACACTTTTCATTTTTAAGTTTTTAATTTGGTTTTTTACGTTTTCAACAAATTCAGCATCCGCAACCCCTTCCATATAACAGACGCAAATATCGCTTTTAGTGCTTTCGCCCACTGTCTGTACTGAAAAAGTAAGCCGTGGGTCACGTATACGCCTTCGTATCAAAGCAGCATTAGGCTGAAGAGTCTCTCCGAAACCGTCTCTGGCACCGCGAAGTACTTTATCGTTTTCCGGCTCCTCAATGCTTCTTGACGGAATATTACGCATATCAATAAGGAATGCTTTTGGCTCGCCTTCTGCTATAAAACAGGTCATTCCTGCCATAACATTCTTTATTATAATGTCTGTTTGATCGGAAACCGTAGCCTCCACATAAGGTATCGTCGAATCGGTAAGCAAAAAATCTTCGGCACTTATACAGTACCTCAAAAAATCCTGCACGACCTGACTGTTTGCAAACCCGGCAATATAGAAAAAAGCACATTTTTGTTTATTTCTGGGAGTCAAGATACGTTTTACTATGTCAAAATTTTCAGAAGTACGGAGAATTTTATCTATCTGTTTTACATCATTTTGAAAATTTCCGCTCAGTTTATTTTTTTCACTCTCATTTTCAGACATACTTTTTTTCCTTTTTTCCTTTTAATTTTAATTGTCAAAAGTAAAATTTATTATTGGTATAAAATAATTAAATATGTATTTAAGCTTAAAATTTTTAAAGATTATTGACATATCCGGAAAAATATGGTATTATTATTCTAAGTTTGTAAATATTAAAAGACATAAATTCAAAAGCAAATGGAAGGAATCCGCCATGGAAAACTTTTTTTCGCTCAATGACGTAAAAATATCTCATGGCGATCCGATATCGCTTTCAGGACAAGGCATGTTTTTTTGGTGTCAGATATCTTCATTTTCGGATGTGCTATGTAATGGAAACCAACTTAAAACCGTTTCCTACGGCGAAACGTTTGCAGGCAACCTTGAAAAAAATTATACACTTGTACCGAATAATGAAAATAATTGTTTTGCAATTCTTATTTCAGTAAACGGAGAATTTGTTAAAAATATTACACAAGAGTATAATATCAGCGATGGTTTTTTGGTAAAGGCTCCTGAAGTACCGGAAAATATTGAGGAAATGCGTGAAATTTTTGAAAGTAACCGATATTCTGAAGAAGAAAAAAAAGCCCGAACAGCACTCTTATTTCATGGACTTATCTATAAATTATATAAAGCAGCAACATCACGTTTGGTAAGAAGAACAGCTCTACGTATAAAAGATTATATTGACTCTCACATTGAAGAAAAAATAGAACTGAAAACACTTTCAGAAGTTTTTTTTATGAGTAAAACGCAACTTTTCCGCATATTTAAAGAAGAATATGGAGTTGCTCCGATCAAGTATCTTACAATCCGTAAAATAGAATTATCAAAAAAATTACTTAAAAACGGAAATCTTAAAATTTCTGAAATTTCAGACTCACTTTCTTTTTTTGATGCAAAGCATTTTTCAAAAACATTTTTAAAATACGAAGGTATTCTTCCCAGCAAATACAGAAAAAAAACATAAAACAGATGAATTTTAAAAGTCCAACAGAACGGAGATATAAAAATGAATTACCGCGAAGAGTCTTTGAGGCTTCACAAAAATCTTAAAGGAAAAATTGAAATAAAAACGAGGGTGGAAGTAAAAGACAGAGATTCACTGTCTCTTGCATATACTCCCGGAGTTGCCGAACCGTGCCTTGCTATACAAAAGGATATTTCTCTTTCCTACGAATTAACGCGACGCTGGAATACCGTTGCTGTAATTACTGACGGAACTGCTGTCCTTGGACTGGGTGATATAGGTCCTGAAGCAGGTATGCCAGTTATGGAAGGCAAATGCGTTCTTTTTAAAGAATTCGGCAATATCGATGCAATCCCCCTTTGCGTACGCTCCAAAAACGTTGAAGAAATCGTAAATGCAGTTTCGCTTTTTTCAGGAAGTTTCGGAGGAATAAACCTCGAAGATATTTCAGCACCAAGATGCTTTGAGGTAGAAAGAAAATTAAAAGAAAAATGTGATATCCCGGTTTTTCATGACGATCAACACGGAACGGCTGTGGTTGTTCTTGCAGGAGTAAGTAATGCACTGAAACTTGCACAAAAAGAAATTGAAAATGCAAAAATAGTAATAAACGGTGCGGGATCTGCCGGTATCGCAATTGCAAAACTTCTTATTGACGCCGGCGCAAAAAACCTTATTCTTTGTGACAAAGCCGGTGCAATTTTTGAAGGTGCCGACGGACTTAACTCAGAGCAAATATTTATGAGTAAAATAACAAATCCCGAAAAAAACACCGGTAAACTATCAGACGTAATCAAAGGCGCAGATGTCTTTATCGGAGTTTCCGCTCCAAATATAGTAACGGAAGAAATGATATCATCCATGTCAAAAAAATCCATCGTTTTTGCAATGGCAAATCCGATACCTGAGATAATGCCTGAAAAAGCAAAAAATGCTGGTGCCTATATTGTAGGAAGCGGAAGAAGTGATTTTGTAAATCAAATCAATAATGTCCTTGCATTCCCCGGAATTTTCAGAGGGGCGCTTGATGCCCGCGCTTCAGAAATAAACAGAGAAATGATGCTTGCTGCTTCAAAAGCAATTTCTTCTTTGGTCAGCGACACAGAGCTTTCTCCCGAATATGTTATACCTGCTGCTTTTGACAAAAGAGCACATACGGCAGTTGCCACTGCAGTAAAAGAGGCAGCGGTAAAAACCGGGGTCGCAAGAATACTTCTTAACTGAATCCGTATTTGCAATATTTTATTATGCATATACACGGAAAATATATCGCAACATTATAACAGCAAAAATAACTTTTATATACAGGAGTCAATCATATGTTTTATTCGCAGATGAATAAAGAACAACTTTTAAACGAAAAAAAATCGCTTGATAAACAGTACGCAGAACTTTTAAAAAAAGAACTTAAACTTGATATGTCAAGAGGTAAACCGGATACGGCACAACTCGACCTTTCAACAGATCTGCTTGCGGTCATCAAAACAGAAAAAGACTGCTACACGGAGAAGGGTGTTGACGTTAGAAACTATGGAGTAGTTGACGGAATCTCCGAAGCAAAAAAACTTTTTGCAGAACTTCTTGACGTTAATGAAGATAACGTAATAGTCGGAGGCTGCTCCAGTCTTAATATTATGTATGACGAAATTACAAGAGCGATGATGTTCGGTGTAGTCGGCGGAAAAAAGCCCTGGGGTGCACAAGGTAAAATAAAATTTCTTTGTCCGGTTCCGGGATATGACAGACATTTCGCCATTTGTGAACTTATGGGCATAGAAATGATAAATATTCCTATGAAAAAAGACGGCCCTGATATGGATATGGTAGAAAGATTAGTTTCAGAGGATGATAGCATAAAAGGAATATGGTGTGTCCCGAAGTATTCTAACCCGGATGGATGTGTTTACTCTGACAAAACGGTAATGCGTTTTGCCTTCCTTAAGCCTAAGGCTCCAGATTTTCGTATATTCTGGGATAACGCATACGCTGTTCATGATCTATACGGTGAGATCAAGATTGCAAACCTGCTTAAATCAGCAGCAGAAAACGGCAATGAAAACATGCCGCTCATTTTTACTTCAACATCTAAAATCTCATTTGCCGGAGCAGGTCTTTCCGCTATGGCCGCTTCCAAAGCAAACATTGAAAAAACAAAAAAGAGTTTAGGTATCCAGACCATAGGGTTTGATAAAATAAACCAACTCCGCCATGTAAAATATTTTAAAAATGCCGACGGGATCAGGGAGCATATGAAAAAACATGCTGCGCTTTTACGTCCAAAATTTGAAACGGTTTTAAATGCATTCAATACACATTTGAAACCGCTCGGAATCTCCGAATGGAGTGAGCCTAAAGGAGGATATTTCATTTCACTCAGTATAACTGCCGGTTCTGCAAAAAGAGTTTATCAACTTGCAAAGGATGCAGGAGTCACGCTTACCCCTGCCGGTGCTCCGTTTCCTTACGGAATTGACCCTGAGGACAAAATTCTCCGCATAGCACCATCATATCCTACAATTCCGGAACTTTCAGCCGCCGTAGATATACTTTGTCTTTGTGTAAAAATGTCCGCAGTCGAAAGTTATCTGAATAAGTGATCTCAGAAAATACGGCTTGAATTTAATACACTAAAATACCTGAGCAAACACACTTGTTTTTATTAATATACATTCTAATCATTTCCGGTCCGAAAAACTTTTTTGAAAATAATGTGTTTTTAAAAATACGGTATAATATTACCATTTTCTGTATATCCTTATCATATAATAATAAGGAGATATGCTTTAGTAACACACATCATAAAAAATAAAACACGTTATTGTTTTACGGTACTAACTGTACCGGCTTTTATCGGAGGGATATTTTGAATTACATATATTCAGAAATGAAGGAAGAAAAAAAAAGCCTGGGATGTACAGTTTCAAGAGTATTTGTTCGCTATCCTCAAAATCTAAATAATGAAAAAATTGATGGGTATTTTAAAAATTTGGCAGAAGCATTTTTTAAATTTGCGACCGATATTGCTTTCAAAAAAAAAGAATATGAATTTTCCATTTATATTGAAAACGGAGGACGGCGTTCCCTTTTTCCGTCCGGTGATTATAAATTTGAAATAGAAATCATCGGAATATTCAAAAGTTTTATAAGTACAAAAACACTGGCAACCGTCACTGAAAACGGGTATGTCTCAGATTACAGGATATTTTACGAAGTTTTTGACACAAAAAGCGGAATTATCTGTAATGCAAGTGATTTTTTTAAAAAAAAGCCGAAAATAAAGTATAACGGTTTTTATTTAAGAGACGGAAAAGTCTTTTTTTGCAATACACCGGATGTACATAATAACCGTAATTTGAAAATTTCCGATTTATCAAAATCAACTGCTCAGGCAGAAAATTTTAAAATTGAAAAAATTCCTTTTTTTGCGGAAAATTGCAAAAAAAAAACTTTCTTTAAACAATCTTAATATTGTACATATCTTTTTTTATTCTATCTTAAAGAAATATATGATAAAATGTGTATAGTTAAATCAGTTTACAATATAAGTAATTATTTTGATTTGATACGTTGATTTTTAACTTGATAAAGCAAAAATCACGTAAGATAATAAATAAAATGATTTACGGAGGTCTGAATGCTTAAAAACATTATTGATAAAATAAGAGATGCCGAACAACACGCATACAATATACGCAAAAACGCGGATCAAAGCGCAAACGAAATTATTGAATGTGCAATTGAAGAGGCTAATGAGATAAGCAAAAACTCTGCAAAAGAAGCGGAAAAAGAATACGAAGAAAAAATTGCTCAGGCTAAAAAATCCGCTGAAGCAAGAATTGACGAAAACAGAAAAATATCTTATGAAAATGCCGCAAAAATGAGTGAGATATCAAAAAAGAAAACAGATGCTGCTATTAAGTTTATAATCGACAGTGTTCTGGAAGGATAAAAATATGGAAACAGAAACTGGCTTACGAAAGGAGGAAATGATATGTCGGTAAGTAAAATGAAAAAACTTACGCTTGTTACAATTAAACACGACAGCGAAAGAATAATGCAAAAATTAATGTGGCTTGGATGTATCGAAGTTGAAAAAAGCAAATCCGAAAAAGACGATCGAAATGCTTTATATGATTCGGACAGACAAAATGCCGTAGCCGACATTAAACTGCTTGAAGACAGTTGTTCCGTTCTTATAAAATTCGGAAATGTGAAAGGCGGTCTTTTCACACCGGCTCCGACCGTCAGTAAATCTGATTTTAAATCAGGTAAGGTCGGCGATAAAGATTACTCCGAAATAATTGAAAAAGCAATGGAGATCCTGAACAGTAAAAAAGAACTTGACTCCCTTGAAAATGAACTTAATTCTGTTAAAAACAAAATCCTCTCTTTTACTCCTTGGCTGGACTACGACATGAAACTTTCCGAAACATCAACCGTAAGGACAAGCATAATGCTCGGAACTCTTCCAAAGACAACAGGTGAAGAAAAAATATCAGAGATTGCAGATAAAGAAGACTTTGAGGCGTCAATCGAGGTCGTTTCTGCGGAAACCACTCTTTCTTATGTCTCTGTAGTTTATATGAAGGACAGAGAAGAAACCGTAATAAAAAATTTAACAAAACTCGGATTTAACAGAATGACCTTCCCCGATATGACTGACACTCCGCTTTTTGAATCAGAAAAATTAAAAAACAGAGAATCGGAAATTATTGAAAAACTTGAATTTATAAAAAATAAGATCGCCGGAAATTCGCTTTATTTTGACGATTTTCAAATCGCTCTTGATATAGCAAATACGGAAATGCGTCTTGCCGAAACAAAGCAAAAACTCCTCAGTACTGAAAGAACTGTCGTCCTTTCCGGTTGGATTCCCGCTGAGCACACATCCGCTCTTGAAAGGACGTTGAAAAACGAGCCTATATATTACGCACTTGACGATCCGGAAGAAGGCGACGATGTTCCTGTTCATCTTGTCAACGGAAAACCCGCCGGGTATTTTGAATCTGTCGTGGAAATGTATTCCCCTCCGGCATACGGAAGTTTTGATCCGACACGTATAATGATGGTCTTTTTCTTCATCATTTTCGGTCTTATGCTTGCTGACGTGGTTTACGGAGTAATAATATGCCTTGGATGTTTGCTTTTGGTAAAAAAGGCAACCGTTTCAGCAGGTGTAAAAAATATGTGTATGTTATTCACCGTATGCGGAATATCGTGTATTATATTCGGAGTAATATTCGGCAGTTACCTCGGGGACCTTCCCTCGCAGTTTATGCTTAATTTCTTTAATGTGAATATAAAGCCGTGGACCGCTCTTGATATAATGAGTTCCGAAGGAGCAATAGTATTTCTTATACTTTCTCTTGTATTCGGCGCCGTTCATATGCTAACGGGTATGGGTATACGACTTTATGTTCTTTGGAAGAGCGGAGATAAATTTGCTGCAATATTTGATGAAGGAAGTTGGTTTGTTCTTTTTCTCGGTATAGGACTATACTTCATAAACTCTGTTATAGGCATAATTATGGCAGGAATCGGTGTTGCAATGCTTATACTCACCCAGGGAAGACGCGAAAAAAACATCTTACTAAAGTTTATTAAAGGTATAGGAAGCCTTTACAATATAGTAAGTTATGTATCTGACCTTTTGTCTTATTCAAGAATTATGGCATTAGGCCTTTCTTCAGCAGTTGTAGCAAGCGTATTCAACATCCTCGCAACAATGGGAGGGCCCACCGTCCCGGGAATAATTATTTTTGTTCTTATAATACCTTTAGGTCACCTTCTTAACCTTGCAATAAATTTACTTGGTACATTTGTTCATACAAGCAGACTCCAGTACGTGGAATTTTTCGGTAAATTTTTTGAGGACGGCGGAAGACCGTTCCGACCGATAAAACCGGATATAACGCATTCGGAAATAAGCGAGCAAACGGAAAGTATCTGATTTCAATTACTTTTATGTAATTAAAACTTTTAATCTTAACAAAATTAAAAAATGAACCGTATAAAACGGTAAAAACAGAAATAAAAAATAAAACCAAAACGGAGGAAAAAATCATGGAATTTTTATCATCAATATTCACCGGGGCAAACATCGCTCTTATCGGAGCATTTTTAGCGGTAGGACTTGCGGGATGGGGATCTGCCAAAGGTGTTGGAAATGCGGCATGTGCAGTCGGCGGTTTTCTTTCGGAAAATCCAAATATGTTCGGTAAAGTTTTTATTCTCGAAGCCCTTCCGGCAACTCAAGGTATATATGGATTTGTCGTCGCATTTATGATCATGCTTAAAGTCGGTGTTCTCGGCGGAGGCGACATTTCCGCTATCACTGTTGCACAGGGCGGTTATCTGCTTTTTGCAGCCCTTCCAATTGCAATTGTAGGACTTATTTCCGCTCAATATCAGTCCAAGGCTGCCATAGCCGGTATCAACCTTATTTCAAAACAAAAAGACAAACTCGGAAATGCTATCACAAATGCAGCGCTTGTTGAGACATACGCTATTTTAGCACTTCTTATTTCGATGCTCCTTATTATGAATTTCTGATTTACCTATACCGATTTGTCTGTAAAAACGACGGTTATAAGGAAGGAAACAAATGAACAGTATTGAAAAAATAACATCAAGAATAACAAAAGAAGCGGAAGACTATGCCGCTGAAGCAATAAAAACCACAAAAGAGCGAGCACAGGTAATTATTTCCGATGCAAAAATGGCTGCGGAAAAACACAGAGCAGAAGTCAGTGAAAAATGCAAAAAAGAGTGCGACGCCATTATAAACCGTGCTGCGTCATCTGCAGATATTCTTGAAAGAAATATACTTCTTGATGCAAAAAGCGTTATAATTGACAAAGTCTTCAAAAAGGCGGAAAAAGAATTTTCAGAGATTGACTGTAACCGATATTTTGATTTTCTGATCAAAACACTTAATAACGCAATTGTATTTTTTGATGTATCCGAGGCAGAAAATGAAGAGGAAACGGAAGAAGACGAAAATATTTATATTCTTACTCTAAATTCCACCGATAAAGAAAAATACGGCAAAAAACTCCTTAACTCGGTCAAAGAAACGGTAAGCGCTCAAGGAAAGTCTATTGAACTTTCCAAAACTCCCGGAGATTTTTCCGGAGGATTAAAATTGCGCCTCGGAAACATTGAGATAAGCGGAACACTCGAATCACTTTTTAAAGCGGCTAAAGAAAAAACCGAAGCAAAAGTTTACAACATTCTTTTCGGATGCTGAAGGGAGCATTGGCATTGAAGATAAAATATAATTATCAGGATTTTCTGTTTATCTCCTCAAGAATACGGGCTATTGAAACAAAATTTATAAATCGCGAAGATCTGCAAAACATGGCAGAGTCAAGCGGTCTTTATTCCCTTTATAGTATTTTAGAGGAAAAAGGATTTGCACCTGAAAACGGAAATTACGGTGAAAAAAATTTTGAAAAGTCTTTAAAAGAAAGACTTGATATTGCTTATCTTGATATACTCAAAAGCACTCCTTCGCCGGAACTTTTCACATTATTTACCTACCCGTACGATTGCAACAATCTTAAAACGGCAATAAAATGTACTGAAAGAGGAGTTTCCCCGGATCCATATCTTCTTCCCTACGGAACGGTAGCACCTGATACGGTAAAAGAAGCACTGCAAAAAAGAAATTTTTCACCTTTTCCTAAAAATATGGCTGAAGCAGCGTTAAAAGCGATTGATGCTTTTGCTAAAACAAAAAGTCCGCAGGAAATTGATCTGATATTAGACAAAGCATTGTTTTCTGATTTAAAACATTCCGTAAGCGAAAATCCACTGAAATATTTTAGTAAAGCACTTGAGATAAAGTCAGACACCGTAAATATTTTAAGTGCCGTCAGAATCTCAATGACAGACGGAAATTTGTTGCTTTTTGAAAGAGCGTTTGTCGACGGCGGAACATTCGATATAGATTTTTTTAACGGGGTCTTTGAAAACGGTATACCCGTATTTGCCGAAAAACTTCTGCAAAACAAGCAATACGAAAAAATCGGTAAATCACTGTCAAAAAAGACCGTCAGCCTTGAAGAAACAGAAAAAGTTTCTGACGAAATTTATATGAATCATTTGAAAACAGCAAAAGATGTTCAGGCGGGTGCCGAAATTGTCGCAGGATTTATTGCGGCTGCCGAATTGGAAGTCAGGAACATAAGAATTACAATTGCAGGTAAAAAACTGGGAACAAGTGCTGAAAAACTCTCCGAAAGGATGCGTGAAAGTTATGTATAAAATAGGGGTCATAGGCACAAAAGAAAGCGTAATGTGCTTTATGGCAACAGGCTTTGAAATTTTTACTGCAGAAAACACCGATGCCGCAAAAGCTGGATTGAAAAAATTTACGGAAAATAATTGTGCTATTATATTTATTACAGAAGATTTTGCAAAAGAACTTTCATATGAAACCGACAAATACAAAAATAAACCGATTCCTGCAATAATTACGGTTCCTTCTGCTATTTGTAAAACAGGATACGGTATGCAAACTCTGAAAGCAGCATGTGAACGTGCTGTAGGTATGGATATATTAAAATAACAAAAACTTTTTTTAAAATAATTTTATTCAGATAACATTGTTTGTACATTAGCATTACTATTTTTCTAATCACAAACTGCTTACAATTAAAAATTTAATAAAAAATCCTACAGTTTATATACTTAAACAATACATTTAACGAGGTTAAAAAATGGAAAATAAAGTTATCGGAAAGAGCGTCAAAGTTTCAGGTCCTCTGGTAATTGCCGAAGGTATGAAAGAGGCAAATATGTTTGACGTCGTTCGAGTCGGAAAACAGAAACTGATAGGCGAAATAATAGAAATGCACGGAGACAAAGCCTCTGTGCAGGTATATGAAGAAACCGCCGGAATTGGCAGAGGCGACGAGATCGTCTCTACCGGCGAACCTCTTTCGGTCGAACTCGGTCCAGGTCTTATAACCAACATTTACGACGGTATACAGCGCCCTTTGGAAAAACTCAGGATAATTTCCGGTTCAAACCTTCTTCGCGGGGTCGATGAACCTGCCCTCGACAGACAAGCCGTTTGGCACTTTGATGCAAGTGCAAAGGTCGGTGATAAAGTCGTAGGCGGAAGTATAATAGGTTCTGTCAAAGAAACAGAGATCATAACTCATAAAATAATGATACCGCCTAAAACGAACGGAGAGATAACCGAAATAAAATCCGGAGATTTTAAAGTAACCGACACAGTTGCAAAATTACGCACCGAAAAAGGAGAAATAAAGGAAATATCCCTTATGCAAAAGTGGCCGGTCAGAATTCCCCGTCCATATATTGAAAAACTTCCGCCGAACACACCTATGGTGACCGGACAACGTAACATGGATACCATGTTTCCGATAGCAAGAGGTGGTACTGCGTGTATTCCGGGGCCGTTTGGATCAGGCAAAACAGTCGTACAACACCAAATTGCAAAATATTCCGATGTTGATATTGTTATTTACGTCGGATGCGGTGAGCGCGGAAACGAAATGACAGATGTTTTAAGGGAATTTCCCGAACTTACCGACCCGAAAACCGGAAAATCTCTTATGCAGAGAACTGTCCTTATAGCAAATACTTCAGATATGCCTGTTGCAGCACGTGAAGCGTCAATTTACACTGGTATAACCATCGCCGAATATTTCAGAGACATGGGACTCAGTGTAGCCATTATTGCAGATTCTTCTTCACGTTGGGCGGAGGCACTGCGCGAGATGTCCGGACGACTTGAAGAAATGCCCGGTGAAGAAGGATATCCTGCATACCT
Organism: uncultured Clostridia bacterium; assembly: GCA_944381115.1. Lineage (GTDB taxonomy): Bacteria > Bacillota > Clostridia > Oscillospirales > CAG-272 > SIG673. Next base: position 64,167 of record CALWJV010000009.1, read on the forward strand.
TACATCACGCCTTGCTCAGTTCTACGAAAGAGCCGGAACAGTCAAATGTATAGGCGGTGACGGAAGGATCGGATCACTTTCGGCTATAGGAGCGGTCTCACCTCCCGGTGGTGACCTTTCCGAACCGGTAACTCAGGCAACACTGCGTATTGTAAAAGTTTTTTGGGGACTTGATTCATCCCTTGCATACAAACGTCACTTCCCTGCCATAAACTGGCTTAACTCCTATTCGCTTTATCAAGACAGACTTGCACCTTGGTACGAAAAACAGGTTGACGGAAATTGGAGTAAAAACAAAACAGAGGCAGCAAAACTTCTTCAACTTGAAACAAGTCTTGACGAAATAGTAAAACTTGTCGGTATGGACGCTCTATCCCCTTCTGACAGACTTATTATGGAGGCGTCGCGCTCTATACGCGAAGACTTTTTACAACAGGACGCAATGGATCCCGATGACAGTTACTGTCCACTTGAAAAGCAGTTCGCACTTTTGGATCTTATACTCTCATTTTATCGCAGAAGCACTGAAGCAATACACAACGGAGCAGATATTGAAAAAATAAGTAATTTGCCGGTAAGAGAAAAAATAGGAAGAGCAAAAATGATACCAACGGTAAATTATAAAGAAGAGTTTGAAAACATTGAAAAAGAACTAATATCTGAACTTGATGCTCTTACCAAGGAAACGGAATAGGCTTTAAGGAAAGGTGATAAATTCATGATAAAAGAATATAAAACAATTGAAGAGGTCGCCGGACCGCTTATGCTTGTACGCCGTGTTGATGGTGTCAAGTATGACGAATTAGGTGAAATTGAACTTGCCGACGGAAGTGTTCGCCGCTGTCGTGTTATCGAGGTAAACGGCTCAAATGTACTTGTCCAACTTTTTGAAAGCGCGGCGGGACTCAATCTTTCTACAAGTAAAGTCAGATTTGCGGGACACGGAGTTCAACTCGGAGTTTCCGGAGACATGCTGGGACGAGTCTTCAGCGGAATGGGAGAACCGATTGACAACGGTCCTAGGCTTATACCCGAAAAAATGCTTGACATTAACGGAACTCCCATAAACCCGGCTGCAAGAAACTATCCGTCGGAATTTATACAGACCGGCATATCCACAATTGACGGACTCAACACTCTTGTAAGGGGTCAAAAACTCCCCATATTCTCTGCGTCCGGTCTTCCTCATGCAAACATTGCGGCACAAATTGCACGTCAGGCAAAGGTAAGAGGTAAAGATGAAAAATTTGCAGTTGTGTTTGCCGCTATCGGTATAACCTTTGAAGAGGCAGATTTCTTTATATCCGATTTTAAAAAGACAGGCGCAATAGACAGGACAGTCCTCTTTATAAACCTTGCCTCCGACTCGGCAATTGAAAGAATAACAACCCCGCGTATGGCACTTACTGCTGCTGAATACCTCGCCTTTGAAAAAGACATGCATGTTTTGGTCATTATGACTGACATCACTAACTATGCAGAGGCACTGCGGGAAGTTTCAGCGGCAAGAAAAGAAGTTCCGGGAAGGCGCGGATATCCCGGATATCTTTATACCGACCTTGCAACGATGTATGAAAGAGCAGGCAGAAAACTTGACTCAGCCGGATCAATAACAATGATCCCGATCTTAACAATGCCCGAAGATGATAAAACTCACCCAATTCCAGACCTTACCGGATATATAACCGAAGGTCAGATAATTCTTTCTCGTGATCTTTATAAGAAAGGATATATGCCTCCTGTTGATGTACTTCCCTCTCTTTCAAGACTTAAAGACAAAGGTATCGGAGAAGGAAAGACAAGAGACGATCACAGCGGAATTATGAACCAACTTTTCTCAAGTTATGCAAGAGGAAAAGAAGCAAAGGAACTTATGGTCGTTCTCGGAGAATCGGCACTTACTCCTATAGAAAGACTTTATGCAAAATTTGCAGACGAATTTGAAAAACAGTATATTAACCAAGGTTTTTATGAAAACAGAAGTATTGAGGAGACACTCGACCTCGGTTGGCAACTTCTTAAAATCTTTCCCAAGAGCGAACTTAAGAGAATAAAACCGAAAATTCTTGCAAAATACCGGCAGGACGATGAAGCCTGAATTTTTAAAGACGGTTAAAAAAAACGAAATACCGAAAGGACGGTCGAAAAATGGCAGAACTTAATGTAAATCCGACAAGAATGGAATTGAAAAAACTCAAAGCGCGCCTGTCGACCGCAAGACGAGGACATAAACTGCTTAAAGATAAGCGGGATGAAATGATGAAGCAGTTTATGGAGATTGTCAGAGGTACAGGTCAAATCAGAAAACAGGTTGAAGACGGAATAGAAAAAATAAATTCCGGTTTTTCACTTGCTGCGGCAGTGACTTCTCCGGAAGTCCTGGAAGAATCTCTGATGTTGCCGGCACGAGAAGGTGAATTATTCATAAAACACCGTTCGATAATGAGTATAAATGTTCCGTTGTATTCGTATAACAGAGATGAAAAAAACGCCGGAAAACTCAATTACGGCTTTGCGTTTACATCAGGAGAACTTGACTCCGCAGTCTTGAACATGGACGATCTTATTCCGAAAATGATACTACTTGCTGAAAAAGAAAAAACTGTTCAAATGCTTGCAGATGAAATAGAAAAAACACGAAGGCGTGTAAATGCGCTCGAATATATTATGATCCCTCAGTATGAGGCTGCAATAAAAAGGATAGTCATGAAACTTGATGAGATAGAGCGCGGAAATACAACTCGGCTTATGAAAGTCAAGGACATGATGATAAAAGATCAGATCGACAAAAGAAAAAAAGACGATGATGAAAATTCCCCGGAATAAAAACAATTATAAATTTTATAACATTATATTATATTTGTCATAAGATACTTTGTAAAAATTGTTGAAGTCTCGGATTTTTCGGTGAGGTAAAGATCTCGCCCGGAGTTCCTTCTTCGACAATGACACCGTCTGCCATAAATATAACTCTGTCAGCAACTTCTTTGGCAAATCCCATTTCATGTGTCACGCAAAGCATTGTCATACCTTCCTTTGCAAGATTCTTCATAACATCAAGAACTTCTCCGACAAGTTCCGGGTCTAGCGCGGAAGTCGGTTCGTCAAAAAGCATTACCTCAGGTTCCATACAAAGTGCACGAACGATCGCTATACGCTGTTTTTGTCCGCCGGAAAGTTGACTCGGATAAGCGTCTGCTCTGTCTGCAAGCGCTACCTTTTGAAGCAGTTCTATCGCCTTCTTTTCTGCCTCTTCTTTTGTCTTTTTGAGCAACTTGATAGGAGCGAGAGTCATATTCTGAAGTATGGTCTTATGTGGAAAAAGGTTAAAATGCTGAAATACCATTCCCATTTTCTGACGGTGAAGGTTTATGTTTACATGCTTTGCCGAAATATCAACGCCTCGGAAAAGGACCTCTCCTTCAGTCGGTATTTCAAGAAGGTTGAGTGAACGCAGAAGAGTGGATTTACCGCTTCCCGAAGGACCGATAATCACAACGACCTCTCCCGGTTTTACACTGATTGACACGCCGTCAAGTGCTTTTATTGTGCCGTCTTTGTAATATTTTTTCAGATCTTTTGTTTCGATAATGAAACCGTCGTCTTTATATATATTATTTTCATCGTTCACTTCTGCGCAACCTCCTTTCGAGGATGCTTACAAGTTTTGTAAGTATCAGAACTATAGTAAGGTATATCAAAGCAACGGCAATAAGCGGCATGAATGCCGAAAACGTACGTCCTCTTATAAGGTCGCCTGCCTTGGTAAGATCCATTATTCCGACGTAACCCGCAACCGAGGTCTCTTTAAGAAGAACTATAAATTCGTTACAAAGCGTCGGAAGTACCGTTTTTATCGTCTGAGGTATGACTATATAGATCATCGTCTGTACATAGTTGAAACCAAGCGAACGTCCTGCCTCGAACTGACCGTTGTCTATTGACATTATTCCTCCCCTGAATATCTCCGCAACGTAGGCACCGGAGTTTACTCCGAAAGCAAAGATCGCTATAAACAGATCATTGTTCGATTTTGCAAATACAATAAAATAAATGATGAGCAACTGAATAACGACCGGGGTCCCTCTTATAACGGCAAGATAAACTTTGCAGATCCCGTTGAGGACCTTCATGACATAATATCCGATACCCCCGTTTTTTTGAAGAGTTTCAAAGTTTTTGTCGTAGGTGGAACGGACCGTTGCTATAATAACTCCAATAAGTGCACCGATAAGCGTTGCAAAGAGAGTTATTATGAGTGTATTACCCAGACCGTCAACAAGCCACTTCCATCTTCCTCCGTCTATAAAATTTAAAACAAATTCTTCTTTCAGTTCGATAAATTTTTCTTTCAAACCGGATTTCCTTTCAAATTTTTGATTATGCTCAAATTAATCAACTGACCCCGTTCAAAATATTTTTCAGGTCTTGTCCATAATAAAATGCATAGTCATTATTTTATACATATATGTCTTTATAAAGATAGTGGCGGCAAACTAAAATCGCCTGCTGCCACTTTTTATTTATTTTAAGTGTAAATTACGTTTATTGCGCCGGAATATATTTATTTATAATTCTTTCTATTGTTCCATCCGCTTTAAGTTCTGCAAGAGCCTTGTTAATATCGGCAAGAAGTTGTGTATCTTCCTTGTTAATGGCAATTGCATAGTCTTCATTGGCGTATTGAGTTTCTAGAATTTTGATTACTCCGGAATTTGATGCTACAAAGGATTTTGCAGGCTCGTTATCAATGATAACTGCATCAACTGTTCCTTTTTTAAGTGCCTCAACAGCTTCAGCACCTGTCTTGTAACGAACTACACGGTCGGTTTTTATTGAATCATCTTCATTCAAATCATTAAAGCCCCATTCTGCAATTGCGCTTGAAGAGTAGATATCACCTGTTGTATTTTCCTGAACTCCGATTTTTATATCTGGATTTTTAAGAGAAACAGGGTTTTCGTTTTCATCGTAATTGAAAAAATCATCAATACTTGTATACTGAGAATCATTTTTTACAATAAATACCTGAACACCTGTTGCGTAAGTATCTGAAAAATTTACCTGCTGTTTACGCTCATCGTTGACGGTAATTCCTGCCATACCGATAGTATATTTACCGGTCTCAACGCCGGCAAGAATAGAACCGAAATCCACATCTTTAATAACAAGTTTTTTACCGAGCTTTTCTGCAATAGCTGCTGCTATCTCTGCGTCGATTCCTACAATATTTTCTCCATCTTTATATTCATAAGGCGGAAATGCAGCGTTAGTTGCCATAATTAGTGAATCTTCATCGCTGGAGCAAGATGTTGATATAGCTATTGTACTAAAAATCATAATGGCAACTAAAATGATTGATAATACCTTTTTCATTTTGTTTATCCCTTTCAAATGTTATTTTTTCAATTTATTATATGATACACCTTTTTACTTATTCTGTCAAGGTCTTTAATAAAAAATATTTTTATTTCTTTTTTATATGTTGTCTTTGGTTGCATCTAAGTTTAAAATTATCTGACCTTTTTTCTTTCAAATCCATAATACTTATTATTTACATTTTTTTTTCATTTTTTTTTTAAAAACATCTTTTAAAATATTGACAATTACATTTATTTTATGATATAATTGAAAAGCCGCTTGGAATCGGTCTTAAACATTCATCGTTATTTGTTTTTGCAAATCACCGCGATGATTTACCGTTATCAGCGAGTTTTTGCCTATAAGGCAGTAAGAAAGAGAGGTACTTTTCGTGTTTGCAGTAATTGAAACAGGCGGAAAGCAGTACAGAGTTCAAGAGGGCGACATTCTTTTCATTGAAAAGATAGATGCAGAGGCAGAATCAACAGTTAAATTTGACAAAGTTCTTGCTATCTCTGATGACAGCGGCTTTAAAGTCGGTGCTCCCATTATTGAAGGGGCTTCCGTTGACGCCAAAGTTATAAAACAAGGCAAGGGCAAAAAAATCTATGTAATTAAGTACAAGCCCAAAAAGAACGAAAAAAAGAAGATGGGTCACCGTCAACTTTACACAAAAGTTGAAATAACAAAAATCGAGGCATAATTAAATTTATGACCAAAATTGTGTTTTTCAAAAAAAACGGTGTGTATTACGGTTTTAAAGAAACCGGGCATTCCGAATTTGCAGATGCAGGACAGGATATTGTATGCTCTGCAATTTCAGCGATGACCATGCTGATAATAAACACCATTGAAGTCTCTTACGCTACAAATGTCGAGTATACAATTGATGAGGACACAACCGATATAACGGTAAATGTTCCGGAAATCCTCGGCAATGAGCCGGAAAACCAAATGAAACGTTATGCAGTTTCAGGGCTTCTTCAGGGGTATTTTATTCAACTTATGGACATGCTGGAAGACTACTACGATTTTCTTTTGGTCGAAGAAAAAGAGGAGTAGTAAAATTTGATTGTTTTTCATATAAACTAAGAGTCAAGGGTAAAGGCCTATGCTCTGAGAAAGGATGGATAGATATGTTAAAAATAAGTCTTCAGTTTTTTGCACATAAAAAAGGTGTTGGTTCTACAAAGAACGGCCGTGACAGCGAATCAAAGCGTCTCGGTGTGAAAAAATTCGGCGGCGAAAATGTTATTGCTGGTAATATACTTGTAAGACAAAGAGGAACCAAAATTCATCCCGGTACAAACGTCGGAATCGGTTCCGATGATACTCTTTACGCTCTTGCAGAGGGAAAAGTAAAGTTTGATACCATTAAAGGCGGAAGAAAACGTATAAACGTTATAACCGTGGAACAATAATTTTGGAATATGCAAACGGGGTAATGTATAAAATACATTATCCTTTTTTGTTTACTTTCTTTATTTTATGCAGACAAATTTTATTTTCATTTTTTTCTTGACTTTTTATTTAAATATATATATAATTATAGTAGATGATAAGTCATTTTTTACTCTTGTTGGATGTTCAGGTACCTGCTTTTTAAAAATTATACTGAAATTTTCTTGTATAACATCGAGATACAATAAAAGGATACCAAATTTTATTTAAAATAAAAGGAGATCATCTATGCTTTACAAAAAGAACACGACAAAAGAACTTTCCCCGCAACTTTTTAAAAACCCTACAAGTGAATACAGAGGAACCCCTTTTTGGTCATGGAACTGTAAAATGACACCCGAAATTCTTGAAAAACAAATTGAATATTTAAAAGAAATGGGATTTGGTGGGTTTCACATGCATTCTCGCTCCGGTATGGATAATAAGTACCTTAGTGAGGAATTTATGGGACTTGTAAAAGCGTGCGTAAATAAAGCAAAAAAAGAATCTATGCTTGCCTGGCTTTACGATGAAGACAGATGGCCTTCCGGGGCTGCAGGAGGATATGTCACAAAAGAACCTAAATACAGGGCAAGATACCTGCAATTTGCTCCTGCAGAATTAAGTAAACTTTCAGTAAACCTCCCTACTGAACTTAAAGAAGGGGTAAAACCTGTTGCTGATTTCAGCGACGAGCTTCCAATAAATGAGGCAATAGAAAAAGGTACCTGCTATTTTATTGCAGCATATGATATAAAACTTGACAGAAACGGATACCTTGCATCTTACAAACTTATAGACAGAAATTCAAAAGCAGAGGGAGATAAATGGTATGCTTTTTGTAAGACACAGGCAATGAGCGGCTGGTATAACCGATACTGCTACGTTGACACTCTTTCAAAAGACGCAATTTCGAAATTTATTGAAATCACTCATGAAACCTACAAAAAACACGTAGGAGACGAATTTGATAAAGCAATTCCCGCTATATTTACCGATGAGCCGCAGTTCGAACGTAAACGTGTTTTGCAGTTTCCTACCGATAAGCGTGCTTGTAATCTTCCGTGGACTCCAGAATTTCCAAAAATTTTCAAAAAGGAATATAAAACAGACATTATTCCTTATTTGCCTGAACTTTTCTGGGATCTTCCGGCAGAAAAAGTATCCGTGACCCGATACCGCTATCACGACTGTATCTGCGAAACATTTACCGAAAGTTTTTCCGAACTTTGCGGAAAATGGTGCTCATCAAACAATATTTCGCTTACCGGTCACATGATGGAAGAACCTGACCTTATGTCTCAAACCGCTGCTATAGGTGAAGCAATGAGGGCATATAAATATTTCGGATATCCGGGAATAGATATGCTTTGCAACAACGTTGAACTTACCACTGCAAAGCAGACGCAATCCGCAGTTCATCAGTACGGAAAAGAGGCGATGTTATCCGAACTTTACGGCGTTACCAACTGGGATTTTGATTTCAGAGGTCATAAATTCCAGGGAGACTGGCAGGCTGCCCTCGGTGTAACTATCAGGGTCCCACACCTCTCGTGGGTTTCGATGAAAGGTGATTCAAAGCGTGACTACCCTGCTTCGATAAACTATCAGTCACCGTGGTATAAAGAATATTCTTACATTGAAGATCACTTTGCAAGAGTTAATACCGCTTTGACACGCGGTACACCTCATGTGAAAATCGCCGTAATACACCCTATTGAAAGTTACTGGCTGCACTGGGGCCCCGGTCAGACTACATATGAAAAAAGAGCACAACTTGAAACTAACTTTAAAAATGTTATAAATTGGTTGCTCTTCGGTCAAATCGACTTTGACTATATAAGTGAGTCTTTATTACCGGAGCAGTGCAAAAATGCGGCAAACCCGATAACAGTAGGAAAAATGAAATATGATGTAATCATCGTTCCGGGGCTTGAAACTATCAGAAGTTCAACGCTTAAGCGCCTTTCAGATTTTTCCGAAAAGGGAGGAAAACTTATTTTCCTCGGAGAGTGCCCAAGTCTTGTGGATGCAATGCCAAGCGATGAAGTTAAAAAGATTTATAAAAGCGCGGTTAAAATTCCATTTGAAAGGTATTCACTATTAACAACACTGGAAAAAGAACGTGAAATTGAAATTCTTACTCAAAACGGCTCTTTGGCTGACAATTACATACATCAAATGCGCGACGACGGTGACTTCCGTTGGTTATTTATTGCAAATGCAATATATCAAAAAATCACTGACGTAAGTTCGCCAAAGAAACTCTTCATTAAAATCAAAGGTAAATTTGCACCTAAACTTTATGACACTTTAACCGGAGAGATAAAAGATATTTCTTATACAATAAAGAACGGCTGTACAAACATTGAATACACGGCTTTCTCTCATGATTCAATACTGCTGCGTCTTGAAAACACAGATAAAAAAGAACTTAAACTTCCTAAAACTGATTTAAAAGTTATAGCACGTAAAGATTACAGACAAAAAGTAAAATATCAGCGTATGGAGCCTAATGTACTTCTTTTTGATATCGCGGAATACAAATGCGATAACGAAAAAGAGTTTTCTCCTCCGGAAGAGATACTTCGTCTTGACGCCATCGTTCGTAAAAGAGCGGGAATCCCCCCAAAAGATGCCAGTCAGCCATGGACTCTTAAAGAAGAAAAAATATTACATACAGTAACACTGCGTTTCAGTTTTAACAGTGAGATACAAGTAAATAAATCAGATTTTGCCATAGAAGATCCGGAAAATTGTACCATACTCTTTGACGGAAAGAAAATCTCAAACAAACCCAACGGATACTTTACTGATGAGGCCATTAAAACCGTTGCACTTCCGAAATTCAAACCCGGGGCTCATACAATAACCGTCACATTACCTTTGGGTACACGCACTTATACAGAATGGTGCTATCTACTTGGTGACTTTAACGTACGTCTTGAAGGTATTGAAAAGACGATCATCGCTCCGACTGAGACTATCGGATTCGGCTCTGTAACTTCGCAAGGACTTCCCTTCTATGGCGGAAATATAACATATTTCTGTGACTTTGAAGTTCCGGAAGACAATTCTTCCGTCCGTCTGCACGCAAATTACTACCGCGGAGCACTTATCACGGTAAAAATTGATGGCAATGATGAAGGAAAAATAGTATTTTCTCCTTATAACCTTACCGTAAACGGTCTTTCTAAAGGTAAGCATACTGCTGAATTTACATTATTCGGAAACCGTCATAACTGCTTTGCAGCACTACATAACGCCGATATGAAATTAACTTGGTTTGGCCCTGACGCATGGTACACAAAAGGAGATTCTTTCTGCTATGAGCCTCAAATAAAAGATATGGGAATTATGGCAAGTCCTGTAATAGAGATTTTAAATTAATTTTTAAATGTTAATTAATACCGAATAAAGTAATATTGTTATTTATAATTTATTTTAAAAAATAAATGTAATAGTAAATCAAAGGGATAAAAAAGACAATGGGATTCTGGGAATTACTAATTCTGGCTATAGGTCTAAGCGCCGACGCCTGTGCTGTTTCAATTTGCAAAGGACTTGCATCAAAAAAAGCCGATGGTATAAGCATGTTAAAATGCGGTATTTGGTTTGGCGGCTTTCAGGCTCTTATGCCACTCATTGGGTTCTTTCTCGGTAGCCTTTTTGCAAAAGCAATTGAGATATTTGATCACTGGATTGCCTTTGTATTACTTATTTTAATAGGTGCAAATATGTTATTGGAGTCGTTTTCAAAAAATGATGACCGTAACTATAGCAAAAATGCTGATTTTTCTGTAAAAACAATGCTGACAATGGCAATAGCAACATCAATTGATGCTCTTGCTATAGGAGTTTCTCTTGCTTTTTCCGGAAATGTAAATATCTGGGTCGCAATTCTGCTTATAGGTACTATAACATTTATTCTATCAGCAATAGGTGTAAAAATCGGAAACATTTTCGGCAATAAATTTGAAAAAAAAGCAAAATTTCTTGGCGGACTGATTTTAATTGGACTTGGAATTAAAATTTTAATTGAACATCTTTTGAGCAAATAATTAAAAAAACACCCATTTGTAATGGACATCAAAAATATGATTTTATTTTTTGGTCCAATACTAAAACGGGTGTTTTTTCTTTTATTTTGGGAAGCAGTAAAAATTAACATTTTGTTATTGTATTTTTCTAATAAAATGTTATAACATAAATATGGATATACAATGTTAAAATCAGTCTGTACATGTTGGCAATATAATAATTTTTGCAAATATAAAGGAGTTTACATGAAAAAAATTGTTAAAAACATTCTTATAGGAGCAGGTTTAACTGTCTCAGGTACAATAGCAGTAACTGTATCATCTTTTATATTGACAAAAAAATTGGTTGGAATTGCCATGGATCGTAAAACGCCTAAAATTGTAGAAAAAAGCCGCTTAAATGTTACCAGAAATAAAAATATGGCTGATTTTGTTGTTAAAATGGATGAAGCAGAAGAAAAACTTCAAAACTCCGGATGCGAAACTGTTGAAATATTAAGCCATGACGGATTAAAACTTATAGGACACTATCATAAATGTAAAAATGCTGAACGAATAATTCTTGCTATGCACGGATGGCGTTCGTCATGGGCAAAGGATTTTGGAATAATATCAGATTTTTGGAATAAAAACAACTGCAGCGTTTTATATGCTGAACAGCGTGCACACGGAAACAGCGAAGGGTTTTATATGAGTTTCGGAATGAATGAAAGGTATGATTGCTTTTCTTGGATAAAATGGATAAATGAAGTCACAGGTGCGTCTTTTCCGATATATCTTGCCGGCGTTTCAATGGGTGCGACAACCGTGCTTATGACTGCTGGTATGGAACTTCCGGAAAATGTAAAGGGTGTGGTTGCAGACTGCGCCTTTACATCTCCGCATGAAATATGGAAATACGTCGTACAGGATAAACTTCATATCCCGTATGATAAAGCAAGAAGCAAATATGCCGATAAATTGAGCCGTAAAAAGTCAGGCTTCGGTACAAATGAATACTCCACCATTGATGCAATGAAAGTATGTAAAATTCCTGTTCTTTTTGTACACGGAACATCAGACAGACTGGTTCCGATCGAAATGACATATAAAAATTATCTGGCTTGTTCTGCAGCAAAAAAACTTCTTGTTGTTCCTGGTGCAGAACATGGTATGAGTTATATTGTAAATTCGGAAATTTACGAAGAAGCTGTAATTGATTTTTGGAAAGAAAACGATATATAATAAAACCCCTGCCGTTTCTGCTCAATGTCTACATGACAATTAGTTTAACCGGCGGGGATTTTATTATTATACATATCATCTTATAAAAACGGCCATTATAACCGCCAAAGGTAAAAATAAGGAAGAAAAAATTGCAAAAAAGACTGCTGCCATTCTTATCAAACAACATAAAAGATAAATTTAATATGAGGTTTGTTTTTACAAAAATAAAAGTTAATGCAATATCAGTCCTAAACATTTTAAATTTAAGATATTTATAACGGATTTCAAAATAAAAAGTGTTCGCAAAATCCTTTACGAACACTCCAACTGGTCGGAGTGACTGGATTCGAACCAGCGGCCTCTTGGTCCCGAACCAAGCACTCTACCAAACTGAGCCACACCCCGAAATTTTTATTTTAAATATAAATTTTTATTTTAAATATTGAAAATATTATATCATAATTTTTTAATTTTGTCAATAGTGTTTTAAAAAAATAACAAAAATATCAGAAAACTATTTTCTTAATATCTATTGATTTTATTTTCTTTTTCTGATACAATTATGTTATAATTTAATAAAATAATTTTAAATAAATATTTCCGCTCATAATATATTAAACATTTATATATAACAAATAATAACTGAAAGTAAACAATAAAATGCAAAATATAAGAAAAATAGTATTTTTATCTCTTCTATCTTGTGAAAAAAACAGCCGTTATTCAAACCTTGAGGCCGACTCCGTTTTAAGTACAGGAAAAATAGAAGAAAAAAATAAAGGCTTTTATACTGCGCTTTTTTATGGTGTAATAGAAAGAAAAATAACACTCGATTATCAAATAGCCAAATTTTGCGCAAAACCGTCAGATTCCTTACAACAAAATGTTGTTATTCTTCTTCGTATGGGACTCTATCAGCTTCTATACATGAACTCTGTTCCGGATCATGCAGCAGTATCAGAAACGGTCAGACTTGCAAAAGAAACAGTAAACCCGGGTGCTGTAGGATTTATAAATGCCATGCTACGAAATGCGGCCCAAAAAATCAAGGATGTAAACGGAACTGTAAAGTTAATAACGCCGGACAGAACACGTGATATCTGCGGTTTTCTTTCAATAACATACGGTTATCCCCGTTACCTTTGCAAACTTTGGGTAAATGCTTACGGTGAAGAAAATGCAGAAAAAATTATGCAAGCGATGAACAGACCTCCACATCTCTCTATCCGTGTAAATACATTGAAAATTTCAAGAGAAAAATATTTATATATGCTTGATGAAGCAGGATATAGCGCTTTTGCATCTGAAATTACCAATGACGGAATTTGTCTCGATAACGGGAATATTTCTTCTTTACCGGGGTATAACGAAGGGCTTTTTTTCATTCAGGACGATGCGTCAGCCATGGCAATCAAGGCTTTTAAAGTACACCAAGGATATACCGTTATAGATACCTGTGCCTGCCCGGGAGGCAAAAGTTTTTTAATGTCGATCTACATGAAAAACAACGGCAGGATCATAAGTTCAGATATCCACGAAAATAAGTTATCTCTTATTGAAAGCGGAAAAAAGCGCCTCGGAATTGATATTATTGAAACGCGGTGTGCAGACGCTACGGTTTATGATCCGTCATTCGAAGAAATTGCTGACCGTGTATTATGTGATGTGCCATGCTCCGGATTCGGCACTATTGCAAAAAAACCAGATCTTCGGCACAAAAGTAAAGAATCGATTTCTGATTTGCCGAAACTTCAACTCTCAATTTTGCAGGCAAGTTCAAAATATTGTAAAAAAAACGGATACCTTATGTACTCGACCTGCACTCTGTGTCCCCCTGAAAATGAGGAAAATGTACGATCCTTTTTAGCACTGAATCCCAACTTCAAACTTGTAAGTATGGTAACGAACTTCCCATATGAGTCTCTTTCTGACGGTTTTTTTTACGCAATATTTAAAAGAAACAATTAAATATCAAGTATAATATATCATTTAACCAAATAAATGTATTATGGAATTATATGGCGTTGCTTTTATTAGTATAATTTGAAATAATATTAATAAAAGCCCGAAATTTTTAAATAATTTAAAATCAAAAAAAGCGGTATTATTAATACCGCTTTTTTATTTATATGATCATAAAATAACATTGCTTAAACTTCAATAATTTGCTTTTTAATAAAATATTTATTGAAATAAAGTGCGGTAAAAAAATTTGAAATCCAAAAATTTTTATCTGTGTGCACAATCAATAGAATACATTATTTCAAATTATCTTTTTTCTTATAAAATACTTATTGTTTGTTTACAATATTTTTTCAGATTTATGCTTCTTTTGCGCTTTGTTCACTCTCCTTTTTTTCAACATTTATTACAAGTACGGTTTTGTCATCGCTTTGTCTGTTTCTTTCCATAGCGTTTTTCATTATTATCTTTGCCAATTCTTCATTTGAAGAAAATCCGCTGCATACTATATCTGCGATCCACTTACCGTCAACATTATCTGCAACTATACCGTCGCTTATCATTACAACAGTATCCCCTTCTTGAATTTTAAAATTTATTTCCTCAGGATGTGCCTCGCTAGCTATTCCCACCGGCATACTGCAGGCGTCAATACAGTAAACCCCTCCGTTCCTGACAATGTATGACGCAGCAGCACCGCTTTTAAGAAATGACGAATTACCGCTTACAAGATCAAGTTCCATAATATCAACAGTTGCAAAACATTCTTCGTTTCTTCTTTTCAATATATCGCCTACAAGTTCGGTTGCCGTTGATTTTTTTATTTTACAACGGAGCAATTTTTCAAGCATTGAAAGCGCAGTTTTTGACGCTCGCCTTGCATCTTCTCCGCTTCCCATTCCATCGGATATAAGAGCATAAAAATATCCGTCGGTTGTTTCAAAAGAAACCGCACTGTCTCCACTGCAACTTTCTCCTTCTTTTGTGGATTTAAGACAAAAAGTATTTGCTGTAAGCGTGTTTTCCGGATTAAAAATCATACATCCTGAAAAATCATCGGAAAAAACAGGCGTCGCATACTCTGTTTTGCATGCCTTGGAAAACGCCTTCCTTATCTTTTCATTTTCATCTTTATCTGTTTTATTCTTGACACCGTATGCATATATACGTTTCCTTTCTGTTCCTGTTACTGATATTACTTCGGGTTTAAATCCAATTGCACCCGCAACTCCGGCAACGGTTTTTTCTGCATTCGTATCCCGAGTACTTTCAAGTCTCGACTTATTTGCCATATCTAAAAGTATATCCGCGATCGTCTTGAAATCAAATGCAGTTATTTTTTGCATGGGCGCCTCCTCCCGTACAGGATCTGTATCTCTGTAAATGTTCCTTATATTTTCACTAAGTTCTTTAAATTTTATACAGTAGCATGATAAATAGTTATTTTTACGCTCAGCCAAAGCTGTGTCACCGTTTTTTATAGCATTAACAAGATCTTTAACGGATTCCTCAGACCGCTCATACTCTGTTTCCCAACATATTGAATTTAGTGGACAGGTATCACAAAACGTTAAGGAAAGGCGGTTACACAATCCTTTGATTTTCTTGTCAGTTTTTTCGCCGCCTGATTTATTAAGACTTTCCGAAATATCCCGAAATGTATCCGAAAGACGTATTATATCCTCATTCTTTTTTGCATTATAAATAACTTTTACCTCGGCTTCATTAAGTGCATCGAATTCTTTAGGTACATCGTTTTTCGGATAAGGAAAACTATCAGGAATAAATGAATATCTTATTATGGGTGAGGCAATTGCCGCGGCTAAAATCGTTTCGGGTATGATCTCAGTAAATGCTGCATATCCCATTTGCAAAAGAGCAGTTCCACATACTGCAAATGCTGCTATTTCTGCGGCAGCAAGTACGGCAAGTCCATAAAAAATTCCAGAAACCCCTCCTAAAATTATAAAAGCAAGTGTAAATACCGGATTACAGATATACCCAAGTACACCACCAACAACCGCACCCCTAATAAAACCACCTCTGTTTGCACATAGCAAAGTAATAAACATAGCAATAAACGATGATACGGAAACACCGAAATACCGTATACCGTTAAATGAGTAAACTACAGCCGAAAAAAACAGCAAAACTGAAATTTCATAAATTGCTCTTCTCAAATATACGCTTTCTCCGATCTTCTTTCGCGGACAGCCGGCAAAAAATACAGAAAAGCAAATTGTCAGAAGCGGAAGCACTGTCAACGTTACAAGGAGTTTTGCCCATATTCCATCGTAAATACCTGAAACGGTAATATGAAACAATGACTGTAGTAAGCCCATAAAAGCCGAGTATCCGAGTTTAATTAAAACAGATTCGTTAAAAAACCGCTTTTCTTTCCCTATTCCGTTAATCCAGACAGAAAGTGTAATCCGTAAAATAATCATCGCGGTTAAAACAAAACCTCTTGAAAAGTTAAGAGTTCCTGTTAAAAATGCTCCGTAAAGTGCACCCGCGAAAGCACCTATAGCCCCACTTCCTGATGAGCAGATCAACGCATCGGTTAAGGGAACTCCGACCGAAAGTTCAGTATACGGCAGTGCTTTTTGTGAAAAAACGACAGAAATAAAAAAATTCACAAAAAACACCGAAAGTATCAGAAATCGTTCTTTCGGCTTTTTACCGTAAAAAAACACACTTACAAATTCATTCCATTTTTTGTATCCCTTTTCCACAGCCTTTGTGTTTGACATATACATAATTCCTTTCTTTTCTTCATATATTTATATTTATATTTTTGGATACTTTTACCATATTTTACACTATATTCATTGCAAAAAATGTCGCTTAAAGGAATATAAATATAAAAACGTAATTTATTATTTTACAAAAAAACTTTAAATACCGGTTTTTTTTATTTTTTACACTTTTTTTTGATATTACAATGATTGCATGAAATAAAAAAATTGAATCAACGAGAATTTTTAACTTTTGAAAAGTCTCTTTGCTTTGTTATTTTAGTATACCTAAGAATTATGAGGGAAAAATAAAATCAAGGCAAGATATATCTGTCAATAATTAATTTTAAAATTTTAAATATCCAGGAGGTTGCCATGAATAAAAACAACGAAAAAGAATACAGCAAAAAAAAACAAAAACACAAAGATCCTACAGAAATTGCCGTTTCACTGGTAAAAAATTATGAAAATTACGGAATCGATACTGATCCGCTTGGTTCATGGACAGGAGTTCCGGACGATAAAGACAGCATTCCGATACAAGACGCAGACGATTTATAAAATTATTCCAAAGTTTAATTGAAAAATTTTTGTGAAAAACTAAACTGTTCTTTAAATTAATCCTGTAATATATTAAATTTTTTTTAAACCTATTGAAAAAATGTTTTGTTTCATATACAATAAAAGTATAATTGAGACTTTACGGAAGGATTTTTTGTTTTTATGGTAAAAATACTTCATCTTGCCGACATTCATTTAGACAGTCCGTTTAAAAAAATGTCATACTCCGATTCGGTAAAACGCAGGGCAGATACCCGTAAAGTTTTTTCCGATGCCCTCGGATACGCACAAAAAAGCGGTGTTTCCGTGGTGCTTCTCAGCGGAGATCTTTTTGACAGCGAATTTTATACCGAAAACACAATCACGTTTCTTTCCGATTCGTTTAAAAATATGCCAGACTGCCGTTTTATAATTTCTCCCGGAAACCATGATCCATATAAATACGGCAGTCCTTACACAGAAAACGTTTTCCCAAAAAACGTTTTCATTTTTAACTCTGAGGATCTTCAGGAAATAACATTCAAAGAACTTGGTCTCACCGTTTACGGTTACGCCTTTACCTCTGAGTCACATATAAAACGCCCAATTGAAGGGTTCAAGGTAAGTAAAGACGGATTCAACGTACTTTGCGCCCACACGGAAATTGATACCCCATTTTCAAACTACGCTCCTATATCCACTGCAGAACTTTCAAATTCAGGTCTTGATTATGCGGCGCTTGGTCATATCCATACAGATAAGGAAATCCGAAAAGCGTCCGGTACGGTATACGCATACAGCGGATGCCTTACAGGACGGGATTTTTCGGAACATGGAGACTGTGGTGGTATACTTATAACACTTGATGTGATAAACGGTAGAAAAACGATAGATGCAGAAAGAGCAGTATTTTGTCCGTGGGTTTACAAAACAATAACGGTGAACCTGAACGGGTCTGAAAAAGATTATGATCTTAAAAATTATATAGTAAAAAGAATTTCTGACGAAACAGGAAAAACGAAAAAAGAATACATACTACGGATAATTCTTACAGGCAATACCGATCGCGAGGTCAACGAAAAAGCAATGACAAACGATCTTTCGGAATACGGCGTGAAAGAAATTGAAAACAGGATGATCTCAAATTTTGATTTTCTTGGACTTAACGATGATTTTTCAATACGAGGTGAGTTTTACAGAACATTAAAGCCAATGCTTTCTTCTGAGAATCCGGAGGAACGACGTAAAGCAGAGGCAGCACTGAAATTTGGGCTGGATGCTTTAAACCGAAAAGAATTGGAATAATAAAATTTTAGATAAGTCAGACTGATTTTCTGCGGTCATAAAAATTACAGTGCAAAAAAGTAAGGAAAAGGTACGGTTTTCAATCATGCGCATTTGTGAAATACAAATTGAGGAGTTCGGGGGAATTTCAAATAAAAAAATATCGCTAGAAAGTGGATTTAATCTGCTATGCGGGGCAAATGAATCAGGAAAAACAACTCTTTGTGATTTTATTAAATACATATTTTACGGTTTTACAAACTCTGAAGAGCGCATAAAAAAAAGTAATTTCAGAACCGGTAATTCTTCCGGTTATATTATAATTGAGGACGATAATAAAAACAAATACCGTATTGAAAGAATAAATTCTGAAAAATCCAAAGAAAGGATTTATATATTCAATGAACCTGAAGGCACAGATTTTTTGTCATGGAAAGATTCTGCAGCAACTCCCGGTGAATTCTTTTTCGGTGTTACAGAAAAACTTTATACCCGTTCAATATATGTCAGCCAGGAAAACGGTGCCAAACTTGACGGAGGCAGTACAGAGGCTATAAGCAATCTGCTTATCTCGGGTGATGAAGCGGTAAATTTGAATAAGGCAAAAAATGATCTCGACAGATACAGAAAAGAACTCAGACTCAAAAAAGGAAGAGGGGGAAAAATATGTGACACCGAGGACCTGTTAAACGATTTGAATAACAAATTTGATCAAGGGGTCAAAACAAAAGAGTCACTGATCGAGATCAACTCGGAAATAAAACAAATTGAGGAAATAAATAAAGAAAAAATTAAACAATTTAACCACATAAATAAATCGCTGACCACAGCAAAAATGGTAAAAATATCTGGGTTATTAAAAGAAAAGAAAGACATTGAAAACGATTGTCGTTATCTTGAGGATAAAGTAAAACAAATCAAAACAAAAAATACGGTAAACGGATTCTTACCTGATGAAGATTACATAAGGAATCTTAATTATACAGACCGCGATCTTTTGTCACAAAAGGGTAATCACGATATTTTAGAATCTAAAATACTCGCAATTGATGATCCCAAAAGTGTACCTGTTCCATCAGGTTATGACGAATACAATGAACTCGGCGGAAAAATCCTCGCAAAAGAAAAATATAAAAAATATGGTTCTTTCAAGCGTATTTCACAACTTTTTGCTATTGCAGGTTTTATTCTTGCATTGGCATCAATAGTGTCATTTTTTATTCCGGACAGTTTTCAGATACAACTTAAAAGAAGTACAGTTTTTGCGGTTTCTACCGCTGCTACATCATTTTTATTCGGAATAATATGTATATACTTTACAGTTAAACTTCACTTTTTTAACAAAAAACTTTTTATAAACTCGACCCGTACCGCAGAAAAGGCATTTACAGAATTTGAAAACTATGAAAAAAGTATTTCCGTAAATTACACATCAATTAAAGATGCGTTGTCAGAATCGCAAAATAAAGTTAAAGAAAAATTAAATGAACTTGATTCACTTCTTAAACAGTGGAATAAAAAAAACGTTAAAGAAGCAAATGAAGATTTCGAAAAATATATTTCTGAAATAAGGGATATCGAAAAAAAACTGGATACAATAATAAAAAAGAAAAATTATAACGATGCACAACTTTCGGTATATAGCGAAAGCGATATTTCGGAAGCAAAATCCGGAAAATATGATGTATCATATATACAAAATCAAAACGTAAACGAAGAAACAGCCAAAAAACTCGAAAACGAAATACGTGAAAATGAAACAAAACTGGGAAATTTGAAAATAGAATATGCCGGAATAAAAGGCAACGGATTTTCGGACCTTGATAAAATTTCAATTGAAATTTCGGAAAACATGCAATTACTCAAAAATTTAAATTTTAAATTTGAAGCCGCAGTACTTGCAATGGAAAAACTTGAAGAGGCGGAAAACAGTATAAGGCGTACTGTTTCTCCTTATTTAAATGATACAGCAGGAAAATATTTTTCGGAATTGACAAAAAAACGTTATTCCGGACTGCTGATTGACGATGAAATGTCCCTCAGATATAAGGACGGAAAAACCGGAACTCCAATTGAAAGCATTTACCTTAGCGGCGGAAGTGCAGATCTTGCATGGATATGTTTAAGACTTGCAATTCACAAAAAAATTTCCGAAAACCGCCTTGTCCCAATAATACTTGATGAATGTTTTGTATACTTTGATGATCTCAGATTAAAGGCAATACTTGAAAAAATTATCGATATATCTGAAAAAAATAATATTCAGATCTTACTTTTTTCGGCATCAAGCAGGGAAAAAAATATACTTTCAAAAGATGTTAATACGATAATTATATGATAAAAACGGACATATCCTAAAAAGGTGTGTCCGTTTTTACATAAATATTAATTTATCTATCATGTTAAATCGACTTTTAAAAAAAATTTTTAATTCCAATTTTAAAAAATGAAAAAATACAGGCCAAAACAAAATTCAAACTATATACTTTCCGCTTGTCTTTTATGCATACGTTTCCAATTAATAAAGCAATATAAATCGTTGACAAAAAACACAATAAAACATACTAAAACAGATATACAGGAAGTATCAGAAAGCGCAGCCAGTGACCACATAACAATAAGGACCAGATCATTTGCGGCATACGCAAGTGGGTAATAAGCAGAACGTTTGAAGGAAAGAAAAACCGCCATGAAACTTGTAGTTATGGAAAAAGTACTCACAATAAGATTTGCCGTATTAAAAAACTTAAGAATAAAATAAAAAATAAACGTAACCACTGCTGAAAATATCACCATTTGTATTATATCGCTTTCAGTTGTTTTTCGTATACATACTTCGCTTTTTTTACCTTTAAAAGGATGGCGCATCCAGGACACAAGCGACATAACAGATGCAGGAGCGGTCATTCCGAGATAAGTGATCATTTCTCCATAATAAGCATAAAAAAATGATATAAATGAATAAAGCATGCTGAAAATAACTGTAAGTGCCTGACCGATCGGATTACCTTTGGCACAGAAAATCAGAAATGTAACGCCGATTAGCGACGTTATTAAATAAAGGTATCCCTTTCCGTCAAATATAAAAAATGCAACAGTAATAACCAATACTGAAAGGCTCCACAGTATTTTTTCTGTAAGAGAAAAGTAATTCCAAATTGTTTTCATTTTAGTATCCTTTCTTTGATTCTCTGAATGAATTTCATAAAATGTCAAAAAAAAACAAGCATTCGTGTATATCTTCAAAGACCTAACGATATACGGCGAATGCTGATCACGCATTTTCTACCCGGTGGCAGTTATATTTGGTATAAATTTCACAAAATTTGATATTGCTTTATAAAAATATTTACATAATTAATTGAGGTTTAATTTTTATTATTTAAGTATTATAGCACAAATAATTTTAATTGTCAACATAATATATTTTAAAATTTTAAAAATTAAATCAAAATAAACATTTTGTTTAATATTTATTATGTTGCTTGACAGATAAGAAATAAAGGATTATAATAATGTAATAAGTAAAAACCTGAATTTACGAAAGGATTTTAAAAATGACAAAAATAGATATAATCTCTGGCTTTCTCGGTGCAGGAAAAACAACATTAATTAAGAAACTTATAAACGAATGTTATAAAGGCGAAAAGATAGTATTAATTGAAAACGAATTTGGTGAAATCGGTATAGACAGCGGATTTCTCCAGGATGCCGGAATAAATATAACCGAAATGAACTCCGGATGTATCTGCTGTAGCTTAGTAGGCGATTTTGGAAAAGCCCTTAAAAAGGTACTTACTGATTATTCGCCCGACAGAATTCTTATTGAACCTTCCGGTGTAGGCAAACTTTCAGATGTTATAAAGGCAGTTCAAGGAGTTGAAACAGAGAATGCAAAACTTAATGCTTTTACGACCGTATGCGATGCCGGAAAATGTAGAATGTATATTAAAAATTTCGGTGAATTTTACATTGACCAGATAAAGCATGCTTCATCAATCATACTCAGTCATACCGGAGGCATGGATAACGAAAAAATTCAAAAGGCATTGGCACTTATAAAGGAGCACAATGAACAGGCAATTATTGTTACCACACCTTGGGATCAACTCAGCGGACAGCAACTTCTTGAGGCTATCGAAGGTATTTCTTCACTTAAAAACGAAATTGAATCTCTAATTAAAGAACACGGCAACCATAATCACGAATATGAACATGAACACCATCATCATGGTGATAAAGAAGAATGTGATCACGAACACCATCATCACGGTGATAAAGAAGAATGTGAATGTGGATGCCATCATCATCACCACGCCGACGAGGTATTCACAAGTTGGGGTAAAGAAACTGCAAAGAATTTCACCTCAGATGAAATAAAACATATACTTGAAAAACTTGAAAATGAAAGTGAGTACGGAATGATACTACGTGCCAAAGGAATCGTTTCAGGAAACGACGGAAATTGGATTCACTTTGACTATGTTCCGGGTGAACCTGATATACGCACAGGTCCCGCTGCGGTAATCGGAAGACTCTGTGTTATAGGCGCAAAAATAAAAGAAGAAAAACTTTCAGAACTTTTCGAAATATAGTTAATTTAAAAAGTGAAAATTAAAAGTTAAAGGGATAAAAAAATGGAAATACCTGTTTATCTATTTACAGGCTTTCTCGAATCGGGAAAGACAAAAATGGTGCATGAAACTCTCTCCGATGAGCGTTTTCAGGACAAAGAAAAAACTCTCATTCTTCTTTGTGAAGAAGGCGAAGAGGAATATGATACAAAAAAATACAAAGGTAAAGTATTTGTTGAAAATATAGAATCTCCAGAAGAAATTACATCCGCAAATTTAAAAACGCTTTTGAAAAAGCACGGGGCTGAACGCGTCATGGTTGAGTTTAACGGAATGTGGATGACAGATGTATTTTACAATGCTCTTCCTGATGATTGGTTTGTTTACCAAGAGGTAATGTGTGTCGACAGCAACACATTTAAGACATATAACGCCAACATGAGAACTCTTATGTATGATAAACTGCGTGGCGCAAGCGTTGTATTTTTCAATCGCTGTACCCCAGAAACCGATATAATGTCTTTGCATTCAGCAGTCCGTGCCGTAAGCAGACAAATAGGCATAATTTACGAGTACACAGATGGAAAAATCGAACAAGATAACATTGTAGACCCACTTCCGTTTGATATAGACGCTCCGGTAATTGAAATTGGAGATACGGACTATGCCATTTGGTACCGTGACATGGCTGAAGATATGAAAAAATATATCGGGAAGATTATAAAAGTCAAAGGTATGGTCGCAAGAGACGGAGCACTGCCGGAAAATTCCTTTGCTTTTGGCAGAATGGTAATGACATGCTGTGCCGAAGACACAAGTTTTCACGGTCTGGTTTCCGTTGGAAATGAAAAACTGACGTATAAAAACGGAGATTGGGTTATTATTACCGCTACACTTAAAAAAGAAAAAACTGCAATCTACAAGGGAGCAGGTCCCGTTTTTCATGTTATTTCAATTGAAAAAGCAGAAATGCCGGAAAATCCTGTTGCAACTTTTGACTGAATAAATGAAAATATAATTTTTGAACAACCTTAGTGCATAAAAATTACATTTAAAAAATTTTGATTTTTATAAATAAAAAAGATGGCCATTCTCCATCTTTTTTATTTTTTATTTAAAAAACTTTATTCCAAGAACTTTATAAGGAGAAAGTCCCATTCTTACTTCTCCTCCTATTACAGCCATTTTTTCGGTAACAGGGTTCATAAGTCCGTCTGTATATGCATAATACTTATACTCATTATGAATAGTAATCTTTGCCTCGGTATCGATATCTACTCCGCTATAAACACGCATAAATAAATCGTCACCGTCATAACGCATTGCCGAAACAAAAGCGTCTTTTACCAATATATTGCAAAGTGGCTCTACAGTGGTCTCTATCAGACGTCTGTTAAAAGAAAGAGCGTTTTGCCAAAGTTTTATTTCATCGTCACATCCATGCGGCAAGATTGCATAGTCGGTAGCAATATGATTTCCTATATTATATGACTGTGTACTTTGACATTTGTATTCCATTGCAACGGAACGGAAAATGGTCATCATCATTATTCCGTCTTCGGTATTGTTCGCCGGATTACCCTTGTTTATAAGCGAAACACCGCATCCGTCCTTTTGACAGTCCATAAACATACTTAAAGGTTGCGGACCTTCACTTCTGCGTACAACGGCATATGGGATCTGATGACGAATCATTCCACCATTAAGATTAGTAGGAAAAGCAACTCTGACTCTTATATGAGGTGATTTGCAATCAAATTCAGTATGATAATCTATTCTCGGAGATCCTTTGTACAATGTTACAGTACTTGTAAATGGGAATTCCGTCACCCAATAACGAAGGTTTCCCTTTTGAGTAACTCTTATTCCATCTTCGCCGAGTCTTTCTGCCTTTACTTCATATACTCCTCCTGCCGAAAGTGCCACATTTTTATGTACCGGGAGGTTTTTCCTGTTATACGGATCAGTAAAGTTCGTTGAATATTTACTTAATTCATATTCCGAAGGATATTCAAATTCTACCCAGTTATCTCCGTTGTCTGCCTGCATCTGAAGTATCCCGAATTTTGCTTCCTTTACACTGACTATCTCTTTTCTGCTCTTCTTTTCGATAAGCGAAGAAATATATCCTTTGTCATCAATTTTTGCTTTGTAATATTCATTTTCAAATTCGCATGGAAGTTTTATTTCCGATTTTTCAATATCTCTTGTTTTGGCATATGAAAACGCTTCTGCCTTAAACGCTGTATTTCCGTCCTCAGATACTTCCGAAACAGCAAATGGTAACGCATTGAAGAATGCCTTTTCTCCTTTTGGGGAAAGTTGGACTCTTTTTTCTTCCATCTCTTCTGTTGCCTCTTTATATTCTGCCATTGTCTGTTCAAGCGCCTCATCACATATAGTACCGCAGATTATGTCGTGAAATTGATTTTTAAGTGTGGTCTTCCACTGTTTATCAAATCCGATGTTACGTTTTTTCATTACGGAAAGGACCTCAAGTCCGTAGAGATCCTGCTCCATTTTGTTATTATAATGCTTTATGCCGATATTAGTTGCAAAACTTCCTTTCATGGAACTTATAAACTCTCCGCTGTATACCGGTTTACGTGAATAATCTATCTCTGCAAGCGCCTTTTCAAATGAGGAAAATCCAATACCAGGAATATCAGCTTCATTCTGAAGATTTTTCATGGCATCAAGCGCTGAATCGGCAGGCATCTTCATATCTCCTCCTGCCGGCATTATCTGATGTGCATCTCCGCACCGAACCCTATTGCGATTGTATAGGGAAAGTACTCCTTCTTTAGTGGCTGAACTCCAGCTAAGTTCCTCAGCATTAACTTTTGCCACACTGTCCTTAAATTCCAGACCTGCGTAAGATGTCGACATCCAATGCCCATATATACGGCTTTTATCGATTCCTTCCCAAATAAAATTTTCTTTGTCAAAATTTTTTTCCATGCATCGGCTAAAAACATAGTACTTATATCCACACTGTGTCATAATCTCAGGAAGTGTTGAATGATGTCCCCAACAGTCGGCTATATACCCAGTCAAAACTCTTTTACTTGTATCTCCGAAAATTTTTTCGAGAGCTCTCCTTCCGTATGTTGACTGCATGTAAATACTTTCCCCGGACGGCATACACATATCCGGTACCACCCACATTCCGGGCGCAAAATTCAGTTGACCATTCACAAAAAATTTCTTCAAAATATCATGTTTTTCAGGATTTTCATTCCAGTATCTTTCAAAAAAATACGACTGTTCGACGGTAAACGTATAGTTTTCGTCCTTTTCCATAAGTTCGCATGCCTTATTCAATATTTCAGTTGCCTTGTAATAATAATCTTTTTCAGGCTTCAGGTATGCTATATCATGATGAAAAGTAGGAATTACCGAGATTTTTTTCTTTTTCATAATAAAATCCTTTCTTGCTGTAATTAAATGTATTTTATTATTTTTAATGATGAAAACTATATTTTTTAATCATTCGGTATAACGTTAAATCTGATTTAAGTAATACTATATAAAAATTTCCATTTCAATATGTTCTATTCCGTCTTCAAGATAAATATCCGATACTTTTACGAACCCCTGCTTTTCATAAAATCCTCTTGCCCTTACTTGGGCGCTTATCTTAATTTTATCGGCACCGAATTTTTCTTTTGCGGTTTTAATTCCGTACACGATTATCTGTCTGCCGAGACCTTCTCCGCGTTTCGTCGTCAAAATGCGTCCCATCGAACATTCCGGAAATGATACCCCTTTATCAAGGACACGAAGGGCTGCAAGAATTTTTCCATCTTCTTCAATAAACACATGATAGGCATTTTTATCCTTACCGTCGGCATCTACATAAGCGCAGTTTTGTTCCACTATAAACACTTCCTGCCTTACCTTAAGAATTTCATATAGTTCAGATACGGTAAGTTCACTGAAATGCTTTATTTTAAGTTCCATACTTTAAAACCTGTTTATATTTTTATTAAAAATTTCATTGCGGTTTATATTGTTTACAATCAGAATTACCATTCAGTCCTTCATAATTCAGGGATCAAAACTCGTTTTTACGTCATCAGTTCCCGGAAGTTATTTTTTCAAAAGCCTCTGAAACTTCACAGTACATATATAAAGAGCCAAGGCAGACGAGCGGTATATTTTTTTCTTTGCTGTCAAAATATGCTGTTTTAAATCCGTCAAACACAGTTTCAAAACTCTCGGATTCCACACCGAGATCACTGTAAATACCTGCAAGTTTTTCCGATGTGAGGGAGCGGGGATTGTCAGGTGTAACAGCAAAAACCTTTCTTGCAAATACTGCAAGAGTTTTTGCCATCGCGGCGTAATCTTTATCTGCCATAACACCCGTTAGAAGATTTATTTTTTGGTTTTTAAAATAGTGCGACAGAGCGGCTTTTGCAGTCTCTACACCTTCCGGATTATGTGCGCCGTCATAGATCACTAACGGATTTTCAGATAGTTTTTCGAATCGTGCTACCCATTTCGTACTCTCAAGACCTTTAACAATATCTTGCTTATTTATTTTAAAACCTTGCCTTCTTTTTAATATTTCAGCGATCTCGATTGCTTTAACGGCATTTTCAGGCTGGTAAAGACCAAGAAGCGAAAGTTTAACGTCAGTATAATTTTTATAATCAAAAACCGTACCGTTAAGATCAGTATTTTTTATATTGAGTTTTTTGTAATCACAGTAATAAAAGTCAGATTCTTTCTCGTCAGCCGCCTCTTTGATTACCGAAAACGCCTCGCCACCGTTTATTTCCCCAGGGTATTTTTTTTTCATCACTTCATCAATATTGTTTGATTTACCAGAATTTTCTTTTGGTCTGACTGCACATGATGCAGTAAAAACATCCTTTCCGCCGTAAAGGACAGGGCATCCTTTTTTTATAATACCTGCTTTTTCTTTTGCAATGGCTACGATACTGTTCCCGAGAATTGCTGTGTGGTCAAGAGAAATACCGGTTATAACCGAAACAATGGATTTCTTTATAACATTTGTTGAGTCAAGTCTTCCTCCCATACCTACTTCAAATATTACGACATCGCATTTCTCCATTTTAAAAACAACCAAAGCGACTGCCGTTATAAGTTCAAATTCTGTCGGACTCTCTTTCATCGTATCTGCCTGCAATTTTACCCTTTCGGTAGCCTTTGTCAAAAGTTCATTGCTTACGGGAATACCGTTTATAGCAATTCTTTCATTAAAATATTTTACATAAGGAGAGGTAAAAAGTCCGGTCTTGTACCCGGCATTGCGGAGTATGCTTTCGGTCATCGCGCATGTTGAGCCTTTCCCGTTTGTTCCGGTCACATGTACAAAAGAAAGACTGTCCTGGGGATCTCCGAGTTTTTTGCAAAGTTCTGTTATCCTTTCAAG
>CALWJV010000010.1 GCA_944381115.1 uncultured Clostridia bacterium
AAAGATCATCTTTGCTCCGCTTCTGGTCCCTTCATTTGCGGTGCTTTATCATTATATCACTTTATTCCCTCTTTGTCAATATGTTTTTTCTTCTTTTTTCCCCTTTTTTTAGTTTTGTGAAAATTATACATAAATTTTTATATTTATTTTCCTGTTTAGTACAATATCACGAACTTTTTTATTAAAATTTTTCCTTTGTCATAAAATAATTATCAAATTTACTTTCAGTTAAAGTTTTTCTATTGAATTTCTCTGTTTTTTATGATATAATATTTATATTATTTACTTTATTACCTTGACTTATTTCTTAATTTTGTAAATACCTGTGATTTTGCTCCTCAATTAATCCTTCAAACAAAAATGATTGTTTAAATCAATTACTCAAAACGGAGATATATTAATATAATGAAGAAAAAAATATTTGCCCTTCTTTTTGTTTTAATTTTTACCTTCTCTTTCTTTTCAGTTTCTACAAATGCCGCAAAAAAGAACATTTATACAAATACTTTAGATTTGGCATCCGTCCGTCAGAACATTTCCGGAGACGGATATGATTGGCAAAACATCGAAGGTACCCTCGAACTCAATAACATAACTATAGATACCGCAGATGAAATAGGTCTCAAAATTCCGGAAAACGCTGTAATTACACTTAAAGGAACAAATTATATCAAAGCATCGAATATAGCCATAACATGTCTATCTTCGGCAACTTTTCAAGGATCCGGTTCTCTTACCGTTGTTTCCGATAACATTGGGATCCAATCACTTTCTTTAAACCCCGATGATAATGTTCGATTTCGATCTGACAAAGTTTTGATAAATGCAGGTAAGACCGGAATATATTCAGAAAATGCAACCTTAGTGTTCTCCGGGAAAAATACTGAAATAAACGCAACAGATTACGCGATAAAAGGTGAAAAAATCAAATTCATCAACGGTACGTTTATTTCCAACGGAAATATATACGCTGCTGAAACTCTCACTGTCAACGCTGCAAACATTACTGTCTGCGCACCTGACAAAGCATTATATAGTGAAAGAAAAATAGACATTTCAAATGTTAAAATCTCAGTTGGCGATACTCAATCCGCTTTGACTGAAGCGGTAAGTTACAACGGTGAAAAATGTATAGAATTTATTTCAACTGTCAAAACAAAAAATACGGGCGTTCTTTTCGGAGGGAATCTTCCGGTATTCGTTGATTATATTGTTTTTTTCATTATCATTCTTGCCATAGCGGCAGTAATAACCGTTCCTATTTATATTAAATATAAAAAAAATCAAAAATTAAAAGAAAAACTGAAATAAACCATTAAAAGCGGGTGTCCTGTTAATTCAAAAGAACACCCGCTTTTTCTATTTTACATACACAATATTATTTGTTTCGGTAAATACGGTGCCGTCATTTGCTTCTTGCGCAACACTCACCTTTTTACCTTCTTTTATTTTTACATTCTCTGCAACAACGGTATTAATTGATATATATTTTGTTTCATACCTTTTTCCGTCAATATATATGACGGAAAAAGGATTGAACCACTCTCCCTTTACGGTGAGGGTATCTCCTTCAAGAATTATTTTTTCGATCTTCGGAACACTGATACCGAATTTTATATTTGTCGGATTATATTCTTTGTCTTTTATACTGTACTGTTCTCCGAAAAGTACATCGTATTCAATCAGTTCCATGATATTTTTATAATCTTCTTCATTGGAAAGATATCTGTGAACAGAATTGATCACACCTATATTTTCGTTTAATCCGAGAAGTTCAAAAACATATGCACTGAGTTGAAACGCTTCTATATCCTTATCCGGTACTGAATCAAATGCACCGTAATTGCTCCAGAGTATATATTCCGTTTGATAAAGATCGCCTTCCTTCAAATCTTCCTCTTCAAGTTTTAAATCCGGAAGATGATCTCCGTAAAACACTATAACCGTTTTTTCGTGATAATTTGAGTAAAATTCAGTGAGTTTTCCTATCATTTCATCACTGCCTTTTATCTGATTGACATAATAGGTATACATATTTTTGTATTCCTCGCTCATGCCTTCTCCGGTTACGGTTATTGGATAATCAGCAACTTTTTCCGTAGGATATGCTCCATGTGGCTGGACCGAAACGGCAAATACAAAGTCTTTTTCCTCAGTTGACTCCAATGTTTTTTGGATCTCGTCTATAAATACAGAATCCTTTGCCCATCCGAGTTCATTATACTCAATGTCATACATATATTCTATCGGGGTAAAACTGTCAAATCCCAGATTCGGATAAATAAGATTTCTGTCGTAAAATACCCCCGTATTATTATGCATCGAATGTGTTTTGTATCCGTTCCCTTTTAGTATAAACGGAGTCGATTCGCAAACCGTATCACGCATAACGGTAATGTACGGATACTCCCCAGGTGAAAAAAATTCGGTACTTATACCGGTCAGTATTTCAAACTCTGTATTCGCCGTACCGGAACCGCAAAGCGGGACCGAGATAAATCCGCTCGGGTTATTCTCCTTTAATGCCGTAAAATTAGGGAGCGGATTTTCAGAAACGGTTATACCGTTTACGGCACTAAGATCAAAAAGTGACTCTAGTTGTACATAAATTATATTCGGGGATTCAAAATTTTTATCCGGCTGTATCTTCTCACCGATCCTGTTTAGTATGCCGTTTATTGTTTCTTCGCTGTACCCTCTCGGTTTTGATATTCCGCGGCTGAAAAGACTTCTTGAAAAACTATACGGAAATCCGTTTTTTTCGTATGCCTTCAATATATTACTGTAATCACTTGTAATCAATCCGCTGAAAACAAGCATCGGGGTAAGTATACCCAAAAGCACCGCAGAGGTCCCGAGTGTTATAAGGTGCTTTTTGTATGATGGCTCTCTTTTAGGTGCTTTTATCCAAAGAAATACCATTCCTGTCAACACCCCTATAAGTCCTACGGCAATTATTATTATTTCCGGGATTGTCAGGTATACGGTTATTATTTCAAGAACGGTCGGAAGAATTAAAAAATCTGCCGCTGCAAAAGGAGACGGACGATTAAAAAGAATTATTGCGTTTGCCACCCCGAAAATATTCCATATCAAAAAAACAGTAGTAAACGTGGCGATACCGCGTTTTATAACAAGGGAAATTGCAAATATTGCAAATATTATAAGTGCATTATATAAAAATACAATGGGAGAAAGAAACGTAAATTTCAGTCCTTCAAAAAGGCTGTGTCTGCTTACAGTTTCTATAAAAAATTCGCTCAATAAAGCCGCTGTAATGCAAAACAATAGCGGTCTTTTGCAATAAATACAGTATATACGGCTGCCAAGGTATTTAAAAAAATTCAACGTACGAAGCCATGCTGCTTTAAAAAAATCACCGACGCCCCGGAAAATACTTACCGTTTTGTTTTTTAATTTAACAAAAAAAATTTTTATGCGCATTTCGCTCCTTCCGCAATTATTTTTCTATTATTATAACACAACATTTGATTTATTTCATAAACTTTTTGTTAAATAAATCTTTCTTATAACTATTTTTTGTTTTTTTTCATATTTTTCTTTTTTACCTTGTAAAGTACTTTTTTATATGTTATAATTATAAATAGAAAATTAAATTATTATATCCGAAAGGCGGAAATACGTATAAATGAAGAAACTTGCAATAGTAATAAACGGCAAGGGCGGAGCAGGAAAAGATACTCTTTGTGATTTTGCCGCAAAATATTACAAAACATTAAACGTATCTACAATTACTCCAATTAAAGAACTTGCCGCAAATTACGGTTGGAAAGGCGAAAAAACACCTAAAGCACGCAAATTTCTTGCAGACCTTAAACAAATATTTACAGAATGGAATGATATGCCAAATCAATATGCGATTGAAAAATTCAAAGAATTTTTATCCGGAGATTATGAATTGTTTTTTGTGCATATAAGAGAAGGCAGTGAGATTAAAAAATTTGTAAGCGACGCGTCGATCCTCGGTATGAAACCCAAGACCCTGCTTGTCACTTCAAAACGCTGCAATAAAAACTACGGAAACATATCCGACGATGATGTTGAAAGTTTTGAATACGACTATACCTATAAAAATGATCTTCCGCTTGACAAAACAGAGTCAGACTTTATGAAATTTTTAAATGACATTTTTTAAAATTTTACTCCGTAAAATAAAAGATCCGGGTAATTGTAACCCGGATCTTTTATTAATATTTACTAATTGAAATCTTAATGAGCCTTAAAAATTCTTAATTTTCAGAAATTTCAGTGTAACGCGTACATAATTATTCTCAGGCATTCGTTTACTTCATTTTTTCCCAGTCAGAAAGAAATTTTTCTATTCCCGACGTTGTAAGAGGATGTTTAAGCATATCTTCAAATACTTTATAAGGTATTGTTGCAATATCACTTCCTGCACGCGCGGCAGCAGTAACATGAGCAGAGGTTCTTATAGACGCGGCAATTATTTCAGTAGGTATATTGTATATCCTGAAAATTTTTACTATATCTGCAATAAGAGCAATACCGTCATCTCCAATATCATCAAGCCGTCCTACGAATGGAGAAACATATGTTGCCCCCGCTTTTGCGGCAAGAAGTGCCTGAGCAGTAGAAAAAACAAGCGTGACGTTTAGCGCAAGCCCCATAACGAAGTATTTATGTAAGAGGCGGTGTGCCCCAAAATGTCACACTGCCTTTTGCCGTTTAGCCGGCTTTCTTCTTACCTTTGCATCTACCGTGCAGGGCGATACAATCGTCCTCGGTTACGGTAGGTAAGTTTATGATGCCGACGGCATTGTAGTAAATCTCAATCTTTTGTTTTCTATGTCCACTGCTCTTATCGGGAGCGTGGACTATTATTTTGTCAACCAAATCATTAACCATTTGTGCAGTCAGCTCTTGTGGATCGGTGTATTTGCGAACATTGGCAAGAAGCTGCTTTAGATCCTTTGTCTGTGTTTCTCCTTTCTCGATCAGATCTTCAAGTTCGGCAATCTTTACTTTGAGTTCTTTTTGCTCCTGCTCATATTCAGACGCAAGCATATCAAAGCGTTCTGCCGTAATTCGTCCCGATACTATATCCTCATACAAACGTTTGAACAAGGTGTTCAGATCTTCATCTCTGCGGCGCAAGGTTACTACATCGACCTTTGCCTTGGAGATCGACATAGCCATCGCATTATCAAGTCGCTCCATTTGG
Organism: uncultured Clostridia bacterium; assembly: GCA_944381115.1. Classification (GTDB taxonomy): domain Bacteria; phylum Bacillota; class Clostridia; order Oscillospirales; family CAG-272; genus SIG673. The sequence goes on from CALWJV010000010.1 coordinate 5,204, forward strand.
TCGCGCACAAAGGTTTCTTCAAATTGTTGCACATAGACGAGCATTTTCTTAATATGCTTAAACACCATATTACAAAGCGTTACGTTACGGATATAATGCGCTGAGCAACTTCCCATATTGCTTCGATAATTTGCGCAAGTAAAGAAGTCCTGTCTTGCCTCAAATCCGTTGGTAGTGCAATAGTGAAGCTTGGATTTGCAATCGGCGCAGATCACCTTGCCGGAGAGCAAGCTCATTTTACCCGTAGCGGTAGGTCGTCGTTTCCCCTCACGAATCTTTTGAACTGTTTCAAACAATTCATCGCTTATAATTGCGGGATGGGTATTCTTGAAGATCAGTTGCTTTTCGGGAGGATTTTGAATACGCTTTTTGCTCTTGTAGTTTTTGGACGTGGTTTTGAAATTGACCGTGTGACCAAGATATTCTGCTCGCTCCAAGATGCCTGCGACGGTTTTCTGATCCCAATTGAACGGGTCACGCTCATAAAGCTTTCCATCACGCTGCGCATAATATGCCGTGGGGATCAATATTTCCTCAGCTCTCAAGCGCTTTGCAATTTGAAGAGGGCCGAAGCCGTTAGCACAAAGATCGAATATCTTACGAACAACGATGGCGGCAGGTTCATCAATCAGCCATTTGTCTTTATCATCTTTGTCTTTGATATAGCCAAATGGAAGATTGGTTGTCAAATGCTTTCCGCTTTCGCCCTTCATCTTAAAGGTCGATTTGATCTTCTTTGCCGTATCTCTCGCGTAAAGCTCATTGCAGAAGTTGCGGATCGGCGTCATATCGAACTCGGTCTGTACTGCGGAATCGACGTTATCGTTTATAGCAATAAATCTTACGTCGTTTTCGGGAAACACAATGTCTGTATACATTCCCACTTGCAGATAGTTTCTGCCAAGACGAGACATATCCTTGACGATGACCGTTCCTATCTCACCGTTTTCGATCATTTTCTCCATTTCACGAAAGGCAGGGCGGTCAAAAGTCGTTCCCGAATATCCGTCGTCTACAAAGAATTGTAGATTCTTGAAGTGGGTCTTCCTTGCGTATTCATTGAGTAATGCTTTTTGGTTGACGATACTATTGCTCTCTCCCTCGCGCCCATCATCTTGTGATAGACGGCAGTAGAGAGCCGTTATTCTGTTTTCTTTCAGTTGTCTGTTCAAATTTTCTCCTTTCCGACAACCGATACAGTATTATCGCTTGTCTTTATTATAACACAAGTTGAAAAACATTTCAACGCTTTACAACGCTAAAGTGAAAGTTTTATTGTAAACTTTCTTCTTTCATCATTCGCCAAATTTTCTGAAGAAGGTTTTCTCGCGCGTTAGGGTTAAAGTGCCCGACAACCTCATAGGTCGTATGCCCCTCCTTCTCCTCAAAGTCAAAGGCAGAGGCAGCGATGTTATAGTGTACGGGTATTTCTTTGCGGTTGGTATCAACCACACGCTCAGGCGGTTGAGGCGGATTTTCTGCCCACTTCTTTTGGTACTCGGCGTATCGTTCTTCGATATATTTATCTTTTTCTGACTTCATACTATTTCCTCTTTATTATTGATCTCGCTCATCTTGGCTCTTGCTAACTGCCTGCGTTCTTCGGTATACGGCGCGGTGAGGCGGATGGAAAATCTGTCCTTATCAATCTCAAAGGAAAGGTATCCAAGCTCGTCATCGTCGGTCAGCCTACATAGGTCGGGAAACTTCTCAGCAAAGGCAAGAAGCCGTTTCTTCAAAGCGGTGTTGTGTGTCCGTATCACTGCGGGCGCAGGCGTTTCATCAAAATAGATTTCGGTTGTTTTTTCATTCTTTTTCTTATTTGTAATCATAAAGTCCTCCTAAATTGGGTTTGTTTTTGAAGCAAGGCGTTTTCGCTCAAAAAGGCTCGTTCAAGAGCGTGGAAAAATGCGGATTTTTCAATAGGAAACGCCTTTATGATGTGGGATACGATTTGGGGTATCAGAAATAGAAAAATGCCGTTTTTCTTCGGTCAAGACCGTAAAACTGCTTTCGTGGGCGGATACAAATTTCTGCGGTCAAGACCGATGTTTTTATCTCTCCTCTCGTCCGTTCTTTTTGAGCGCGGCTTTCTGTCTCTCTTGCTCCACGAGCTGCGGGAACTCAACGCGCTCGACCGTCTTTTCAATATCATCACTGCGGTCGTAAATATCCTTGCACATTGCATATTCCTTACGAAGAGGCTTGAGCTTGTCCGAGATAGCAAAGATCTGATCACGTATTGGCTGCATCTCGTCGGGATTCTTCATCCAACGCATTTTGTTGCGGAGCTTCTGTCGCTCCTTATAAAGCACATCCATTTGCGCACGAACCTTAAGCGCGTGCTGTATGAGATCATCCTTCGTATCAAGGAAATACTTGCCGAGGAACTTCGCCTGCTCCGAATACATACGGGCGCGACGCACGTCCTCCTTGATCGCAGCATAGGCTTCGGGGTTCTTTGGAATTACCTTTGGTATCACGCCAAGAAGATAACAGTAATGGAGATAGAGAGCATAAAGCCCTTTGGGTTTCTCTCGCAAAGTCGGTTGGTAAAACGGGATCGGTGTCCATTGACGTTCTATTGCATTCTTCTTTATTCTCGCTTCAATATCCTCCTCGGTATATCCCGCGCCGAGCTTATCCAAGCGGAAAAACATGTTGTATCCGTATGGCTTGATGCGAAGGAAGTCTCCGCGACGCTCAAACGTATAACCGAGGCTTCGCATACGGTTGTAAAAGTTCTTGATAGTAAATTCCCGTCTTGCCACCGCGTCGATGTCGGCGCGTATCTGATCACGCATCGTAGGGATGCCTTTCTTTTCTGCGTGCACCTCCGCGATATGCTTACTCCTATCCTTGCTCGGGTTTTCAATGACAGATAAACCATACTCCCTACAAAGTCTATCCGAAGTCTTGCGCATAAGCTGATAGGTGGCATTGCAGTCGTGATACCGCTTACCCGAGAATCCCGTTGCCGGTATGCAAAAATGATTATGCACGTGCCCTCTATCGATATGGGTGGCAACGATAATTGGAAAGTCTTCGCCCCACAGTTCGTTGGCAAGTTGAATGCCTATAGCGTGGGCAACGTCGGGTGTAACTTCGCCGGGCTTGAACGATTGGTATCCGTGATAGGCTTGGATGTCAGAAGAATCTACACCCTCTAAGAGCGCCAACATAACCTCGTTGGCATTCTCGGGTGTGCAGTTGATACCCGTGACGAATTTCTTTTCCTCGTGTAAGAAATGCTCGGGCGGTAATCCGAGTATCTCGGCGGCAAGATTCTCAGCTTTATTATCGCTTTTAACCTCCAACTCCATCGTGGTTTTATTTTTATTCGCAACGTAGGCGAGCAGCTTGCTGACGTATGCGCTTACGTCCCAAATCTTAGTGGTTGCCAATCAGCTTCACTCCTTTCTTGGCGTACTCTTGTTGGATGGCACCAAGCACCTTCATCACCTCGTCGGCGTAGCGGCGGTATTCAAGATCGTCGACAAAGCCAAGTGTATTTGCCCGTGCTGCGATCTGATTCAAACTCACACCCAAGCGCCGAAGCTCGCAGGTAAACTCCTTGACTTCCACCGAAGGCGGTGCAACCGGCTCGATCCAATCAATGAGCAGCCGCAGATATTTGCTCTTGTCCCGCTTGAAAGTCGCCGCACCCTTACAAAGCTTTTCATACTCGGTATCATTCAAGTACACCTTGACGAGGTGGGTACGCTTGCGCCCCCCTTTTACTTTTTCCTCTGTCTGTTTCATTTTGTTTTTACTCCTTTGCTATAAATTTCTATTATAATTTTTTTAGTACGGGGTCTGGGGTTCTCCCCACCTTCGCATTTTGTGTCCACAAATGCAGTGCTTGTCAAGAAAAGTAGACGGACTACAAGTCCGTATCATTTTGAAGTAAATTTCATTTTCTTTCTCCTTTCCTTCGCTAAATTTCGACATTAAAAGCGCAAAAAAGGGCAGGTATCACTTACAACCGCCACAACAAAACATAATAGGAATTGAATCCGATTATGCGTGGATGATATGTAACTGATACCTACCCTTAGATTGATTGCTGAACCTCGGGCAATTTGCTTTGCAAATTGCGTGGGGGATTCATCTGTGCGACAAATCTCCGCGAGCTTCACAATCCCCCATATTCACAGATGGGAGGATGGATCACTAAAAATATGTGTTATTTAATTTTATGATTGTAATAACTCGGCGCGTATTCGTAACGAGAACGAGAATGTCCTTTCTTCGGAGACAGCACACAATGAATGGCTTGTGCTTCCTCTTGTTGCTCACCGATCTCATCGTTGATTACACCTTCAAATACAAGTGCACCTTGAGGAAGAACACTATCTTGATAAACTTCCGTCACTCTGTGATTGAATACGTGAATGTATTCGAATCGAACATACGGCGCGAGAGAACGAAATTCACGGTGAATCATTTCAGTTCCGACGTGCCGACGGACACCGATGTATTGCTTACACTTGGGGCAAATAATAATGTAATCGGCTACGCCGTTTTCTTCAAGCAAAGACAAAACCGTTTCGTTCTTCGCCACCGCGTCGCCGGCGAACATAATGTTCCTCGCGTGACAAGCGGGGCAATCGAAAGTCGGAAGCTTGTACTTTTTCGGCAAGGTTCTTTGCTTATAATCCGCATTGACGATCTCATCCAATCGCTTCTTTCGGTCTGCCTCCGTCTTGAAATCTTTTTCAAACCTGCCTTTATCGGAGGTAAGATCGTATTTCTTTTGGGGCATCGACTACCTCCTTTTCTTTAAGCGGTGCATCACGCAGACCGCGACTCCTTGTACCTTCAGATCTCTCGGATAGATGTCGGGATAGGTTTCCTTATCCTTATTGCAGGAGCGAAGAATGTATCTTCCATTATAGACGACAAGCTCCTTGAGATTGTTAAGACCTTCATAGAGAGCCACAACGTAATCTCCGTCGCTTGCGGTGTTTTGCTTGCGGATAACAACGTAGTCTCCTTCGTTCACTCCTGCATCGATCATAGAGTCGCCCTTGGCGATCAGTACGAAGAACTCTCCCGTTCCGACTAAACTTTCGGGGAGACGGATATACTCGATGACTTCCTCTGTTTCTTCTTCACCCTCGCCGCAGCGAACGTAACCGAGGACGGGAGCAGAAGCGTGACGCGATTCCAAATCAATACGCTTGGTAGAGATCGACTTGCGACCGTTGTATTCAAGCTTACCGCTTTCCTTGAGCGAAAGCAGATAACGATGCACGGTTGCCAAAGCAATTCCCGTGCCCTCCGCGATGGTTCTCACGGCAGGGATCTCGTTATATTCATTGTAATACTCGTCGATGAAATCAAGTATCACACTCTTTTTCGATTCGTCTTGTCTTCGCATAACGCCTCCGAGAAACAAAATGTTTCAGTATTCAGAGTTATTATATCACATAAATTTCCCATTGTCAAGGGGTTAGTGAAAATATTTGTTTCAGTATTTTTCAAAAGCAAGCGGTGAGCCGAGGCTCACCGCTTTGATGTTTCCATAATCCTTTCCACTTGCATCAGCTTCCGGTGTTCTACTCAACGATTACGCCACCATTCGGAACATCGTCTTTATTCGCATACCAAACAACGTACTCATTGCCGTTCTCGTCAATTTTATGCTCGATACCGTTTCCGTTAATATCTTTTTGCATCTTGCCATAACCTTTAAATGAATCTCCGGTTGACCATTCTTTATCTATACTGTTATAGATAATCTCTTGCTTATAAACTACGATATACTTGCCAAGATTCGCCTCTGCTTGCGCTGAATAGTACAGGTATATATTGTACTTCGTCGAGCTCACCCATTCCAGAGTATAGTAAACATTCTGTGCATTAAGGCTCCCGTAAGAATTATTCAAGTTACCACCAGCTACGGTATTATCTCGACAGAAAAGAACTCTGTCCGTTGAATCACACCAGTCTTTAAAAGTGTTCTTAACTTTCTCAAGATTAAGACCAAATTTTTCTCCATTAAGAACGAACTCTATTATTGCTGTCGCGTTAGTAGTTACATTATCGGTGTCTGTTCCGGGTTCTTCAAATGTCGGAGGAACTAACGAGAAGTTAAATTTGATGGCTTGTGCACCGGCAATGTCAGGAAGCTTAACGGTAAAGGTAATGGTTTTGCCCGGTGCGACACTTGATCCGAGCTTCAATTCGTCGGCGGAAATGTTCAGCGTGTAACTGCCTGCGGTATAGTTAACATAATAGTGAGTATCAACAGTAGGATTCGTAATAGAAACGATCATAACAGAGTCTTTCACAGCAGTAAGCGAGACCGTGGTATCTGAGTATCCCAAAATATGAACGCTGCCCTGCGTGTCTATATTATATATATAGGTCCGTGTGCGTAAAATTAACTTTACCTGTTGCAGTTATCTCGTCAGTAGACTGTGCATAACCGACTCCGAGCATTAAAACAATAAGGGAGAACAGTATACAAACTAAGCCTTTTACTAACTTCATATACGTTCTCCCTTCAAAATTTTATCGTTTTAATCTTTCTTTAAGCTTGTGGTTCCTCCTCGATCTTGTCCTCTTCAACCTTGATCTCATAGATGTAGATCGACCTCAATGTTGTCACAACAAAAAATCTCGTACAGGTTCTGTCCTCGTTTTCATACATGAAAACGGGCCGGTGAAGGGTATCTCTGATCTCCAAAAGCTCGGTAAACGCTTCTACTCGAATTACCTGATACCCGGACGTGTCATGATTCCCGGAGATAATTCTTAATAGCAATATTTTTAGTTCATTGAATAGTGAAAAGGATTTGGACTGCGCCAAATCCTTTCTTCATTATTGGATTGTAAAGTTAACTTCCGTATCGCCGGTAGCGACGATATAATACGTTGTTGCGTTTGTATTAAAAGAAATTTGTTTTCCTGTATCTGAAACAACTAACGTTGTGAGAGACGCATCAGAATATACGCTTATAGTTAAAAGTTCGCTTTTTTCAGTAGGTGTTATTGTTACCGTTCTATTTGCCTGAGCCTGATATTTAAAGTACGTTTTATCAGTAGAATCAGCAACTTCATCTACGGTTGCGCCAAGCGGGATATATATAGCGTTTTCTATAGATTTGCCCGGGCTTATATATTCCTCACCTTCTTCACAATCTTCCGCACGTGTAGGCATAAAGGTAGTTGGATCAAAAGCAGGATTTTTAACAATCACACTGCCAGCAAGGTTATTATCGTAAAATTCTGATTGAGCAGAACCTAAAACGGTTTTCTCGCCAACCCAATCATATACAGGGTTATTATTTTCATCTACGCCAACTGCTTTATAAACCAACTTAGTTCTATATATAGGGTAGATACGTTCACCAATAGGATAGTTGTTTTTCGCTTGCAAGATGTAGCTTTCTTCACCCAAGTCACAACCGGTTGTATAAAGATATTTAACGGAAGTATCTTCCGGCGGGGAATAAATCATAAACGAAAGATCTTTAGCATCGAATCCCAAAATCTGATTCATTTCAGCTTTGTCCCAAGCATCCATACTACCAAAAGTGTATTTTCCTCTATTAGCACGGTCGTTTACGTTCTTACTTAAAGATGAATTTTCATTATTAAGTCCTACTTCACTTCCCAAAATGTTGTCTATTAAGGTTTTATGATTTTCACCTACGACGTCATCGGGAAGAATTTCAGCACCTTCCCAAAAGCCAAAATAGAAATTAAGAATGGAGTGTAAACTTTCAGAAGTTGTTGACGTATAACCGTCCTTAAAAGCAAACGTTAGAGTAAACTCAAGAGTTCCATTTGGTTCAATCTTTTGATTCTGTTGTAAAGTGTGGGTAAACGTAATGTTTGAATTGCTGTAAGCATCAACAATTCCGGCATCGTATACGACGCTTTTAAAAACATATACGTCTGAAGAATTATTATATAGCGTTATCGTTAGAGTTTTCGTGTCGCTGCTATTTCCTAAAACAACTTCACTATTTAACACGGTTGAAAAATAAGTGTTAATGGTAACGCCTTGCGGTTCTGTAACGTCTGAAATGAACACGCCTTGTTGCATAGAAACCGTGATCGTAGCTTCTAAACTGATAGTAGAGCTGAGTTGTGCGTATCCAATGCCAATGAAAGCCGTAGAAAAAGAAAGCACTATGCCAATCAATATTTTTAATATTTTCATACGTGCCTCCTTTTTCTTTGATGATTAGTCTTTATTTCCCGTTTTGTGTTTTAGCATCTTACCAACGTTAAGTTTTACTACGGATGTGTTTTTATCCGTTATTTCTTCTTCAACCGCTATTTCGTACAAGTACAATACTTTTTCCGCCGTTGTAATAAAGAACTGAGAACAAGTTTTATCTTCGTTTTCGTACATTAAAAGAGGAGAGTGTACCGTATCGCGTATTTCAAGCAACCCCTTAAATGAACGAATCTTCAATACCTGATAGTTAGAAAAGTCGAAAGGAGTTAATATTTGTTGTATATAAGAATCGTAATTAGAAACTAATTTTTTAACTTTTCTTGCATAATCTATATGTTTGTCGATCGACAATATGATATAAAGCACAAGAATAATGATAGCGAGTAAATCTAAACACCCCAACACAATAGCGGATATTTTTAAATTTTCAAAAGAAGATATGTCTTTTACCATAATTTTTTGCTCTCCGGTGGGGACGGTTGTGGAAACCGACGGCGAAACCACCGTATCCATTAAAGGTAGAGAAAGAGCAATCGTATAAACGTCTTGGTTATCGTTTTGGAAACTTTCGCACATACCGATTACGTGAACCGTCATTTGAACGAGTAAAACATTCTCAGTATTTTTCAAGTTATACGTTCTATTAAATTCATTCGCTTTTTTGTTGAATTTTTGATAATCAAATTCAACGAGTTTTTTTACGTTTAGTTCATCGCCGCTGCTTTCAGACGTTTCCTCATACAAAACTTCGTAAAATGAATCGTAGATTTTTGTTTTGCTTGCCTTATCTTTTACGATCAGCTGAGCATCTATTTTATAATTATATTGAAAGTTTACGTTGTCGGTCTGCATTTTTACGTCATAAGAAAAGTCGGCAGTCATTTTGTTGATTAAAGATGCAACGTAAGCATGGCTACCATTCAAATATTTTTCTTCGTAAAAATCATTATCCGCCAAATACGCTCGATAAATAACTTTACCCTCTTCTGTATAACCCACGTACATATTTTTATTGTTATCAATAAAAAGCGTCGAAGTAATTATAGTGGCAAGAGTAAGAATAGCTACTACAACCGTTTGAATCCAAATAATTGTTTTACGCTTGCTTTGATATTCATATCTTTTAATTTTTTCAAGCTCAGACACTGGTGTCTCCACCCTTTCGATAAATGTTAAAATTGATTTTTATCCAAATAGCGATCGTACCCAAAGTGTTGGGTATCCGATGTACTTGATTTTCAAATTTATAATTCCGACAATGTGTGCGTCGGTAATATACCCCGAGTCCATGCCCTCGTTGGCATCGCCCTTGGTATAATATCTCATTACACCGTTAATCTTTTTAATATCCACGACACGGTGAATGATCGTGGCGTCGTCTCTTTCAAATACGATGACCTGTCCGTTTTCAATATGCTGACCGTCGTAGTCCTCGTATATGATAACGTCACCCTTATCGATCGCACCCGCCATACTTTCGGTGGCGATCACAAGAGTCTTATATTGAAACTGCGAGGATACGAGCATAATAAATCCCAAGGCTAAAACCATAAGAAAGCTCGTAATTGCCGTTTGAATACGCATGCTTCGCCTACTCACGACGAAGGACTTGGGTGTATAGAGTGTATGTATCAAAAGCAAAACACCGATCGGCAAAAATATCCTTGCAAATGAAAGAAGCGAGTTTGACATTTGCGGCTTATACGGGATAACGTAGGGATAAAGAAAAAAGATCAGCTTATAAAAAATATTCGGAAGTGCACCGTATTTTGACGCAACGTAGTGGTAAAGAATGTTTGCGGCAAACGCGGGAATCAATACGAGTCCCAGCGTGTCCATAAAATACTCGAATTTTGTAAATGCGTTTGACTTGGTAAGCAACAAAATGTCAACAAGTACAAACGAAAAATAAGACAATACCGCGATAAGTCTATCCTTTTGAGCCAGCCATATACTTCTCGTGATCTCGACTGATATTGCGGTAACGGCGATTGGCAAGGCATATTTCCACAAAAATGACGGGAAGAATCCCGTCCTATAAAAGCCGAATTTGAGTCCCGACAGAAAATACGCCATTACCAAAATGACAGCAACTGCTCCCATAACGAGAGCGACCTGTCTTTTAGAAAGCTCTAAAACTGAGCGCTTTTTGATCAAAAAAAACACAATGAGGGCGGCAAGAAGCGAGAAAAGCGCTAAAAACACCGTCCTCGCCGCATCGTCCTTCACAAAACAAGCAAGAAGGAGAACGCTTAAGTAAGACGCTTCAGAAATATATAAAATCTTTTTATCGCAATTCATATGCGCTCCTCCTTGCTGTTTTATGAGTGAACTTAACTGATAGCATTACGTCGTGGGAACAACAGCTTCAGCGTCAATCACGATTTCAAAAGTATCATTTGTGATATCTTCAACGGGCATTTGTTTCAAGGTGACCGTAATGGTTACTTCTTTGTTTGCATCTTTAGCGATTTCATCGTTAACTGCAATTCCTGCAATGGCCACACTGTAATAAGCAGAGTAGCTCGCGCTTGGAGTAACCGTAACATCAGTAATCTTGGCAATGAAATTCTCTGTTGAAGCGTTTTTAACTTTAGCCTTAATAGTTACGGAGTCATTCGCTTTTACCAATTTTGTTGCATCGACGGTAAATGTAAGAGTGTTGCCATTTGCCGTTGTTCCTATCTGACTGGTATTATCATTTTCCCACTGAAGGTCGAAACCGGTCGCAGTAACGTTAACTGTACCTGTTGCGGTGATAGCATCGTTAAGCGCCGCATAACCTACGCCAAGGCAAAGAACTGCTACAAGCATAATTGCAACAACTACAATTCTTCTGTTCTTCATAGCTTTTTCCTCCTTTCTCAAAGATTTATAGAAAACCGCTGAATCTCAGCAGTAACTATACGTTTTTATATCAGCTGCGAATCGCTGCCGATTTTTTCGGGATTTTTCAAATAGGTCACCATCATACCGTACAAAACATTAAAAATATGCGGTATGTTGATTTCATTATTCTCAAGCACTCCATTATACACACGGACAGCAAAATCAAGCAAGGCGTTAAAAATGCTTTGCATGATGGCTTTCACATCCGCTTCTTCTATGAATAAGGGACGAAATTTTTCAACGATAGCATCAAAATGCCGCTGATGCTTTTCCAAGGATTCTCCCTTGAAATAAACAGAGTAATAATAACGAACGTAGTATCGGCAGCGATCCTCGTTTTTTAAGACAAATTGCCATGCCAAGAGAAAGAACTCATAAAGTTTTTCCTTTGTATGCTTTTCAAAGCCACCGATTTTCTTCAAGCCCAATCGAATGGCGTCATACATTTCCATATCCAGGGTTGCAAATGCAGCCTCGTACAATGCTTCCTTGCTTCCGAACAAACGGTAAATGTATACCTCGTTCATTTTGAAGTCCGGAATCGCCCTTGTAAAATGTCAGTTCTTTCGTAGTCGCTTTTTCAAAGCCGCCCTCGGCAATTAGATGGATGGCGTTGCTTATCAAAAGCGATCTGATATCTGATTCGTGTTTCATCTTGCTATTCCTTCGTTTTTTACGTCAAAATCGCAGCAACGGGACCTTAATGTCTTTGTAGCAACCGCTACAAAAGGTGGGATAAAAAATCTCCTTCTTACAAGGAGTGGGGGGCGGCTCGAAAGGTAAAAGCAACATAACGAGAGTTATGTGATATTAAGTTTCTAATTTATCACCAAATATATATGAAATTATATCACGATTTTCCACAAAAATCAATACTTTTCCGAATTTTATATTGGTTCCGGCAAATTTTGTAAATATTTTACAAAAAAATTGCATAGCAAGAACGCCTTTCGTATATTATTTTGAAAAAATCAGACGAAAGGCTTTTTGTTGCGCTCTTATTTTCCTTGATTTTAACGGTTTACAAAAGAATTTTTAATTTTTTATCACATAACTCTCGTTATGTTATCTTCGCTCTCGGTGTGTTCACATCGGGATTTTTTCTTTTAAATGATGAGCCTCATATTTTCCATTTTTCGCTTGTGTTCCGCACCGGTTGTAACGATATATATGCGAGTTGTGTTGATGTTTGAATGTCCAAGAATATCAGCAAGCTTAGCAATATCTTTTTCAATGCCGTAAAAAGTACGTGCGAACAGATGACGGAGATTGTGAGGGAACACCTTGCTCGGTACTACCTGAGCTTGTTCACACAAAGATTTCATTTCTTTCCATATATTATTACGGCATACCGGTTTACCGCTTCGCGTAATGAATATTGCACCCGATGAGATTTTCTGCTCCTTGATGTATCGGAGCAGCTTTTTCTTTAGGCCGGAAACGATAAAAATTCTTCGATTCTTACCTTTACAATTCACAACTGCTTCGCCTTTGTTTAGTGCTTCAACCGTTATATATTGGAGTTCACTTACGCGGATGCCTGTTCCACATATGGTCTGAATGATAAGATAGAGTCGCTCGTTGTGCTTTTGGTTCACCGCCTTAAGCAGACGAAGATATTCGGAGCGCGTTAACTCCTTTTCTTCGGGGCAGTATGCCTGCCTTTGGACACGAAATTGCTTTACACATAGATCGTGCCATCCGCAAAAGCGAAGAAAAGCGTTCAATGCAGCGATCATTGAATTGGCGCTCGTCACGGCGTAAGTGTTACCCAACAATTGCTTGTATTCCATTACGTTCTGTTTGCACACTTCGCTTACGCCAATATAATCAACAAAGCATTTTACATCGTGCAAATATTTTCCTATTGTTGCTTCGCTCCTTTCCTCATTTCTTAAATGCGTTTCAAATTCTTGCAATTTGACGATATCTATAAATTTCTTTTTCATAAAACATTCTCCTTGCATTAGGTGTTGGTATTATTATTTTACCATATACATACGAATAATCCCTAAACCTTCGATACAGGCAGTTTTATATCACGTAAATATTTTATATTTCATTTTGAAAAATTGAAAGAGACTGCAAGGCGAGCGGTAGGATGAGGGTACTGATTTTTAAAAATAAAGCGAGATGTATACCCGCAAAGGACATACATCTCGCTGTTTTTTAGGCTTTTTTAATTTTAGTAATTGTGTTTATGATTTGTATGATATCATCAATTTCATTGCAAGTATATTCTTCCAACGATTTTTCAATATCATAGCGCTGTGATATTGCTGTTTCATCACATTTTTCATTTAGCAATCTGCTACTTGGAGTGTCTAAAGCAATTGCGATTTTGCTTAACGTTTCTGCGCTGAAATTGTTAATTCCGCGCTCTATTTTGCTAATACAACTTATAGAAAGATCTGCGAGCTCAGAAAGTTCCGCTTGGCTTATTCCAATCGTTTTTCTTGTTTTAGAAATTCTTTTACCTACATTTACAAGGAATTTTGATTTTCTCATGTCGTTACCTCATACTATCTGTACTCGACATGACCTCAAGCATTATTCTTGCTCCAAGCTTAAATGCATATGCAAATATTTCGCGTTCGTTGATATCGATCAGCTCATTGTAACAATCATCGAATTTTTTAAGTATCTCTTTTTGCTGATCGTTTATCGTAGAGAGTAGGTTGTCATGATGATCGGCAATATAACCCGTCAATTGCTTTGTTTCCTTGTTAGCACTTCTGCAATCGGTATTAGGGCAGATATTCCCGTAAAACAGTTCTTCAAGGACAGATCTCATTTGTAGATGACCTCCTTGAAAACGATTTCTTCCGCGCACACTTTGATGTTGTTCATCTCAGCAGCCCAATGGAGCATATCACGAGTTTTCAAATTTTCGTCGATACCTCTTTCGGCGGCAAGGCGTGGAATGATGGTCTCAAGCATTTTGTTTGCTTCAAAGTCGATTTCGTGTAACCGAGCGTTCAACTTGCCTTCGGTCAGTAACGTGGTGTACCTTCCGCGACGATGATTTTTTATATAATCAAGATAAAAATGCCCGTACTTGCCAATTTGATAATTGGTTTGTTCGGGCAGTTTCATTTTCGGAATAAGACGCCCATTGTCTTCACGATAGGTGCCACCAAGTTGTTCGTAAAATGTTTTCATTACAGTATCTCCATTCAAATTATTATTTGCGATATACTGTATCGATTGTCTTTACCACTTGTTTTTGAAACCTTCGTTACGGGGTCTCGTCATTGTTTTAATTCCTTTTTTTGAAAGAATATTCGTTGCTTTCAAACCTTCTGCACATAGCGGTATTTTTATAACAAGATTTTTATTGTTTATCTTTTTTACAAGATCCATTGCTTCTTCAACCATTTTATCTGCCTCAAGAGAAATGACTTCGGCACTTATTGGCCCGTCCACAATTTCGGTAATTTCTTTAACAACTTCAATGAAGTCCCTTCCTTCCTTTGCTATCAAAGAAGGATTTGTAGTAACACCGTCTATGATCCCAAGACTTGCCGCATGACGGATCTCGTTCACATTTGCTGTATCAATAAAAAATTTCATTTCTGTTTTCTCCTTTTATTTATAATTATGAAGTTTATTATGATCAAATGATTTTTATCGGCCTGCATTTTTAACGGATTCAAACTCTTTAAGTATTTCCGAGTCCGGTTCTCTTGTAATAAGAGAGACAATGATTATCGCAGCGGCGGAAAGTATAAATGCCGGTAAAAGTTCATAGATCCTGAATATCGGAAATTCCGACGAGAAAAAGTTATTAAAGACAAGTTTCCAAGCAAATACACTTACACCTCCGGTTATTATTCCCGCAATTGCTCCTGCTCTGTTTGTTCTTTTCCAAAAAAGAGAGAAAAGCATTATCGGTCCGAATGTTGCACCGAATCTTGCCCATGCATATGACACAAGTGTAAAAATAACACTTTTTTCGTTCCATGCTATTATCACACCTACCACCGCAATTATAACAAGAACGATTCTTGAAATCCACATGATGCTTTTTCCATCTCCCTTTGCGTCTTTTTTTATTATACCTTGTAAATATTTACTGATACTTAAGATGACGCTATAAGAAGATATGAGTCAGAAGAACTAATCGTTGCCGCAAGAATACCTGCCATAATTATTCCGGCAAAGACCACAAGAGCACCGGGTAATAACTTTTCCGATAATACCACCAATATATTTTCCGCTCCGCTTTTACTGGCAAGCGCCGGATCGGCAGCAAGAATTTTTCTTCCGATAATGCCTATAAATACCGCAGAAAAAAGCGATATAACACACCATGATGTTGCTATTATTCTTGATTTTTTATGTCCTGCGGTTTGCTGATTGCCATAAAACGAAGAAGAACCTGTGGACCCCCGAAATACCCCAATCCCCATGCAAGTGTTGAAATTATCGTAATAAATCCGTATGAACCTGCACCTCCGAAAACAGGGTTACCTGCAATCGATATTTGAACACCGTCAATTACTTAGGGGGTCGCTGTGCTTGTAATAGAAAAATACCCGGGAATACTCATTGCGTTATTAATAACAGCACCTATCCCCCCTGCATTTATAATACCCGTGACTATTACTAAAATAAGGGCTGTGATCATAACTATTGCCTGCATAAAATCAGAAACACTTTCGGCAAGAAATCCTCCGATAAGCGTATATGCAACTACAAAAAGCGCACTTACTATAAGCATAATATGATAATCAAAACCGAATAATGTTGTAAAAAGTTTTCCGCATGTCACAAAGCAGCTTGAAGCATAGACTGTAAAAAATATAAGTATAAATACAGATGCGATTCCAAGAATAATTTTTGTTTTTTCTTTATATCTGTTACTGAAAAAATCTGGCACCGTAATTGAATTTCCTGCAACTTGCGAGTAATTACGAAGTTTTTTTGCAACGATACGCCAATTTACGTATGTACCTATTGCAAGTCCTGCCGCTGTCCAAAATGCATCCGCAAGACCGCTCAAATATGCAAGTCCGGGAAGCCCCATAAGCAACCATCCGCTCATATCTGATGCCTCGGCACTCATCGCCGCTACCCAAGGTCCGAGAGAGCGCCCACCGAGAAAGTAATTTTCAGCGTTTTTTTTGCGACCGTTTGTAAAAATAAACACCTATCCCGATAACTATACACATGTATACCAGCATGATCACAAAAATTTCCGGATTTTTCATAGTCTTTTCCTTATCCTGTTTTTTAAAAATTGAATATTTTTTCTCATTGCAACTGCATAATTTTTTTATTTAAAAATTTTTTCTTCCCGTTTTATTATTTTTACATTTAATATCTTTAATCGTATCGGCAATCGCACTGATTCCGTTGAAAATTACGGCAGGGGAAAAAAGTATGACCGTAACAGCGATAAAAAGCAAGAACGGTACACCTCTTTTTCCGGGTGTAAACCAATTTATGATATTTATCACACTCAAAACAGTTGCAACAACATATTCTGTCATGAAAAACACCATACTCACTATTTGGTAAACGGCGTGTTTACTGATTTTCGCATTTTTTCTTTTTTCTTTAACATATGTGTCCTGAAAAGCATCATTTTCTGAAACCTTTGTGGAATCCTTGATTTCGTCTTTACTGTGAAAAAAGTCCTGTTTTTCAAATTCATCATCCTCAGTGACGTCGTCCTCATCAACATACTGCCATTCGTCACCGTCATAAAGAGTTGCGTTTTTCAGTAAAACATTTTTTTCTTCGGGCTTAAAATACCTTTCTTCGTTACCGTATATTTCTGTTTCCTCTTCAATACGTGTTTTTTCCCGGTTATACCTTTTCTTTAATATGATAAATACTATAAATGAAACCAAACTCATTACACCGCCTATGACCAAGCACTGTATGACTGCAGTTCTGTATTTTAAAGCAAAGAAAAGGACTGTTATAAAAACCGCTGTTATTACAGTAAATCCGAGAAATGCCCAAAGCATCTCTCTTTTTTTTACCGTCTTTTCAGTCCTGAGTTTTTTAAGTCCTCTTACAACCTCATGACCCTCTCTTTTTATGAAATAGTACGTTATTCCGTCTGTTGACGGAGACACGCACTCAAAACCTCCAAGCGCTTTTTGGTAAAGATATTCGTCAATGTTTTTATTTTCAGAAATATAATCTACATAGTATTCAGTTTTGTCAGCGTTTACCGAACGCTCAAATATATACTCATCTCCGACTTTACCGAAAAGTACCATACCGTCTTTAAGTTTTTCGCATAACCAAAGTTTTTCCTTCATTGCCTTTTTTTGCAGATTATGCCTTTTTATACATATCGCTTCCTTTGGCAGTCTTTTTCTGTAAAATGCCGTGGCTTTATACTCGCATATAAACTCCCATTTATCTACTTCATTATAATAATCTGCTGTTTCAAGATTACACGATGCATAAATGTATCTTTCGTGTTT
Organism: uncultured Clostridia bacterium; assembly: GCA_944381115.1. Taxonomy (GTDB): domain Bacteria; phylum Bacillota; class Clostridia; order Oscillospirales; family CAG-272; genus SIG673. The sequence continues at coordinate 22,736 of CALWJV010000010.1, forward strand.
ATTGCTTTCAAATGTATTTTTAAAACGTCCGAGTTTCTTTAAATGAAGACCTTTTGCCGACATTTTATTTAGATACTTTAACATCGGAATGGTCATTCTGCGATTTAACATCGCATTTCGCCAAAAACCTCTTTTTTTTATCATTACATTCACCTTATGGCTTGGTTAATTTTTTCTGACAGATCTGTTATATGACGTCCGAGTAACTCTGCGTATCTGACGGTGTAATAACTTCCTCCGCTCTGACGCTCACAGTAACTTATACAGTAAAGACTGTTGTCAACCAAAAACCTGTTACGTTTAAACATACAGTATTTATTGTATTTTTCAGAAATATATATTATTTCGTCGGCTCTGCTACGTATATTTTCAAATATTTTTTTATCTGATCCTTTCCATTTTATGTCGTGATTTATGCAAGGTATACACAATGTCAGGAAAATACCGTCCAGGCTGTCTTTAAGTTCTAAAACTGCCTTTGCACATAGCATATCAAATCCAACTGCACCGCCTGCCAAAAATCGTCGAACTCCTTTTTCATAGTGTCTTTTTATCTCAGTTTTTACCGTCTCCGTAATAATTCCGTAATTGCAAAGCAATATATCACGGTGACCGGTAAAACAGCAACTTTTTTCAATAGAAAATTCTTTACCCAATTTTATCCCCCAAATGCGGAAAATGTTTTTAAACATACATCTTACGACAATCAATAACCCGCAAGATATAAAAAATTAATAATAACAGTAACGTCATTTAAAAACAAATAAAAATTCTTAAAACTCTTCCGTTAAATACAAAAAAATTTTCATATTATATATCATTTAAATATTAAAAATAATTATAAAAAGCCTTCAACAAAGCATATCGTCCGGATATTATATTTTTATATATACTTTCTGTCAAGTGTACGCAGTTGTATGGCTTCTCCCATATGTACCGATGTTATTTCTTCGCTTTTATCCAGATCCGCTATCGTTCTTGCAACTTTCAATATTCGGTCATATCCTCTTGCAGAAAGTCCGATACTTTCAAATGCTTCGCCCAGCATTTTTTCCGCTTCCGGTGTAAGTACACAGTATTTCTTTATTTGGTTCGGAGTCATTTTGGCATTTGAATAAATTCCGTTGTTTTTAAACCTCGGCGCAGAAAATGCCCTTGCTTCGTTTACTCTTTTCTTTATCGTCTCTGAACTTTCTCCAACAGACATTCCTGAAATTTCTTCCTTAGTAAGCGAAGGCATCTCAACTTGAATATCTATCCTGTCGAGCAGAGGTCCGCTTATCCTTGCAAGATATTTTTTAACATCTTCCTCTTTACAGGTACATTTGTGTGTCGGATGCCCCCGATATCCGCATTTGCATGGATTCATTGCGCAGAGCAACATAAAAGAACACGGAAATCTGAATTTTCCGTTTGCCCTTGTTATCGTAATTTCCCCATCCTCAAGCGGCTGCCGAAGAACCTCAGTCACCTGTTTTGAAAATTCGGGAAGTTCGTCAAGGAACAGTACACCGTTATGCGAAAGCGAAATTTCACCGGGCACCGGTATCGCTCCTCCTCCTGCAAGTGCGGCACTTGACATGGTATGGTGAGGAGAACGTATCGGTCTGTTTGTAATAAGCGATACTCCATCGCCCAGCATTCCTGCAATTGAGTAAATTTTAGTAACCTCGACCGCTTCATCAAAGGTCATATCCGGAAGAATCGTCGGCAATCTCTTGGCAAGCATACTCTTTCCAGTCCCTGGAGGTCCTATAAGCAATAAATTATGTCCTCCTGCCGCGGCTATCTCCATTGCGCGTTTTGCTCTTGCCTGACCCTTTACATCACAAAAATCCAATTTATTTGCACCGTCATTTTTTACTTTCAAAAGTTCAGGGTCAAATTCTGTAATATTTATCTTTTTCTTGCCGTTCAAATGCTCTATAAGTTGTCTTACATTTTCCACACCGTAAACATTGACGCCGCTAACAACGGATGCCTCTTTGGCGTTTGCTGCCGGTACGTATATCTCTTTTATCCCCTTTTCCTTAAGTGCCAAAACCATGCAAAGTACTCCTCGCACACTTCGTATACCTCCGGAAAGCGAAAGTTCTCCGAGAAAGCATTTGTCTTCAAAGGAAACGGCAGGGTGGATATAACCAGATGAACGCAGTATTCCTATAAGCATGGCAAGATCAAAAGCCGTTCCGATTTTTTTGGTATCTGCGGGTGCCATGTTAATAACAATCGAGGCGTCCGGAAAATTGATCCCGCTGTTATCTATTGCAGTATGTATACGTTCTTTGGCCTCTTTAACGGCTGTATCCGGCAACCCTACGATCTCAAAACTTGCAAGCCTGTCTCTGACATCGCACTCGACCGTTACCTGATATCCGTCAACACCGCTTATACCGGCACTGTATATTTTAGAGAGCATATATGCACTTCCTTTTTGATTTAAAATACCTTAATATTAAGCCATTTGTATTTTCTTATACCATTATATACTATTAATTATCATATTTCAATAGTTTTACAAAAAAATTACTTTTTCGGGTACTACGTAATTTCAATTCTGTTTATAAACAATACTATATTCCGTACATAGTTTTTTTGAACGCAACAAAATAATATAGATTTCAGTTTAAAAAATTTTCTAATACAAATATGGTTATCCACCAACTTTCTATTTATTTTAAAAAATCGGTTGACAGATAAAAATTTTTGGTTTATAATAAATAAGTATTGAGATTTTTAAATTTTTTATAAAGGATTTGTCGGTTAAAAAGATGGTAAGAGAAGATTTAAGAAATATAGCGATAATTGCACACGTCGACCACGGAAAAACGACACTTGTTGACGAAATGTTAAAACAGGGCGGTGCGTACCGTGAAAATCAGGTCACCTCTGAAAGAGTTATGGACAGCGGAGATATTGAAAAGGAAAGAGGTATCACCATTCTTGCAAAAAACACTTCAATACACTATAACGGTGTAAAGATCAACATTATTGATACCCCGGGGCACGCTGACTTCGGCGGTGAAGTCGAACGTATACTGAAAATGGTAAACGGCGTCCTTTTGCTTGTCGACGCCGCAGAGGGTCCGATGCCGCAGACACGTTTTGTTCTTGAAAGAGCACTTGAACTTGGACACAGGGTCATTGTTGTTATAAATAAGATCGACCGGCCTGATGCGCGTTTAAATGAGGTTCAGGACGAGATTCTTGAACTTCTTTTGGAACTTAACGCCACAGATGAACAACTTGACAGCCCTATACTTTTTTGCTCCGGACGGGCAGGTACCGCTTCGCTTTCCGCAGATGTCCCGGGCAAAGACCTTGTTCCGCTTTTTGACAAAATCATAGACTATATTCCTGCTCCCGAAGGCGATAACGAAGGTCCGCTTCAACTCCTTGTTTCTTCCATAGATTACAATGATTTTGTGGGAAGGATAGGCATTGGAAGAATAGAACGCGGAAAAATTCGTCAGAATCAGGACGTTGTCATTACAAATTACCATGATCCGGACAGTCCTCCTGTAAAAACAAGGATCGTTTCAATGTATCAATTTGAGGCCCTTCGCAGAGAACCTTGCGATTTTGCAGAAATGGGCGATATAATATGCTTCTCCGGTGCGGAAAATATTACTATCGGTGATACGATCTGCGATGTATCCACCATTGAACCTCTTCCTTTTGTAAAAATAAGCGAGCCTGTTATGGAAATGACATTCTCGGTAAATGACGGTCCGCTCGCCAGCCGTGAAGGTAAGAATGTAACTTCAAGACAAATACGCTCACGCCTTTACAGAGAAACATTGAAGGACGTCTCACTTAGAGTTAAAGATGGTGAATCGGCTGACAGTTTTCTCGTTGCGGGACGCGGAGAAATGCACCTCTCCATACTTCTCGAAACCATGCGAAGAGAAGGATATGAAGTATTGGTAAGTGCTCCGAGGGTACTCTTTAAAACAGGCGAAAACGGTGAACGTACAGAACCTGCAGAAAGAGTTACCGCTGATGTTCCGGAAGAATATATGGGGGCTGTCATGGAAAAACTCGGCTCTCGCAAAGGTACCCTTATTGACATGAAACTTCACGGTTCCCGTATGCGTATTGAATATTTGATTCCGGCACGTTGCCTGTTCGGTTACAGAAGTGAATTCCTTACAGACACAAAAGGAGAAGGTATACTCAATACAGTGTTTGACAAGTATATTCCATATCAAGGAGAGATCAGTACAAGATTTACCGGTTCGCTCGTTGCTTCCGAAGACGGAGAGGCTACCTCTTATGCACTTTACAGCGTTCAGGACAGAGGCGAATTGTTTATAACTACAGGAGATATTGTTTATATGGGAATGATTGTTGGCGAAAATCCCAAAGCAGGCGATATATGTGTAAATGTATGCAAACAAAAGCACCTTACTTCAATTCGTTCTTCCGGGGCTGATGAGAAACTTATTTTAACTCCTCCTCGTAAAATGGGGCTTGAAAAAGCTATTGAATTTATCGGGTCGGACGAACTTGTTGAAGTTACTCCGAAGAGCATCCGCCTGCGTAAAAGAATACTTGACACACAAACAAGACTTAAAGCAGAGGCACGTTTGAAAAAATAAAAATTCCCTGTATTGATAAGTCCAAACAATGAAACGCGTGATCCTGCTCTTTGCTATAATAAAGAAAACTTTTAAATAAAAAAGCACCCTTTCGGAAATTTTCTGTATCTGAAAAATCCATAGGGTGCTTTTTATTTACAATTTCTGATATGTCCGGCAAAACCTCATTTAAAAGTTTTTTAAAAATTTCATTAGAAATTACTATAATTATTACGAATCCGGTAATATCCTCTACAGGGTTGTTTTTTTTATTTTAAATTAACAATCCAGATAAAATCTGCATCTCCCCAAACAATAATACGGAACATAAACCATATAGTATCAAGATAAATAAGTACTCCAAGTGTTAAACAAATGATCAAAGCCGCTTTATAACTTATCTTTTTTTCAATCAGTTCCATAAGGGGTGTAAAAATAAATTTCATAAGAACAAACACCGCCGAGGTGATCGCCACTGTTGTCGGAATACTTGTGTATTTGGTCAGGTTAAGCGGAATATTTGTATAGTTCCACAAAATTTTACCCGAAAGTTTTTCACAAAATGTTCCTACTGATATCTCCCCTATCATAACCGCTGCCGCGATCACCAGACAATAAAAAACATATCTTATCGCTTTTTCAGAATCTTCCGTAAATACACGTTTATTCAAAATTCTGAATTTATCCGGTGTCCCGCAAATTCCGTAAAGCGCTAATACACAAAGACCGTAAATACCAAGAAACGGAAGGTACATAAATCTGCTGTCTATAATTCCAACAGCGAAAATTCGAAATATATTTTCGCTCAGCCACCCTATAAAAGAACAAAATATCATCATTATCCCAAAATATACTGCAGGATAATCAAAAAACATAAATTTTACTTTTTCGCTCTTTTCTTCCGACAACCTGACATCACTGCCAACAATATTTTCTTTTTTTACATCTTCATCCGTAACCATTTCAATATCACACGAAACATTTTGGGTTGATTCGGTATTCATCTCATTTACTCCCTTACAATTTTTATACAATTGTTCGTTTGATTTTTTATCATAAAATTATTACTTTATACTTTTATTTTATAAACACACCGTAATTATTTCGATTTGACAATATTGTTTAGAAATCACAGTTTATAGTCTATACCATAGAAATTTTCATAAATCTCTTTCCATATTCTTGAATTTTCATTCTGCAGGTACTGAACATTATCACTTGGACATAGTGAAGAATCCGGATATATCGGTTTTCCGACATGGACCGTATATTCCTGTACATAAAAACCATCTTCTCCCATTATCTCACTGTTTTTCATTGTAATGAAGCAGGGCAGTACAGGTACATTATTTTTTACCGCAAACTTAAACGCTCCGTTTTTTGTCGGACGCGGCTTGCGGTAATTCCACCACATTGCCTGCTCGGGATAGACAAGTATAAAATGTCCGTCCTTCAAAATCTTATCTATGCTTCTGTTGAGTTTCTGAGCGGTTTTCAAATTAGATGAAAGAGGCAATGTATTACAGTTTCTCATAAAAAAGCCGTAAATACCCGGAAAATTAGTATAATTTCCCTCTCTTATGATTCTGAAAAATTTACGCGATTTTTGTTTTGAATAAAAATAAGCAAGATGAATAGCAAAACTGTCAAAAGCATTAAAGTGGTTACATGTTATAATTGCACCGGATTTTAAATTTTCCCAGTTTTCTATTCCGACTATATCCTTGATTATCAGTTTTTTATCCTTCACAAGTTTATTTACGAAAAGTTTTGCTACCGCAAAGGATATTTTGGTTTTTATCTTACTTATCCTTTTTTCACGCAGATAATCGACTTTATCAGGATAAAGAACTTTTGTTGGAGGATCATTTTCGGGGTCAATATCGTATACCCCCTCTTTTTCCATTTTTTCTATTTTTTCTAGAACCTCTTCTCTGTCTGCAGCCCTTTTTTTTCTTACAACTTTATAATATGCGTCTTCTCTTTCTGTTTCATTTATTGCAAGTTTTAAAAGATTGTCGCAAGATATTCTGTCCTTTTCCTTCTGTTCATCCGTATATGAGTCCAGGACCGCCTTTATTTCATCATAAACAGGTGTAAGGGCTGCATACTTCCAAAAATATTCACCCATTCTGCAGTCAATGTAATGCCACGGCTTGGAAGTCATAATGTAATGAATAATGTTAATCTCTTCTTCTTTACAAGGTAAAACACCGAACATTTCTGTATTCCATGAACTGTCAAGCCAGTATACTCTATCCTGACAAAGTACATTCAGATAATCTTCGTCCTGTGTAACCACAAAATTATAGTCAAATAAAAGTTCGGTGAACTTCTGAGTGATTTTTCTTTCCCTGAACATATTACAGTTTATAAGGAGTACTCCGGCATTGAAGTAAAGTTCTCTGTTTATACCGCAAACTTTTTCAACGTACAGTCCGTATTCCTCTGTCTGAAGCATTACCTGTTCATGGCACACGCCAACGGAATTATTTTTTATATCCGTATCGTAAAGTTTTGAAATATCCCCCAGCACTACAGTATCGCTGTCAATATAAATTGCCTTTTCAAGACTTGGAAACATATCGGCAATAAACAGACGAAAATATGTGGTTTTTGTATAATAATCTCTTATCGGAAGAGATTCCTGAAAATATAAGAGTTCTTTTTCAATGCTTTCGAATGAAATTTTAAATGTTTCTGATTTAAATTCGTCAAATTTTTTCTTTGTCTGCTCTGAAATATCCGCAGATGAAAGAATATGAATATGATATTTCCGATTTTTATCTGCGTTTTCTATAAGTGATCTTACAGACACCATTGCGTATTTAACAAAATTGTTATCACACGCATAAAATATATTTATTCTGCTTTCAATTTTATTTTTTTCTGTCTTTTCCGTTATTCTTTCCACTTTGTCTTCTCTCTTATCTTTTTCATTCAATTATAGTATTAATAATGATTTTTGTCAATACTTTTTATACGCTTTTGACAATTTTATTGTACCAAAAAAGAGCAAAAATATCAACCTACCGTTGATCATTTTCGCTCTCCGTAAAACGGAGTCTCAAAAAACAGATTTCTACAATATATTTTTTTATTCTACTTGATATTTTTTTGCTCTACAAACTGTAGAACTGTTAATTTCGGGGTTAAAACAAACCATTCTACACATAAACGTTTTTTCTACTACGGGAATAAAATTAACAGAGCAGTATAATAATAGCGTTATGAAACTCTATATATTAAAATACTCTTAAAAAAGAATTAAAAAGGAACGTTTTATCTTGGAAAATATTCTGCAAAAAAATAAAATAACAAGTAATTATTTTAGGTTATTTTTGTTAGCAATGACCGGTGCTTTGGCTGGATTTTTAAATGGTTTTTTGGGTAGCGGAGGTGGTATAATACTCATATTTGCAATGACATGGCTGTGTCCGAAAACCGAAACTAAAGAGCGTTTTGCAACTGCAGTTACGGCAATTCTCCCGCTTTCTGCGTTTTCTACATTTATATATTTAAAAAACGGAATTTTCAGTCTGTATGATTCATTAAAATTTTTAATTCCGGGCGCTGTTGGCGGAGTTTTCGGATCATATATTATGGGTAAGATTTCTCCTGAATTCTTAAAATTGATTTTTTCCGCTTTGATGGTCTTTGCCGGACTCAGGATCATTACACATTAAATCATACTCCGGAAATTTTTATATATCAATACAAACAGTATTTTTTAACTAATTTTATTTCATAAAATTACATTTATAAAAGTCCTGAAATTAAATTCCTTACATTTAAAATTACTGTTTATAAGGAGGTTTATGTTAATACTCGACATATTTGCAGCATTTTTTGCCTCAACTCTTGCTGCTCTCGGGGTTGGCGGAGGTGCTCTTTTAATTGTTTATCTTACTATTGTTTTAAATATGGAGCAGACCGCTGCTCAAGGAATAAATCTTTTGTTTTTTATAGTATCATCGCTTTTTGCTCTACCGTTCCATGTTATTAAAAAAAGAATAAATATTCCTATTGCGATTATTTTTTCCTCAGTAGGTATTTTAGGTGCGTGGATAGGATGTTTATTATCAGCAAAAATATCTCCTTCTATTGTGCGCTTTGTTTTCGGACTTATGTTGACCGTAGCCGGAGGCATTACTCTTTACAAAACACTTCATTTTTATTATTTAAAATTTAGGAAAAAACACATAAATTCAAGTTCAAAAATGACTTGAAATTGTTTGTTAGACTAAATATAATTTTTCAGATCAAATATATGCGGAGGATTAATTTTTCAACATTTTTGTGTATCTAAAACGTATAAATTCTTTGTTTTTACAGATACTATTTTTAACGAACGGCAGTGAAATTAATTTCATGGGCTTTTCGCAAAAACTATTTTAATCGCCATATGGCAAAAGAAAGGTATATTATGAACTACAACCAAAATGAAAATCAGCAAAAACAGAACAAGGACAGTCAAAACAGCCGTAACAAAAACAGTCAAATCAATCAACAGAATAATCAGAATAATAACCAAAATAATTCAAGAAACAGTAAAAACAGCAACGATTCTCAAAACAGTAGAGACTGAATTTTTCCCATTTGTTTGGCGTAGATACTCATAAAATATTTTAATCAATGTTCTAATATTTTTAACGGGTAAACTTGTGAAACTGCCATACAACATTTTTATTAATTTAAAACCGATAACATCTTAGTTAATTTTTTACTAAATTTCTTAAAATGAACAGAAGCAAAAAAACTGCATATATTATTTTCTGAAAATCAAACTCTGCATTAAAATGTTTTTGCTCCAATTTATAAAAAAAGACGGTCTCCTTTCGGAGTCCGTCTTTTTTTTGTTTTTTAAAACAGTTCGAATAATCCACCGTCTCCTTCGACGAAGAAGTCTTGGTCTACGCCTTTTAGTTCATCTTCATTCATTGGGCT
>CALWJV010000011.1 GCA_944381115.1 uncultured Clostridia bacterium
TTTGGGACCAGGATGTCGCAGGTTCAAATCCTGTCATTCCGACCAAAGGCAGTGTCGGCTCTCAAATATAGGGTGTCGTCACTGCTATTTACTGCTATTTTTACATAAATACGAGATTTGTTATGAATACTCTTCCGCAAATAAATTTTTGTTTGTCTTAAAATGAATAAATTACTGACTGAATCCTAGAAAAATGGCGGTAAAATCATATACTTTGTATCAGAAACAAATATATATGTTTAGTATTCTGTGGAAATAACACTAAACACAGATTTATAAGTATATTTTTGAAAACAAAGAAGTTTAGGTAAACAAAATAAAGGGGGTATATTTATGAAGATTAAGTCGAAAATTTTCTATGTATTTATGATTGTAGCACTTATATTAACAAGTGCAGTTGTTCTTTCTGCTTGTAATCCCAAAAACGTTAAGTGTTATTACACTATATCAACGAATCTTCCGCAGAATGTAGAGAAAGTTTATGTATATTCAAATACTCTTTCCTCTGACTCAAAAGGAAATTATATTGAAAAAGGCAGCGATTTGGATATCATAGTTACCATGGCAAACGAATATTACAATGCAAACGGAATCAAGGTCGTAGTAAATGGTACTTCATATGATGTTTCACCTTATTCTCGCTTTGACAGTGGCAGAGATTACGCTGTAAGTATCAAAGCTGAAGCGGATATGAATATATCTGCAACCGGAACTGCAACCGAAAAAACCGGAGATTTTATAATTGACTGTCCTACTGACGAAGAAATGTTACTTTATTATGGTAACTCAGAATATCTTCTGAATTCCAATCAGAAAAAATTTATTCAGATAATTTTTAATAATTACGATGACCTTGTTGCGCTTAATCCGGATAAATTCGGTGAAGGTAATTTTTTCTCAAAAAAACATACACTTATGAAGAATTTCAAAATCTGTTTGTGGACGGACCTGTAACTGTCAAGGCAGGAAAAGTCAACGGTGTAAAAACTACTGTTTCTTTCCGCGAAAATATATTGGACGATCCATATAAAAATTATATCTCTTCGTGTTCTTTATTTTTTAATGATGGGGTAAATACAGAAAAGTACGTCGATCCTTTAACTGCTGTTGCAACTGATGGAGGGCCGGAAGGATATGACTTGATAGAGTACAATTACTATTTCTACGGAAACGATACTGAAGGAAACATAAATTATAGTCAATATGACTATTTTGCCCCTTTCCTTTCTGTAAATACAAATACACCAAGTTTATATGGTTTAAATGGCACGTTATCAGAAAAATATTTTGTGTACGATGACAGTACAAGAACTATTAGTGTATCGGAAAATTTTATAGAAATACTTGATAGTGTATATGCATTGACAACGCTTAAAGTCAACGATACGGTATTAGGAAAATTTGATGCAGAACACCGCAGTTATACGTTAGATAAAAAATCGTATGAATATATTTCAGATTGGAATGGGAAAACTATAGAATACTATGATTTTATAGATTATTATTTAGATTCCGATTTTGATAAACAGGTGTATATTTCCGGCAAATATATATCTGAGGAGGAATTCGTTTCAAACTTTACTTCTGTTCAGGAAGGAACGGATTGGGATAAAACAGGTTTATTGTCGATAAAAATAGGAACCGAAAGTGATGATGATCTATATGCAACTTCAGCAACGGTTAAATTTGAAAATCCGTTTTCAGTAGATGATAATAATGAACAAAAATTCATTTACATTCTTAACGATACATATACTTTGTCATTTACACTTTCCGGTATTGACGGATTAAATGTCGGCTCGACAATGAAGATAACCATTGATGGAAATATATATAAATATGAATGTGAAAGTGTACAAACAGGAGATGATGTATATACTTTGGAATGGGTAGGTGAAAATCCGTCAAATCCTGATATTTCATTGAACGATTTTAGTTATGACAATAACCGTTGGGAAATATCAGGTATGCCTGTACAGTATATTCCGACTGCAATAGAATTTTATCAAGCACCGTAGTTAAGCCATAATTATTTATAAAATAAATAATGTAAATCTAATTTTCAGGGACTGTGAACAAAATAAAAGAGCAGATTTTGCTTTTTTGCAAAATCTGCTCTTTATATTTTAAATAATAATTTTAATTTATAAAATTTTACGCATTATTGCTTGAATCAAAAAATACCGGGCAGAATTTTTGCAATAATTATTCCGCTTCCAAAGGAAACCGCATTTGCTAAAAAAGAATAAAAAATATAAAATTTGGTATTTTTGGGATTATCAGTTAATCTGTTCATAAACAAGCAGTATACAATCGATTCAATTACAAACACAGTTAATTCAAGCAAAATATAAATAAAAATAAAAGCCAATTCACCCGAAATGTAATTAGTTATATTCAGGAGAATATTCAAAATTACCTGAGTAGAGATATTGACACCGATCAGGAGCAACAACTGCCGTTTATTTCTTAATCCGAAAAAGATCAGAGCCACAGCCATTTCAATTACTATGGTAATAATGATGCGGGCAATAAGTGATATTATCTCGACTCGATAGTTATATGAACGGTATGCTTCAATTCTTTCATTATTACTGAGTTCATCGTTATATTCTACCGATTCAATGTTAATTCCGTCCATGTCGACGGTATAATAAGTATCAAATGCGTACTGCTTATAGATACCGCTGACAATAAATTTGTCGGTCTCGGGGTAATAGAGAAGAATTTTAAAAGAATCCGGCGGATAATAGGTCCATGCTATCTCTTTTGTTTCGCTAACCTTCCATCCGATTTGCAAAAAAAAGTAGCCGTCTGGGTCATCATATTCCGCAAAGGCTCTCCATATATCAAGATCCAGCCCCTCGTTATAGATGTGTTCTTCGTCGCCGTCCCATACAGACTGCGGACCGGTTGATTCATCTTCCGAAAGAAGTGTACCGTAACAAAGGGTCTCTCCCATGTTTTTAAACTCTATACGTACAGAATCTTTTGGCCCGATATCCGCATTGACAGAGACAGAAAAGACAAGTATTATTAAAAGACAGCATACCAATGTTACTAATTTCAGAGATATGTTGCTTTTTTTCATAATATCCTCCTTTAAATCGGGGAATTTTTGATTTCAGAAGTTCGGTTTGAAATAGGGGATTGGTTCAAGTTTGAAACGGTTATTACGGTACAATGTATCAATCTTTTCTTTTATATTTTCGTCTTCGCAAATGCCTGTGCGAATATATTTATCCAATGTTGCATAAGAAAAGCCAAGATTATCTTCATCGGTTTTGTCAGTGAGTCCGTCAATAGGGGTCTTCTCCACGAGATTCTTAGGCAGTCCAAGCACTTTTCCTATGGCTTTGACTTCTTGTACCGTAAGTTGAGAAATGGGACTGAAATCTCCGGCTCCGTCACCGTATCTTGTTGCATATCCTACATAATCTTCTGAAAGATTGCAGGTGTTGGCAACTCTTCCGTTATTACTTTGACTTATAGCATAAAGTGTTGCCATTCTTATTCTTGCGGGAAGATTTATTTTGGTTTGTCTCGATATTTCCATTCCGTCAGGCATCGATGATATCAGACCGTCGACTGCGGGCTTTATATTGACGGTATAATTTTTTATTCCGAGGTGTTTTACAAGTTGTTTTGAACAGTCTATATCATGCTGCTCGCCGCAGGGCATGAGGACACCAATGACGTGGTCCTTTCCCAAAGCCTCAGCGCACAGTGCAGCAACCGTCGAACTGTCTTTTCCTCCGGATATGCCCACAACGGCATTACAACCTTTTCCGTTATGTTCAAAGAAATCTCTTATCCAAGCAATACATTCATTTTTTATTTTTTCTGCATCGAACATAATTTTTACCTTCTTATGAATATGTTTTTATTATTCCTTCGGCTACTTCGCGTTTTGATACACAGGCATTCATTGCCTGTTTTTCTATGTAGCGATGTGCCTCGGATTCAATCATGTGTAACTGGCTGACAAGAATTATTTTTGCACGATTTACAATACGGATTTCTTCCATACGTTCTTCGACCGACAGTGTTTTCTTTTCCAACTTGCGGAGCCTTTCTCTTGCGCTCTCAAGCCAATTCAAAGCCTGCATCATTATAATTTTGGTTGTCGGTTTCGGAAGGGTGAATACTCCGTGAGAAACAACTTTACTGCGGGTTTCAGCGTGAACATCGCTACGTAAAAGTAATAAAACGGCTGTTGTCATAGACCTGCAACAATCAATTGCAAAACGCGTACCGCTGTCATCGGGTAAGGGAGAATTTATAATTATAAAATCAAAACTCCTTTCAGTAACATGTCGCTTTGCTTCACTGATATTTGAGGTTAAGCATATTGGCTGGTAGTAAGCGGGGGAGAGTAAATCCAGCGTTGCGTCATTAAAATTTTTTGATGACGAAACCACAAGGACGCTGTAAACTCTTGCTTCTAAATTCATTTGCTGTCACCCTTTCCAAATCAGGATTTTTTATCTGTTGCAATATATCTCCAGTACTTTTTCCGGAATATGAGTTTTTATAAAATCACTGTTTACCGCGATTTCACAGGCTTGCTTTAAAGTTTGCGGGATTTTTTTAAACTGCTTCAGTATTTGCTCATCAGCGTGAAATAAATTAATATCCGCTGCAGGCATAAGTTTTGTTTTATTTTTCAATCCTTCAAGAGCCGCATAAATAACAAGAGTAAACGCAATGTACGGATTGGCCGTCGGATCAGGAGAACGGAGTTCTGCTCTCATGTTTGACACGGAAGATGCCGGAACACGGATAAGTTGAGAACGGTTTTCCCTTGACCATGAAACATAAGACGGTGCTTTATTTTCTCCGAAGCGCGAATACGAATTTTCTGTTGGATTAAGGAATGCGGTCATTTCGCAAACGCGATTCAATATACCTGCCAGCATACATTGAACGTCATCGGTCTTGTTTGCTGGGTATACAGAAACATTGATATGAAATCCGTTTCCGGGTTGGTCCTTGAGCGGTTTGGGTGAAAAATCAACATAAAGCCCGTTTCTGCTTGAAACTGCCTTAACAACGGTTTGGAATGTCATTGTATTATCTGCTGCTGAAAGAGGATCCGAATAGCGAAAGTCAATTTCATTTTGACCTGGACCTTCTTCGTGATGAGATGACTCAGGTTTTATGCCCATCTGTTCAAGCATTAGGCAGATCTCGCGGCGGATATTTTCGCCTTTATCATCAGGAGCCAAATCCATATATCCGGCATTGTCATAAGGTATCTTTGTCGGTTTTCCGTTTTCATCAAGTAAGAAAAGGTAAAACTCCTGTTCAGCACCGAAAGCAAATGAGTAACCTTCTTTTTTTGCATATTCAACTGCTTGCTTAAGAATACTTCTTGTATCACACTCAAAAGGCGTCCCGTCAGGATATGTTATATGGGTAAACATACGCACCACTTTACCGTGTTCCGGTCTCCAAGGGAGTAGCATAAGTGTTTCAGGTTCAGGGTGTAAAAATAGATCCGAACGTGCTTCGTCTCCAAAACCGGAAATCGCTGATGCGTCAAATGCAATGCCGTATTCGAAAGCACGTGGAAGTTCAGACGGCATGATCGCAATATTTTTTTGTTTTCCGAATACATCACAGAAAGCAAGGCGAATAAATTTAACATCCTCTTCTTGCACAAACTGCATGACTTCTTCTTTTGAATATTTCATATGCAATGCTCCTTTTAATTTTCCACGTACATCTGTTTGTAAGGATTTTTGCTATCCGGCGTTGCGACAGTATACGGTGTGTTTAATATAAGGTTTTTATCATAACCGAATATTTCTGCATATTCTGCAAGTTGATTTTTTATGCATTCCATATCCTTCTCAGTTGCAGGATTCAGAAATATATTTTTAGGAAACGCGCTTTTTGGAGGTTCTCCTCGGAAAAAAACTTTTCCGCCGTGCATTCCGGTGCAAGGAAAGTTTCCGACGTACCTACCATCGGTATTAAGTCCAAGTACAACTATAATTCCTCCGGCCTGATATTCGCCGAGAAAACTGCCTGCACTACCTCCGATGATCATGAGCGGAATTTTATTTTTATATTCTTTCATATGAATACCCGCTCTGTAACCCGCGTTGCCTTTGATATAAATTTTGCCGCCTCGCATTGCATACCCCGCGGCATCTCCTATGTTTCCGTGAACGATTATTTCCCCTTCGTTCATAGTGTCTCCGACAGCATCCTGAGCATTGCCTTTTACAGTAATCGAGGCGCCGTTAAGATACGCGCCGAGAGCGTTACCGGGAACTCCTTCAATGACAATATTTTTATCCTTCATACCGGAGGCAATAAAACGTTGACCAAGGCAGCCTTTGAGTGTTACCGGAACGCAGATTTGACGCAACTTTTCATTAATGTCTTTAAATTCCAGACCTGTTACGTTTAATTCCATAATGATTATACCACACCTCCAAACTTTTTTCTACGGATTTCTTCAGAAAATGCAAAAAAATTAGGATCATTTTGTAAATTTTCAAAATCAAGAGTACTGATCGGGATCTTTTCGCGTATCAAATACGTATAAATTCCGCCACCTAAAACATTGCCTACCAAAATATAACCTTTAAGTTCATCTTCTTTTACAAAGAATTTTCTAATATCATTTTCGGTTTTTTTGCAAAAAACCGTTCCTCCATCTTTCTCTGCAATATAGTTACCGGCGGTCATAATGTGAATCTCCATAAATCCTATGGAGTTCATCGGAATGGCGTTGTCAAACTCTTTGTTACCGCCTGCCATATTCACTCCGGCGGTAAATCCGCCCATATAGGCGTTTGGCAGAAGAGCAAGAACGCGGTTTTTATCCACGGACAGGTCGTACCCTTCGGAGCAGTCTCCTGCGGCATATATATCCGGAACGCTCGTCTGCATTTTCGTGTCCACAACAATACCGCGGTTTACTTCCCCGCCGATACCGGAGATCAATGCAGTGTTCGGACGGACTCCGACCGCCGTGACCAGAACATCAAAATCAACCTGCTTTCCACTCTGCATCAATGCGACATTTCCGTCAAAAGACTTTACGCTGTCGCTCATAAAAAATTCAATGCCGTTCTGTTCAAGATGTGCTTGAACGGCGGGTGCGGTGTCATCGTCGAGTATACTTGAAAGCACGTTTTTTGCAAGGTCGCATACTGTTATCTTACCGACTCTGTCTTTCAGCCCTTCGGCGCATTTAAGACCGATAAGGCCGGCACCTATTATCAGGACTTTCGAGTTTTTGCAAATTGCTTTTTCAAGACTCAGTGTGTCATCAAGCGTCATAAATGAAAATTTTTTTTCAACAGTTTCGATACCGTCAAAATGCGGAACGAACGGAGAAGACCCTGCGGCGACAAGAAGTTTTGTATATGGTATATTTTTCCCGTCCGAAAGCAGGACGGTATGATCTTCGGGGTCTATTTTTTCTGCAGTTTTTCCGTAAATAACATTACAGCCGTTATCGGCGTAAAATGTTTTATTGCGGTAATCCATCTTTTCAAGTGCCGTCTTTCCTTGAAGATAATAAGAGATGAGAGGGCGGCAGTATACGGGATATTTTTCGCCCGAGATCACGGTGATTGGGGTATCATTATCTGTTTTACGGATACCTTCGATACAGCCGGCGGCGGCAATACCGTTTCCAATTATAACATACTGTTTCATTTTTTTACCTCTCTTCGTATACGATGGCATTGTTCGGACAGCCTTTGACACATGCGGGGCTTCCACAGGCGTTATCCAGGCAAAGTTCGCATTTACTTGCAACGCCGGTTTCGCCGACAGACAGGGAGCCGTACGGGCATACCATTATGCAACTGTAACAGCCGACGCATTTTGTTTTATCTATGCATACACGTCCGTCTTTGATATGCAAAGCGCCGGAAATACATGCTTTGACGCACAGCGGGTCCTCACAGTGACGGCAAGAAACAGCAAAATTTATCTTATCATTTCCGTATACATGGATCTTCGGAAATATTTTTTTCCCTTTTAAAGCCAATGCCATATTTTTCATGCCGGAATTGGCAAAAGCACAGTTATATTCACAAAGATGGCACCCGAGGCACCATTCTTCGTTTACAAAAATCCGTTTCATCAGTTATTCCCCCGCATGTGAAATTCCCAGTATTTCAAGTTCTTTTTCGGTCATACCTATTCCTCGGAGCATCAGACGATTACCTTTAAGGGCCTCAATGGAATTGATACCCATTCCACCCATAAGTTCCTTGATTTCGTGACGCCATGCTGTCATAAGGTTGACAAGATGCTTTTTCCCAATCTCAGGGTTAAGCCTTTTTACGAGTTCGGGTTTCTGCGTTGCAATGCCCCAATTGCATTTGCCGGACTGACAGGTACGGCAGAGATGACAGCCGAGAGCCAGGAGCGCCGCAGTAGCAATATAGCATGCATCTGCGCCGAGGGCAATGGCTTTGACGACATCCGAAGCGGAACGGATACTTCCGCCTACAACAAGGGAAACGTTGTTACGTATGCCTTCATCACGAAGTCTTTTGTCAACTGCCGCCAATGCGAGTTCGACGGGAATACCGACATTGTCACGTATCCTTGTCGGAGCGGCACCGGTACCTCCCCGGAAACCGTCAATCGCGATTATATCCGCACCGCTTCGTGCAATTCCGCTTGCGATTGCCGCAATGTTATGTACCGCCGCGACCTTTACGATGATCGGCTTTTTGTATTCCGTTGCTTCCTTCAAAGAATAAACAAGTTGGCGTAGGTCCTCGATGGAGTAAATATCATGGTGGGGAGCAGGGGATATCGCATCGCTGCCCTCCGGAATCATACGGGTGCGCGAAACGTCAGCAACTATCTTAGCTCCGGGCAAATGTCCGCCGATACCAGGCTTTGCTCCCTGACCCATTTTTATCTCTACCGCGGCTCCGGCTTTCAAATAGTCTTCATGAACCCCGAAACGTCCGGATGCGACCTGAACAATTGTATTTTTACCGTAAACATAGAAATCTTCGTGAAGTCCGCCTTCGCCGGTGTTATAGCAGATGCCGAGTTCCTCGGCTGCCGTGGCAAGCGATTTGTGGGCATTGTAACTTATGGAGCCGTAACTCATAGCGGAAAACATTATCGGCATTGAAAGTTCGAGTTGCGGAGACAGGTCAAATTTGAGTTTTCCATCTTTGTCACGCTCAATGTGGTTCGGCTTTTTGCCGAGGAAAACTTTTGTTTCCATAGGCTCACGCAAAGGGTCTATGGACGGGTTGGTTACCTGCGATGCGTTTATGAGTATCTTGTCCCAATATACCGGGAACGGCTTTGGGTTGCCCATCGATGAAAGGAGAACTCCGCCGGAATTTGCCTGCTTATAGATCTCCTTTATGGTATCGTCCTGCCAGTTTGCGTTTTCTTTGAAGTTACAGTTGCTTTTAACTATTTTAAGTGCTCTTGTAGGGCAGAGACTGACGCAGCGCTGACAGTTTACGCATTTTGTTTCATCAGCGATCATTCGTCCGGTCTGGCTGTCGAATGAGTGTACTTCGTTTGCACACTGTCTTTCGCATACACGGCAGGCAATACATCTGTTTTCGTTTCTGATAACTTCAAATTCCGGATAGAAAAGTAATGCCATCAAAAAGCACCTTCCTTCAATTTAATAATTACAGGTTCGCCGCCTGCAGGAGCGTATATATTGACCGCGTCCGGCTCCATGACGCGTATAGCCGCTTCTTCGCTGGCGATAAATACTTTATCGTCTTTTTCGCCGACGACCATGGAACGGAGTTTCAAACGGTCATTAAGAGCCATAAGGCCTCCGTTAAAGCCGAATACAATCGAAAAAGGGCCGGTGATGAGCAAGCTCGGAAAAGCGGTACGTAAAAATTCGTGTTTCTTTTTATCATAAACATCAGTCTTTGATTCTATTGTGCTCCAAAAAGGTGCGGCGATAACGCTTGCGGCTTCGCTCAGAGAAAGTTTTTGTACGCGGAGTAGATAGTCCATAATATATGTAATTACCTCGGTGTCGGTTTGAAGAGTGCATTTATAGCCGAACATTTCAATAAAACGGCGGTTTGCATCATAAGAAGATATTTCTCCGTTATGAACGATCGAGTAATCAAGCAGTGTAAACGGATGAGCACCGCCCCACCATCCCGGAGTGTTTGTAGGATATCTGCCGTGCGCAGTCCAAGAATATCCTTCATATTCATCGAGTTTATAAAGTACGCCGACGTCTTCGGGATATCCTACAGCCTTGAAAGCACCCATGTTCTTTCCGCTTGAAAAAACAAAGGAACCGGGCATCTCGGAATTAATTTTCATGACCGTACGCGTAACGTATTCTTTTTCATCGAGTTGAAGGTTATTCAACTGTGATTTGAGCGGTGCAACAAAATAGCGCCAGATAACCGGTTCGTCGGTTATCGCGGGAATCTTCCTTGTCGGCAAGATCTCGCTTTTTACTATTTCAAAGCGTTCTTTCAGAAATGCTTCGCAGTCCTTTCTAGATGCTCTGTCATTGAAAAACATATGCAAAGCATAAAAATCCTTATATTCTGGGTATATACCGTATGCTGCAAATCCGCCGCCGAGACCGTTGGAACGGTCATGCATCGGTTTCATTGATTCAACGATCTTTTCGCCGGTCATCCGCTTTCCTTCTTTTGATATCATAGCGGCGATCGCGCAACCGGACGGAATTCTTACCTGACCTTCAATACTATTCATAAGTATTATTTCCTTTCCCATAGCAAATAGCAAAATAAAAATCAAAGGCGTTCATTTTGTTACAGAAAATTGTCTGCACTAAGTGAACGCCTTTGCTCATTACAACATATTATATCACAAAAAGACGCACTTGTCAATCGGTAATTTCAATTTTTTTCGGAAAATTAAAAAAAAGGGTTGACAAATCTTTTTTGTCAGTGTATAATGATGACAAGTAAGGCAAAGATGTCTGCGAAATCCAGTTTGAAAGGCAATTTACCTTTTAATGCCTTTACAAAATATATATTGCAAAAAGGCAAAGGGGTCTTTAATGGGTAATCGTGGCAGATTACTATTAAGGGCGTTTTTTGTTGTTTAAGGAGGAAATTCAAATGAATTATGTTGATGAAGTGTTGGAGCGTGTTATAAAAGAAAATCTGGGAGAACCCGAATTTCACCAGGCGGTTAAAGAGGTCCTTGAAACCATACGCCCCGTTGTTGAAAAGAATGAAGTTCAGTACAGACGTGACGCTATGCTTGAAAGGATAGTAAATCCCGAAAGACAGATAAAGTTCAGAGTTTCGTGGGTCGACGATAAAGGTAACGTACAAGTCAACACTGGTTACCGCGTTCAGTTTAATAGTGCCATAGGTCCTTACAAGGGTGGCATCAGACTTCATCCTTCGGTAAATCTCGGCGTTATAAAATTCCTCGGATTTGAGCAGATTTTCAAAAATTCGCTCACCGGTCTCCCGATAGGCGGAGGTAAAGGCGGAAGCGATTTCGACCCCAAAGGAAAATCGGATCGTGAAGTCATGGCATTCTGCCAAAGTTTCATGACTGAACTTTGCAGACACATCGGCGCCGATACCGACGTACCGGCAGGCGATATAGGTACCGGTGCAAGAGAGATCGGATATATGTTCGGACAGTATAAGAGAATAAAGAATGTTTTCGAAGGCGTACTTACCGGTAAAGGTATCCCGTACGGCGGTTCTCTCGTAAGAACGGAAGCGACCGGTTACGGACTTCTTTACATAGTAGAAGAGATGTTGAAGTGCCACGGTCAGGATATTGCCGGAAAGACGGTTATCGTATCCGGTGCGGGTAACGTTGCTATCTACGCGATCGAAAAGGCAACACAACTCGGTGCCAAGGTAGTAACCTGCTCCGACTCCAACGGCTGGGTATATGATCCCGACGGAATAGATCTTGCCGCTCTCAAACAGATTAAAGAGGTAGACCGTCAGAGACTTACCGAGTACAAGAAG
The DNA here is from genome assembly GCA_944381115.1 of uncultured Clostridia bacterium. Taxonomy (GTDB): domain Bacteria; phylum Bacillota; class Clostridia; order Oscillospirales; family CAG-272; genus SIG673. The sequence goes on from CALWJV010000011.1 coordinate 11,967, forward strand.
TACAGACCGAATTCGGAGTATCACGAAGGTAAAGGTGTATGGAGCATAAAAGCGGACATTGCGCTTCCTTGCGCAACTCAGAACGAACTTAATATAAATGATGCAAAAATGTTGGTTGAAAACGGTGTTTATGCAGTTGCGGAGGGTGCAAATATGCCTACTACCGCAGATGCAACGGAGTTTTTGCAGCAAAAGGGTGTACTCTTCCTTCCCGGAAAAGCGGCAAATGCCGGCGGCGTTGCAACAAGTGCGCTTGAAATGTCTCAGAACAGTGAAAGACTTTCTTGGAGTTTTGAGGAAGTTGATCAGAAACTCAAAGGCATCATGGTCAATATCTACCACAACCTTGATAATACTTCAAAACTTTACGGTCTCGAGGGCAACTATGTTGCGGGCGCAAATATAGCGGGATTCGAAAAAGTTGCGAAAGCAATGACCGCCCAGGGCATTGTTTAACCTGAACATTTGAGAAATAAGGGCGTCTTTAACTTCCCCTGAAATTAAGGACGCTCTGAATTTTTATGAAAGGTACGGCCATATAATTATGAATACAGTGGCAAACATTTTCGGTAGCAAGGTCTTTGATGACCGTGTTATGAGAGCCAGATTGCCTGCAAAGATTTACAATTCCATAAAAAAGACGATTGATGAAGGTGTTGATCTTGACATCGGTGTGGCAAATGCAGTTGCAACGGCCATGAAAGACTGGGCATTGGAAAACGGTGCAACACACTACACTCATTGGTTCCAGCCCCTTACCGGAATCACCGCTGAAAAACATGATAGTTTTATCACTCCTTCTCCTGACGGCTCGGTAATCATGGAGTTTTCCGGAAAAGAACTCATTAAAGGTGAACCGGACGCTTCGTCTTTCCCGTCCGGCGGAATAAGAGCAACTTTTGAGGCTCGCGGATATACTGCATGGGACCCGACGTCTTATGCTTTTATCAAAGATAAAACTCTTTGCATACCCACTGCTTTCTGTTCTTACGGTGGCGAGGCATTGGATAAAAAGACACCGCTTCTCCGTTCCATGGAGGCGCTTAACAAACAGGCGCTCCGTATTTTGCATCTGTTTGGAAACGATACCGTAAAATGTGTAAAAACATCGGTAGGCCCCGAACAGGAATATTTCCTTATTACAAAAGAAATGTATGATGCGCGCCCGGACATCCGTTTTACCGGCAGAACTCTTTTCGGAGCAAAGCCTCCGAAGGGTCAGGAAATGGATGACCATTATTTTGGCGCAATAAAACCAAAGGTAGCCAAGTTCATGGCAGACCTGAACGATGAACTCTGGAAACTCGGCATCCTTGCCAAAACAGAACATAATGAAGTCGCTCCTGCACAGCATGAATTGGCTCCAATATACACCACTACCAATGTTGCGACTGACCATAACCAACTTACCATGGAGATTATGCAGAAAGTTGCGTCAAGGCATGGTCTTGTATGTCTGCTCCACGAAAAGCCGTTTGCAGGCGTAAACGGAAGCGGTAAACACAACAACTGGTCCATATCCACAGATGCTGGTGTAAACCTTTTTTCTCCCGGCGAAACGCCTTATGAGAATGCACAGTTTCTTTTGTTTCTTTGCGCTGTAATAAAAGCAGTTGACGATTATCAGGATCTGCTCCGTATCTCGGTGGCAACTGCTGGAAACGACCACAGGTTAGGCGCAAACGAGGCACCTCCCGCAGTTGTATCGATGTTTCTCGGAGACGAACTTGAAGGCATTCTTAAAGCAATCGAAACTGATACGCCATATGTTGCAGCTGGTAAGACCAAGATGAAACTGGGAGTAAGCGTACTTCCCAAGTTTACAAGAGACACGACAGACCGTAACCGTACATCGCCGTTTGCGTTTACAGGCAATAAATTCGAGTTCCGTATGCTGGGCTCTTCCAACAGTATTGCGTGTGCAAACATAATGTTGAACGCCGCCGTTGCCGAGTCGCTCAAAATATATGCCGACCGTCTTGAAGGGACAGAAAATTTTGAATCTGCTCTTAACGAAATGATTAAAAAGACTATAAAAGATCACAAAAGGATAATATTTAACGGAAATGGTTATGATGGTAATTGGATCAAAGAGGCGACCGAAAAACGCGGACTTCTCAATTACCGCACCACAGCAGACTGTATGCCGCATTTGCTGGATAAGAAAAATATGGATATGCTGATATCACACGAGATATTTTCCGAAAGAGAACTTAGATCACGTGAAGAGATTATGCTTGAAAATTACTGTAAAACTGTCGTTATAGAAGCAAATACCATGATTGATATGGCAAAGTGCTACTATGCTCCGGCGATCGAAAAATATTCAGCACATATTGCATCAAATGCTCTGAAGAAAAAGACGCTTGACTCCGATATTCCATGTGAATATGAGACCGGTATAGTAAAACGCTTGTCACTGCTTTGTGACAAAGTTGCAAAGACTGCCGATGAATTGCAAGAAGCCGTAATAAAACTCGGCGATGCGGGAAACATTGAAGATGAAGCTTATATGATCCGCGATACCGTTCTTGCAAAGATGGCGAGACTGCGTTCAGTCGTTGACGAAGCGGAGACGATAACGGCAAAAGAATACTGGCCTTTCCCGTCATACGCGGATATATTATTCAGCGTAAGATAATAAACCGGAAAGTGTATTTATAAAATAAAAATTTTATTTTTTTCGCTTTTTTATCGGGATTTTTACAGTACGTGTTACCTTTTAAAGGACCCGTAAAAACCGATCTTCAAAACCAATAATCAAAAGCGTTTGAGATGAGAGAAGTAACACAAGAGATCGCTTACAGAGAGTGCGATACGGTGTGAGCCGCGCAGTGGATCTTGTGTAAATAACACTCGTCGAGCCGCAATCCGAAAGAAAAATTTCAAGTAGGTGCGCCGTTTCGCCGTACGTTAACTGGCAGAGCCTTTGCCAAGGTTTGGGAATGAGAAAAAATACAGGTGGCACCGCGAGTACAGCAATCGCCCTGTAGGATGCTGAAACATTTTTTGTTGCAGTTTTATCGCTATGGGGAATGCCGGAAAACGGTGCCGCTTTTACGTTTTCCAATATTTTTTCATAACTAATAATGTTAATTAAAACTTTGATATTTTAAATATTCAGGAGGAAAACCAAATGAAAAGGACAGAATACTGCGGTCTTATCCGCCCATGTCATATCGGTACTGAGCAAGTCTGCTCAGGCTGGGTGATCACAAAACGCGATATGGGCGGCATTATATTTTTAGACCTGCGCGACCGTGAAGGTGTATTGCAGGTAGTCGTCGATGCCGCAAAGGTAAGTGGCGAAGAGTTCAACCTTACCGAAAAACTCAGATTGCAATCGGTCATAAGCGTAAAAGGAAAGATAAGAGAAAGATCTGCCGATACAGTCAACGAAAAAATAGAGACCGGTACCGTCGAACTCGCCGCAGAGGAGATCGAACTTTTATCCATGGCGGAAAAATTACCGTATTCCATTGAAGACGGAGAAAATGTCCGTGAGGATCTGCGGTTGCGTTACCGTTATCTTGACCTCAGGCGCAACAAGATGGTTGGTAATCTGCGCATGCGCCATCTCATTCAGAAGGCCGCCGAGGATTACCTTGACAGCAAGGGCTTCATTTATGTTGAAACACCTATTCTTTGTAAGTCAACGCCGGAAGGTGCACGTGACTATCTCGTTCCGTCCCGTGTACACCAAGGAAGTTTTTACGCCCTGCCGCAGTCGCCGCAGATATATAAGCAACTCCTTATGGTAGGCGGAATAGATAAATATTATCAGATCGCGCGTTGTTTCCGTGACGAGGACCTGCGTGCGGACAGACAGCCTGAGTTCACACAGGTGGATATGGAGATGTCCTTTGTCGAACAGGAAGATATTTTCAGACACCTTGAAAGTATGTTCAAACACATATTCAAATGTTGCAAGGGAGTCGATGTCGGATACGATTTTCCGCGTATTACATGGACCGAGGCAATGGATAAATACGGCTCGGACAAGCCCGATATACGTTTCGGTCTGCCGATAGTAGACCTTACCGATATTGGGGGCAAATGCTCATTTTCGGTATTCAGAAATGTCTGCGATAACGGCGGCGTTGTACGTGCAATAAACGCCAAAGGCTGTGCCGGTTTTTCAAGAACGGAAATAGAAACTCTTACAAAGAGCGCCATCTCCTGCGGCGCGAAAGGTATGGCATGGATCGCTTACCGTCCTGACGGTGAAATATATTCAATACTCACTAAATATTTTAACGAAGAAGAAATGAAACAGATTCTTTCGAGAATGGAGGCAGTCCCCGGAGACTTCGTACTTTTCTGTGCGGACAAACTTGATACTGTACGCCGTACTCTCGGAAATCTTCGTTTAAATGTTGCAGATATGCTCGGTCTTCGTGACAACAGTAAGTACGCATTTCTGTTCGTCACCGATTTTCCGCAGTTTGAATATTCGGAAGAGGAAAAACGCTGGATCTCCACGCACCACCCTTTTACAATGCCGTACCCCGAAGACGTCCAGTATCTGCTTACCGATCCCGGAAAGGTCAGAGCTCAGGCGTATGACGTAGTCCTTAACGGAACGGAACTCGGTTCGGGATCGATAAGGATCCACAGACAGGACGTTCAGAAACTCATGTTTGAGGCTCTCGGATTCAGCGATGAACAGATAGAAGATCGGTTCGGATTTATGGTAAACGCTTTCCGCTACGGTACCCCGCCTCACGGCGGTTTTGCTTTCGGACTTGACCGATTTGTAATGCTGATGGTAGGCGCCGATTCAATACGCGATATCATTGCGTTCCCGAAAATAAAAGATGCTTCCTGCCCCATGACGGACGCACCACAGCCGGTAGACGAAGAACAACTTCACGTTCTCGGGCTCGATGTTCCGCTTACGGGTGAAAAAAACAAAAAAGCCGTAAAAGAAAAGAAACACACAATAGACGTTGAGGCCGTCGCAAACCTTGCGCATCTTGAATTTTCACGAGAAGAGATGAAAGGTCTTGCAAAGGAAATGGAGCAAATAATAGAGTTTGCCGACCGCCTGAGTGCCGCAGACACGACAGGCGTAGACGCAAACGCTTATATTGTTCCCATGAAAAACGTATTCCGTAAGGACTGTGCGGAAGATAACTTTACCGCGGAAGAACTTCTGAAAGCCGCACCGACAAAGAACGGCGGATATATCGTTGTTCCCCGTGTTGTAGAAGAATGAAAGGAGAGTCGGATATGTCGGAATTAATCAATAAAACAATTTATGAGCATATTGAGGCTCTGAGAAAAAAAGAATATTCCTCCGTAGAACTGACTAAAGCATATTTTGACCGAATAAATACAGAGGATAAGACGATAGGCGCGTTTATAACGATAACTCCCGAAAAAGCACTCGAAAGTGCAAGGGCTTTTGATGAAGGAAAACTGCCGGATACTCCTTTGGCGGGTATTCCATGCGGTATAAAGGACAATATGTGTACAAAAGACATTAAAACGACCTGCGCTTCGAAAATGCTCGGTAATTATGTGCCTCCGTACAGTGCACATGCAGTTGAAAAACTTGAACAAGCCGGGGCTGTCATACTCGGAAAAATGAATATGGACGAGTTTGCAATGGGTTCCACAACGGAAAATTCCGCATTCAAGGTCTGCCGTAACCCGGTCGATACCGACAGGGTCCCCGGAGGTTCTTCAGGTGGTTCCGCCGCAGCAGTCGCGGCCAAAGAAGCGGCGTATACGCTCGGATCTGATACAGGCGGATCTATTAGACAGCCCGCATCGTTCTGTGGTGTTGTCGGAATGAAACCCACATATGGTATGGTTTCGAGATACGGACTTATCGCATTTGCATCCTCTCTTGACCAGATAGGACCGATTACGAACACCGTCATGGACAATGCCATAGTATTGAACGTCATTGCAGGTCACGACAAAAGAGACGCAACCTCGATAGACCGTACGTACGGTGATTTTACGGCGGATATCAAAAAAGGCGTCAAAGGTATGAAGATCGGTATTCCCGAACAGTTCTTAGGCAAAGGTATTTCACCTGATGTCAAAAAAGCGGTTCTCGATGCAGCGGAAGAATACCGTATGATGGGCGCCGAGAAGGTATCGATATCGATGCCTTCCATTGATTATGCACTATCGGCGTATTATGTCATCTCTTCGGCGGAAGCCTCGTCAAACCTTGCAAGGTTTGACGGTATCCGTTACGGTTACAGGTGCGCGGAATACAGCGATATAGAAGACCTTTACAGAAAGAGCAGGAGCGAAGGCTTTGGTACAGAGGTCAAAAAACGTATAATGCTAGGAACATTTGCTCTTTCTTCCGGATATTACGATGCTTACTACAAAAAGGCATTGCAAGTAAGAAATCTTGTAAGAAAAGATTTTAATGAAGCATTCGGAAAATGCGATCTTATAATCTCTCCGGTCGCACCTACGGTCGCATATAAGATTGGCGAAAAGGTCGGAGATTCCCTTCAAATGTACATGGGAGACGCATATAGCGTTCCTGTCAATATTGCCGGTATTCCGGCGCTTTCCCTTCCTTGCGGAACCGGTGAAGGTGGTATGCCGGTCGGAATGCAATTGATCGGACCGGCATTCAGCGAAAGTTTACTGTACCGTGCGGGATATGCGTTTGAAAACAAGGGAAAGAGAGGATAAAGCAATGAAACTTATAAATGATTACGAAATGGTCATCGGTCTTGAAGTCCATGTTGAACTTAAAACCGAAACAAAGATATTTTGCTCCTGCTCAACATCATACGGCGCCGAACCGAATACCCATACCTGTCCTGTCTGCATGGGTCTTCCAGGAGTACTTCCGGTTCTCAACGGTAAAGTAGTGGAGTATGCAGTAAAGGCGGGTCTTGCAACGAACTGTCGTATCGCACATTATTCAAAGGAGGACAGAAAAAATTACTTCTATCCCGACCTTCCGAAGGCATATCAGATAAGCCAGTATGACCTGCCGTTATGCTCAAACGGATATGTAACAATAGAAACACCGGAATGTTCCAAAAATATAGGTATAACCAGAATACACATAGAGGAAGACGCTGGAAAACTCGTTCACGACAACACGCACGGCACCATGATAGACTGCAACCGCTGCGGCGTACCACTTATCGAGATAGTTTCGGAACCGGATATCCGCTCTCCTGAGGAAGCGTATGCTTATCTTGAAAAACTCCGTGCCATAATCCTTTATACCGGAATTTCCGATTGCAAAAACAACGAAGGTTCATTCCGATGCGATGTAAACCTTTCTATCAGAAAAAAAGGAGAGACCGAATTCGGTACACGTACGGAAATGAAAAACATCAATTCCTTCCGCTATGTTGTACAGGCTATAGAATATGAGTACAAGCGACAGGTAGAATTGATCGAATCGGGTGGAAAAGTCGTTCAGGAGACAAGAAGGTTTGATCAGGAATCGGGAAAAACGTTTGCAATGCGCAGTAAAGAAAATGCAAACGACTACCGGTATTTTCCGGATCCGGATCTGCCTCCTATTGAACTCACAGACGAAGATATCGAAGAAATAAAAAATCAGATAGGAGAACTTCCGGACACTAAAAAGAAAAAGTTTATGGAATCTTTTGGTCTTTCCGCGTATGACAGCGATACACTTCTATATAACCCTGATATGGCAAGATATTTTGAAAAAGTTGTACAATATACTCCGTACTATAAAATTGCAGCAAATATTTTTATAACCGACATTATGAGAATGAATAAAGACGAATTCTTTTGTCCTATAACTGCTGAAAATTTGGCAAAATTGGCAACACTTTTCGGAGAACAGGTAATCAACTCTTCAACATTAAAGAAATTGTTCAAAAGAATGTGGCAGGAAGATATTGATCCTTTAGAAACAGTTGAAAAAGAAGGTCTTGCACAGATAAATGACCGTACTGTACTTTCGGAAGTTGTTGATGAAGTCCTGAAAAAAAGCGAAAAATTAGTGAAAGATTACAAAGACGGAAAGGAAAAAGCGTTTGAAGCAATTATAGGAACCGCAATGGGAAAAACAGGAGGAAAAGCAAATCCTGTAATCTTGACGGAAATACTGAATAATAAGATCAAAGGCGAAGAATAATTTCAAATTTTTTTAAAATTCTTTATTTAAGTAGTTGACAAAATACTTAAAAAAGAGTATAATAATTCTGTAAAAGGCAAAGGCGTCTTTGAGATATCTGCTCGAAGTGTCTCTGCCTTCTTTTTCGCAAATAATATTTAATTTATTGGGGGCAATGAGGGCACGGGCTTACAGTTTAGACCTTATTCCCCGTTTTTATTTCAACTGTGAATCGGAGGTTTTTTTATATGGAAAAAACAGATCAACTTTATGAAGGAAAAGCAAAGAAAGTTTTTAAAACCGATAATCCCGAAATGCTCATTGTATCTTACAAAGATGACGCAACTGCCTTTAACGGATTAAAAAAGGGAACAATTGCCGGTAAAGGAGTCATAAACAATAAAATGAGTAATTTGCTTATGCAGCATCTTGAGTCTCAGGGAATCCCCACTCATTTTATTAAAGAACTGAATGACCGTGAAACATTGGTAAAAAAAGTAAATATACTGCCTCTTGAGGTCATTATACGAAACATTGCAGCCGGCTCATTTTCAAAACATTACGGTGTACCTGAAGGTAAGGTGTTTGAATCTCCTACCATTGAATTTTCATATAAAAACGATGAACTTGGAGACCCACTTTGCAACTCATATCACGCCATTGCGCTCGGACTTTGCAGCAGAGAAGAAATTGAGACGGTAAAAAAATATGCTTTTAAGATAAATGATCTGCTTAAAGCCTTTTGGAGTGAATGTGGCGTAACTCTTGTCGATTTCAAGATTGAGTTCGGCAGACTTTCGGACGGTACGGTCGTTTTGGCAGACGAAATAAGTCCCGACACCTGTCGCCTCTGGGACAGCGAGACGGGAAAGAAGCTTGATAAAGACAGATTCCGCAGAGATCTCGGAAACGTTGAAGACGCTTACCATGAAGTAATGGTACGCCTTCAAAGATCAATAGAAAGCAAAAAAGGCTGAATGTTCGTATACCGATGTGTAGAAAAAGTTAAAACATTTGTATCGGTTACAGATCGGGAAAACTGAGAAATAAATAAGGAGTAGTACTATGGAAAAAAACTGTGCAATAGTAGGAATTAACTGGGGGGATGAAGGAAAGGGACGTATGGTCGACCTTTTCACCGAAGATTACGATATCGTTGTCCGTTATCAGGGCGGCGGTAATGCAGGACACACCGTAATCAACGATAAAGGAAAATTTGCGCTTCATCTGTTGCCTTCGGGAATTTTCAGAGACAAAGTTGTCAATATTCTCGGTAACGGTGTGGCGCTCGATCCAGAAAACCTTTGGGCAGAGATATGCGACGTCAGAGAAAAAGGTGTTTCCATCACACCGGAAAATCTTAAAATAAGCGACCGTGCATCCCTGTTGCTCCCGTGGCACAGGCAAATGGATGAACTTGAAGAACAACGGCTTGCCGATAAAAAATACGGGTCAACTAAACAGGGGATAGCACCTTTCTATTCTGATAAATATCAAAAAAAGACCGTCCTAGCCGGTGAACTTTTTTATCCGGAGAAGATGAAAGAACAACTTATGGGGTTGCTTGAATGGAAAAACCTCATTCTCAAAGGAGTTTACGGCGCCAAACCGGTAAGTGAAACCTATATTGACGAATGGGTAAAAAATTACTGCGAAAAAATAAAACCATTTATCTGCGATACCGGAGAATTTTTGAAGAACGCTTCCGAAAACGGCAAAAAAATACTGTTTGAAGCGCAACTCGGATCACTTAGAGATTTAGATTACGGTATTTATCCGTACACCACTTCTTCAAATACAATTGCTGCATATGCACCGATCGGATCAGGATTTCCTGGTGCTAAAATAGACAGGATATTAGGTGTAGTAAAAGCATATTCAACCTGTGTAGGTGAAGGCCCGTTTGTATCGGAAATGTTTGGAGATGAAGCGGAGGCTCTGCGTGCCGCCGGTAACGAATACGGTGCAAAGACCGGCAGACCGCGCCGCGTCGGTGCTATGGACTTGATCGCGACTGCGTACGGTATAGAAGTCCAATCGGCAACCGAGGTTGCGCTTACAAAACTTGATGTCCTTTCCGGAATGGAACAGATCCCGGTATGTGTGGCATATACTTTAAACGGAAAAGAGATATACCGTTTCCCATTCCCGACAGCGCTTAGCGACGCAAAACCGGTCATTCAGTATAAGAAAGGTTGGATGCAGGACATATCCGGTGTCCGAAAATGGGAAGATCTTCCGAAAGAAGCTCGGGATTATGTGATATTTATTGAAAAGGCCATAGGATGTCCTGTCAAATATATATCTGTTGGACCGGAGCGTGACAGCATTATTGTTAAAGAATAAGAGCCGGGCAGAGAATAATAAATAAAAAAATATTTTTTACCGCAGATGCAGATATTAATGGCGGAAGATATTATCCGGTTTAGTTTTTGCTTTGAAAATTTCAGCAGGCGTTTACCAATAGTCAAGCAGAGAAGGAGAAAAAATATGACCTCTAAATATGAGTCACCCCTATCATCGCGCTATGCATCAGATTATATGCTTAAACTGTTTTCATCTGATACGCGCTATAAAACATGGCGAAAACTGTGGGTTAGTTTGGCAAAAGCAGAAAAAGCCCTCGGTTTGCCCATTAATGATGAACAGATCACCGAACTTGAAAATAATGTGGGTAATATTGATTATGAATGCGTAAGTCGGCGTGAAGCAGAAGTCCGTCATGATGTTATGGCACATGTATATGCTTACGGAGTTGCGGCGCCTAAAGCCGCTGGTATCATACATCTCGGTGCAACAAGTTGTTATGTTACCGACAATGCGGATATAGTTATATACAGAGACGCTCTTATCCACATAAAAAAAGAAGTGTTGAAAGTTATTGCCAATCTTGCCGATTTTGCAGAAAGGTACAAGGCAATGCCAACACTCGGATACACACACTATCAACCGGCTCAGCCTGTAACCGTAGGTAAAAGAGCTACGCTTTGGATGCAGGATTTTATATCCGATATTGAAGAAATCGATTTTGTACTTGATAATTTAAAGTTTTTGGGTTGCAGAGGTACCACCGGAACGGAGGCATCGTTTTTAGATCTTTTTGACGGAGATACGGGTAAGATAGACAAAATGAATGAGATGATAGCCGCAGATTTCGGTTTCAAAAAACAATTTGCCGTTTGTGGTCAGACTTACCCGAGAAAACTTGACTCAAGAATTTTAAATGCCCTTTCCGCAGTGGCTCAAAGTGCATACAGAATGGCAAACGATATCAGACTTTTACAGCATGACCGCCAGATAGAAGAACCTTTTGAAAAAAAACAGATAGGGTCTTCTGCTATGGCGTATAAGCGTAACCCTATGAGATGTGAGCGGATATGCTCTCTATCGCGCTATCTTATTTCCGACGCTGCCAACGCCGTAATGACTGCATCAGTACAGTGGCTGGAACGTACACTTGATGACTCTGCCAACCGCCGTATTTCCATGCCGGAAGGTTTTCTTTGTGCCGATGCAGTTCTCAGACTTTGTCAAAACGTGACAGACGGGATCCATGTAAATGAAAAAATAGTTGAGAAAACAGTAAAAGAATATCTGCCGTTTATAGCAACCGAAAATCTTATGATGGAGGCCGTAAAAAAAGGCGGAAACCGTCAGGAACTTCATGAGATAATACGTGCCTGTTCAATGAATGCTACCGAAGAAATGAAAAACGGTGGTCAATGCGATCTGCTTAAATATCTGAGTGCCGAAACAAAATTCGGTCTCACACTTGAAGAAATGAAAAAACTTCTTGATCCGTCGCTTTATATCGGCAGATGTGTGGAACAGGTCGAGAATTTTTTGAACGATGCAAAACCGTTGATAGAAAATACAGAGCGTACTACAGCGGAAATAACATTGTAATTTAAAGGCGGTGGAAATATGAACGAAAAAATCCTTGTTTTAGATTTCGGAGGTCAGTATAATCAACTTATTGCCCGACGTGTACGTGAACAAAATGTTTACGCTGAGATCAGACCATACAATAAAATAAGTTGTGAATATATAAAAATTAACGCATATAAAGGTATTATCTTTACAGGTGGACCGAATAGCGTTTATGATGAAAAATCTCCGCATTTTGACCCCGAAATCCTTAGTTTGGGAATTCCGGTCTTGGGAATATGTTACGGAGCACAGTTGATGGCCTTTCTTGCAGGAGGTAAGGTATCAAGTGCTTTTGATAAAAGCGAATACGGAAATACTATTTTAAATGTGGAAAAAAGCCCGCTTTTTGAAAATATTCCGAAAGAAAGCCGTTGTTTTATGAGTCATACGGATTACGTATCGGAGGTACCGGAGGATTTTGACGTTATTGCCACCACAAAAAACTGTCCCGTAGCCGCTTTTTCCTCTTCCGTCAAAAAACTTTACGGCGTTCAGTTTCATCCTGAAGTTACTCATACTGAGTACGGAAGGACGATTATCAGAAATTTTCTTTATAATATCTGCCATTGCTCAGGAGATTGGAAAATGGACGATTTTATCGAGAAAACCGTTACAAAATACAAAAAAGAACTTGCCGGGAAAAAAGTACTTTTGGCTCTTTCCGGGGGAGTTGATTCCTCCGTTGCGGCTGCTCTTTTGTATAAAGCGGTAGGTGACAACTTGAACTGTGTTTTTGTTGACCACGGATTGCTCCGAAAAAATGAAGGAGATTTTGTAGAAAACACCTTCAAAGACAGATTCGGTATGAAATTGATCCGTGTTAACGCCGAAGAAAGATTTCTCGGAAAACTTAAAGGTGTAACAGAGCCGGAACAAAAACGTAAAATAATAGGTAAGGAATTTATTTCTGTTTTTGAAGAAGAGGCAAAAAAACTCGGTAAAATAGATATACTTGCACAAGGTACTATATATCCGGACATTATTGAAAGCGGGAAGGATGATTCTGCGGTAATAAAAAGCCACCATAATGTCGGAGGATTGCCTGATGTTATTGATTTTGAAAGTATTGCCGAGCCAATTAACGATCTGTTTAAAGACGAGGTGCGTCAAGTCGGACTTAAACTCGGATTGCCGAATGAACTTGTATACCGTCAACCGTTCCCCGGACCGGGGCTTGCGGTCAGGATAATAGGAGAAATAACAGAGGAAAAATTAAATATCCTCAAAGAAGCAGATGCAATTTTCAGAGAAGAGATAGATAGATGTCAGCAAAAAACAGATACCAATCAGTATTTTGCAGTCCTTACCAATACCTGCAGTGTAGGCGTCAAAGGTGACGCGCGTGCATATGGATATGTCGTTGCTTTACGTGCTGTTACAACCGATGATTTTATGACAGCAGAGTGGACACGGATCCCATATGAGGTATTGGAAAAAACAAGCAGTCGTATAACCGGTGAGATCAAAGAAATTACACGGGTTGTTTATGATATAACCTCCAAACCTCCGGCAACGGTGGAATGGGAATAAGTTTTACCAGAAAGGATTTTTTTATGTGCGGAATAGTAGGATTTACAGGCGCAGAAAGCGCCGCGCAAAACATACTTGAAGGACTTGAAAAATTGGAATACAGAGGTTACGATTCTGCCGGGGTTGCGGTTTTGAATGACGGTATAATCAGTATAACAAAGGTAACCGGTCGAATTGCCGCTCTTAAAGAAAAGACCAACAATGGCTTAGCGCTTCCCGGAACGACGGCGATCGGGCATACGCGTTGGGCAACTCACGGTGCTCCAATAGATATAAATGCCCATCCCCATATCAGTAATGACGGCAGGTTTGCCGTGGTACACAACGGTATAATTGAAAATTACATGGATCTTAAAGTTTCGCTTATAAAGGATGGATACCGGTTCGAAAGTGAAACAGATACCGAAGTAGTTGTACACCTTCTTGAAAAATATTACAATGGCAGTATGAAAGACTGTATACGTAAAGTTGCAGCAAAATTAAAAGGATCTTATGCACTCGGTATTCTTTGTACCGAACAGCCAAACAAAATTTTTGCAACAAAACAATCGAGTCCGCTTATTTTAGGTGTAGGTGTTGGAGAAAATTACTTTGCTTCCGATGTTACTGCGCTTATAAGCCACACTCAAAATGTTATTTACCTTGAAGACGGAGAGTTTGCCGAAATAGACAGGGAATCGATCAAAATTTATGATTGTACCGGCACAGAAATAAAAAAATCCATATCGCATGTAAATTGGGATATTCAAGCCGCTGAAAAAGGCGGTTATGAGCATTTTATGCTCAAAGAAATTGTTGAACAGCCGAGAGCTGTAAAAGCGACGCTTACGCCGAGAATACGTGACGGTAAAATCGTTCTGGATGATCTTGACCTTGATCTTACAGGTATTCATAAAGTTTTGATTACCGCCTGCGGTTCTGCTTACTACGCAGGATGCGCCGGAAAATATATTATTGAAAAACTTTGCCAGATCCCGGTAGAATTGCAGTTAGCAAGCGAACTCCGTTATTCCTCCCTCATTATAAATGACGGTACGCTGCTTATAGTTTTATCACAGTCAGGTGAGACCGCCGATACTATCGCTGCAATGAAAGAGTGCAGCGAAAAAGGAGCGAAAACTCTTGCGATTGTAAATGTGGTGGGAAGTACCGTTGCAAAACTTGCAGACTATACACTATATACTAACGCAGGTCCTGAAATTGCCGTTGCGACCACTAAAGGATATACTACCCAACTTGCAACTCTTTATCTTTTTTCGGTATATGCTGCTGGTGTTTTAGGCAGATTGAGCAAAGAAAAGTATAGCCAACTTATTAAAGAGTTACTGAGTATTCCTAAGTTGTTGCAAGAAACCATGGATATGAACAGTAAGATTGAAAATACGGCAAAAAAATATTTTAACTCATCTTCCATGTTCTTTATTGGCAGAAATACCGATTATGCTGTAGCGTTGGAAGGTGCGTTGAAAATGAAAGAAATATCATATATACACGCCGAATCTTATGCCGCGGGCGAACTGAAACACGGTACGATCGCCCTTATCAGTGAAGGAACACCGGTAATTGCACTTGCATGCAATGAAGATATAAAAGAAAAAACCATCAGCAATATGGTGGAGGTTAAATCCCGCGGTGCCAGGGTATTGGCTGTTGCATTGAATGACGATAAAAAAATTGCGATGCTTGCAAACGATATTATATACGTACCGAGATTTGATTCGGTATTTTCACCTATTCTTGAAGTCATACCGCTGCAATTACTTGCTTATTATGTTGCAAAGTTCAACGGATGTGATATAGATAAACCAAAAAATTTAGCAAAATCTGTAACTGTAGAATGAGGCAAATAAATGACTAAGTATATATTTGTAACCGGCGGCGTTGTGTCGGGGCTCGGCAAAGGGATTACTGCGGCATCCCTTGGTCGTCTACTTAAAAGCCGCGGATTAAAAGTTGCTGCACAAAAACTGGATCCATATATAAATGTGGACCCCGGAACCATGAGTCCTTATCAACACGGAGAAGTATTCGTAACTGTTGACGGAGCAGAAACCGATCTTGATTTAGGGCATTACGAACGGTTCATTGATGAAGACCTTAACAAGTTTTCTAACCTGACAACAGGAAAAGTATATTGGAATGTACTGAATAAAGAACGCCGCGGGGAATATCTGGGTTCAACTGTTCAGGTTATCCCGCATATAACGGATGAAATCAAGACATTTATTTACAGAGTTGGAAAACAAACGGACGCAGACGTTGTAATAACTGAAATAGGCGGTACAAGCGGTGATATTGAGTCGCAGCCTTTTCTAGAGGCAATAAGACAGGTTTCTCTTGAGGTAGGAAAAGAAAACAGTTTATTTATTCATGTAACATTGGTTCCTTTTTTAAGCGGATCTAATGAGCATAAATCAAAGCCTACCCAACATTCAGTTAAAGAATTGCAAGGAATGGGTATAAGTCCGGATATCATCGTACTTCGTTGTGATGAGCCGCTTGAAGAATCTATTTTCAAAAAAATATCTTTGTTCTGCAATGTAAAACCTGACTGCGTTATTGAAAACATTACAATACCTATTCTTTATGAAGCCCCCCTTATGCTGGAAAAATCTAATTTTTCGGAAGTTGTATGCCGGGAACTGAATCTGAAAGCAAAACCTGCCGATCTGACTGAATGGAGCGGTATGGTGGAAAAGATCAAAAACCGGCTTTACAGTGTAAATATAGGATTGGTAGGTAAGTATACAGAACTCCATGATGCTTATCTTTCTGTTGCAGAGGCACTCCGACATGCCGGATATGTATATAATACCCATGTTAAAATACATTGGATCGATTCAGAAAAACTGAATGAATCCAACGCGCAAAATATACTTGGAAATCTACACGGTATTATAGTTCCGGGAGGTTTTGGAAGCAGGGGAATCGAAGGTATGATCACTGCGGCAAAATATGCCCGTGAAAATTATATCCCGTACTTCGGTATCTGTCTTGGAATGCAGGTTTCGGTTATAGAATTTGCAAGAAATGTGATAGGTATTTCTGATGCCGATTCCGGTGAGTTCAATGAAGTATGTGTACATAAGGTAATTGATTTTATGCCTGGTCAAAGTGAGAGCGTTGATAAAGGCGGTACTCTCAGACTCGGTGCCTATCCATGTGTCATGAAATCGGACAGTGTGATAGCAAAACTGTACGGAACTACTGAGATCAGTGAACGTCACCGCCATCGCTACGAATTCAACAATGACTACAGAGAACAGTATGAAAAAGCAGGACTTACCCTTGCAGGCACCTCTCCTGACGGAAGACTTATTGAAACAGTTGAACTCAGCGACAGACCTTTTTTCATAGGTGTTCAGTATCATCCTGAGTTCGGAAGCCGTCCGAATCGTGCACATCCTTTATTCAAGGGATTTATAGGAGCGGCATTTGAAAAAAGCCAAGGAGATAAAATATGAGTATTCACGAAGAGTGCGGCGTGTTCGGCGCTATTGCAAGATCAAATATCGATATAGCAAACATAGTTTATTACGGACTTTATGCTCTTCAGCATCGCGGGCAAGAAAGTTGCGGAATTGTAGTAAATGACGGATATTCGTTTACTTCACACAAAGACCTTGGTCTTGTGGAGGAAGTTTTCGGAAGCAAAATCCTTTCCGGGTTACCTGCAGGTAAAATTGCGATCGGACATGTACGTTATGGCACTACGGGTAGAAATAACCGCAATAATTGTCAGCCGATTGAGGTCAATCACCAAAAAGGTCGAATAGCAATAGCCCATAACGGAAATCTCAGTAATGCCGCAAAACTACGTGACAGTTTAGAACTTACAGGCGCCATTTTTCATACAACAAGTGATACGGAGATAATTGCTTATATACTTACAAAAGAACGGCTAGATTCAAATTCTATTGAAGAAGCAATAAGCCGCGCAATGAATTGTCTTGAAGGTGCTTACTCGCTTATTTTGATGACATCTAAAAAAATGATACTTGTCCGCGATCCGTACGGTTTTCGTCCGCTTTGCTTTGGAAAAACTGCTGACGGAGTATATATTGCCGCGTCGGAAAGTGCGGCATTGACAGCAGTTGGGGCTGAATTTATAAGAGATGTGGCTCCCGGAGAGATAGTTGTTTTTGACGGTGAAAATATAATATCGCGTACTGAACACTGCAATGAAAAGCCTAAGAAATTATGTTCTTTTGAATATATTTATTTTGCCCGGCCCGATTCGGTTATAGACGGCATTTCGGTACATAAAGCAAGATTTAAAGCCGGAGAAATATTAGCAAGAACACATCCTGCAGATGCAGATATTGTTATAGGTGTTCCGGATTCAGGACTTGATACTGCACTGGGATTCAGTCATGAATCCAAAATTCCTTATTCGATAGGACTGATAAAAAATAAATATATCGGCAGAACATTTATATCCCCCGGACAGTCAGCAAGACTTGATCAGGTAAAAATAAAACTTTCAGCAATAGGTGAAAACATTAAGGGTAAAAGAGTCGTTTTGGTTGATGACTCCATAGTGCGCGGGACAACATCCGGAAGGATCGTAAAATTGCTTCGAGAAGCAGGAGCAAAAGAGATACATATGCGTATATCTTCTCCGCCGTTTTTGCATCCGTGTTATTACGGAACAGACATTGACAGTGAAAAAAACCTGATTGCCTGTAAGCACAGTGTTAAAGAGATAACAGATATAATCGGCGCGGATAGTTTGGATTATTTACCTTTTCAGAATCTGAAAGAAATGATCGGAAACAGCTGTTATTGCAGCGCATGCTTCGACGGAAATTATCCGACCGAAATACCTGAAGATACAAAAAAGGACAGATTTGAGCAAAAGTTATCCGAAAAGAAAGGTGATACAATTGATTAAGGAATTTGATCGAAAACTGATATTGGAAGACGGAATGGAGATCATGGGATATTCTTTCGGTGCCGATTGTGAAAAAGTATGTGAACTTGTTTTCAACACCTCAATGGTCGGTTATCAGGAAATATTTTCAGATCCGTCATATACATACCAAGCAGTTGTTATGACATATCCGCTTATCGGTAATTACGGTATGGCGGACGATGATTATGAGACATTAACACCCACGATCGGAGCATTTGTGGTCAGTGAAATAAACGATGAACCATCTAATTTCAGAAGCACGTCCACACTGTCTTCGGTGATGAAAAAATACGGTATACCGGGAATATCCGGTATAGATACAAGAAAACTTACACGGTACATTCGGGATAACGGTATGTGCAAGGTACTTATATGCGATGTTGGCACTTCAGTTGAAAAAGGGATTAAAATACTTAAAACAACTGAAATACCTAAGGACGCAGTATCAAAAGTAAGTTCAAAAAATATTTTGATAAAAGAGGTATCGGATCCGCTATTTCACGTGGTTGCATTTGACTGCGGAATGAAAGAAAATATTGTCAGAAGTTTGGAAAAAAGAGGCTGTACGGTAACTGTTTTGCCATATGATACAGATGCCTGTACTGTTAAGTCGCTTAATCCCGACGGAGTATTTCTATCAAACGGACCAGGAGATCCTGAAAATGTTCCGGAACTGATAAATGTTGTAAAGCAGTTACAGGGAATATATCCCATGTTCGGTATCTGCTTAGGACATCAGATAATAAGCCTTTCTTATGGAGCAAAGTGTTATAAACTGAAGTTCGGTCACCGCGGTGGAAATCACCCTGTCAAAAACCTTTCTACCGGTAAGATTGAAATTACATCGCAGAATCATTCATATGCAGTTGATATAGAAAGCATTAAAAACACTCCTCTCAAAGTGACGCACATAAATTTACTTGACGGTACTGTAGAAGGTGTTGAAAACAAAAAAGACAGATTGTTTTCGGTCCAGTACCATCCCGAAAGCGCACCGGGACCAGAGGACAGCACATATCTTTTCGATCAATTTATCAAGATGATGAAGGAGGGAAAAAATGCCTAAAAGAACGGACATAAAAAAAGTTTTGGTCATTGGATCCGGTCCTATCGTCATCGGTCAGGCTGCCGAATTCGACTACGCGGGTACACAAGCCTGCCTGGCACTTAAAGAAGAAGGTTACGAGGTCGTTCTCTGTAACTCCAACCCCGCAACGATAATGACGGATAC
The DNA here is from genome assembly GCA_944381115.1 of uncultured Clostridia bacterium. Taxonomy (GTDB): domain Bacteria; phylum Bacillota; class Clostridia; order Oscillospirales; family CAG-272; genus SIG673. Next base: position 31,659 of record CALWJV010000011.1, read on the forward strand.
GTCCATTGCGGACAAGGTCTATATGGAGCCGCTCACTCTTGAATATATATCGAAGATCGTCCGTTACGAACGCCCCGACGCCATACTTCCCGGTATCGGAGGACAGACGGGACTGAACCTTGCGATGCAACTTGAGAAAAAAGGTATACTCCGCGAATGCCGTGTTGAACTTCTCGGAACACCTTCCGCGAGTATTGAGAGGGCCGAGGACAGGGAACAGTTCAAAGAACTGTGTGAAGAACTCGGCGAGCCGGTACTTCCGTCGGACATTGCGAATTCCGTGGAAGACGGTCTGAAAGTGGCAAAAAAGATCGGATTTCCCGTAGTACTTCGCCCTGCGTTTACTCTAGGCGGTACCGGAGGAGGATTTGCCGACAACGAAGAAGAATTTATGCCTCTGATGAAAAACGCGCTGTCGATTTCTCCGGTAAAGCAGGTTCTTATTGAAAAAAGTATTAAGGGCTACAAAGAGATCGAATACGAAGTAATGCGCGATGCAAACGATACCGCAATTACCGTCTGTAATATGGAAAACCTTGACCCTGTAGGTATTCACACCGGTGATTCCATTGTTGTATGTCCTTCTCAGACGCTTACAAACAAAGAATATCAGATGCTGAGAAACAGCGCTCTGAAAATTATACGTGCTTTAGGGATTGAGGGCGGTTGTAATGTACAGTTTGCATTAGACCCGAATTCTTTCCAGTACTATCTTATAGAGGTAAACCCGAGAGTCTCTCGTTCTTCTGCGTTGGCGTCAAAGGCAAGCGGATATCCGATAGCAAGAGTTTCGGCCAAGATAGGTATAGGTAAAACACTTGATGAAATAAAAATCGCCAATACTCCGGCATCATTTGAACCTACACTTGACTATGTAGTTTGCAAGATGCCGCGTTTCCCGTTTGACAAGTTTACTGATGCTAACAATGCACTCTCCACACAAATGAAAGCAACCGGTGAAGTCATGAGTGTCGGAAGAAATTTTGAAGAAAGTATTTTAAAAGGCATTCGTTCGCTTGAGATCGGTCTTTGCCATCTGTATAACAAAAAATTTGACTCGGAATCTACGGAAAAACTTGTTTCATATATAAAAATCGGAACGGATGACCGTATTTATGCTATAGCGGAATTGCTCAGAAGAGGTATATCAGTCGATACCGTTTACGAAAATACAAAGATCGACCGTTTCTTTATCCGCAAGTTTAAAAATATTGTAGATATGGAAAAAGAACTCGCACAGGCCCCACACAGCACTAAAATCTTAAAAGCCGCTAAAATTATGGGATTTTCGGATAAATGGATATCAAAAATATGGAATGAAAGCGAAAAAAATATAAGAGATATCCGTAAAGAATCAGGTATAATACCGGTTTATAAAATGATAGATACCTGCGCATCGGAATTTGAAAGTTATATTCCGTATTTCTATTCTACTTACGCTGATGAAAATGAATCCGTGATATCGGATAAGAAAAAAGTCGTTGTGCTTGGATCCGGCCCTATACGTATCGGTCAGGGTGTTGAATTTGACTATTCTACGGTCCACGCAGTGCAGACAATCAAGGCAGCAGGATATGAAGCAATTATTATAAATAACAACCCGGAGACGGTATCCACCGACTACACATGTTCGGATAAACTTTATTTTGAACCGCTTTGTGTAGAAGATGTAATGAATATTATTGATGCGGAAAAGCCTTATGGTGTAATTGCTACTTTGGGAGGTCAGACCGCGATTAACCTTGCAGAACCGTTGGCGTCGCTGGGAGTAAACATAATCGGTACCGGCAAAGATGCTATTGACAAAGCTGAAAACCGTGAATCTTTTGAAAAACTTTTGCACAGTCTTTCAATTCCACAGCCCAAAGGTAAAGCAGTAACAAGTATTGAAGAAGGACTTAAAGCAGCAGAAGAAATTGGTTACCCCGTTCTTGTACGGCCTTCTTTTGTACTTGGCGGTAGAGCAATGCAGATAGTTGCAAAACCGGAGGCATTAAAGCACTATCTGAAAACTGCCGTAGAGATCGATGAAGATAAACCGGTATTGGTTGACAAATATATTAAAGGCAAGGAAGTAGAAGTAGATGCCGTATGCGATGGCATAAATGTATTTATACCCGGTATTATGGAACTTGTGGAACGTACCGGTGTTCATTCCGGGGACTCTATCAGCGTATACCCGTCTTTCAGCATATCGCAGAAGGTCAAAGACATAATTATTGATTATACAAAGCGTCTCGGAATAGGCATAGGTATTATCGGATTGTATAACATACAGTTTATCGTTGACGGAAACGAAGATGTCTATATCATCGAGGTAAATCCACGGTCGTCAAGAACCGTGCCGTTCCTTTCAAAAGCAACGGGTTACAGTCTTGCCGACATTGCAACGCTCGTAATACTCGGAAAGTCTTTGAAAGAGCAGGGTATATTCAAGATATATCCAAAGGAGAAAGATCGTTTCTATGTAAAGGTTCCGGCATTTTCATTTTCGAAACTTCGCGGAATGGACTCATATTTGTCACCTGAAATGAAATCTACAGGCGAGGCTATCGGTTATGATAATACACTGCCCAGAGCAATGTGCAAGGCAATGGTCGCAAGCGGCATGAAGGTACAGAATTACGGTACAATTCTTGTTACACTTGCCGATGAGGACAAAGAAGAGGCCCTTCCTTTGATCAGAAGATTTTACAATCTGGGATTTAATATCGAGGCAACAGTAGGTACGGCGTTATTCCTTAAAAATCATGGTATCCGTACCCGTATCAGACGTAAATTATCAGAAGGCAGTGATGAGATTCTGCAGTCAATCAGAGCAGGTTATGTAAGTTACGTTATTTGTACAAGAGCCATTATGTCAGGTGTCCATTATGAAGACGGTGTGGCGATAAGGCGTTGTGCAACCGAAAACAACATCACAATGCTTACAAATCTCGATACAGTAAAAGTTCTGCTTGAAGTTTTGGAGGAGACGACAATGAAAATATCAACAATAGATAAGGAGTGATAAAGATGAAGTTCACAAAAATGCACGGACTCGGTAATGACTACCTTTATGTTTATGGTGAAGTACCCGAAAACGTAGAAGAAATTTCCCGTAAACTTTCCGACAGGCATTTCGGTGCAGGCAGCGACGGTATGATTTATATCAGCACGTCAAAAGTCGCAGATTTTAAAATGCGGATTTTCAATGCAGACGGAAGTGAAGCAAAAATGTGCGGAAACGGAATTCGATGTGTCGGCAAATATGTTTATGATAAGGGTTATACCGATAAAACTACTCTAAAGATTGAAACCTTATCCGGCATAAAAACCCTTAAACTGTCATTGGCAGGGGGAAAAGTCAACTATGTTACTGTTGATATGGGAAAGGCTGTTGCAGAAGATAAAACAGAATTGGACATAGGCGGACAGGTAATTTCTTTGATACCTGTTTCAGTCGGAAATCCTCACGCAGTTATATTTGTTGATGATATTGAAAAAGCGCCTTTGACTACTTTGGGTCCAAAAATTGAGCATCACAGTAAATTTCCGGAGGGAGTAAATGTCGAATTCGTTCAGGTAATTTCAAAAAATGTTCTCCGTATGAGAGTATGGGAAAGAGGTAGCGGTGTGACTTTTGCCTGCGGAACGGGAGCATGTGCTTCTGTAATTGCTGCAATTAACCAAGGTTACTGTGATTATGACTGCGATGTGTCTGTTATCCTTGACGGCGGTACGCTCCATATTACCGTTGCTGATGATAATACGGTTACCATGCGAGGCCCAGCTACTACCGTTTATGAAGGGGAGGCAGAGATATGATTACACCGAATATGCATTATGCAGATTTAAAAGACTCTTACCTTTTTTACAATATAGCCCAGAAAACAAAGGCATATCTTGAAGAAAATCCGGATAAAAGACTTTTGAGACTTGGTATTGGGGACGTTTCTTTGCCGCTCTGCAGCGCTGTAATAAAAGAACTTCACAGTGCTGTTGACGATCAGGCAACAAAAGAGCACTTTCACGGATACATGCCGGAATGCGGAGCCCCATTCCTGCGTGAAGCAATTGCGGGATACTATAAAAAAAGAGGGGTAACTGTATCAAGCGATGAAGTGTTCGTTTCAAGCGGAGCGAGCGATGAACTTGGTGATATTCTTGATTTGTTTGACAAAAGCAGTTCGTGTCTCGTTATTGAACCGGCATATCCGGCATATGTAGACGCAAATATAATTGCAGGCAGAAAGATAGTTCACCTTGCTTCCGGTAAAGAAGACGGATTTTTACCGGAGCCCGGGGAAAATGCAAAAGCAGATATTTTGTATATATGTTCACCAAACAATCCAACGGGTGCGGTATTTTCCAGAGATCAACTTCAGGCATGGGTTAACTTTGCAAATGAAAACGGTTCGGTAATTTTGTTCGATGCGGCATATGAAGCATTTATTGAAGACGAAACATTACCTCACAGTATTTTCGAACTTGACGGTGCCAAAAATTGTTCCATAGAGATTTGTTCCCTTTCAAAAACTGCCGGTTTTACAGGTACCCGTCTCGGATATACGATAATTTCAAAGGCGCTTGTAAGGAACGGAATGTGTCTTAACGATATGTGGGTACGTAACCGTACAACAAAAACCAATGGCGTCTCATATATCATACAAAAAGGCGGAGCGGCTGTATTTACCGATGAAGGTCAACGTCAGATCCATGAAAATATTCAGGTCTATAAGAACAATGCAAAAGTATTAATGCATGCGCTTGATAAACTAGGTATATGGTACTGCGGAGGTAAAAATGCCCCATACATCTGGCTGAAATGTCCGAAAGATATGGGTAGCTGGGAGTTTTTCGATTTTTTGTTGAAGGAGATCCAAGTCGTCGGTACTCCCGGAGAAGGATTTGGAAAATGCGGAGAAGGATATTTCCGTTTTTCGACCTTCGGAAGTCCGGAGGACACAAAAGAGTCTGCGGAAAGAATAGTAAAATTATTGGGTTAACACGTAAATAAAATGATTGAAAAGAGATCCGAAGTGACTGCAATCAGACACTTCGGATCTCTTTTTAAATTAAATAAAGATTTTTGAATTTATATTAGAGTTTTTGGAATTTTTCTTTTGGTTGTTTACAAACTGGGCAGTTGTCCGGCGGAGCATCTCCTTCGTGTATATATCCACATACGGTACATCTCCACTTTGCTATACTGGTCATACCTTGTACTTCTTCATTGAATTTAAGATTTTCAAGCAGAAAATTTACCGCTTCTGTAGGTATACCAGGTATAGATCGTATTTTTTCAAGGAAAGCTTTCGTATTTCCGCTTTGCGGTAGCATGAACCCAGCTTCACGGCATAAATCTTCAGCCATAAGTCGTGAGGATTTGGCAACAGCCTTTGAAAGTGTACCCGGTAGTTGTGAAGCAATGCTTTCTGCAGTTGCTTTACTTTGAATCATGGAACGTAACGCTTTAATTACGGTATCGTCTTTCGGCTGCTGTGGAGGGAGTTTTTCAAGTACCATTGAAATAGCGCCGGATGGACAGGCGTCTGCGCATGCACCGCAAGGGCTTTTTTTGATAGGCTAAAATATGTCGATTTATGTCGCAAGAAAAGTAACACGGCGATACCTCCAAGATACCGCCGCGATCTTATAAGTCGTCATTTGTTTGTAAGGCACACAAAAAAACGGCGGCTTCGATTTTCCAAAGCCACCGTTTTTCCAGTAGGCGTGTTAATAGGTCTGCTGCACGACGGCTTTTTTTCTTTTGCCGTCGTCCGGCAGAATAATAAATTATGAAAAATGAAAATCGCTTTGAGATGGTTGATGAATTATAATAAATTACTCAATCTCTCTTTCAAAAATTGAGTATTTCCAATCATCGGTTCCAGAGATTAACCGCCACCCCTGCTGGCCGTACTCGTTCAGTTTCTCAATATATCGCTCTAGTTTGACATGAACATTGAAAGAAGGCTCTGCGCTCAGATCAACGGTCATATATTCATATTTTTTCATTGTCGGATTTTCCTTTCTACTCTGACTTGTAAATTTTTGCTATCTGTTCCTGTTTTAATTTTAAAATAATTATTTCCTTTGATTAATTATTTTTGCAGTTGACTTTACCGCAACCGTGATCTGTACAGATATGAGGTTCGTTGCCGTGTTTACGGTCACGATGACTGCGGATCATAGGTGAGTTTATTTGTAAGCAGATCATTAACTGCGTCATCCGCATTCCCTGAAACTGTTTCAATAATATTTTATGGCTTTATGCAAAAATTTAATATTTTTTCGTTTAAAAATTTATTTGTTTTTAGAAAATGTTATATTGTATCGTCTATTTGAAACAGAAGCAAGTAATGTACCCGCCTCCGTATTTATATCAAAGTATTTTTATGGCTTCGCTTATGGTTTTTTCCATAGCCTCTTTACCGTATTTATCAACTTCGGCTTTATTCTTTTCTCCATGGGTAAGACATCCTGCTCCGCCTATACAACCGCCGATACATGCCATACCTTCAATAAAATTGGCATCAAGAACACCCTTACTCTTTTTTAAAAGAGCAAGCTTACACGCTTCAATGCCGTCACATGAACAAGGCTTAAAGATAAAATCTTTATCAAGCCCCTGTTCTTTCAGTGCCTGTGCGATCGCATCAGTAAGACCGCCACTACGAGCAAATATTCTTCCAAAATAAGATGCATTGTCAAGGACGTCTTCGTCAAGCGTTGTAATATCAATATCCCGGCTGTCAAAAAGCGCTTGCAACTCTTCAAAGGTCAAAACTGCATCTACATAAGGCTTTACAGATTCCTTTTGTATCTCTGCTTTTTTGGCGGTACAAGGGCCGATAAATACAATTTTAGCATTCGGGGTAGTTTTTTTAATGTATTTTGCAATGGTTGCCATAGGTGAAAGATTGTGAGAAATATACTGTTTCATTTGAGGAAAGTTTTTTTCAATAAAATCAACAAATGCCGGACAGCAGGAACTTGTCAAAAAGCCTTTTTCTGCAAGTTCCCTTGACTCAGATGCGGAAACCATATCAGCACCAAGTGCTGCTTCTACAACGGTATGAAAGCCAAGCTGTTTTATACCGGATATTACTTGACCAAGTTTTGCATATATGAATTGACTTGAAATCGAAGGTGCAACAACGCAGTATAACTTATAATCTCCGTGTTCCTGGTTTTTAATAAGGTCTATCACATTTAAAATGTACGATTTATCCATTATGGCACCAAACGGACACTGATAAACACAGGCACCGCAGGATATGCATTTTTCATCGTTGATTTTTGCTGCTTTGTTCTCATCCATTGATATGGCTTTGACTTTGCAGGCGTTCTCGCAGGGACGTCTGCGGATAACTATGGCCGAATAAGGGCAGACTTTTGCGCATGCGCCACACTCTTTGCATTTGTCTTTGTCTATATGGGCGACATAATTATGATCAAATGAAATGGCGCCGAATTTACAAACATCTTCACAGCGGTGTGCAAGGCAACCGCGACAAGCGTTTGTTACTTCATATCCACCGACCGGACATTCGTCGCATGCGATATCGATTACCTCAATGGGATTTGAAAAATTTTTATCTCCACCCATGGCTATTTTGATTCTTTCTTCAAGTATTGCACGTTCTTTATAAACGCAGCAACGCATAGTCGGTTTATTCCCGGGTACTATTATTTTCGGAATTTCAAGCAAGTTATCATAAAGTGTATCGTTCCATGCTTGTTTTGCAACTTCACGGAGAACCTTATATTTTAAATGCTGTACCTTTGTATCAAATTTTCTTATGCTCATAATAATTCCCATTCTGTCGACATATGTCGGCTGCACAAAATGTTATATAATAAATACTGGTTTTTAAAAATAACTGACTTTGATCCGTTTACCCATACTGCGAAGACATTCTGAAAGTTCTTCGACCAAATTCATTTTAATATTAAAATTTATCGGAAGGTCCGGATTTTGATGAGCCGGATTTACAGCCTTGCCCACAAAGAAATTTATATCCGTTGCTTCTTCAAAAAGAATCCTGCAAATTTTGGAAGCACCGTCTTGCTTGTATCCCCATTTATCGTAAGAACTGTTATCTTTAAGGTAATCCTTAGCGTATTCGAGTACCTTATTTATTGTGATAACACCTTCTGTTACAAGATCTACACCTTCTATTTCTGCAGTAGGGGGTACATCGGGCGACAAAAAATTCAGACTTGCCTTAAGTGGCTTTCCAAGATATTTTGCTACAATGGATGATGTTGTACCGCCGCATACTATATGCTTACCTTCTTTACCAAAAAAAAGTGCCATCATACGGTTACAGTCATCACGGTTTGATGGAGGACCGAATAAAACATTGACCGGTACTCTTTTTCTTACCTTTACGACAACTGCTGTTGCATCGTCTCCGGGTTTTCCTCCGTAAAGTTTATTGCACTCATCAATAAGCAGTGTAGACAGATTTTTTGCGGTGTGACCAGCGTAAGCCATGTCAGCCATAAAGTTTGCTATATCATCAATTTTCCATCCGAAATTATATGAAACACCTATACCGGCATGAGGACATCCGTCGCTCATTGCAACAATGGTATCATCTTCTTCCAGTCTTATAACGGATTTTATTATTTTTTTTCCGCCTATATTCATTTCACTTTTTGGATAATCGACTGACTTTCCGTCCCTTATGAAAATTACTTTAGGATTATCGTACTGTATAATTTCTGCCGATTCGTTTTCAATAATATGAATAAGTGTAAATGTTGAATAAGCTACTCCGCGTACAGAACAGACTGGAAGTGTTGCGGCAATAGTTGAGACACATTCTTCAAGCGGGAGTCCAGCGGATATCATAGTTGAGATTATTTTGGAGGTAAGCGTTGAAAGAATACTCGCTTTGACACCGCTGCCTAATCCGTCTGCAAGAACTATAACGGAAGAGTTTTCGTCGGTATCAATAATATCAACATGATCTCCGCAAAGTTGTTCGCCTGCATGATTTATGCTTTTATATCCTATTTCCGTGCAAAGATCATTCATTATTCATCACCTATGGAATCTTTGAGTTTGGTCAGGGCAATTTTTGTTTCCGCTGCTGTTTCTCCGAGAAGAGATGCGATTTCCTGAACGATTCGCATTTGTTTATCAACAACACGATCCGCAGTTTCTACGGTCTTCCTGCTCAATGCGTCTTTCTTTTGACGTTCGTTTTCTTCTTCGGTTACATCTCTTAAAATACAAATCAGTAATTTATATTCCTTATCATATACAATTGTCTGCTCAACATAACGCTTATACTCTGCAAGATATACTCTTTCGTTGCGCATATCTTCTCCTGTGGCCTGGACTTTAACAAATGGCGTAGGATCTAAAATACGTACCACCGGTTCTCCGAGAACATCAGATGCGGATCGTATATTCAAAATGCTTCTTGCGGCTTCGTTTATTTGCTGTACTTCCATGCTGTCATTAAGTACAATCAAACCGTTTGGGGTGTTTTTGACGATGGTGTCGGAGAAACTTTCGGCTTTTTCTTTGAGATACGGCAGACACATGGATATCTCCGCTTTTCCCTGATAGATTGCGATTGCTTTGGCCCTGCATGTGTCATATCCGCAGGATCCGCAGTTGAGTTCGTCAGAAGGCTTGTATTTACCCATTTGACGGAGGATCGCGGAAATCTCTGTTTCAGACGGAGTCCCTGTTTGAGGTTTAATGGGATCAAACTGTTTATGAATTGCAAGTGTGTCCGGCTGTGTAACGGAAAAATCTTTTTCGCTTGCAAATTTTGCAACCTTTATATAATCATTTACAGGTGAGCGATGAAATTTTTCCATAACGGGACCGCCTATACAACTTCCTACACATGCGGACATCTCAATAAACACTTTATGTACTTTGCCGTTTTCAATATCGCGCAGAGCTGCAATACAGTTTTCAACACCGTCAACTGCAAAATATGAATAATCTGATTCACGTTTTATAAATGATTTTATTATGCCGCTTGTTGTGGGGAAAAAACGTGCACGTCCCTCATTGCTTTTTTCTTCAATTGTTTCAAGTTTTATATTTTCTGCTGAAAGCCATTTTGAAAGTTCTTCAAATGTCAAAACCGCATCTACTATTCCCGGATAACAGTCTGCTTCATCTTTTTTTGCAACACATGGACCGATAAATACGGTTTTTGCATTAGGATATCTTTTCTTTATATCTACACAGTGTGCTTGCATCGGAGACATAGTATCAGCAAGGTACGGAAGAAGATGAGGAAAATATTTTTGAATCAATAAATTGACAGAATGACAGCAAGAACTTATTAGTATGTCTCTCTTGTCTTCAGAAAGCATGCGTTCGTATTCAGTTTTGACGATGGTAGCACCGATAGCCGTTTCTTCTACGTCTGCAAATCCAAGTTTTTTTAGTGCCTTTCTCATGGGTCCGATACCGACGCCGTCATAGTTCGCAATAAAGGATGGGGCCAAGCTTACATATACTGGATCTCCGCTTTGTATAAGAACTTTTACTTTTTCTGTTTCATCAACTATTTCTTTTGCGTTTTGAGGACAAACAACAAAGCATTGACCGCAAAGTATACATTCATCATCTATAATATGTGCCTGATTCCCTGAAAAACGTATGGATTTTACAGGGCAATGTCTTATGCATTTATAACAGTTTTTACAGTTGGATTTTTTGAGTGTCAGTGATTTAGCCATATTTACGCCTCGCACTCTTTTATTTTTTTAAGTACTTTTTCCGTCCAAAAATTCGAAAAGCTTTCCGGAGTAATTCCGGAAAAGACCTCTTCGTTTGTTCCGTCTCCTATTGAAATGGTAACGCCGACACGATTACACTTTCCGAAGCAAAAGCTTCCGGAAAGTATAACCGAATCTTCAAGTTTTTCTTCTTTTATTTTGTTTTCAAATAATTCCACAAGTTGCATAGAGCCTTTTAAATGGCACGAACTTCCTACACAAATACTAACAAAAATCATTATATTTCACCAAGAACGTGTTTGTTAAAGAACTCATTGACATTTTCAGGGGTTAGGGAATAGAACTTTTCACCAATTGATACGCTGACACCTTTTTGGCATCTTCCCATACAAAATGTAGCACCGAGTTCCACCATGTTATTCAACCCGTTTTCCTCAATAAAATGACGGAGTTGTTCAACTATTTGTTTGGAGCCTTTTAAATGGCAGGAACTTCCTATACAAACCGTTATTTTCATTTAATTTCTCCTTTCGATCAGTCGTAATCAACCACGCTGACCCAGGAAAGAAGAAATTGACGTTCTTTTTCGTTACCTTTCACCGATTGAGAAGCAGCTACAATTGGCATCCACTTTTGTACGTACTGCTTTGCAGTGTTACTCTTACGGCAAAACAGGTTAAGGTATTTTTCAGCGATTTCTGTTTCGCCTGCAAGACAGAAAATAAGATACGTTCTGGCAACGTCTGCAGAAGCATTTCCTTGGGTTGCATGCGCCCAATCAATGATGTACGGTATTCCGTCATCACGGATTATTATATTTGAAGGATTGAAATCTCCGTGACACAGTTTTTTATGTCGGGGCATTCCTTCAAGACGCGTGTGAAGGTCATATCTTGCTGTTGCATCAAGTTCTGTCATCGAGATTTTGCGGTTCATCTTATCTTTAAGTTTTGTAAGAAGAGGAGATTCTTTTGATTGAACATTGATTTGAATATCAACAAAAAGAGAAAGGTATTCATCCATCTTTTCGGGATGTTCCTTCATAAGTTGCTCAAGCGTCTTTCCGGGTATATATTCTGATATAATTGCCCATTTTCCGTCGATTGTCGTTACTTCTTTGATCTTTGGTATATTTAATCCAGTTTCCTCAACTCTTGCCTGATTCAATGCTTCGTTAAGAACATCCGCTTTTGAATAATCGGCATTAAACACTTTTATGCAGTCGTCTTTATCACGGTATATTGTTTTTCCTGTACGGACTGCTACAATATTTTCAAATTTCATTATGATTTTCCTCCTTTGCGATAAGTCTGTTTGATTTTATCATCTCCTGAATTATTGCTGGTAATTATTGGTGTGGGCATTTCAGGTTCGTGAAAATGTCTGCCGTAATAAGCGTTCAGATACATTTGCTTGATCTCGCTCATGAGCGGATAACGAGGGTTTGCGCCTGTGCACTGGTCGTCAAATGCCTGTTCAACCATATCATCAAGACGAGCAAGAAAATCTGCTTCATCTATTCCGTAGTCTTTAATTGTTGCTTTTATTCCAACTCTTGCCTTGAGTTCATTTACTGCCTTGATAAGATTTTCAACCTTTTCTTGGTTGTCTTTACCGCCGAGTCCGAGGTAATCTGCAATTTCAGCATATCTTTCAAGAGTATGAGGATGATCATACTGAGAGAAGGTACCCATTTTTACAGGGACTTCGCTTGAATTAAAGCGTATGACTTCTTCTATTAAAAGTGCGTTTGCAATACCGTGGGGAAGATGATGGAATGCACCGAGTTTATGTGCCATTGAATGGCAAACTCCAAGAAATGCATTAGCAAATGCCATACCTGCCATTGTTGCAGCGTTCGCCATTTTTTCCCTTGCCTCTACATCTGTCTGTCCGTTATCATAAGCACGGGGAAGGTATTTAAATATTACCTTTAAAGCACGAAGCGCGATACCGTCAGTATAATCTGTTGCAAGCATTGCAGCATATGCTTCAAGAGCGTGAGTAACCGCATCTATTCCTGATGAAGCCGTAAGTCCGCGGGGAGCAGACATATGAAAATCGGTATCGATAATTGCCATGTTTGGAAGGAGCTCGTAGTCGGCAAGAGGATATTTAATTCCGGTTTTTTCATCTGTGATAACCGCAAAGGGAGTTACCTCGGAACCGGTACCTGCCGATGTCGGAATAGCAATAAAGTATGCCTTTTTACCCATTTTCGGAAAAGTGTAAATTCTCTTGCGTATATCTATAAAACGCATCGCCATATCCATAAAATCTGCTTCCGGATGTTCATATAGAACCCACATTATTTTTGCTGCGTCCATTGCGGAACCGCCTCCGAGTGCGATAATTGTATCTGGCTGAAACGCTTTCATTTGTGCAGCACCTTCGGTTGCATTGGCGAGTGTAGGGTCAGGTTGAACATTAAAAAATGTTGTATGGGTTATTCCCATTTCATCAAGTTTATCCGTAACCGGTTTTGTATACCCGTTTTGATAAAGGAAAGTATCTGTTACTATAAATGCCTTTTTTGCTCCTCTTACTGTTCTGAGTTCATCAAGAGCAACAGGCAAACAGCCTTTTTTAATGTATACCTTTTCAGGTGTTCTAAACCAAAGCATATTTTCTCTCCTCTCGGCTACTGTTTTAATGTTTATAAGGTGTTTTACACCTACGTTTTCGGATACACTGTTACCACCCCATGATCCGCAACCCAAAGTAAGAGATGGCGCGAGTTTAAAGTTGTAAAGGTCTCCGATACCGCCGTGAGAAGAAGGCGTATTAACAAGTATACGGCATGTTTTCATTCTTGATTCAAATGCGGCAAATTTATCTTTTTCTGTTTTTTCATCTAAATATACTGATGAAGTATGTCCGAATCCTCCGTCCGTAATAAGTACTTCCGCTTTATCAAGGGCTTCTTCAAAAGTCTTGGCTTTATACATTGCAAGTACGGGTGAAAGCTTTTCGTGCGCAAATTCTTCGGAAATATCAACGCTTTCCACTTCACCTATAAGTATTTTGGTTCCTTCCGGAACATTAATGCCAGCAAGTGATGCTATTTTGCAGGCCGACTGTCCTACTATTTTCGCGTTAAGAGCTCCGTTTATTATCATTGTTTTTCTTACTTTTTCTGTTTCTTCAGGGTTAAGGAAGTAGCATCCTCTTGCAGAAAATTCTTCTTTTACCGCATCGTATATGCTCTCAAGAACAATAACGGATTGCTCGGAAGCACATATCATACCGTTGTCGAATGTCTTGGAGTGAATTATTGAGTTAACAGCAAGAAGAATGTTGGCGCTTTCGTCAATAATGGCCGGAGTGTTACCTGCGCCTACACCAAGAGCGGGTTTACCACTGGAGTAAGCGGCCTTGACCATTCCCGGACCTCCTGTTGCAAGTATAATATCTGACTCTTTCATTATAGTGTTTGTCAATTCAAGAGAAGGAACGTCAATCCAACCGATGATTCCTTCAGGTGCACCTGCTGCAACTGCTGCTTCAAGTACAAGTTTTGCTGCTGCAATAGTTGACCCTTTTGCTCTCGGATGTGGGCTTATAATTATTGCGTTTCTTGTTTTAATTGCTAAAAGGCATTTAAAAATAGCTGTTGATGTTGGGTTTGTTGTTGGAATAACGGCAGCAATCAAACCTATAGGCTCTGCGATTTTTTTAATACCGTATGATTTGTCTTCTTCAATCACGCCACAGGTTTTTGTATTTTTATATGCATTGTAAATATATTCAGAAGCATAATGGTTTTTTATTACCTTGTCTTCCACTAATCCCATGCCGGTTTCCTCAACCGCAATTTTTGCAAGAGATATTCTTGCTTTGTTTGCTGCCGATGCTGCTGCAAGAAAAATTTTGTCTACCTGTTCCTGTGTATAGGTTGCAAAAATTTTTTGCGCTACACGGACTCGGTCAATGCATTCTTTTAATTTTTCTACATTGTCTACAATTTGGTACTCTTTCATTGTTTATATCCTCCAAAAATTATTTACATATTTATTTGTTGCCTGAGTTGTGATAAAGAAATTGACAGTTTTTCGTTAATAACTGCAATATTACTCGGTACATGAAGAGTCATTGGGGCAAAATTCCATATTGCTTTAATTCCTGCGTCGATCATTATATCACAAACTGTTTGTGCCGCTGTTGCCGGTACAGTTATTATTCCTATTGAAACGGAATGCTCTTTACAATATTTATTGAAACAGTCAAGAGAAAAAACATTTTCATTTCTTCCCGGTGGTATTTTAATGTCAAAAGCCGCGCTTATTTTTACTCCGACTTTATCAAAGTTACCATATCCCAGAAGTGCGCGTCCGAGTTTTCCTGCTCCTACAATGACTGCCTCGCAAGGTTTGTCTTCGCCTAAAAAAATTCGTATATCGGAAAGTAATTTTTCTGCGTCGTACCCGATACGGGGTTTTCCGGTCCCGCTTACCATTGCAAGTTCTTTTCTTACCTGAACTTCGCCGAATTTAAGGTCTTTCGCAATTTTTGAGGAAGAAACAGAGTTTACCCCGGTTTCTATTAATTTTTCCAAATACGTGGCGTAAACAGGCAAACGTTCCAGCATTGGTCTTGATATTAATACTTTCAAGCGTTTTACTCCTTACTTTTTATCTTACGGTAAAGTGTACTTTATTTTTATAATTAACATTTTTCGCATATTACGGCTGACTTTATATCGTACATAAGTAATTATATCATATTAACGGGAAAAATGGAATTGTTTATTCGATATATCGATAATGCTTTTACTGATATAACCCCGGAAAACAAACAAAGCAGGGTTTTTTCATGATAAACACCCTGCTTTTTCAGATATTTTATAATTATTTATTTTATAAATTTATTTTTTGCATCAAAAAGTTCAGAAATAAACATTTTATCAAGTTCGGTAAGAATATGATCTTTTCGGTATATCAGCAAATCCATATATTTTTTTGTGTTGTCAGCACAAGGTTTTTGTACAAGTCCGTACCGTTTCAGTGTGCGTTCCGGTGCCGGAGACTTCCACATAAATGTATTTATGTTTTCCGAAAGTAATTCAAATTGGCTTGCACGCTCAAAAACAAATATACGGCAGTTTGTATTATCGGGGAGTTCCTCTTTTCTGAGAACAGACATGGAAAGTGAAGGTACATATGGATCTGCATGTGCAATCTCGGTAAACGCTGCAAGATCGCTGTAATGAATTTCACTTAGTTTTGCTAATGGGTTTTCTTCCGAAATTACAATGCTGTAGGTAAATTCAGTAACGGGTTCGAATAAAAGTTCTTTTTCTTCAAACATTTTCTTAAAGTTAGAATTGTTTTTGCATGCATAACGTACAATACCCAGGTTATAGTCCTGTTCTAATATATTTTTTATTGCCCTCAATGCGTTCGTTTCTTTATAAAATAGTTCTGTTTTATGAGATCGGTCAATTTTTTTCGAAAACTCCGTAAATGCATGTGATATATAACTTGCCCTTGGTACGGATATGGCAAAATGCTGAATTTTTTCCGTTTCTTCTTTATAAAGATTTTCTATGACTTTAACATCATTCAAAACTTTTTTGGCATAATACAAAAATTCTTCTCCCTGCGGTGTTGGCACCATTCCTTTTGAAGAACGGGTAAATATTGTTATACCAAGAGACGATTCAAGTTCTTTTATTGCACGGGAAAGATTGGGCTGTCCCATATACAGGTTTTCCGCCGCTTTATTTATGGATCCGGTTTTTTCTATTTCAACTGCATACTGTAAATATAAAAGATTCAAAAGATTTACCTTTCTTATAAATTTAATAATGTGTTTTTAGTAATTATCTCATTTTTGTTTATGTTATAACATAAAAAATTATATAATAAATTATTTTCAATTTTGTTAGTTTTGTATCTTTATTACCATTATAACATAAATGATAAATTGTGTCAATCTTTTAAAAATGTTTCATTTCTTTATACCATAAATGCGACATGATTAACTGAAAATTTGGTTATTTAGTAAAACAGATAGAATTTAAAAAAGAATAAAAGATTACATTTAAAAATAGAAATATACATTTTTGTATTTTGAGGAACAGTATATATAAGCATATAAAAATATTTACAAAAAGCACAAAGTTTTATTTAAACAACATATTTTAAATTACTAATTTAAAATATGTTAATAATTTATACCTTTAATTTGTTTACTGTTAATATTAATATATAAATACTGTTCAGATTTTTTAACTTTTGGAGGTTTGCAAATGCTAAAGCAAATGACTGACGGCAGACCATTAAAACTGATACTGAGTTTTTCTGTTCCGCTTATATTAGGTAATGTAATACAACAGATGTACAGTTGGGCTGATACAATGATGGTGGGTAAATTGATCAGTAATGAGGCCCTTGCGGCCGTTGGGGCGACCGGCGCAATTACATTCCTTATACTTGGCTTTGTCAACGGAGTTACAGAAGGAGCCTGTATACTTCTTGCAAGATATTTCGGGGCATCAGATAATAAAACTCTTAGAAAATGCGTTGTAAACATTGCTGTTGTTTGCTGTACCGTGGTAGCGGTACTTACGATTATTGCGCTTAAATTCAATCGAGAAATTCTTACAGTGATGAAAACTCCAGACAACATTATTGCTGATACCGAAGCGTATCTCGAAATTATTTACGCCGGTATGTTTACACTTATGCTA